>CAJARJ010000001.1 GCA_903944345.1 Candidatus Omnitrophota bacterium
CACTAATCTTAACACTCTTTCCCTACACGACGCTCTCCGATCTGCATAACGCCTATGTCCCCTCCGGTTGAGTTCTTCATCCCGACCGGAATATCCAGCCCGCTCACGGTCAGCCGATGCTCCTGATTCTCGACTGAGCGCGCACCAATAGCAACATAACTCAAAAGATCTTCCAGATACGGGGAATTAAACGGATACAGCATTTCATCCGCCGATCCCAATCCTGATTCCTGCAACGCCCGCAAATGCAACCTGCGAATAGCAAGAATGCCCTCAACAATATTGGGCTCATCCTGGGGATTCGGCTGATGCGCCATTCCTTTATAACCAATTCCGGTTGTACGGGGTTTGTTAGTGTATATCCGCGGTAAAAGCAGTAAACGATCCCGGACACGATCCTGTAATGCTGCCAGACGGGATACATACTCGCACACCGCGTTCTCATTGTCGGCAGAACACGGCCCGATGATTAAAAGAAACTTGTCACTGCGGCCACAAATAATATCCACCACGGCCCGATCCCGGACAGTTTTAAGCTCCCGCAAAGCCGGTGTTAAGGGAAGTTGCTGCCGGATAGTTTCGGCTTCCGGCAAACGTTGACGATATGTAAAGGGCATAGGAACTCCTGTTATAAACCAAACTTCGCTTGCTCTTGATCCCGGACGGGCACCGAAGAGTTCGCTGCCGGAAGTTTCATGTTCTCAAGACGAGCCTTGAGCCGCCGGAATTCATTCTGCAAATGGACATAATCAGACTTGGCCACCCATTGCTCCGCTTCTTTCTTGCGGCGCAATTCGGCATTCTGCGTTCTCAAACCCCTGCCGTCGTCGGTAAGCATTTGCACCTGACGCTCCATGACAAGTTTGAGGGAATTCAACTGATACAACTCTTGCGATAACCCGCTGTTCTGAGAACTCAAATCCTTCTTTTCACCCTCAAGGACGATCCGTCGAGAAGACTCTTCTGCCAACTGGGCCTGACAAAGCCGCAGCTCTTCTTTAAACGACTTTTCTCTCTCCCGGGACTTAATAAAAGCATCTTCTTCCCGTCGCTGCCAGTTTTTCTCCTGCTCGAGCTGCCGGCGCAAATCATCATTCATAAGCACAGCTTCAGCTATAGCCTTTTCTTTCTGGGCCAGAACCCCCTGTAAAGAATCCAGCTTGCCCTGCATAGCCAAAACCTTCCTGTTCAGGCGTTCCATATCCGGAGAGTCATTGCGCACAACTTCCGGGATACTCCTGCGCGAAGCTTTCTTTTCTTTCTCCGTCTCCTCAGCAGACAGCCTTCGCCCGGCCATAAATGAAAGACCCAGTAAAACCAGAACAACAACTACGACCAGTAAGACAAACATATTAAGCCCTTGTGCTGACAAGAAGTCTCCGTCCAGAAAGAACCCCGGGGAGCCAATATTTAGTCTCTCCGGGGAAAGGACGGCTCAGGATATTATATCAGTCCCTCGATATGCAATCGGCAAGCTACCCGACAAGCTCTTTCTTGAGTCGGGCCATCTCACCTTTTAGCGACTCAAACTGGCGGTCAAGCATGGACAGCATCGGTTTTGCTCCGCTTATATCCCCCTTCTTGCCCATCGCATCCAGATCAATACAATTCAGATGCATTTGCCGGGCTGAAATATTCCCGGACGCCCCTTTAAGGGCATGTGACATCATCTGGAACTGCTTGATGTCCCCTCTTTCGAAAGCCGCGTTCAGCTGATCTCTCTTGCCAACGAAATCTTCAACAAAAATATCAAAAAGATCGCACAACAGCTCCTTGTCTCCCTGCACTCTTTCCATCACGTCCTTTAAATCAATCACATCTTCCATGGTACGTCCTTTGTTTGACCCCGATTATGAAACAACCCGGCACCCCGCGGCTTTCCGGATCAAATGATTACCCATCTTCGGCTAATTGGCCAGATGAGGTTTGACTGCATTAATAATCTCCCTGAAAAACAACTCCCGGTCAATTGGCTTGGACACGTAAGCGTCCATTCCCAGCGACAGATATTTCTCCCTGTCGCCAGCCATAGCATTGGCGGTCATCGCAATAATAGGAATATGCATCCCCGTCTGTTTCTCCTCGGTGCGAATGATTGCCGTGGCCTCGACACCTGACATTTCGGGCATATGATCATCCATCAAAATCAGGTCAAAGCGCGCCCGACCAAGAGCCGCCACAGCCTCTTGACCATTGCCGACAGCCACAACTTCCCAGCCGCGCTTTTCCAGCAGGCGTACAGCAATCTTCTGGTTAACCAGATTGTCTTCCGCAATAAGAATCCTCAAACGCCCCACATCATCCGCAGGATCTGCCGAATCCGCAACAGATAAATTCTCGGCAGAAGCCACAGAAACTACATTAGCACTGACTGTAAATTTCAGCACAAAGAAAAAGGTACTGCCCTTGCCCTCTTCGCTCTCCAGCCACAAACGCCCACCCATCAAATCCGCCAGTTTCCTTGATATCGCCAACCCAAGACCTGTTCCACCGTATCGACGGGAAGTTTGTTCGTCAGCCTGGGAGAAAACCTCGAATACCCGAGCCTGATTCTGTTTGGGAATACCAATACCCGTGTCAGCAACCCCGAACAACAGCTCACACTCCTGTCCGTTTCTGGAGTGCACCGATACCGTTACGGTCACTCCTCCCTTGTGAGTGAATTTGATAGCATTATTAACCAGATTAATTATGATCTGCCGAATCCGAACCGGGTCTCCCATCACCAAGGCAGGAATATCTGCCGCCGCCTGCCAGGAGAGGGTAATCCCCTTGTTCTGGGCCAGAATAACAAGCCCTCGACAGACGCTGCGCACAATATCTCTGACAGAAATTTCCAATGACTCAACCGTAATCTTGCCGGCTTCGGCGCGTGATAAATCCAGAATATCATTGATCAGGCGCAACAAATTAGCCGACGCATCCTTGGCAACGTGCAGATTGTCTTTTTGTTCAGCCGTAAGCTCCGTGTCCAGCGTAAAATCGATCATGCCGACGATTGCATTCATCGGCGTACGCAGCTCATGTGACATCTTGGCGAGAAAAAGACTCTTGGCATTATTGGCTTCTTCCGCAGCAATCTTTGCCTGCACCAGCATTTCCTGGATGTGTTTCTGCCGGGAAATATCCCGCATAATCCCGATCGACCCGGACACTTTGCCCCGGCTGTCCTTGAGAATCGAAATCGAGGCGTCGACATCAATCGCCGTCCCGTCTTTCCTGATAACCTGGGTTGTAATCCCGGATAAGACCGCTTTCTGCCGGATTTTGAGGCCGCGTATCCGCCGCCACTCCCGGGGAGGATATAAATCTTTGACCGCCTTGTTAAACAGATCTTTCTTGTCCATCCCCAGCAGCTGTTCGACAAAAGGATTCCAGGCGATAATGCGCTCTTCATGATCAGTCACAGTGATGCCCGCGGCCGAATTCTCAAAAATAATCCGGAAAAGCTCCCGTGAACGGGCCATATCCTTCTCCACCTCTTTAATACCGGAAATATCCTCCACCACAAAGTCCAGCGAACTCGCTCTTCCCCGAGGATTCTTCTCGACATGCACCGTTATCGATGCCCAGATGGTTCCGCCCTTACGGCATTTGAGTACAACCTCACGGTGTGAAAGCTGACGCTGCGTGCGCAAGGAATGCATAAAGTCCGTAAACTTCCGCCGATCGGCAAAAAGATCGGACAACTTCGCACCCAACAGTTCCTGCGGACGATAACCGAGCATCTCGGCAAAAGCCTGGTTCACGAACTGGAACTCGGCCAATTGCCCGGGGGTCGTCCGACATATCCCGATCTGAAGATTATGGACAAAGCGTTCTAAATCAAGACCATTCATAGCCATTGGTTTCACCTAACGCTCAAATTTAACCACGTTTTCCCACCATACCGTCGAGTCCCAACCTTGCAGAGCCTCCCACAACTTCTTTGCAGTCTTTGTTCGCAAAAAACCCGGTGCCCGCTTGAGGAACTTCCTTGCAACCGGATACCCGTTATCCTGATACTCTCTGGCCTGAACCAGACACTCCAGAATATCCGCATCCCTGGCAACCAGCGCTTCCGGAGAAAGCTGACTGTCGTAATCACCCCGCAAGTTCTCCAGCTCGGCTCTGAGCCGGGATGAAAGAGCTGAAACCTGATCCTTGAAAACCTTTTTCTCCGCGGACTTGAAGTCAATATAATAATGACCCATTTTGTGCAGGTCGTTGATCCGGGCTTCGTGAATATCGTTAAACAAGGTCATGGCCAACACCCGGTAAGAATCAACTTTCTCCTCGTGAGCAATATAGAAACCGATGACGGCACAACGAAAACAGTGATCCGCAACACTCTCGGGATTCTCGATTCCCGCCACCCACCAGCCGCTGCGCTTGACGCGCTTGAGCAGCCCCGCCTCGGCAAAGAAATTCAGTGCCGCAACAGAAGGATTATTCCGGGAGGTCATCGTAGTTCTCCCGGTCTGCGGTTACCGCTGACTGAACAGGCCTCATTCGCTCCGCATCACTAACCACCTCTTTGGGTTTACGCACGCTCCGGCGTTGTCTGGCAACCTCATAAGCAAACATCCCCACCGCACTCGCCGCATTCAAAGACATTCGCTGATGCGCCATCGGAATCGTCAATCTGAGATCCAGCTTTTGCTGAACCACCGCACGAATACCCTGATCCTCGGCTCCTATGACCAGTCCCAAAGGAAACGGCAAAGCCTGCGTACGCAAATCCTGCCCATCCTTGACCACGCTGCCTGCGATAACCCAGCCCTTCTTACGCGCCTTCTCGATCGCTTGGTTCAGGTTGCTGACCTTGCAAACACGCACATAGTTCTCTCCTCCGCAAGCCACCCGCAAAACGGTATCCGTTATATGCACAGCATCATGCGTGGGCAGAACCACCACAAACCCGCCCAAACACCCCAGATTACGAATCATGGCGCCAAGATTCTGCGGATCAGTAATACCGTCAAGAAAAAAGAATGTCAGCCCCTGTTCCTGCGCGACCTCAAGCGTGTCATCAAAATCCGCATAAACAAAATCAGCAACTTCCATCATCAGGCCTTGCGTGTTAAGGCTTCGCCCAAGCTTGATCATTTTACTCCCGGAGACAACCGATATAGGGATACCATGTTTCTTTGCTTTGGAAGCAATATAACTATGCTCGGGATGCCCCGCCTCAACAAAAATAACCCGAATACTCCGGGGATCGGCTTTCAAACGCTCGAGAACAGGATTCTTTCCGTAAATCTTCATTTCTTGATCCCCAATCCAAGTAGAAACAATGGTCGCAAAATACTCCACCAGCCAAAGATGGGTCTCATTTTTGTATAACCAAGCTTTCTGGAAGGGTATATCTTGGTCACAAACACTTCCTTGAACCGGTATCCCAGACGAATACACTTGAACATCAGATACGGTTCAAGTTCGTAATGATCCAGCCAGTCCTGATTGATATCAAATCCCCGATCTTCCAGCATTTTCAGACGTATAACTCGAAAACCGTTGGTGCTGTCCGTCACATGAACTCCGGTAATAAAAGACATGAGGCGCGGATGCATGCGGGTTGCAACCTTGCGATAAAAAGGCATGTCCCCTCCAACGCCATTAGCCCCCTTGTAACGCGAACCCTGTACAAAATCATAGCCGTCATTAATGGCCGGGGCCAACAATCCCGCAATCTCGTCGGGGTTGTCCTTGTCGTTTCCGGCCATAATCACCAGAAATTCATAACCGTTTTCCCGGGCATAGCTAATGGCTGTACGAATTGCCGCCCCCACACCTTTCTGCCGGTCATGACGGAGTGTTCGCACTCCCCGGGAAGAATACTCCGCCAACAGCTCGACAGTCCCGTCTGTGGATCCGTCATCAACCACCATATAATCATACAGGCCATATGCGGAACTGTGAATGTAACGTTCGATCACGCTGCGCAGCTTGAGCTTTTCATTAAACGCCACCGGAGAAACCAGAACCTTAGGCATCAGTTCCCCCAGCCGCTTGCAGACCCTTGCCCGTCTTTAGAAATGTCTCCCCGTCAGGACTGCACAAGGCAGCATCCAAGCGCCGTCCCTGGCGATCAACCCAGCCAATCTGGCGCGCAGGATTCCCGACTACAAGCGCATGGGCGGGCACATCCTCAAGAACCACGCTGCCGGCGCCTATCAGAGCGAACGCGCCAATCTCCACTCCGCACATCACCGTACAATTAGCCCCCAAAGAAGCTCCCTGCCGGACAAAAGTCGGCTCCAACTTCCACTCAACAGAACGGCTGCGCGGATATTTATCATTGACAAATACCGCATGCGGACCGACAAACACATCATTCTCCAGAGTAACCCCTTCGTAAACAGAAACCCCGTTCTTTATCGTGACTCTATCCTGTACAGCCACGCCTTTTTCAATAAAACACCCGTCGCAAATATTACATTCACGTCCGATCACAGCTCCGGACTGAATATTGACAAACGCCCAAACCCTTGTACCGTCTCCTACCGGAACATCTTGCGCTATCAAAGCTGTTTCATGCTTGTAATAGTTCATGCTGTCCTGACCGGAGCTCCCTGATGATCCATCGACTGCTGTATGGCCGTCAAAGCGCGAATAACCGCTTCTGCGCGATCGGCATCAGCAAGTACAGCCGGCTCCCCCCGCTCAATGCAACCGGCAAAATACTGCCCCTGGGTTTTAAGCGGCTCATGCAAATCTATCTTGGGAATGGTAATTGACCCTTCCCGTGACAAAAGCTGAAATTCTCCGTAACTCTCGTAATATTTGGTCGTCCGCTCGACGTATTTGTCATACACCCGTACCGCCCCCAAAGAATCAAGATCATCCCAAACCAGCATCTTTCTCTCACCAACAATCGTTATCTGACGAACTTTTCTCGGGTCAGCCCAGCTGACATGAATATTAACCAGCTTCCCGCCCGGATAATCCAGCGTGGCAAAAGCAAGATCTTCAAGAGAATTTCCCAGACACTTCAAGCCGCGCGCCGAGGCGCTGACCGCACTCCCCCCAAACAAATAATCAAAAATAGCTATGTCGTGCGGTGCCAAATCCCATAAAGCATTGACATCGTAACGAAAAGGGCCCAAATTGGTCCGTTCGGAATGAGCATAAAAAACTTTGCCCATATCTCCGGAATCAATATAATCTTTCACCCAGCGGATGCCCGAATTAAACAGAAAAACATGCCCGGTCATCAAAACCAGTTTCTTGCCAGCGGCCAAGGATCTTAACTCGGCACATTCAGCGGCATCCATAGTCAAAGGCTTTTCGCAGAGCACATGTTTCCCGGCCTGTAAAGCTTCACGGGTCAACTGAAAATGCAACTTTGTCGGCGCCGCAATACAAACGGCCTGCAACTCCTGATTACGCAAAAGATCCTTGTAATCACGAGTTGTTTCGACGGCTGGAAAAAGATTTTTCACTGACTTCAAACGCGCTTCATCCGGATCCGCGCACATGAGGCAGCGAGTCGACGCCAACTGAGAAAAAACGCGGATATGGTTTGGCCCCCAGTGGCCACAGCCGATCACACCAATATTAACCAAAACGCCCTCCCGAGCAAACTGACTCCAGGCACTAAAACTGCCAGGAATCAAAACACTTCTTGTAAAAATATCCCGCTATTTTGTATGTCTCATACGAAATTTATTTTATTATATATAACAATAAAGCATTCTGAAAGTTTTATTTGATATTCCCATCGACAGCATTAAAATAATAATAACACTCAGCTCCCGAAATTTTCGGCTAGAACAATCCGAACAAAAACCCTGACAAAACTGACAACTTCCCGCATGAATATCTTCCAAATAATTCGCACCGATATCCCCCGCAGCCTTTTTCTGTTACTCATTATCCTGGCTTCTGCCTATGGCTTCATTGCCCAGACCCGGACATTAACAAACCTGCATGCCAAACGCCAGAATATTCCTTACACCTTCTACGGCGACCTTTTTACAGGGCTCGCCGAAACCCTGCGCAACGAACGCTATCTGGGGTATTTTACTGATAAAAACATCGAGACCCCGCTCTACGGAGCACAGTTCACCCAGGCACAGCTCGGTCTGGCTCCTCTTATCCTGGATCTGGGCAGCACCTCCCGGCGTTTCACTCTCTTTGACTGCCTTGACACCAAGGCCTGCCTGGAAAAAATACAGGACATCGGAGCCCGCCCCCTCAAAATAACAAAGCAAGGGTTGATCCTGACAATCAAACAATGATTCATGCTCTCCCCTTTCTTACTTCTATCCTGACAGGAATCATCTGTCTGCGAATACTGTTTCTGCGCAAAAGCATAGCTCCCGCCCTGCTTCTTATACTGGGAAGCAGCCTAGGAATCAGCCTCAGCGGCCTTCTGGTCCTCTCAAGCCTTTTACTGTTCGGCCAAATGACCCCGGCCTATCTCTGGCTGACCCATGCGCTGTTATTGACAGGCGGAATAATCACTCTGCTACTCTGCTGTCCACCCGGGACCCGCCTGCCGCTGCGCGACGTCAAACGTTCCGATTATGCCGGATTAATCCTGACCGGACTCCTGACAATCCCGATCATCTCTCACGCCCTGCTTTATCCTCAAGGCGGCTGGGATGCCTGGTCCTGCTGGAACCTTAAAGCACGCTTTATTTTTCTTGGAGCACAAAACTGGACCGCCATGTTTGACCCTCTGCTCTGGCGCTCAAACATTGCCTATCCGTTCCTCTTGCCGGCCATTAACGCCTGGAACTGGTCGATCGGATCAACACCAGTCTGGATCTCCCCTTTGACTCTCTCCTGCCTGATTTCATTCTTGACGGCCGGAACACTGCTTTTTTTTACCAAGAAACTTACCGGAAGACTGCACTCCTTCCTGTCGCCAGTCTGGTTATTTTCAATCTTCTTTATTGTTCAGTTGGCCTCCAGCCAGTATAGCGACTTGCTGCTTGGTCTCTATCTTCTGACAGCTATCGGTTCTTTCCTTTGTTTCCGTCAATCGCAAAGAAACGCCTGGCTCTTTGTTACTGCTATATCTCTGGGGCTAATGAGTTTCACCAAAAGCGAAGGAATGGTTCTGGCCTTGATCTCGGCCGCCACCCTGACCGTCTGGCTGGGAGTGTTCTGGCGCAACCTGCTGCCCAGAAGGGGGCTGATTTTCTTTATTGCTATTCTGGGAATATGCCTGACACCAGGTCTTGTTTATCAATTATTTCTGACACCGGAAAGCTTAACCTTTATTAACGGATTAAGTTCCGCCGAGAAACCAACCAGCCTGCCAAGATTGCAAGCTATTCTTGTTTTCACCGGGATGGAACTGATCAGTCCAAAATGGAACGGTTTCTGGCTGATAACTTTAACCGGCAGCCTGCTGGCGGGCAGAAGGACGCTGCGAAAAGACCTGCTTTTTATCCCGGTTATTCTCTGTCTCTATCTGGTGGCTGTCGTAGGGGTTTACTGGATCAATACCTTCTTTGAAATCGTCTGGTGGCTGAGCACAACACTCAACAGAATCCTTTACGCACTCATACCTGTGGTCATTCTCTGGTTATTCCTGATTTTCGAACAGACGCCTGATCAAAAATAACTCAACCACCGCAAATAAAGCCAGACTCAGCGTCGTGACCGGACAAAGAAAAATCTATACAAGAGAAAATCAGGGGCGGGTGATGGAAAGAATTTTGAAACGCTTTGTTCCGGCGGGGACAGTAATAACGGCTTCATCACCGACGATCTTGGTCAGAAGTCCTCGCCCTATAGGGGAAAACACCGACAACCCGTCATCCACAAGCTCCACTTCTTCCGGAGCAAGAAGAGTGTAAACAAGCTTTTCATTCAAATCAAGATCCAACAGCTCAACTGTGGCACCGATAAAAACCTTCCCGGCGGGAATATTCATGTCCTCAATAAAAGACACCGCAGCCAGCTTGCTTTCAAGATCAACAATGCGTTTTTCGTTATGCGCCTGGGCTTCTTTAGCGGCATCATATTCAGCATTTTCGGAAATATCGCCTTGGGCGCGCGCCTCACCGATAGCCTTGGCAATGCGTTGACGCTCGGTAGTCTTTAGAAACTCGAGCTGATCTGCCAATATTTGATACCCTTTGCGAGTCAGATAAACCTGGGCAGCCATATCACATGCTCTCTACGGCCTTCGTCATGACCGGGACAACCGCTTGGGTCTCCTCTTTGGTCATACGGCCAAGCTTGCTGAAAGTCCACTCACCGGAAGCGTTCTGATTTTCACGACCGATCTGAAGTTTCTTGGGACCGTTATTATAAGAAAAAACGCCTACAGTAATTCGAGTCCCCTCGAAATCCCTGACTTCCTTGAATATTTCCACATCTAAAGCTTTTTCGTAAGGCATTCTATCCTCCCTGTCTTGACCCGGGTTACATCAATCCGGGAATATTAAAATTTCCGGACTTCTGCATCTGCATGGCCCCCTCTTTTTGCGACTTGCGTATCGACATATTCAGGGCCTTAACGAGTTCGGTCTGAAATCGCACCTTCTGCTGCGGAGTCAGCCAGCTATCCTCAATCTCGACTGACTGAAACATCTGCGCTCCATTAAGTTTGATTTTGATACCACGCACCTCATTATATTCGACAACAACCTTTTCCAGTTCTTTCTTGAGTGCGTCAGCCTGCTTTTTAAGCTCCATTAATTTCTTGACCTGATCGAACATAGGGACTCCTGATAAAAGGATTGTTTCAACTTCTTTGGAAATAACCCGGGGCAATCCGGCTCAAAATAATTACAAAAACCATTCAGTTCAAACCTTGTTCCTTATACCCCAAAAGAACTTCGTTGGCAAGCACTTTTCACGATTAACAAAATAGACCTGACAGGAAGTCGGTTGACAAATAAAAAAGCGGATGTTATATTGCTGTCCTTCAAGTTGAGTTTTTGGGGCTGTAGCTCAGTTGGGAGAGCGCTTGAATGGCATTCACGAGGTCAGGGGTTCGATCCCCCTCAGCTCCATTTTTTATCCCGCTGGAGTGGCGGAATGGCATACGCGTCGGTCTCAAAAACCGATGTCCTCACGGGCTTGTGGGTTCGACTCCCACCTCCAGCATTTTTTACCACTTTTGCCATCATATTGCTAAACAATTTCTTGCTGCATCCTTTTCATAATCGCCAGTAACGTATCCGGCCGGAATGGCTTTGCGACAAACGCATAGGCCCCTTTCTGCAGAGCGCTTCGTTCAAATTCATCCCTGTAAGCCGACATCATGCAAATCCTGCACTGCGGCTGAGTTTGGCGCACCGCCTCGAGAACATCCATTCCGGTTCCATTGGACTCCTCTCCAAGACTAATATCAAGAAAAACAAGATGCGGCCTATTTTGCTCTATATGAGAGAGTGCGGCCTGTGAAGAATGCACTGCCGCCACGTCTGAAAACCCGTTACGCTGAAGATACCGAATATACAACTCTGCAATTTCAACCTCATCATCCACCAGCAAAACTTTCAAGTCCATGCCGCGCCTCCTCTGCTTACATCTGCGCCTTCACATACTGAAGGATCCCCTGTTGTTCATACCTTCTCTCTAAACCCGAAACGCTGAACCCTGCTTCCCTAAAGATATCCTGGAACTCCTCGTCCGAACGATACAATAGATCCCAACCTCCCGCCCACTCCATATAACAAACAGAGGGATTGGCATAACGCTCGCGAACGTCAGAAATAAAAAGCGCCCCCCGCTCCTTTAGACGCGAACGCAAGCCCTCAACCAGCTTGACCGAAACCCTGAAATCCAGATAGTCAAAAAGACCAGTAGAATAAATAAAATCGTAGCGCTTGGGTAGATATCGGGAAATATCCCTACTTGAGGCCATCCGGACGGCATTCGCACGTACGAAAGATACATTAGGCCATTTTATCAGCATCCGCGCCGCGTACTCTAACGCCGCAGGCTCCATATCATAACAATCAAAATGAACCCTCCGGGCGAGGGCAGGATTCTCCTCAAGCAATTCCAGAATCTCCCGGGCCGGGCCGCAAGCCAGACTCATAACTTGCAGCCGCTCCCCGGGCCTTGAATCAATAAAAGCTTTCAATTCATTTTTAAAATCATTCTTGCGGTTGCGGACAGCAACCGAAATCGCTGAAGTAAGAAAATAGTTATCAAACAGCCGATCATAGCCCTCGGTAACCGGATTGTTGCTATAAATTCTATCAATGACATAAAAATCCCCGCTATAACCGAACGGCTTGTCAATTGAAGCCCGGGAAAGCTCCCCGTAATAAAAATGTTTCCTGAAATTCCTGGCAAAGAATGTCTTCATCCTCTCGGCGTCTTGAGCACGACCGCAGGACAAGGCTTCCTGCTCATAACTGGTTATCTGCCAGAAAAGACGGTCGACTTCGCTGTTAAAATCTCTCTGGTAAACCTCCCATGCCTCAGGGTCCCTGTCCAGTTCTCTCCGAAGAAAAGAGGACTGCCGACGATAATAATACAGCAACCTATTTAAAGAAGGATTTTCCAGAACCAAGCTCATAGCGCATCACCTCAAGTTTGACTGCTTATGACTGCTTATATAAAAAAAATCGGGCTAATATAGCCCGATTTTTAATATTTAAATGTTCTGTTGAGCGCATGCCGATAGAATCACGCACGCCCCCCAAACTCATCCTGTGCCATTCGATAACATGAAAACAGGATCAAACAATTATTATGTCCTGACGTCCACATAGGTCGTTATTGTAACATAAGAAAACTTTCTTTTCAATCCTTTATCATCATCTGCATCGAAGCTGCTACACACTTGCCAATAAAAAACCCGCGTCTTTATGGACGCGGGTCAGAAAAATAAGCAACAATCTATCAGGCGGATTTTTCAGCAGCAGCTGCAGCTTCTGCCGCCAGCTTGGCCTTGGCCTCAGCCTCTTTCTTTGCCTGAGCCTGCCAAGCAGATTTATTAACATAATACTTTCCGTTACGATAATAACGCTTCTTGCGCTTGATCGCTTTTCCGGTATTCGCACATTTGAACTTCCACTCATTCTGCGGCTTAACCTTACCCATGTTCTTCCTTTTTTCTCAAGAGACTATATCCTGACGGACAATTCCGCGGGAAAATTTCTGCTTGAAGCGCAAATTATACCCATCTTCCCCAAAATCCGCAAGAAAAATTTACTCTCTAGCCCAATAATACTAATCTTGCGCTTTTCCTTAAAAAACAGAACAACTGACTTGATTTCCTCCAGACCAACCCCTTGTTTTCATCCGGATATGTGCTAGACTCTAGAAGTATGAAGAACCTGTTGCCTGTTTTAATAAGTATTGTTCTCTTCGTGCCGAACGCTTGGTCGGCAGGGAAAACTGTAACCCTTAAAGACGGGTCGCGAATTAACGGTCAGATCGTAGGCATGAGTAACGGCAATTACATTCTTAAGAGTGCTGTAGGAGAAATTGCTGTCCCTGAAAATTCGGTAACCAGTATTGTTACCCAAGACGGCCTCTCTCCACAAAACACCCCTGCAGCTCAATCTAAAAACAGCACTATGAGCGCCCAAATCCAGGCTGTACAGGGGCAAATGCTTTCTGATCCGTCAATACTCACGGACATCCAAGCCCTAGCTCAGGATCCGGACATGATCGCCGCCTTATCTGATCCGGCATTTATCCAAGCAGTACAAAACCAGGATTTGCAAACGATTGAATCCAGCCCTCAGTTCCAGAAGCTCATGAACAATCCCGGCATCCGTGCTCTGATGGGCAAAATGGCTCCCAGCCTCGAATAACATCCCTCTATTTTTTTTCACTTAACCGCAATTGTCCGCACGCAGCAGAAACATCCTTACCTCGCGCTCGACGCAGTGTGTAATGAAGACCAACCTCATCCAGCCGCTCTGTGAACAACCGGATCTGATCTTTTGTCGGCGGCTTGTGACCAAATTCAGAAACAGGATTGCAAGGAATCAGATTCAGCTTGCACAACATCCCTTTCAACAATCGCCCAAGTTTTACAGCAGCTTCATCCGTGCAAGTTACCCCATCAATAAGAATATATTCAAAAGTAATCTGGCGATTGGTCTTGCGGATATATTCATGGCAGGCACGCACCAACTCCCCGACAGGATACTTCTTGTTAATCGGCATTAAAAGATTACGGGAAGCATCATCGTAACCGTGCAATGACACCGCCAGCTCAAACTGCATCCCTTGATCCGCCAATTCCTCAAAAACAGGAATCAGTCCTACTGTCGAAAGCGTTATATGCCTGGCGGCAATCCCCAATCCTTGCGGAGCATTGATAATACGAATAGCCTTAAGAACATTGTCCAGGTTATCCAGCGGCTCACCTGTCCCCATAAACACAATATGCGACAACCTGCGCTGATGCTTGCGAGCCTCTTGCCTGACATGCAAAACCTGATAGAGAATTTCAGCACACGTCAAATTCCTGACCCAGCCACCAACCCCGCTGGCACAAAACTTGCAGCCGAACTTGCAGCCTGCCTGCGTTGAAATACAGGCCGTCACCCGTCCTGAAGTCGGGATAAGAACAGTCTCGACTTTCTGCTGATCCGTCAAATCAAAAAGAAATTTGATCGTGCCATCCACGGAAACAACCTGTCGGGCCACGACAATGGGATCAAAAAGAAAATCACCGTTCAGCCGCTGCCTTAATTCTGCCGGCAAGTTACGCATTTCATCGAAAGACTGAACGCCTTCTTCATAAAGCCATTTAATAATCTGCCCGGCCCGGAAAGGCCGGTCAGAAAGTTCTGCGATATAAACGGAGATCTCTTCAAAAGACAGATCGTGGATATCGCGCTTGCGCGCCATCTGGCTGGGTGTCATGGCAGTTGCCGAAAGCAATTATTTCGCAGAAACAAATTGACCAATAGAACGGAATTTTTGGTAACGCTGCTCGATTAAATCGTTCGTAGAAACCGCATTCAGCCGACGAATTTGGTTCAGAATCGACTCTTTAAGCCGGACAACCACCTGCTGAGGATCGTGATGAGCTCCACCCAGAGGTTCAGGAATGATTTCATCAATAATCCCAAACTTCACCAGATGTTCTCCCGTCAATTTAAGAGCCTCGGCCGCCTCCGGGGCTTTGGTCGCGCTGCGCCAGAGAATGGACGCGCACCCTTCCGGGGAAATAACCGAATAGTAAGCATTCTGCAGAATCATCACATAATCCGCCACTGCAATCCCGAGGGCGCCACCGCTACCTCCCTCACCAATCACAACAGCAACAACCGGAGTGCGCAAGCCAGCCATATCTCTCAGGTTTTCGGCGATAGCCTGAGCCTGTCCGCGTTCTTCAGCCCCGATCCCGGGGTAGGCTCCAGGGGTATCAATAAAAACAACCACCGGAAGACCGAATTTCTCGGCCAGACGCATGGCCCGCATGGCCTTGCGATACCCTTCGGGATGCGCACACCCGAAGTTGCGCCTCAAATTCTCTGTGGTATCCCGGCCTTTCTGCTGGCCGATAACGACCACCATCTCATCATCAATTCGGGCAAAACCGGTGATCATGGCCTGATCATCGGCAAACAAGCGATCTCCGTGGATTTCAAGAAAATCCGTCATCATCATACTGATATAATCCAGCGTATACGGACGCTTGGGATGCCGGGCAATCTGAATACGCTGCCAGGCTGTGAGTTTGGAATAAACCTGAGCCTTGACCAACTCCATCTTTTCCTGTAATTTCTGGATCTCCGGCAACAAATCCACATGCTTGCCTCCCAGACTCTGCAGCTCCGCAATCTTCTTTTGTATATCTGCAACCGGTTTCTCAAAATCCAGAACGCTCATAAGCCTCCTTGCAAAATGCCTTACTGAGGACGAAATCAATCAACAACCGTCACCTCGGTGTTCCGGGGAAGAATTTTGTACAATTCTTCGACTTCATGGTTGCGCATCCGGACGCAGCCAGCCGTAACCTGCTGACCAATCTTGTCCGGCTCCACCGTCCCATGAATACCATAACCCTCAATATCGAAACCCAACCAGCGGGTCCCCAACACATTGTCCGGGCTTTCCGGAGGAATAACGGCTCCAGCCTTGAACCAGACCGGATTTTCCAGCTTGGTTGTAATCTTGAACGTGCCCACCGGCGTAGAATTATTAGCACCGGTAGAAACATGATAGACTTTCCAGACTTCGTCGTTGCTCTTGAGTATAAGAACATTTTGTGATTTGTCGACATGCACACTAAATTTACCGTTCCAGATACGTAAGCGCTGTCCGAGCCTGACCGTATCCCCGGGAAGATTGTTCGAAACCCGGATTAAATCCTTTGTTTCGTTATACTTGGCAGAAATCTTGCCCAAAGTGTCACCCGCAACAACTTCATGAATCGTTGTCTGGGGCGTTTGTAAACTCGAAAAAAGAATTTCCATATTTATCCGGTACAACGCTTCCTGAACAGTTTCGATATTTTTATAATCGGAATGCTCGCTAAGAATCTGTTGAAAAACCGACTTGGCCTCAAGCTTCTTTCCTTCACCAGCCAAAGCCTCTGCCTGGGTAAAAAGATCATCCGCCGGAGATGCCGCCAGATTGATCTTGCCTCCGGCCTGCCCACAACCGGCCAGAAACAACCCGGCAGATACTACCGCCACTCCCCAGATTAACCTTAAATTTCTCACATCTTCCCCCTTGCAACTCAATAAAAAAGAACCGTTAAGCCTATCCCCAGCAAAGAACCGACCAGCACCTGGAAAGGAGTGTGCCCCACAAATTCCCGGATACGAATCATATCGACTTTTTGATGGAAGTACATATCATCTACAACCCGATTAAGAATTTCTGCCTGTTCGCCCGTGGAACGCCGTACCCCCTGGGCATCAAACATGGTCACCATCGCGAAAATTGCAGCCAACGCGAAAAAACCGGAATGAAAACCAAATTCAATTCCGCAGGCCGTGGCCAACGCAGCTACACCGGCCGCGTGGCTGGAAGGCATCCCTCCGGTTCCAATTAACCACTTAAAATTAAACCTCTTGCCTCTTATGAGGTTAGTTACAATCTTGATAAACTGCCCGACCACCCAGACCAGCAAGGTCACAATAAGAATTCTGTTGTGCGCCAGCTGCAGGAAAATCTCTTTTAATTCGGATATATTGTTCATGATCCCGGACCAGGATAGGCTTTTTCTGGATTAAAAACACGAATAACGAGATGTCGGCAAAGAACGCCTGAAACTGAAGTCATTATAAAGGGGAAGAAACAAAAATCAAGCAAAAGAAGGTTCAACCCGCATTTCGACTTTCTAAAGAAAGATTCGGGTTAAAGGCGAATCCAGCCACCAAAAGATTTTACCGGAGCAATTCCTGTTATTACCGGGACAAGGCTGTCAATATTTACAACCTCTGAAATCATGGCCCAATCCAAAGAGAACGTTTGTCCCGAACGCTCCAAGGGAATTGCACCAGTATCCAGATCGATACCGCCATAACCAGAATCTTCCACAACGGCTGCGGGGTCTTCTATTTCCATAAAGTCACCCCCAGAAAGGCGGGAAAAAACCCGGACTCCACCGTCTTCCCCGGTCATCCGAACAGTGTCTATCTGCTTGCTTTCATCTTCTTTTAAAGCTGCAATAAGATCATCCAGATGCAAAAGACCTTGAATCAGCGGAGCTTTCTGCGTCATTTGCTCAAACAAAAAGTCTGGCATTAACAAATGACCTGTAGAAGTCCGCCGAGTACTTTCCTCCACAAGGCTCAGTGCATTTTCTCTTGTAGCCGCGACCCGGAAGCTGCCCAAATCTTTAAGCTCGAACAAGCGTCCTGGCGTAAGCTTATAACCATCTGCAAGCATTATTGTAATCTCATCTCCACCCATCCGGGTCACGAAGTCCTCAATGCCCCAGAATCTTAACTTTTCAACAACCCTGTTATATGCCTCTTGAAACTGAATAGTCACCCGGTCAGCCGCCGTTCTCATCAGGGCTTCCCATTGGTCTGAAGAAACCTTGCCCATGCTTTGCAAAAGAACCTGAAATTCTTCTGCATTCCGCAAACCAAGCCCCACAACATCCATCGCAATGATAGCCGGGTAACGATAACCTGACGCTCTAATGAAAAAAGCAAATTCGGAGTCTACCTCCGGCAACTTGCTGTTGCTAGAAACAAATTTCACCGCAGTATTTATAAAGGCCTCTGTCCTGGGATCATACGCTATTCTAAAATCTTCCTGCTTGTTTCGAATCAATTCACGCAAAGCATTAACCAGAACAAGAACCCGCTGCGCACGATGCCTGGCCCGAATCGGGTCAGTTGACCACTGTTTGATATAATCTACCGTTTTCAGCAAACTGTAGTACCGCTGAAGTTTCCGATAACTTCCTTCATTGTCAATCAAAAACCGTTCATCAGGACTAAAATCCTGCCAAGCCGTTCCTTTACGTAACGGTTTCAAAATCTCCGGCTTTAACAACCCGAAAACAACGCCTTCTCGTTCTTGCTCATTAAAGAATCCTTCGCGGGTCAACTCTTGCCGCAACTGATTCTCTTCGTCAATAACCTCCTGCATATGCTCCTCATAAAACCTGGAGCTGCCGCCAAGCAGTCCTAACGCTGCGAAAGCAATCATACGCTCTGCCTGCATAACCGCTTCTGTCTGATTTGTATATCCATCGCCAGTTTCGGCAACACGACTGATCCCATAAGGGAGCGGAAAAAGATATTCTTCATTAGGACCGGTCAAACTTATCTGCCCTGCAGAAACCTGCGGCGAGGCTAACTCCAGAGAAAGCCTTTCCGTGATCGAAGCAACTGCTCTTTGCCGGGCACGAACCACGCGCTGCTCAAACTGCAGGTCATTAAAGTCTGCATCATTATCAAAAGTGTAAATCGTGGTCTTGTAATCCGACAACACTATACGGGGGACAAGCCCTTCGCTTTGTAAAGCTTTCGTTAAATAGGATCGTGTATCCGCAATCACAAGATTATTCAAAGATTCCCCCAGAATAGCATTAAGATCTTTAAGCCCCAAACGCCCGGGCGCACTACCCGGACGCTGAAAGACAACGACGCGCCGACCGGAGGGAATGGACATGATCCCCGCCAATGGAGCCGAGCGCAAAAGTTGCTCGATCAGCACCCTAATGTCCTCAACAGAAATCCGTACTCCTCGCCGATAGAGATCAACAGTCCGGTAAATTCTTTCTATCCAGATAATTTTGCGGGCCATACGCTGAGCATGTTCCTGCTTCTGCTCAGCCGTCAGTTCGGCCAGATCCAAAGACTCTTCCGGAACAAACTCGAACAACAACGAGGGCTCCTGATCTTCCGGAACCAAGGCCATGCCGGTCGCAAACTCCCTGGTTACAGCCAGCAACGCTCCGGATACAACTGCATCCGCAGCTGTCTGCGCCCGATCCAAGGGAAAATTCTCAACAAAATTAACACCGCCAGAAAAATACCGCCGAGCAATAACTTCTGAATAATCAACGGACACCTCTTCCCGAATCAGAGAAAAAGCTCCCTTACGAAACGCTTCCATGTAGCGCCCGTAAAGCTGCTTACTGTCATCCGGCCCGGCCAGGTCTATGCCCTTAACCTTGTTCTGCCCGGTATAGCCGGCATTAAGAGGACTTCCGGTCAAACCTTCCTTATACCATCTCGCCAAAATAAGCGAATGGTAAATCTGCCGTAGCGGCGCAAAATGATCCGCTTCGTTCACCGCCTGCTCCAGAAGCGGCACGATCACCTCGCGCAAGATATCATCCATCTGCAAATCCGGCATTGTCTCTGCCGCCGCCGGCTGTTCCCCGGCCTGCGAATGCGACGAGCGATACTCGCGATCCAGAAGAACCTTTAAGCGGGCTTCAAGAATAATCACCCGGCCGTTATCCTCATATATCCTGGCCTTCGCCGGAGTTACCCAGACCCTGTTTAGCACATCCGTAGGGACTTCCGTATTGCCGTACATCTCGTAGGCCTTTCGATAAACCTCGGCCCAGAAGCGCTTCCCGCTGACGCTGTCGGGATGAAGCATAGACGCGGACACCTGCTTAAGCAGATAATCCTGCGCCAGCAAATCTCTTCCCATTTCTGTTCTGGAGAAATCTTCCGGAATAATCCGGTCTTTGTCATAAGGAGAAAGGTTAACCCATAATTCGCCGGCAGGCACGGTCAGTGCCGCCAGAAAGTAGCGGATCAATCGGGCAGATTCATCTTTAAAATCGTCGGGCTGACCGGAAAGGTTTCCTGTATCGAGAAGAAAGCTGAATTGAAACGGCTTTTGAGGGTCAATTTGCATGCCCTTGAGCACGGGAGGCGTCAGCGGACGGCCAGGACTGACCATGACACCAGGCATGGGCAATTGGCCAGGAACCGAAAATGTCTCGGCACGAAGCGGTAAAGGTAATGTGAAACAATAAGCTACAACAAGAAAACTGGCAATAACCCGACGAAGAAATCCTGCAAAAAAAACAAATACCGACATGACCTCATCCCACCTTCTATTAACCCAAATCACTAATAATTATTTGATAAACATATAAAATATAACAAACTATATCCTGTATTATGTACTTTGGCAAGGATCGAGGAAACCCCGAATCCGAATTCAGGGCCGCCCGTTTGGGAATTCGCCAAAAAACTCGGCGGCATCCAGAACTCGTATAGACCCAATAACCGGAACAAAACCAGCCGAACCTTCTGCCTGTACTGATAGCCCAGTCGAATAAAGAATATTTGCTCCTGTTTTGGAATCAGACTTATCCGAATCCATTACAACCTCCGTCAGATCAATCCCGCCTTTCGCCGCTTCAGAACTATCCCGGGCCGTCAAAGAATAACCTGTCGTCAGCAAAGAAAAAGCGGGAGCATTGCTATTGATGTTCAAAAGCAATCCGCCCGTCGCTCCCCAATACTGCGAGACTGACACTCCCGTCGTCGGGATTATCCCGGCAGAACTTACGGGCGGATGAACATCCGGTGAAGAAAGTGTCAAGGCTGCGGGAACCTTTCCGGAAAACTGCCAGAAACTTGTCTCCTTCAGCACCTTGAGCGTCCGTATCGCAAAATGAAAAGACGATGAATTATTGATTGCCACGTCTCCCGCGGGAACAAGAACTCTCAAATTTGAACCGTATCTCTGCCGAGCGTTTTCCAGCCGGCCTGGACGGATTGAAGAAATGAGCTGCGACTGTTCGTTAGCCCCTGCGTCCAGCAGAATCGACGGCAGGTTTAACAACCTCTTTTGGTGCTCCCGAGCTTCATCCAAGGAAATATCTGTCTCCAGATTGGAAAGATTAATCCATTTCAGAATTGTGCCCTTAAGACGCAACAGGACTGCAATCTGCTTCATAGCCGCGACATTCAAGATGTCAACATGCGCCACAATCACCCTATCCGAAGCGATAAGCGTCTTGAGGGCCCGGAATTGTTGCTCGTCTATTGCCCACAGCAAAGGAGTCCTCCCTCTGTAACGATACCCATCCTTAATGTAGGATTCAAAGCCGCCATCGCCAAACCTGACTGGATCTGCCTCCACGAGCACTTTGCGAACAGCCGCAAGCAACCCGCCAAAATCCTCGGAGTGCTCCACCAAACGTAAAAGTTCAAAAGTCACGCGAGCCACCTTGCTGTCAATATCAAGAATGACTATCAGGTCTGCCTCTCTTTCCAGCGCAATATCTATATTGTGAAACGAGCCTATGCCCAGATAGCCTCCGCCTTTCTCCCCAAAGCCATCAAGCCCTGCCAATAAATAATTAATATCCTCGTTCGACATCATCCATCCCTCCGAGCGGATGCTGATACCGGAATCAATCCACCTGACTCCTGGCTGCATGGCCATATCCACCTCAAGAAGAACGCCTTCTGCAGCCACCAAATTCGGCACAGAAACAAGATTGGATTCAACTATCTTCATAAGTGAGCTGACCTGGAAATGGGCTCCGCCAGCGAAATATTTCCGTGATATCAGCCCGGACAAAACATCCTCCTCTTCCCGGACCAACACGCTGACTCCCTGGCTGAATGTTTTCAGATAACGTTCCCAAATCTTCCGAGCTTCGCCGAAATCACTAATCTGAACCCCCGAAGTTTTGTTACGATCAACGTAGGCCATTGAAAAAACTGAGTGGCGCATCTTTTTCTTGTACCAGGCAGCCAGAATAAGGGATTGATAAATCTGACGAAGTTGCGAAAAATTCCGGCCCTCGTTGACTTCTTGTTCCAGAACAGGAATAACGATTTCGCGCAGGACAGATATGGCAATCTCGTTCTCTCTCTGGTCAGGTACCAGCTTATTTCCCTGGTCCGATTTCACACTTAACCCTGGTGGGGTCGGCAAAGCGTTGTTCGATGTTGCCAGATAATCCGTCTCCAACTTAACCTTCAGGCGCGAATCCGTGATATAAACTGCGCCGACTTTAGCATTCTCGTAAACTACAACTTTATCCGGGACAATCCACACCTTGTTGAACGTATTAATAGGGATATCTGTTGTGCCATACCTTTCCTGCGCCAAAGCGTACACTCTCTGCCAGAATTTCTGACCATTCTCTCCTTGAGGAGATAACAATAACGCTGTGATCTGCTTGAGAACATAGTCCTGCGCCAGAAGGTCTCGACCCATTTCGGTCTGCCCGAAAGCTTCGGGGATGATACGGTCTTTTTCATACGGCGAAAGGTTGACCCATAAGTCTTTCTCTGGAATGGTCAAGCTGGCCAGAAAATATTTGACCAATTTTTCGGATTCTTTTTTCAGGAGACCCTGCTCCCTGATTGACTGCAGAGTTTGCTCCCCAGGATCCAAAATAAAGTCAAATCTGAGCGGATCGTTAGGATAAACTTTAAGTCCTTTAAGGACAGGAGGATTAAACGCTGCACTCAAGGGCAACATCTGCCCCGAATCTGATGACGGAAACTGAGCCGAAACCGGACTTTCAATCTGAACAATAAAAACAGAAAGAAAAACCGAAGACAGGAATTTACGTATAAGCATAAGAAAAATATATACGTAAAGAACGTAATCGGCAAATAAACAAAGGATCTACTACCAAAATATCCAGTTGATATATACTTACTGCCGCCCCCTTCTTTAACTTATATGCAAATAATTTGACATTTAATCTAAACAATGCTAATCTTCAGTCCCCCTTTTGAATTCTTCCTGCAATTTGATAAAAGGATCTTCCATGCTCGCCAAAACTTTCAGCTTTGGACTCAACGGACTGGACGCGTCCCTCATCACAATCGAAGCCGACAGCGGCCGTGGACTACCTTGCATGTCGGTAGTTGGCCTGCCCGACAGCGCCGTCAAGGAAAGCCGTGACCGCGTCCGTGCCGCCATTCGCAACTCCGGATTGGCCTGGCCTCAGGGGAGAGTCACCATCAATCTGGCTCCGGCCGACACCCGAAAGGAAGGCCCCTCCTTTGACCTGGCTATTGCTCTGGCCGTACTCGGCGCAGATGAAAAAATAGCTTTGGAAAATCTGGAACGTTTTGCTTTTCTGGGCGAGCTTTCCCTGAGCGGCAGCATCAAACCCGTTACAGGTGTTATCTCTGCCGCCATAGCAGCATCTTCGACCCCGGGGCTGCAAGGACTAATCGTTCCTGCAGAGAATGCCGCAGAAGCCGCCCTGGTCGCCGCCATTCCTGTATTCGGCTTCAGAAACATTAATGATGTTGTCCTGTTCCTCTCCAATCCCGCGAAAGGGATCCCTCAGGATTGTCCGGAGCCATTGTCTCCTGTGCACGACAACACGCCGGATATGTCCGAAATCAAGGGACAACACCGCGCACGCCGCGCGCTTGAAGTGGCTGCCGCCGGCGGACACAATATTCTGCTTATCGGGCCGCCCGGAGGCGGGAAAACGATGCTGGCCCGCCGTTTCGCCGGCATTCTTCCGGCCATGACCCGTAGAGAATTACTGGAAACAACCCGCATCCGCTCTGTTTGCGGCCTTCTGCGCCCCGGATCCATCCTGCAGGAGTCCCGGCCTTTTCGTTCACCTCACCACACCAGCTCGCATATTGCCCTGATCGGAGGCGGAAGCAGCCCCCGCCCCGGAGAAATCACCCTTGCTCACAATGGAGTATTGTTTCTTGATGAGCTGCCGGAGTTTTCGCGCGCTGCTCTGGAAGCCCTGCGCCAGCCCCTCGAGGAAGGGGTAGTGCACGTTTCCCGGGCCGCGCGCGCCGTGCATTTCCCCGCGCAATTTCTACTAATAGGTGCTATGAACCCCTGTCCTTGCGGACGCGGCGGCGACCGGCAGAATTCCTGCCGTTGCAACGATGAAAACATCCGCCGTTATCTGCACAAAATATCAGGCCCTCTCATGGAAAGAATTGATTTGCACCTGCGTCTACCCGGACTAACGTCCGCAGAACTGATCGATCTGCCGTCGGGCGAAGCTTCCACCTGCATTCGCCAACGCGTCGAACAAGCCCGTTTGCTGCAGTACGCCAGACAGCATAAAACAGAAGCCATGTGCAATGCGCAACTCCCCCCTCAGAAAATAAAAGAATACTGTTCGCTGGACAAAGAATGTCGCAATCTTCTTAAGGATGCGGTTGACAGCCTCGGACTTTCGGCCCGGGCACACGACAAGATTCTTAAAGTCGCCAGGACAATAAGCGATCTGGCAGGAACAAGAAACATTCAAACCGAACACCTGGCAGAAGCCATCAGTTACCGGATACTCGACAGATCATAGAACCAGGAAAAATCCAGAATAACCATTCAGTTTCTTGTATCCGTCACTTCAGGTAAATCTGAAGAATTTTCAAAATCTCGCCAGTATTCTTATCGGTCAGCATAATATAAAACGGCAAATCCGGGCAAAGACGCTCATTCCCCTGAAGTCTCAGATAAATATTTTCCCTAAAGACATCCCCTGATCGCCAAAAACGCGCCGGATAAGCACGATACAACAACGGGACTGAAACCATTCTGGCTGCCCCCTTGTTCCAGTCCCCAATCCAAAAGAAACGCTTCATGTCCCGCTCTGGATTCCCGGTCACAACCCAGAACAATTCCAGATGCTGCCGCCCTTCATCAAAGCGTTGGGACTTGCGCACCTGCAGCGACACCCCGGGCAAGATCTGCACCTGAGTATAAGGTCCTGCTGCGGACTCTTGCGGCAACTTCTCCCAGAGAGGAAAAATCTCTCCTTGCCGACCTTTTCTGAAAAGAACCACCGAGTCCCAGACCTCATGGCTGCTCCAGTCTTGCATAAAAAGAAACAAGCGACTGTTAAGCTCGTCGAAAGCTGGATCCCAGGAAAGAAAAGTGTCATCAAAATCAATCAACGCCTGCTCTGTATTATCCGGCAACTCGAACGGACGCAACGAAAACGTATACGTCCCATCAAGCACATGATGAAAAGAATACAACTCCCTGCGTTCGGCCGCATGAGAAAGAAAAGAGAAACTGGTTAGAAGAGGCTGACTATTATCTACCCGACCCATAACCTCGGACATAAGCTGCTTCTTTTGCGGTTGCCGCAGAGCTTCCAGAACACGGGACACCTCCATCCGCGGTCCCAGAACCCACGAGGTTGCAGTCAGCAAGAAAACCACAGCAAGTGTCACCTTTATCCGGACAAACCGAGCCAGCCTTGGTGCGCCCAGAATCAGAGCAAAAATCAGGAAAGGCAACATCTCCGCCGTATAATGAAATTCGAGAACAAGCTCCGCACTGCGCCCGGACAACATATGCTGAAGAAAGAGCGGTAGAACGGGAATCAACCCCCTGCTCCCCAGAAAGGGTATGAAACATAATGGCCAGAACAAGGAAAACAGATAAACGAGCCTTTCCTTGCCCAGAAGCATTGCCACGACCTCCCATGGTCTGGTCAGGAAAGACCAGAAAACCTCATTGGGACTTGTTCCCCACCGGGCATAAATGGAAAAAAGATTGATCCTGTCTCCCGCAAGAGATGGCAGAACCCAATAAATGCAAACAAAAAAATAAACCAATCCCGAAAGAAACGGAATCAACACCCATTTCCAACCCCTTCTGTCCACCAGGGATAACACGCCTGTAAACATGACCACCAGGGCAATATTCTCCTGGCACAACATCCCCATCCCCGCCCAAAACATGGTTCTGTTAAAATCATGGCGGACATAGAAATAAAGCATCCAGGCCAGAAAAAGCGCGGCAAAACATGTCGGGTGGAATTCATAAAGATTGGAATACCATAATCCGGGGTACAGCAAATAAACAAAAAGAATCCAGCGGGCCGAAACCGTGTCCAGAAAATATCTTGCAGTCAGAAAAACTGGAACAGCACTCAACGCAAACGCAACCGTCTGCAAAACAAGCAAGGATTGCGCAACAGGGGAAAAAGGGACAAAAGGCAGTACAAGCAGGTTGATCAGATGAACATGATTGCCCAGGTAACCCGTCCCCAGAACAGAGCTTGTCCAGTCTCCCTGGGCAATATTCCACAGCGCCTGGGCGTGAACAGCAAGATCAAAGTCTCCATAAAGAAAATATTCGTACTTGAGCAAAACAAGTCCGACCATCACTAGACTGTAAAAAAAAACCGGCGCCCACGGCCAGAGAACCATTCTGACTGCCGACAAATGTTTTAAAACGTCCTGGCGGATCATAGCTTTACTTTAATAAATATTTTTTACGCCAGGGCGATATTAAAAATATCATGCCGACCCACAACTCCGACCAATATCTTGCCATCAAAAACAGGAATGGTCACTGCCCCTTTTTTGTGCAACAAGGCCAACGCTTTAAGAGCACTGTCATCTTTCTGGAGGCTTGGATAAACCGGGTCAATAAATTCGCTGACCGGACGCTCGGCAACCACGTTCAGGGCCTGGATCTTCTGTCCTCCTTTATCCATTACATCCCCGATAATATCCATCAGGTCTTCGGTGGTAAATATCCCCAGAAGCCCCTCAGGAGACTGTGGATCAACCACCAATACCCCATTAATCCGGTAGCGTAACAACAAGTGTGCGGTGTTTCTGATAGAAACATCCGGACGAACCTTAATTGGATGATCATTCATGATATCCGCAACCGGTAAATTAAGCATATCCCTCCTTGACCCAAAGTCTCTCCCAGAATTATTTTTAAACAGCCCCCTTTAAAAATATCAAGTAATAGCTTATACTTTAACCGGATTGGCAGGACTGTCAACTCTAAGGATATATATGATAAACAAACGACATGGTCAGTCAGTTGTTGAGTATTCTATCCTGATCATGCTTGTCGTGATCAGTATTGTTATCGGCGGCCCATTTCTCAGAAGATCAGTTCAGGCTTTTCTCAGAACACAATCCCAGGCAGTAAAAGACGCAGACCGCGAGAACATCCGCCAGAGTGGCAACATCCCTCCAACTCCTCCCTGCACCTGTAGCGGATGGACGGACGGCGGCTGCGGAGCCGGCATTTGTGACGAAACCCAACGCTACTCATCACGAATCTGCACTCCCCTGGCCTGTGAACGCGAATATGCCTGTACTAGCGACGCATCCTGCTGTACCACAGGTTACAAATTTGTCGACTGCGGTTCTATTGTGGATTATTCCGCTTACGAATATCTGGAATGCCCGTGGCGCGCTAGCGTAGACCCCCAATTGTCGGCTGCAGCCTCAGCTGTCGGCCAGGCCTCCTGGGGCACATGCATGACTGCCCAAGGCGCTGACACCTTGCTTTGCGCGATTGGAGAGGCTCGCATAACGTTGCGTTGCGGCAGTGATAACGGCAGCACCATGGTTTACGCCTGCGTTGATCAACCCGCCTGCCGTCCTGCCTGCTGGAACATAAAAGACGAAACCTCCGAACCGTCTCCCGGCTCCCAGGCCTGTCCGGCCTCCGAAGAGTATAGCCGCGGAATGATCCTGACACAGGAAGTCGCCTACCGGAAACACGGGGGGGCTCCCAGCAACACTGATATGCCCACGCGGGAACTCAAACTTTTCAAATATGAAAGTACTGACCTGTCTCCCCAGTATAATGGCGATAGCGCCTTGCGCGGCGCATGGCAAATCCCCTGGGCCTATGTTGACAGCGAAGAAGACTGCACACACGGACCAACATATTGGCCACGCGGGTGCACACGTTTTTGCACGAACGGCTATGTCCCCGGAGTAACCGCCGACACCTGTGAGCCACCGTCCTGCGACACCAATCGCGTGCGGACAAATACAACTTATACCGGAACAGCGCCGGCTTCAGCCACCTCGCCGCTCTCTGCAACCGGAATTGTCGAAAAAACAGAAGAACTTTCTGCCCCGCTTGGTGCTACTCTGCCCGTCAAAGGCGGAACCGCCATCAACTATAAGAGCCCGTTAATACGAGTTCCTTCGATTTTTACTTTCGACGTTTGGGCGGAAGATCTCAACTTTTACGTTGCCTGCTTTAATGCCAGCGGAGAAATCGTTGAAGAATATTATTCGAACCCCAAACCGGTTGAGTTCTTTGAATGCCCCTCGGCAAATGCCATTGAAATCAACGACCACAAGTACTGCTACCGGGACATCTCTGGGCAAGTGTATGTGGACACCGATGACCTGATCAACCACAACATCGACCAGGCTTCCTGCGGCTGCACCAACTGTGACAATCCTGCCACGGCAACATATTCGGCTAACCAGATTTTCATCCGTGTTTTTGAGGGCGGCATGAAAGGATCCAGTGCTTTGGGAGCCCGAGTCCGTTACAACGAATTCCGGCCCTTGACAGATCCTTGATAGAAGAAGTTAGTTCGAAAAAAAACGGGTAAGCTTCATCAGCAACGACTCATTGTGAAAAGGCTTGGCCAGATAATCATCAGCACCGAGCTCCATCATCCGCTCCATCTCCGCCGTATCCAGCACACCGGACACCACCAGAATCTTGATCGGATCGCTTATAGTTTCCCTGATAGACCGACATACATCATAGCCATCCATTCCAGGCATACGAATATCCAGTAAAACCAGATCAGGCTTGGAATCCGCGATCATCCGCAAAGCGGACAAGCCGTCATTGGCTGTCTCAACCACAAAATTGCCTATCATATACAAAACCCTGCGCAATGAGGCACACATCTCAGGGTCATCATCAACAACCAGAATCCTTTTGGCAACCTTTGTCATAAAACATCCTCTTTTTGTCCTGACTTAAGAAGAAAGAAACTGTAACAACGCAAGAAGTTCTCACACACTTCGGCGGGAGTATCCACCAGCTGGACTCCGGTGTGATAATACTTTTCCTTGGCCACAAAACCTGACCAAACCACTTCTGTACGAACCACCAAAAGAGGAAACTCCCTGACCTCAAGGGAAATATCAATCTTGTTCCCCGGCTCAAAAGGAGTTAACCCTGAGAAACACACGCCATGGCTGTTAATATCCACAATCCTGACCGACATGTCCCGCCCCGATACCAGCGGACGCGCCTGCGCCGGAAAATCAACCTTGACCCTGCACCAATGACGTTTGTTAGACATTGTTCTCCTCTATTGTTCGCTGATCTGCAACAAAAAATTTAACGAGCAAGCTTGGTCACAAGAAAATAACTTCCGAACAAAAGAACCATGAACGCCAGTGAAAGGATATCAAAATATTTCTCGATAAACTTTTCGATCCTCGCACCAAACAAGCGCAGCAAGCCCGCGACCAGAAAGAAACGGCCCGCTCTTCCGAATACGGAAGCCACCAACAAGATCGGAAGCGATATTCGAAACAGGCCAGCAGCAATCGTAAAAACTTTATAAGGAATCGGGGTAAAAGCTGCCGTAAAAACCGCCCAGAAAGCATTATCCGCATAAAGTTTACGAACTGTTTCTACATGCGACCCCAGATGATATGTGGAAACAATAATCTTGCCAAGCGTTTCAAAAAGAAAGAAACCGATAAAATACCCAAATAAAGCCCCCAGTACCGATCCGGTCGTGCAAATCAGTGCGTTGCGCCACCACGCCCTTCGATCAGCAATGACCATTGCGATCAGAAGAACATCTGGAGGAATCGGAAAAAAAGAACTTTCAATAAAAGCGATGAAAAAAAGCGCCCAGGGTGCATGCCGGGTTTTGGCCCAATGAATCGTCCAGGTATATATTCCTCTCAACCAGGCCAATGGGCCCTTGCAAGAACAACCTGAGGTTTTCTGTGAGAACATTCTTTCCCCCATAAAATTATTGAACCTTCAAAGCAAACTTCCGGCCATATTCAACACAGCGCGCCAGATCAGCATCACTCGGCTGCCACATATTGCGGATGCCATCATCAACACACTCATAGCCAATTTCTTTAAGAATCGAATTGAGCCGCACCTGTCCCTCGCCTGACCAGCCGTAACTGCCAAAAGCCGCGGCCTTCTTTCCCTGAAAAGACAACCCTCTTAACTCCTCCAAAAGCGCTCCGACAGAAGCCAGGGCACACTTGTTATGCGAAGGAGAACCCAGAAGAAACGCTTTGGAACGAAAGATATCGGTCATAACATCATTCTTGTCGGATTTTGCCAACGAATGCACCGCCAGGACAACTTCGGAATCTGCCTCACGAATACCCTTGGCAATAGCCTCGGCCATGGCCCGGGTGGCTCCCCACATCGAATCATAGGCAATAGTAATGCGGTCCTCGCGGTACCCGTTAGCCCATAAAGCATACGCGTCAATAATCTTGTGAATATCCTTCCGCCAGCAAGCACCGTGACTGGGGCATATAATATCAATTGGCAAATCCAGCGACTTGAGCTCGCGCAGCTTGGAGTCAACCAGTTTACTCCAGGGCGCGATAATATTAGCGTAATACTTTATGGCCTCTTTCCAGAGACTGTGCTGATCAACCAGATCAGCAAAAATCTTGTCCGTAGCCAGATGCTGACCAAAAGCATCGTTGGAAAAAAGAATATTGTCCTGTGTCAAATAAGTGAACATCGTATCCGGCCAGTGCAACATGGGCGCTTCAATAAACATGAGCTGTTTGCCATTGCCAATGTCCAGGCGGTCACCTGTACGCACCGGTTTGAAATTCCAGTCCTTGTGAAAATGCCCCCGCAGGGATTTCACCCCGTTATGACTGCAATAAACCGGGACATCAGGAAGATGCTGCATCAAATCCACAATTGCCCCCGAATGATCAATCTCGGCATGATTAATGACAACCGCATCAATTCTGGAAAGTTCCACTTCTGCCGGCAATTCGCGCATGAACTCGGCCGAAAAAGGAGCCCAGACCGTATCGATAAGAACGGTCTTCTGTTCTTTGATAAGATAGGAGTTATAGGTCGAACCATGATGGGTGGACAATTCGTCGCCATGAAAACGCCGTAATTCCCAATCAACTTTCCCGACCGAATAAACATTGTTTTTAATTTTTTTACTCATCTTGCACACTCCTCAATAAAAATACACCCGACTCATGCTTCTTCGGGAGTCATCAAGTTATCATACTATTACGTCTAAATGAAAGCATTTTCCTTACGCAAAAAAATCCCCCGGCCTGCACCGGGGGACTTGATAAACAAAAACACCCCGTAACATTCTAGCGGCGGCGGAACCCTTTACGAGCAGAAAAACTACGCCCCATAAATTTCCTGTTTCCCCCCGAAGATGCGGGCGCATGCACTGAACGCACCGGCAACAAAAACTCTTCGGTCTGAACATCCGGATGCTTAATCACGGGAATATCCGCACGAATCAGACGCTGAATCGTGGTGATAGACTCAAACTGATCGGGAGTGGCAAACGAAATAGCCCGGCCTTCCATTCCTGCCCGCCCAGTGCGGCCAATACGATGCACATAATTCTCGGCATCATCCGGAAGGTCATAATTAACCACCAGCTCAATTCCCTTGACATCAATACCACGAGAGGCAATATCGGTAGCCACCAGGACACGAAAACGGCCAACTTTAAAGCCTTCCAGAGCCGCACGACGCTGGGACAAGGAACGGTCAGAATGTATTTCGGCGGCATTATGCCCCATTTTACGCAGGTCACGGGTGATTTTGCTGGCGCCATGCTTGGTCCGGCAAAAAAGCAGAACCGAACCGCGATATTGCGTAAGAATCTTGCCCAAAAGGGTCGTCTTGGCCTCACGCCGGATAATAAACAGTTCCTGGGAGACTCTTTCGGACGCTGTTCCCGAGGGAGCCACCTCAATATTCACCGGAAGCTTCATGTGCCGGGAGGCCATATACATGATCTCTTTGGGCATGGTCGCGGAAAACAGCATGGTCTGTCTTTCCTTGGGTACAAATCTGAGTATTTGCTCAATCTGGGGGGCAAACCCCATGTCCAGCATGCGATCCGCTTCATCCATAACCAGAATGCTCACATGATCAAGCTTGAGGGTATGGCGCTCGGTCACATGATCAATCAGTCGCCCGGGCGTGGCAATAATAATTCTGGGATTACGCCGCAGCATCCGCACCTGTTCTTCCATGGATGCTCCGCCAATCAAAACCGCAGTCTGCAGAGCAAACGGAGGGGCAACCTTGCGAAAAGTTTCATCGACCTGCACGGCCAATTCGCGGGTCGGCACCAGAACCAATGCCAATCCTTGTCCTGCCGCCAGGCGCTGGACAACCGGAATGGCGAACGCGAGGGTTTTGCCCGTTCCTGTCTGAGCCACCCCCATCACATCTTTACCTTCCGTAGCAACAGGAATTGCCTTGTGCTGAATCGGAGTCGGGGTCTTGAACTTCATCCGCTCCAGAACCTCCAGCACCTTGGGGGCAATGCCGAGTCCATAAAATGTTAACGATTGCTGTTCTGTCATAAAAAGAATCCTCTTTTCCTAAAAAGGGCGTCACAGAAAACAAGCGGCATCCGGATAGGCTCCAGCCTCCCGGTCATACCTGATTTTTCAGGGTGCGCTTGTATGTCAACGCGGTAAATGGCCGACCCAAACTGTAAGGTCGCAAGTGGCAGGAGCAGGCGGCAAAACTTTTGGCACGCGATAAACTACGCCTACCCGAACAAGGTGGGTTGGACATTCAATTAATATTGGGGTAATTATACCACACGGAACGGGCGGCTGCCAGAAATATTATTTCTCCCGCGCGTTTCACCTTATTATTTCTACAAAGTGCTTTTCTGACCTTCGCCCTTCTGGAAACCGGTTCACCTCTGACCATCAAAGAAAACAGCACCCCCCTGACTGGGACGAATAGCTGCGATCTCAGGAAAAAAACCGCGACAGGACTGATACTCTTTCCACAAATCCGATCCGGAATAAAACCCTTTCCAGTCGTCCGTTCCCTGAATTTCAAGAAGATCTTCTGTTGAATTCAAATCAATACCACCAGGGGCCTCTGCTGCGTCTTCCCCTGAATCAGACATCTCTCGAATCAGGACTTGTCCGGAAGCATCAAATTCGAACTCAAGTTTTATTGATCCATAAGAATACAATTGTCTTGTCCCGGCCTTGTACGGCCCCCTTTCATCTCCTCCCTGCCGTTGAAAAAAGAAATCGTCCCCGGATCGTCGCAACAAAAAAACAAAAGAACCGACGGGCCCCTGTTTCCTGGAGTCCCTCTCCATAGGCACCAAAGCACGCGCCTTACCACGATAGAAAACATCCCCTGTCACAGGATCTTCGACTCTGAACCCCTCATTTCTGGAGAACGTAAAGCGCAGGCCAAGAGCCTCAAACCCTTTTTGAACGGCATAATAAGAATTCTGTGACATCCCCGGAACACCATCAGGATAGAAAATGGGCCTTAAAGCATCCGCAATCTGAGGAGCAACGGATTGCATGCGTAAAAAAAGAAACTGCAAATCAAGACTCGGGATTTCGCCGACAAGTTCTTCGCTCATCCAGAAACCATCCGCCACCTTTGTCCCGGTAAGATTATCGTCTCTATAATAATCACGCACAATCCTGGCGACTGCATCTATAGCCTTTTCCTGCTCGTCGGACGAGCGAAAAGATGTAAAATATATATTTATCGAATCGTGACGATTCTCCGGCGAACTGCCCGCCCCCAAAGACGGTCGACCTGATTTGTAATTCCCCTGAATCAACGGACCGGAACCGTCCTGGTCGATAAACAAACGATCCAGAGCCTGAATGCTTTGCGGATTGACCATAATATTCAGTTTCATACGACCACGCAGCGGCCCCTGGATATTATGACCACCACGAAAGACCCAACCCCCTTGCTCTGTAACCTCTATGCCCGAGGCAGAAGCCCGCAAAGCCGCCTCAAACTCAACCTCGTTCGATGCCCCGTAAGTTCTTGCTGGAGCATAAGAAGCCTCTGTAAGATACATATAATAATCCCTTACAATCTGAAATAATACATCCCCCCATTTCTGCGGAAATCGCGTCAATTGATCAATTCTTTTTTGTTTCACGATATCTGGATCAAGCTGCAAGCGTCGATAAACCTTATCAAATTGATCAAAAGAACTGATAAGTTGTTTCGCGCGACTCCTGTCCAGTGGCGAAGCAACAGGCATAGCGCCATCCCAATACTGTTGAAAGTCTTTTTCTTCAGTATCAAAATAATCCGATAGCGCCCTGTACACGGGCTTGTATAAAGTCGTATCGTAAAATTTTACAAGCTGGGTAGGAAACGATTGATCATCAGGTATCTTGTGGTCAAAAGTTGTCAGACTCTCTGCCCGATAAAAACTCTCTTCCCCTTGATCAAGCACTCCCCCGATCGAATCAAAGATATGCATCTGCTCTGCACCCAGAACTTCATCCAGAGTCACCATCTTTTGGCCATATAATAATTCCACCTCAACCCTGCCAACAAACGACTGCAAAAGACTCTCTGCCTCAGTGGTCACAAAAGGAGCCGCAACAATAAAACGGGGTCTTTCTCCTTTTGCGTTCTCCTCAAACCAGGCGTTAACCTGATCAATGGTTCTTTTAATCTGCTGGCCTCCATACAAAGCATCGTCAAAAATTACAAAATCCCTGATCCCTGCATTGAACATTTTCCTCAACGCCCCGGTTCGGCTCTCAGATGCTCCCTGAAAGTATGATGCCATCTGAGGGGTTGTCTGCAAATCCTCTTCCACTAGCGAATAAACCCACCGGCGTGACTTGTGCTTGTCGAAATCCCACAAAACAGCATATGGCCTCTCTTTGTACGCATGCCGGAGATCATTAAACCTTGACACAAGCCTGTCCAGCTCACTCTTAAACTCGGGGAAAGAAATATGCCGCAGATTTTCAGCTATCTTTTTCTTAATTTCCCGTATTGACGAATCAGGCTCATTCTTCCACCAAGCCTCAAGCTCCTCTGTTTTCAGTCTTGGGACAAAGTCCGGTGACTGAAACAAATCAGATTTTAATCCCGGCCCCGTCCCCTTAATAACAGAGACCTCCAGGCCATCATCAACCGGATGAAGTATTATCTCGACAAACATATCGCGCCCTGAAACATCTCCGAAGACAACCGGCGGATTTCTAAAGAGAATCGATCCCTGGGAAAAGTCCATATTCATTCCCCCGGAGAAATACTTTCTCGGGATCACTTCATCCGAATAAACATCCTTCTCTTCCCGGATCAGGTTATAGGCCCCCTGGCGAAATGATTCCGCATACCGCTGCCAGATTTTTTCCGCTTCCTTCGGATCGTCAATATTGACACCCGCTGTTTTGTTGCGGTTCACATACACCTCCGACAACAACGACTGCCAGATTTTCTTCTTGTACCATGTTGCCAAAATCAGGGACTGATAAACCTGACGCAGCCGGGCAAAGCCCTCCCCCTCATTGACCTCTTTCTCCAGTGCAGGAACGACCACCTCACGCAGGACAGCGCGAGCTATGTCCGATCCAGCGGATACCGTCCGATCCGCTCCAAGTCCGCCTCCTGCCGCCAGATAATCCTGCTCCAGCATAACCTTCAGGCGTGACTCCGCAATGTACACCGCTCCGGCTCCGGCATTGCCGTACACCACCGCCTTGTCAGGCACAATCCACACCTTGTTGAACGTATCTATCGGAATATCCGTAGTACCGTATTTCTCCTGTGCCAGGGCGTAGACTTTCCGCCAGAACCTCTTGCCTGTTTCCCCTTCCGGGTGCAATAACGAAGACGTGAGCTGTTTAAGAATATAATCCTGCTCCAGAAGATCCCGGCCCATTTCAGTCTGGCCAAACGCTTCGGGAATAATGCGGTCTTTCTCGTAAGGAGACAGGTTGACCCACAGGTCTTTTTCGGGAACAGTCAGGCTGGCGAGGAAATACCGGACGAGCTTTTCGGATTCTTTCTTGAGATCCGGTTCTGATCGCGTCCCCGGATCAAGAATGAAATCAAAGCGAAGAGGTTCTTTCGGATATACCTTAAGTCCTTTCAGCACAGCAGGTTGAAACCCTGCTCCGGAGACAGCCATCCCTCCGGCAGAAGGCAGAACGGGCTGGGATTGCCCCCAGGACAACTGCTCCAGAAAAAAGACCACCGCAAACAGAACAGACAAAACTTTCCTTATAACCATAAGGAAAGTTTACCCTATGAAATACTCCGAAACCACTTAACCGGATCAGCCGAGAAAAGAATCAGGATGAACTATCAAGAAGAGTTTCCCAGCGCTGATACGCTTCGGCAAGCTCGAAACCCAAAGCAGACGAACGCTCTTTAACCCGGGCAATTTCATCAGAAGGTTTTTTGTAGAACTCGGGGTCTGAAAGCCGCGCGCATAACTCCGCCTGCTCGCGTTCAAAGGTTTCAATCCTCGCCGGAAGCTTTTCCAGCTCGCGCTGTTCACGGTAAGAAAGCTTGGCACCCGTCACCGGCTTTTGAGCTGCGACACTCTTGATTGCAGGCGGGTTACCCGCAATGCTTTCTGGCCCTTTTTCTCCACCCGGAAAGATCGAAGCCCGCTGGGCCAGCTGATCATCGTATCCCCCCGGATACTCATTGACCGCGCCGCCCTCTTCCATAACAATCGTTGAGGTCACCACGTTGTTGATAAATTCGCGGTCATGACTGACCAGAATCAGCGTTCCGGGATATTCCAGCAAAAGCTCTTCGAGCAGTTCCAGCGTTTCCATGTCCAGATCGTTGGTCGGCTCGTCCAGCACCAAAAGATTGGCCGGACGGGTGAACAAACGCGCCAGCAGGAGGCGGGCTCTCTCTCCACCGGAAAGAACCTTGACCGGCGTACGCGCCCGGTCTGGAGTAAAAAGAAAATCCTGCAGATAACCAATAATATGCCTCGGCTTGCCGTTGATCAGCACCGTATCCGACTGACCGGCCACATTCTCCATCACGGTTTTTTCCTCGTCGAGCTGTTCGCGCATCTGGTCAAAATACGCCGGAATAAGAGCTGTTCCGTGACGAACGGTTCCCTTTGCCGGTTCCATCTGACCCAAAAGAATCCTGAGCAGAGTACTTTTTCCGCAACCGTTAGGGCCGATGACGCCAATACGATCTCCGCGCATGATATTGGTTGAAAAATCCCGGATAAGAACCTTGTCGCCCCAGGAATGCCCCAGACGCGAAAGCTTGGCCACCAGATGCCCGGAGATATCGGTCTCCTGCAAACGGAAACGCACTTGTCCCGGATCCTGCCTGAGTGCAGATTTCTCCTGCCGCAGCGTTTCCAGCGCCTTGACCCTGCCCTCATTGCGGCAGCGGCGGGCCTCAACCCCACGCCGGATCCAGACTTCCTCGCTGGAAAGCTTCTTTTCAAATTTCTCCAGACGGGCAGCTTCAATATTGGCCTCGACCTTCCGGTGCTCCAGAAAGGTTCGGTAATCGCAAGTCCAGCTGTAAATCCGCCCGCGATCCAGTTCAACAATCCGGCTGGCGGTCTCGGCCATAAAACGCCGGTCATGCGTTACAAAAAAAACTGTTCCGGCGAAATTTCTTATAAATCCTTCCAACCAGATAATAGAATCAATGTCCAGATGATTGGTCGGCTCATCCAGCAGCAGCAAATCGGGCGCCGAAACCAGTGCCCGCGCCAACAAGGCCCGGCGTCTGGCTCCGCCGGAAAGCTGCTCAAACCGGTCACGGGGAGAAAGCTTCATGCACGCGATAGCCTGCTCGACCTGATGATCAGTCTGCCAGCTGGCGGTGCGATCCAGTTCCGCCTGCAAACGGGAAAGCTCCTGCAACAGCTGCGGCGAAGCGCTTTTTTCAAGCAGATGGGTGACGTGATGATAATCACTCAGAAGCCGGCCCCGCTCGCCCAGGCCGGAAGCCACCACGTCAAAAACTTCTCCCTCGATGTCGCGCGGGACATCCTGCGGAACAAACGCTGTCCGCAACCCCTTCTGCCGGCTAACTCGACCATCGTCGGGGTTCATCTCCCCGGCCATCAGTCGCAGCAAGGTGGTCTTGCCGGTTCCGTTACGTCCCAAAAGAGCCGTACGTTCACCTGGCTCGAGATTAAAGCTGATCCGGTCAAACAGTAACGGTCCGCCGAAAGCCAAAGAGACATCCTGAAAGGTGACAAGCGCCATAAACTACATAACCTTCCCGACAGCCTCAAGCAGTTCGCGATTGGTGGGATACTTCTGCATCTGTTCCAGAAGGACACTGGCCGCTTCCACAGGACTAAGCTGAACCAGCGCGCGGCGCAACAGATTGACGCGATCAAGTTCCTGGGGTTCAAGCAGCAATTCGATACGTCGGGTGCCACTCTTGGCCACATCAATAGCCGGATAAATCCTGCGGCTGGATACATCTCTGGAAAGAACAACTTCCATGTTGCCCGTTCCCTTGAATTCCTCAAATATCACATCGTCCATACGGCTTCCTGTCTGCACAAGAATTGTAGCCAGAATGGTAAGCGACCCGCCATGCTCAATCTTGCGGGCAGCTCCGAAAATGCGTCGGGGAACTTCCAGTGCACGGGCATCAAGTCCTCCCGAGATGGTTCTTCCGCTAGAACGCCGCTCGGCATTATGTACCCTTGCCAGCCGGGTCAAGGAATCAATAAGAACCATAACATGCTGCCCTGCTCCGGCCTCGCGCATGGCCTGGCGCATAAGATCGTCAGCCGTGCGGACGTGATGCTCGTATTCCAGATCTGACGACGACCAGCGCACATCCGCGGTGACACTGCGGCGAAAATCGGTAACCTCCTCCGGGCGCTCATCAATCAGAAGACAATACAGCTTGACCTGAGGATAAGCCCGTCCGACAGCCTGACAAATATGTTTGAGAATCGTGGTTTTGCCGGAACCGGGAGGCGCAACTATCAGTCCGCGCTGCCCCATGCCGATTGGACAAATCAAATCCAGACCGCGCATGGTCGGATCCGCCAACCCGTCTTCCAAGCGCATCCGTGGACTGGGATCAACCGGAATGCCTTCAAGAAACAGTCGATCAGCAGGATCCTGGGACGGCCGGGATGAAAACGCCGCCCGCGCAGGTGCCTGAACACGCGGATAATGCCGCGCGGCCGAATGCGGACGGGCATGTTGCCGCCCTCCCCGCCCTGATTTTCCATGATCATAAGGTTTTTTCATCGTCCCGGCCTCCGCATTTTCGCAACTTTCTGTTTAGCTGGTTCACGTCCAATAATCCGCATGGCCTTTTGCACCAACGAGGCGCTGCCAGCGTTCTGCGGCTGAAAAAGAGCCCGCTGCATATCTCTTTCCAACGGCTCTTTGGGCACATAAATCTTCTCGCCAGTAAAAGGATGCCGGCCGGTATGATACATGCATCCGGCCACCGTCATAGGCAACGGAATGAAATCCTGAACCTGCTCCGGACGCATATGCCGCACAGCCAGTGCATCCGCACAAGCCACGGCCTCATTGAGTCCGCAACCGGGATGCGCACTGATAAAATAGTTCACCAGATATTTCCGGCTCTTCAACCCGCGATTGATCCGCTCAAACCTGCGCACAAATTCCTCATAGGCCGAATAGGGCGGCTTGTTCATCAGACGCAACACAGGGTCACTGGCATGTTCGGGAGCAACCTTCAACTGCCCGCTAACATGATATTCACACAATTCCCGAAAATAAGTCTCAGCCTCGGGACGCATCAGCAGGTCGTAACGCAGACCGCTGGCGACAAAAACGTGTTTCACCCCGGGAAGCCGACGCAGGGCCCGATAAAGAGAAAGGGCTTTTGCATAGCCTGTTTCCAGGGATGGACATTTTTCCGGCATGAGACACTGCCGTTTTGCGCAAGGGCCGCTCTTGTCCCAAAGACGACAGTCCGCGCCATAAAGATTTGCCGTGGGGCCTCCGACATCACTAATTGTCCCGCGGAAAGCGGGATCTTTTGTCAGCCGCCTGGCCTCTTCAACAAGTGAACGTTCGCTGCGACTCTGAATGATCCGCCCCTGATGCATGGCCAGACCGCAAAAACTGCACTCACCACTACAGCCGCGCACCGCGGTCAATGACCAGCGTACTGTTTCCAGCCCCCGCACTCCACCAAACTGATCATAATACGGATGCCAGTTACGCACATACGGCAATTCATAACTGGCATCCAGCTCTGCCGTAGTCAACGGACGTGCCGGTGGCAACTGCATCACAACCCGGTCAGCATGCCGCTGGATCAAGGCCACTCCAGCCCCGGAAGTCATATGCCGGTACGCCAGAGTAAAGGCTGCGTTAAAAGCCACTTGATCCGAACTAACTTGCTCGAAGGAGGGCAATTCCTGAACTTCCGGCAACGCCCCTGTGTTCCTGACAAATACAACTGTACCGCGAACATCCTGAATGTCGGCAATACTCTCCCCGCGGTCAAGGCGGGAAACAACTTCGACCAAGGACAACTCGGCCATCCCGTAAACGATCATATCCGCCTTGGCGTCAACTAACAGCGAACGCCGTACGGCATTATCCCAATAATCGTAATGTGCCAGGCGGCGCAAACTGGCTTCTATACCTCCCAAGATCACTGGAAGGCCTTTGAAGCAAGCACGTAACCGGCTGGTGTACACTATAGAAGCGCGGTCAGGCCGCCCGTCCGACATCCCAGAAGCCCCGTAAGCATCGTCCCGGCGCAGGCGCTTGTTGGCCGTATAATTGGCCACCATGGAATCTACATTGCCGCCACTGACCAGCGCACACAAACGGGGACAGCCAAGACGCGAGAAATCCTTGTTGGAACGCCAATCCGGACGGGCAATAATTCCCACCCGATAACCACGGCTCTCCAGTAATCGCCCGATCAGGGCCATACCATAGGAAGGGTGATCAACATACGCGTCTCCCGAAACCAGCAGCACATCCAGACCATCCCAGCCCCGGCGCGCCACTTCTTCGGGAAACATCGGCAAAAACGAAAAACCGGCCATCAGTCGTACAAAGCCGCTCTCTGGGCTCTGATCCGCTCGTCGGCCAGATAATCGTCAAAATTTGTACCCGCCCGGTCAATACATCCCCGGGGACTCAACTCGACAATCCGGTTGGCCACTGTCTGAACCAGCTGATGATCATGCGAAGAGAACAAAAGCGTTCCGCGAAACTTTTCCAGTCCGCGATTCAGAGCCGTGATGGATTCCAGATCCAGATGATTGGTAGGCTCATCCATGATCAAAACATTTGGCTTAATGAGCATCATACGCGACATCATGCAGCGAACTTTCTCTCCTCCGGAAAGAACCGTCACGGGCTTAAGAGATTCCTCCCCGGAAAATAACATTCTTCCCAGAAATCCACGAATAAACTGCTCGCTGGTGTCATCGGAATACTGCCGCAACCAGTCAATCACAGTCAAAGGACGAGTGAAATAAGCCGTATTATCTTTGGGATAATAGCCTCGTTTTGTGGTCACACCCCATTTGAAGGTCCCCTTATCCGGCTGCAGCTCTCCGGCCAGCACCTGAAAAAGTGTTGTCCGGGCCAGATCATGAGTCCCTACAAACGCCACCTTGTCACCAGGATGAATATCCAGAGAAAGCCGGTCGAACATAAGCTGCCCGTCCACGGTCTTGGACAAGCCCTCGATATGCAAAATATCGTTCCCGGCCTCGCGCTCCTGCTCGAACCCGATAAAAGGATACTGACGGGAAGAAGGCTTGATCTCGTCAACCGTCAACTTTTCCAGCATCTTCTTACGGCTGGTGGCCTGACGGGACTTGGAAAGATTGGAACTAAAGCGGGCGATAAACTCCTGCAACTCCCGACGGCGTTCCTCAATCTTTTTGTTTGCCTCGCCGCGCTGACGCAAGGCCAGCTGACTGGATTCCGACCAGAAAGAATAATTGCCGGAATAAAGCTGAATCTTGCCGAAATCAATATCGGCAATATGGGTACAAACATTGTCCAGAAAATGACGATCGTGCGAAACCACAACTGCAGTATTTTCAAAACGACTTAAGAAATCTTCAAGCCACAGGCAGGTCTCGACGTCCAGATGATTGGTCGGCTCGTCAAGCAGCAAAATATCGGGATTTCCGAACAACGCCTGCGCAAGCAGCACCCGGACTTTCTGTCCGGATTCCAGTTGCTTCATCGGCAGCTGGTGCAAAGCAACGGGAATGCCAAGATTACACAAAAGCTTGCCAGCGTCTGCCTCGGCATCCCAGCCATTGAGCTCGGCAAACTCGCTCTCCAGCTCAGAAACGCGCATCCCGTCCTCGTCAGTAAAATTCGGACGGGCATAAATCTCGTCTTTCTCCTGCGTAACCGCGTACAAACGCTTGTGGCCCATGATGACTGTGGTCAAAACCATGCAATCATCGAAAGCAAACTGATCCTGTTTAAGAACCGAAAGTCTCTTACCGGAAGGAACAGAAACAGAACCAGCAGTAGATTCGATCTCTCCCGAAAGGATTTTTAGAAATGTGGACTTTCCGGAACCATTGGCTCCGATCAATCCATAACAATTCCCAGGAGAAAAAACAATGCTGACATCGGAGAAAAGTTTTCGCTGGCCGTACTGGAGCGAAACACCATTGACGGTAATCATAGAATTGTATGCCTGTTATGCCGGATCTGCGTCCCGAATGCCCTTTGTCACCGGGCCAGAATGAAAGGAATCCAAACGCAACAGGCCCCTCAGCTTGACAGCCAAAGGGCCTGTTGCGCAACAAAAACGGAAGCTATTACAGCTTCACCACGTTCTTGGCCTGCTCGCCCTTGGGGCCCTGAGCAACCTCAAACTCGACCTCCTGACCCTCAAGAAGGGTCCTTCTGCCTTCGCAGCGGATCTCGCTGTGGTGAACGAAAACATCCTTACCGGATTCAGGGGTAATAAATCCAAACCCTTTTTCGTCATTGAACCATTTCACTTTACCTTTTGCCATTTTATTTAGTCCTCCTTCCTTCGACCTCAACTCAACCAATCTGTCCATCAGAAGCTGGAGAGGCATAATCTCCTTGTGAACAGACATGCCACGCACGGAGAACTTCCCGCAACGTTCATCTCACATCCAAAGGGGTGATAAAATTTGCGATAATTATACATCATCTATAAATAAATGCTACCTTTTTTTACAACTCATTTTTTCTCGACAGCGCCAGCGAAGAAAAAAACTGTCATCCCGACGGTAAAAATGATTGTTCCCGAAAAAATTAAAGCTGTTCCGCTGCCAGATCCTCGGAAATACGCACCACCTGTCCTTTATATCTGGGAATAAAATGAATGTGCGCGTGCGTGATCTTTTGTCCGGCCGCTTTACCTGAACTGACAAAAAGATTAAAACCGTCCGGGGCCAGCTCGTTCTGCAAAAGCGACTGGGTTTCCACGATCAGCTTGAACATCGCCCCCCATTCCAGCGGGCTGAATTCCATAAAAGTAGCCACATGCCTCCGGGGGATAATCAGCGTGTGCCCCTGGGAGACCGGATTGATATCATAAACAGTAAAAGCCAGATCATTTTGCAAAACTTTTGGTAAAGGAGAGCAAAACTCGCACTGTGCCATACATCCTCCTCAAAGTTGTCTCTTATTGTAAGAAATCAGGCGCTCACCGGGCCATTTTCTTTTGCAGCAGGGGTATTTATTCCTGCCAATTAACAACATCATCCTGCCCCTCGACCCCGTCCCGCCCAAGGGAGAACAGGTCAAAATCATGCGACCGGTGGCTGCCTGGCGATTTATACTGGTACAATCGACCCCAGGGATCAACCGGATTTTTGTCCAGATAAGGCCCTTTCCAGCGCAAAGCCGATGATGGCGCCTTGAGAAGCGCCGCCAGACCTTCTTCTGTCGTCGGAAAGGCTCCATTGTCCAACTCATACATCTTAAGAGCCGTGGCCAGATTCAGCTCCACGTCAGCCTGGGCCACACTACGCCTGGCCTCCTCGGAACGCCCGGAAAGTTTTGGCACAATCATCGCCGCCAGAACACCGATAATGATCACCACCAACATAATCTCAACCAAAGTAAAACCTCTGCGAAAACGCCTGAAACTCATAAGCCTTTGCCTCCGTTCAATATTCACGCCAGGAAAGAATTTTTTCCTGGCCAACAACCACTTCGTAATCAACTCCTCTGCGGCCCAGAACATATGTCCTAACCTGCAGCCTGAGCGCTGAAGACTTGACATCCAGCGCCCCGGACAAGGACTGCAACAACGCCAGCTGGGACTGGCCCAGCATGATTTCATTTGAAAGAGTCGCAGCCAACGCGTCAGCGCTTTCAAAAAAACCGTCGTCGTCCGTCCCTTCTGTCTCGTCGGCTCCGGCACGAACCGCCAGCACCGCCTGAACCAGATTAATATCAAAACCCAACGCCCCCAGCACAACCGAAGAGGCGGTGTTAATGTTAATTTTGCTCTCACCGTAAACGGTCAAATGCTCCCGACACTGAGCCCATACCTCGGGAGTGACGCCCTCAACCAGTCGCAATTCTTCCAGAACGGCATAAGGGCGCGCTGAACGGATAATATTTTCGGCGATGGCCTGGCTTAACCCGGGAATACGAACCAGGATCTCCTGTGTCGCGGTATTCACGTTAATCCTGGCAGTCTCATCTGCCAGGACGTATTCGGCCTTACCGGACCCCGCCGCAAAAGCCCTGGAACGACCAAGATCGGTCAAAGCATCGTACTCTTTAACCGGCTCTAGTCGCTCGTCAATGACCTCCAGCGCAGCCGAACGGGCCAGCGGCCAGCCAAGAACCAGTTCCTCATATTTCTTCAGAATGCGGATCCTGGTGGATATCCCGGAAGAAACACCCAAACCGAGAATGACAAAAAAAACCATCACCCAGAGCGCCGCGATCAGAATGCTGCCGTTATCCCGCGGGAATAAAAACAACTTTCTCGAATTCCTCATCCTGATATTTCCCCCGCAACGAAACTGCCTGGCATAACCCGAGTTCTTTGGTCCACTCTTCACTACGGGTCACCCCTTGCCCGCTGATGACCAGATATTCCAGCGACAAGTCCGTCGCAGCCAGCATACGCTTTTCAACAGGAGTTTCCTGCCCGGCACGAATATCCGCAAGCCGCTCGACGCGCCGGACCAGACCCCCCTCGTTCACCCTGACTTCATAGGCGACGCGAACCACCTGTCCGTCGTGAACCATCGCAAAAATAAAATGACTGCGATCACCTTCCATTCCGATCTCGGGTACGGATTGCGCCTGACGAATGTCCCGGGCCACAACTTCCAGATCAATACGGAACATATCCTGCACGCCGCTCGAACTGGTAATCCTGCTCCACAAACGCAAGCCCGAAACCAGTACCCCGCCCAAACCTGCCGCCACGCAGCCCAGAATCACGCTGACCAGCATAATCTCGACGAGGGTAAATCCGTAGCGGCGCCGACTACTCTTTTTCATGCACAAGAAAGCCCAGCACTTCATCCCTGGCTACCACCCCTTCCTTCCAGACTACTGACAGCAAAACCCGGCTGAGGCCAGTCTGCTGATCATCCCGACGCCAGGCAGAAACATCCTGACTGAAAACCGCCTTCCGCCCTCCGGCCATAAGCCGCGGTTCCGACGTAAAAAGCTCGTCGTCGCCCCCGGCCTCCTGCCAACGCGCAAGACCGGTATCCAGCCACACAAGAGCTGCAAAACGATTATTAAGATGATCCAGAGCGGACGCCGCCGAAAGAAATGAACGCAAAACACCGACAATACCAACGGAAAGGATGCAGACGGCGACCATCAGCTCAACCAGGGAGAAACCGGAGCCGGCAGGCTCACTGCAACGCCAGCTCAATGGTCAACTCCCCTTTCAGCAGGGCAGCGGATTCGTCCTTGGCGCTCAAAGACAGGCGGATAATCCGAATGAGAAGACGGCTGTTTTCAACCAACCGGACAAAATCCATGACTTTCTCCGGAGTGCCTTCCATGCGCAAATCAACCTTGAGAATTTTGCTGCGCAAAATGGCTTCCTGAGTCCCCTGTGGACTGAGATTTATAATGGAAACCCCGGCTTCTTTGGCAATACGCTCGCTCTCGCGTAAAAGCGCCTCGGAAAGCACTCGCACATCGGACTCTTTGCCAGGCAAATACTCCTTGTAGCGGGAATGCTCCTCCTGAATCGCCTGCGCACCCTGGCGTATGCCTAAAAGACGCACAAACTTTTCTTCGGAAGCAGACGTCTGCTGGCTGATCGCCCGGAATTTGGCACGAATATCCTTGACGATCCAGACCACCACAAACAACGTCAGCAGCAGACAAGCCGCACCGATGAGCATGACACTGTTCTTTTTATCAGACAGAAAATTGGCCATAAATCACTCAACCGTAAAACTGACTTCGAATTCCGTCAGATCCCGATCCCTGACTTTTTTCTTACGTGTCGAACGTGTCTGGACATCGCGAAACCGCTTGATGCCCCCCAGGCTATCAATAAACTGAAACGCTGTAGCCAGCCCGTCCGCCTGGCCGCGCAAAAAAACCTTGCCCTTTTCGTCAAGCGAAACAGCGGTAATCGCCACCGTATCCGGAATAATGGACTGAACCTCAGACACAATAACCCCGGGGGTCTGCCGGGCATTCAGATTCTTTTTAACAAAATCGGTCTTGCCCGCCTTGTCGACAACCTCAGAAAGTTCCCGCTCCAGCAGAGCAGTCTTGAACTGGACAGTTTTTAAATGACTTTCCCGAATATATACCTGTGACCAGTAAAAACCTCCGACCAGAACCAGCAGATAGCAAAACAGGCCGGAAAAGAAAACCAGATCCGCCGTATCCTTGCGCAGGGTCTTGCGAATCTGAATCTCCGGAAGCAAAAGCGTAGCCTCGGCCGAACCCTCACCGCCAAGGACAGCCATGCTGCTCACGGAAACATCGGATCCAACCCCCTTGGCAGACGACTCCACTGTAACCGGAACATCAAATTCGTCTTTAAGTTTCTGCTCCAGCAAGCCTGCCGCCTTGGCCCCACAAAGCACAATACCGGCAATCTTCTGGTTCATTTCCTCGTTATGAAACATGACCAAAGACTGCTTGACCTCGCCGATAAATTTAAGCGACGCCGACTCGAAATCGGAAATAAGGCTTCTGGCCCCGACATTGATGCTTCGGGAGAACAACAAATTATCTTTCTGCATGATTACACAGTCAGTAAAGCCTGCGTCGATGTCCAGAACCAGCATTAACGCCTCGCTGGCGGGTTGGGAGCGATACGCGTTCCAAAGACCGTAACTGGACAAAGTCAGACGCTCAACCAGAAGCCCGGCTTTCTCGACCATAGCCACCTGTCGACGCAGAATGTCTGCCCGCACAATAACCACCAGCACACGAGTATAACCGACCTCATCCTTGCCGATAATCCGGTGACCGCTGACCACGTCCTCTTTTTTATAAGGAACCATCCTGACAATATTGAGATCCACCATCTGGGCAATTTCGCGCTCGTCTTCGGAAGGAAGGTGCAGATTACGAACAGTTGCGGCATTCCTGGAGATCGACAACGTCACCCGGCCCGAACGGGAGCGCCAGCGTTTGAGGCAGGAAGCCAGCGCCTGGGCCGAAAGGACATCGTTCTCCTGAACGTCTTCGGCAGCGAACTCTTCGGCACGAAAGCCTGCTCCGGCAGACTGTGCCTGGGCAACCTTGATATGCTCTCTGGAAATTTGAACAATGTAATTCTGTTTTGCCATAAGATCAGCTTACAAACTGGGTTATCTGGAACGTCGGCAGCAGGATCGAAAGAACAATTCCCCCAAGAACCACGCCGATAACCAGAATCAGTAACGGCTCAAGCAGGGCCGTCACAACAGCGATATCCGCTTCGATTTGCTGGGAATAGGAGGCCAGAATCTCTTCCAGAACTTCGACCAGCCGACCTGACTCCTCCCCGATTGCAATCATCTTAACAAAAAAATCCGGTAATTGTGCATAAAGGTTTAAACTTTTTGCGATACCCCCTCCATCCGCAACCGCACGGCAGGCTTTGGTCAAGCCCTCCCGAAGCCGGGGGTCTTCCATCGTCGGGACAGCCAGCTCGAACGCGGTCAAGGCCGGCACCCCGCTTTTGAGCAAAAGTACCAGTGCCCGCGTAAACTGCACCAGCTGCTGGCTTGTCATCAGTTGCCGCAAAACAGGAATGCGACGAACAACCTGCCCAAGGGCAAGGGACAGGAACGCTTTCCCCCGGGGATGGAAACAGGCCGCAACCAGTCCGACCACTCCCAGAAGAACCAGTGGCCAGGAACGATTTAGCAAAGTACTCGTCTGCAAAACAATCCGCGTCGTCAGCGGAAGCTCCCGGCCCAACCCTTCCAGCAAAGGACGCAGACGCGGTACTACAAAATTCATCAGGACAAACACGCTGAGAAAACCGACACCCCCCAACAACGACGGATACGCCAGAGCGACACGAATGCGGCTGCGCATGGCGGCATCGCGGGACATAAAATCGTTAATCTGCTCGAGCGCGGCATCCAGCCGACCACTCGCCTCCCCCGCCCGGATAATATGCACAAACAAAGCGGAGAAATATTCCGGATAACGCGACAGCGCTTCGGAGAAAGACTTGCCCTCACGCGCCATCGCATGCAGCTGCTGGATGACATCCCGAAAAACAGGATTCTCGGTCTGCTCGTGAATAATGGCCAGGCCGGAAAGAATTTCCACCCGCGCGCGCGTCAGGGTAGTCATTTTCTTGACGAACAAAAGAACATCTGTCTGGGTCACCCGTTTCGGACGAGCCTGACGTGGGCGCGAGGAAGGCATGGCTGCCACGCCGGATTCCGGCGCAATATGAACAGGAAAAAGCCCGAGGACAGACAGTTTGGAAACAGCATCTGCCTGGCTCTCGGCATCGATGCTGCCCTCGGTTACTTCGGTAAGATTCTTTTTTGCCTTGTAAACAAACCTGGGCATAAATTTTAATGACCGTCGAATTCCGTAACCCGCATGACTTCCTGCCAGGTCGTAACGCCCTGGCGGATCTTTTCTATCCCGGCGGCATGCAAGGTGGTCAACCCCATCTCCTGTGCCTTCTGGCGGATTTGACCCGCGGAAGCCTTGCGAATAATCAGCTCCTGGATCTCGTCACGCACCGGCAGAAGCTCGTAAATAGCTGTCCGCCCCTTGTAGCCGACCGACTGGCATTTTTCGCAGCCGCGCCCCCGGAAAATTTTTACACCGGCGAGACTCTCGGGCAAAGGCCCCGGATCCCTGACCTCTTCCTTGCAGTCCGGGCAAATCACCCGGACCAGGCGCTGGGCAATAAAAGCATTCACCGAAGAAGCCACCAGATAAGGTTCCAGTCCGATATCCATAAGGCGCGGTGCGCCGCTGGGAGCATCATTGGTGTGCAGGGTGGAAAAAATCAAATGCCCCGTCAAGGCGGTGCGGATCGCAAGCTCGGCGGTTTCATGATCACGCACCTCCCCGACCATCATGACATCGGGATCGTGCCGCAAGATACTGCGCAGCGAACTGGCAAAAGTCAGCCCGATTTCGGGACGAACCTGGATCTGCATGATCCCGGGCAGCTCGTACTCGACAGGATCCTCGATCGTGATGATCTTGACCTGCTGCTTGTTGAGCTGGCTGAGACAGGCATAAAGCGTCGTTGTTTTCCCGCTGCCGGTCGGCCCGGTCAGGAATATGATCCCGTGCGGCTTGAGCATGAGATCGTTAAGCGTTGCCAGGTCATGCGGAGCAAACCCCAGATAATCCAGGCTGTAAAGCAGGTTGATCGGCAAAATGCGGATAACCACATTCTCGCCATAAATGGACGGCACAATCGAGATGCGAAGATCCACCGGGTCATTCTTGACCTTGATGATTGCCCGCCCGTCCTGCGGAAGACGTTTCTCGACCACATTCAAAGAAGAAAGAATTTTGATACGGGACACCACCGCCCCGTACAGCTGGCGTATCTGATCCGACATGCGCATTTCATAAAGAATGCCGTCGATACGCTGGCGGACAACCGCGCGGTCCCGGAAAATCTCGATATGAATATCCGTCGCGCGGGCCAGGACCGCTTCGGTCAGAATCTGGTTGACCAGCTTGATCACCGAAGCGTCCTGCTCGGAAGAAGCATGCCCCTCAATTGCGGCGGCCTTCTCCCTCACCTGCTCGGCTACCGGAGCATTCGGACGAGCCAGAATTTCCTCGACAGTTTCAGAGCCGACTCCATAATGCTGCCGGATACTGTCGAGAATTTCCTTCTCGGTGGTCAACACCCGGTCCACGTCGAAACCGAGATTAAGCTTGAGATCCTCTGCCATCCAGACCGCCAGCGGATCGGAAACCGCGATAGTAATCGTGCGTCCGGACAGAGACAGCGGCATAAACTTGTAATGCCAGACAAAGCGCGCCGGCACCATCCGTACCACGTCCGGTGAAATAACAAAGGACTTGAGCGTCTTGTAGAAAGGCAGCCCCATCTGCTCGGCCAGCGTTTCCAGAAGCTGTTCCGACGTGAGAAATCCCAGCTTGACCAGCACCTTGCCGATGATTTCCCCGCTCGTGCGCCCCTCCTGCAGGGCCAGCTGCAACTGCTGCTGGGTGATCAGTCCCTTCTTGACGGCCAGCTCTCCAACTTTCATCATTTCAGCTCTCCCTCCAGGCCGCCAAGGCCTCCGATCATATAAAACTTTTCTTCAGCCAGTTTGTCCATCCGCCCGGAAACAATCCGCTCGCATCCGGCAATGGTCTCTTCCAGTGGAACAAAGACGCCCTTGATACCGCTGTACACCTCGCCAGTAAAAAACGGCTGGGTCAGAAAATTCTGCAGTTTGCGCGCCCGCTCAAAAACAATCTTCTCTTCACGGGAAAGTTCTTCCTTACCGATAATAGATACGATACGCAGCAAATCCTGGTATTTCTGCAAGTACTGCATAACCTTCTGTACAATCTCAAAATGCCGCTTGCCAACCACCAGCGGATCAATAAAGGTACTGGCCGTCTGCAGAGGGTCAACCGCAGGATACAGACCGCGCTGAACATAAGCGCGCGAAAGAACAGTGGAAGAATTCAAGTGCGAAAAAATCGCGACAACCGCCGGGTCAGTCAAATCGTCGGAAGGCACGTAAATGGCCTCAACCGCGGTGATAGATCCGGACGAGGTCGAGGTAATACGCTCGTGAAACTCTCCGACTTCCGCCATCAGCGTTGGCTGATAGCCGGTCTCAGAGGGTATTCGACCCAGCATAGCCGAGAGTTCCGATCCTGCCTGCGCAAAACGAAAAACATTATCCATGAAAAACAGCACGTCCTGCCCTTTGTTCTGGACATACTCGGCGACGGCAATCCCGGTCTGCGCAACCTCAAACCTCGCGCCGGAAGACTCGTTCATCTGCCCGAACACCAGAATGGAGCGATCCAGCAACCCGGTACGGACAAACTCGTGATAAAGCTCATTACCTTCCCTGACACGTTCACCGACTCCGGCAAATACGCAAGTTCCCTGATAACGGGCGATAATATTATGAATAATCTCGAGGATAAGAATTGTTTTCCCCAAACCGGCACCGCCGAGAATCCCGGTCTTGGAGCCTTTGGCCAGCGGAGCAAACAGGTCAATAACCTTGATCCCGGTTTCGAGAAAATCCATCTTGTTGGTCACTTCATGTTCGTAAAGCGCCGCCGGACGAGCCGTGGTCTTGCGGATCGGCAAATACGCGTCGGAGACCAGATCCCCTTTAAGGTCAATCGGCTTGCCGAGCACATTGAGCACCCGGCCGTAGATGGCATCAGTCGCCGGAAAAGTCAGAGGCTTGCCGGTAGCCCGGCAGTCCGAACCGCGCCGCACGCCATGCGTCGGATTCATGGCAATACAACGGCAGATATCCGGATCCCGGTGCTCGACAACTTCGAGGACCACCTCGCGATTATCCGAAGACTTGACCAGAATAACCTCGTAAAGCATGGGCAAATCGCCCTTCTCGAAACGGGCATCCACAACTGACCCCTGCACACCGATAACCTTGCCCATTGATTCTGCCATAGCCAGCCTTATTTACGATTTCCCACAATCTTGGAGGACGTAATCTCACGGATACTTTTATCCCGGACCGCATGCACCTGTTTGAAATATTCCAGCGAAAACTTTTTCTTAAGATCCGCCAGCTCCTGCGCGCTCGATTCCAGATTCATGATACGCGCGGCATACTCGCCCAGCTTGGCGGACCAGAAACACTCCAGCAAACGGCAGCCCACCCACAATCTGGCCAGAGCGGCTGTCGCCTGGCTTGCATCCGGCTCAATCAGAAGCTCTCCGGCAAAACCCCTGGCCCGGGGAGAAGGAAGAGCGGCAGCCGGCACCGGATAAAGACTCGCCACCGTCAGCTTTTGCACCGAAAGCGAAATAAAATGGGGATAAACAATCCAGGCAGAACCAAATTTGGTTCCCATATCCCCGAAAAAATGATCCCGGACTTTAAACGCTTCGGAGCCGTCCATGCTGTCCTTAAGACCAGGAAAAGCAAAATAATTTTTTCTCTGATCCTCCAGATAGCGAACCCCTCTTTCTCCAAGAACCAGAATCTCGTCCTGCTGGCCGGATTTCTTCTCCAGCGCGGCATTGACCAGTGACGGGGTCAGCTCACCGGTGAAACCCTCATCGGGAGTAACCAGAATAATCACCGCAGGTAAGGCCGTATCCGGATTAAACACACCGGAAACAACCCGGCGCGTCTCCAGCTCCGCGCGAACATCGGCCAAAGACTGTGCAACTTCCCGCGGCAAATCCTGGGGCGGCTTGGTTCTCGTGGCAAAATACCGGAATTCAATAACCGCCGCCATCTTGAAAACATCAATGATGTCGCCAAGACTTCCGGCTACCTCAAAATCTTTCTGCAGTTCCGCCAATGGTCGCATAGATCAGGCCGCGGCTTCCTGGCTATTGCGTCTTATATCCCTGAAAAAGACGGCAAAGGCCTTCTCCACCGCTTCTCCCGTTTCCGGAGCAATATCCTGCGTTTCTTTGATGCGCGTGGTAACAGTCATGTCGTACTCGGTCAGAAACCGGAAGAAATTATCAATAAAACGGCGCATATGCTGGGGCGAAACCCCCTGCAGGAGATTGCGTTGATAAAGATGAAAAAGCACCATCTGCTCCTCTAGTGAAACCGGGGCAAAATTGGACTGTTTGAAAAGTTCCTGCAGAACCTCGCCGCGGCGTAAACGCGCGAGCGCTTCTTCGGAAAGATTGGTGCGCAGTTTGGTCATACGCAGCATTTCGCGATACTGGGAATATTCCAGCCTGAGCCCGGAACTGACACGCCGTATCCCCGGTCCCTGGACGCGGCTGCCGATACGCGACACCGACAAACCCAGGTCAATGGCAGGCTTGAAACCTTCATGAAACAACGGGGCGCTGATATAAATCTGCCCGTCAGTAATGGAAATAAGGTTCGTCTGGATATAGCCGGTGATATCCCCCTGCATGGTCTCGACCACAGGCAGAAAAGTCATGGAACCCCCGCCGTGCCCTGATGTCATTCGACCCGCACGCTCCAAAAGCTGGGAATGCAGATAGAAAATGTCTCCAGGATAGGCTTCGCGTCCGGAAGCTCTCTCCAGCAGCAAGGACATCTGCCGGTACACCCAGGCATGCTTGGTCAGATCATCAAAAACCACCAGGACATCACGCCCTCTGGACATAAAATATTCACCCAGAGCGGCGGCGGAATAGGGGGCCAGATACTGTTCGGCCGCAGATACTCCCACAGCGGCCGCCACGATAACTGTGTGCTCGATTGCTCCGCGTTCATTAAGCGAATTGATAATGCGCTGCAAGGCCGCCTGGGGGCCGCCAATCCAGCAGTAAATACAAACCACCCCGGTATTCTTCTGGTTGATAATCGCATCAACACAGATCGATGTTTTCCCGGTCTGACGGTCACCAATAATCAGCTCTCTTTGCCCGCGTCCGACCGGAATGGCCAGATCAATGATCTTGACTCCGGTCGGCATCTGCTGCATAACCGGCTCGCGTTCCATGATCCCCGGAGCCTCGCGAAAGATGGCCGAACGTCCGCTGACCGTGACCGGCCCGCGCCCGTCGAGCGGATCACCCAGACTGCTGATCACCCGCCCCAGAAAACCTTCACCGACCGGAATACTGGCCTGTGCCTCGTAAGAAAGAACTTCATCGCCGACCGAAACCCCGTTCTCGTCACCGAAAATCGTGGCCATAACATCTTTTTCATCAAAACCCATGACCAGACCATGCATACCGGCGGAGAACTGCACCAGCTGGCCATAGGCACAAGTCTGCAGGCCCTTAATACGGGCAATACCGCGGCGGACATCCTTGACCCGCCCGATCTCCCGCACATCCAGCAGGGGAACCTTGTATTGTTCCTGTATCTGTGTCATAGAAGTCTTATTTCTTCATTAACTCTGCCGCTTTTTCCAGACGACCGCGCAAACTACCGTCCATAAGCAGAGTCGAGGCACGCACCACCATGCCGCAGATAAGAGCACTGTCCTGCTCAAATTTAAGTATCGGCGGGCGCCCCATCTTACCTTCAAGCACCGCAGTGAGGTCGCTGACCCGGAAATCCTGCAAAGGATAAGCGGTAACAACGGCTATTTCGGTCATGACCGAAACCAGGGAATCCGCCGGCATAACAACAATTTCGGAAAAAAGTTCGTCGATCATTTCTTCGTGCAGGGCCCGCATGGCGCGCGAACTGAAAACCATCCTCGTCATTTGCAAACCAAAGTCCGCCGCCATAATCCTGTGGGCGGTCATAAGCTGGCGTTCCTTTTTAGCAAACTCCTCGGATTTGCGGGCCGCTTCCTGGGCAAATTTCTCTTTCATGGAAGCCGTCATTTCGCTGATCAGGCGTGCCGCCTGCTCGCGAGCTTCCTGAATAATCCGTTCGGCTTCCTCGTTGGCGCGGCGAAAAGCATCCTCCTGCTCAAGCCGGGCCTTGACCGCCATCTCTCCCAACTCTGTTTCACGGGCAAGGTTGCGCTCATGCAAAACCTTGAGCCGGCCAAGTGCCCCGTCCAGCTGTTTCTGAAACAACTGACGCAGGAAAAGAAAAAGCAAAAAAAGCGCAACAATCTGAATAATCAGCAATTGAAGGAACATAGGCCTCTCACTTGAAAAGCAGGTAGACCATCAATAAGGACATGACCGCAACCGCTTCGGCAAAAATAAAAGCCATGATCATCGCCATCAAAATCCGGGGCGAAGCAGAAGGATTGCGTCCTACCGCAGAAACAGCGCCGTAACCAACGACTCCGATAACAGCAGCCGGCCCCAACGTACTTAACACCACAACCATGACAATGGTAATTTCTTTCATACTGCTCCCGGACTAAGCGGGCTCCTCCATAACCAAAAGAGTGCCGTCGACAACCTGAGCCACTCCATGAGCGACAGGAAACGACTCCACAAGACTTCCTGCGGAAGTCAATGCCGGACGACGCAGAATAATTTCTCCGTGCACAAGACCACAAACAATATCCTGATGGGAGTCCATGACGGAAATGACACCACCAGTGCCGGGGAGGACGACTTCAACCGCCTCGTCGTCGAACACAACAGCCTGCGGTGTCAGAATACGAACCTTCATCCCTTGCCCGCAGGAGGAGCGCCTGCTGACGGGCCCTTGCGGTCAGCCCCGGTACCGGCAGCCGGAGTGTCGCCCGACGATCCTGACGCTCCGGCAACAGCGTTTAACTGCCTGAGCCAGACAAAATAGAAACTTGCCCCCAAAATACCCAGAAAAAGCATAACGGCACCGACGAACTTGAAAATCGCTCCGGTGGAATAAGCCCGCGACTGGCTCATAAAACCACGGGCCAGATCCAGATCCGCACGAATTGACGCCAGAATATTAAGATGCTCGCGATAAGAAGAAATATGCTGTTCGGGATTGGCCGGAGGGAACCTTGCCGCTGACTCGATCTGGTCGAGCTTGAGCGTAATCTCTTTATACATGCCTTCAAAACGATCGGCATACTCTGTATTCTTGAGCTGTTTTCCTATCCGCTCCAGTTCGTGCCGAAGCGTTTCGATCTCATTAACCGGAACCGACCAGATGTCGCGCAACTCGATGTCCTGTTCAAAAGTCTCACCCGGTTTGAGCTCGAAATCACCCGACACAAAATAAGACCCCTGCTGACTATCATACACCAGCTGCAAATCACCTTTACCCAACACATCATCGGGCTTGACCTCTTTGGGCAAATACGCCTTGATCGAAGCAATCTGCGCGTCTTCTTTAGAAGGGTTGGCAGCCATAACCTTGAGCACAATAGCCGCCCGCAGATCTCCCGGAAGACCGGTCAGAAGAAAGAGCGCTCCCGCAGACACAAAAAGGAGCCGCCACAATAGAATGCCACACGCATTATTCCTTGTACTCATACCATACCTGGGTTACCGGTTTGTTATTCATATTCTCAAGAATTTTCTTGCTGACTTCCATGGCGGCCTTGAGTTCCTGGGTCTTGTTCTTGAGATAGGTCATATCTCCCTGGCGTTCCTGGGAAACATCAAGCATTTTACCGAGACTGACGCCACCCTCACCGGTTAAAGACTGGATCTGTTTGGCCATAGCTGTCAACTGTCCGAACAAAGGAGCAACCGCGGATTGCGCGGCATCCGCCGCCAGACCACCAGCTCCCTTGAAAGCGCCGGAACCCATGTCATTAATCACGGTTTCGATGGACGCAAACTGCTCGTTTAACTTGTTGACCGTGGTATTGATGCCGGAAATGCCCGATGTGGTTCCCATCAAGGCGGATACCTGGGAATAAACCTGATCCAGATCAGACATCGTGACCGTAATCGTCATGGCATCCATAGTGCCCAACGTTGGCTCGGAACAGACAATAGTAAAGTCGCCACGCCCCCAGGACGAGTAGAAAAGAACCGGATACTGGTAAATTCCGGTTCCTGTCATCTCGGTCATCCGGGCGGAAGTAACTACCTGCAAATTTTGAGCATTGTAAACATCGATCACAGGCACCAGCCCGGAGCCGGCACGATAGCGTATGGTCAGCGTTTCGCCGGCTTTAACCGCGCTTTCGGTATTAAGAATTTCAGAACTCAACTCGCGCTGGACAGTTTCCTGCAACAGACTGATACGTTCAGGCAGTTCTGTCTGCGTCGAGAAAAGAATCTTGCGGGTTTCATTCTGCAGTTCCGTCTTGATGGACGCTATGTCTTTTGACACAACTTCTTTCATATCCTCGGAAGTGGCCGCAACCGTGGACTGAATATTGGACACCGCAGACATAAGTTGCTCGGTCGTTTCCGTGAAAAACTCGTACTGCATGATCTCTGAGCCGACATCAATATTGGCCGCCGAAGTGTATTCACGTCCGCGATATTCAATAGTCAAAGTTGCCGGATACACCTTGCCCGCCTCGAAAGCGGTCTCAGCGAGAGTAAAATTATACATACCTGTAGCTCCCGGAGCGGGCGAGGCCATACTGTTGCGCACAGTTTCTCCGTCAGGTTCGTAAATCTTGAACGTTGCCGTTCCCATATCGGAACGCTCGGTTTCGTTGGTGCCGACCAGTTTCCCCTTGCGCTGAAGAGACCCGACCGCAGTCAACGAATCCGTTGCCGGAGAGAAGCTGTAGGTCAGGATAGATTCCCATGTTACCTGGGCAGAAGCTGCATTTTCCAGATAAACAGTGACAACATAAGGCTCAACACCCTGCTTGGGCGGCGTCCAGGTGACACTGTTATCTATATACTCCTGCTTGGAGAAAAAGGTTGTATATGACCCGTAAGGATATTCTTCTGTTCTTGTAAGAGGAGAAGCCAAAGCCGTATCGGTCCAGCCGCTGGCCGGCTCGTTAACCGAAAAGTCTGTCAAATGCTGGTAAGTATCATAATCCATAACCTTGAAAACCGCTGTAGCGTAAACCAGCGCCAGATCGCTGTCGCTGGTGTCCATAGTGGTGTTGTCATCTACATCCGAAACCCTCACCCGGACATGTTCGGATTTGATGTCCGGCGTAGTCCAGTTGTAGGTTCCCGTATTGACTGCGGTGCCAATAAAAGACCAGTTTAGGCCGTCAGTTGTATACTCCAGACGGACATTGCTTATTGTTCCCATGGTCTGCCACGTAATGGCATGCGTGGAACGAGCCACAAGCTTCTCGCCACCATTAGGAGAAAGGATTCTGAAACCACCGCGAATACGCACATTCCCCTGGCTGGTGGCGGTGATCTGGCTGCGAACCCCATCAGTCAGACGGAACTTGATGGTGCGTCCGGTAATGGCATCCGCAGGCACAACCCAGTCATAACTTCCGGTATTGGCCAGATTGGTTTCAATAATACGGCGGGTGATAAAATTATCACTGGAATAATCCAGTGTAAGATTGGCAATAGATAACCCCGTCCATTCCCAAGTCACCGGGATGGTATCGGCCAGAACATATTCATCGCCGGAGCCGGGAGTAAGGAAAGTCATGGTCGGCAAAGGATTGATTACAAACACATCATCCGAAACATCAAGAACGGCCGGACGGTTACCATCCACAAGCCTTACAAGGCACTGGGTGGTTATATAATCTGGTACGGTCCAGCTATAAGATCCACTATTGGGAATACCGCCACGCACCAAGTACCAGGTGATCCCGTTGTCCGGCGAATAACTCAATAGCAGATTTTCAGACACCGTGCCCTCGGACTCCCAGCGAACAGGGCCACGGTCTCCCACCGACCAGACCTCACTGCCATTAGGTGCCGTAATTGTGATCCCCGGAAGCGCTAGATTAAAAGCCGGTGAAGTTGCCGTAGTGGAAGGACGCGACTCGTCCATAATGCGCACCAGCGCCGTGCTAAAGACATTGTCGGGAATAGTCCAGGAATGTGAACCGGTATTATGCACTCCGGTGGCGATCTGTATCCAGGACGCGCCATTATCCACCGAATAGGAGAGGCGCAAATTGTTGGAAACACGCCCGCCATTATCTTCCCAGGTGATGTCATGTACGCTCCCCACACGCCAGACCTCGCCCCCCTCCGGATGAAGCATGGTAATCTGCGGTGCTGGAAGTATTGTAAAAGACGCATCCGACTTGTCCCAGACCGCGGAACGGTCAGCATCGGTGATGCGCACCCGCAAAGTGGCGCTGCGATCATCCGGCACCGTCCAGGCATAAGTTCCGGTGTTGGGCACACCCTGTGCAATCAGAACCACGTCGGAAACAAAATTGTCATCAGAATACTCAATTCTAAGATTATTGCTGATGGCGCCCAGGGGCTGCCAAACAATATTTTCCACATCACCCACCGAAACGATTTCCCCACCATTAGGCCAAGTTACAATAATCCTGGGCAGGGTAATGGCAAAAGTAAGATCCGAAGTGTCCGAAATCTGGGTCCGCAGGTTATCAGTCAACCTCAGGCGGACAGTATCAGACATATCATCCGGAACAGTCCAAAGGTACTCCCCGGTATTGGGCGCACTGCCGGCAATGGTATGAACCGTAGCGAAGTTGTCGGTCGAATACTCCAGTTTGAGATCATTGCTAACCGAGCCTACGGACTGCCAGGTGATGGGATACTGCATTCCGACCGGCCAAAGCTCTCCGCCGTTAGGCGAAGTTATAATTACTTTGGGCAGGGAAATCTCAAAAACCGCATCCGAAACATCAGTTGTGGCCGGACGGGTGGCATCAAAAATCTTGACCAAAGAGTTAGTAGAAAGACTATCGGGGATCATCCAGTAATAAAGGTCATTGTTGGCTACTCCGGTAGCAATGTTGTTCCAGGTGCTGCCGCCATTACTGGAATACTGCAAGGTAATATTGTCGCGCACAGCCCCGAAATCGGAACCTTCCGAATACCAGCGAACTTCCTGGGTCGTTCCAACTGCCCACATTTCCCCGCCATTGGGCAGAACAAGGGTAATGGCAGGCGGCTTGATCGTAAAGTTGGCCGGCGAAGAAGACGTAACCGACGGATAAGACATGTCGGTAATCCGCACCCGCATCGTCTGGCTATTGGCATCGGCAACCGGCCCCCACAAGTAATTGCCGGTATTCGACTGCCCGGTACGGAAAGTCGTCCACGTAGAACCGCCATCCGTTGAATACTCCAGCTTGAGGTTGGCGCTCAGACTTCCCACTGAAGTCCAGGTGACTGAATAATTTCCGGTCGCATACCAGGACTCGCCACCCACCGGAGAGGTCAGGGTCACTGTGGGCAGTTCAATTGCAAAAGGTGCCGGAGAAATGCCCGCGGCCAACGCATCGTTCTGGTCTACAACCTTGATCCTGGCCGTTTCGGTTGGCTCATCCGGCACGCGCCAGGTAAAACTCCCCGTATTCGCCTGGTTAAATCCGGAAAGAGTCCAGGTCGCTCCATCATCCGTGGAATAGAAAATACTGATCTTGTTATAATCCGCACCGCTGCTATCCAGCTTGTGACCGTAAGTCCGCCAGCGAACGGTATAATCCGTCCCCATGGTGATCCGCTCGCCACCAACAGGCTGAATCAGCTCGATAGTCGTGTGCGCCAGCACCCTGAAAGCAACGCTGGTGATCGTGACCTGGGCGCGCTGGGCATCGGTCAAACGCACGCGAACCGCAGAGCCCACGGCCCCTGGAGGAACCACCCAGGCATAAGTTCCACTATTAGTCAAATGCTCGGCAATCAGGACAAAGTCGGTACCATTAAGACTATATTCAAGTTTAAGGTCATTTGATACGGTGCCGTCAACAGTCCAGGTGATATTGTTGGTATCGCCAACAACCCAGACCATATCCGCTACAGGACTGGTCAGAGTAAGAACGGGATCCACAATAGAAAATACCGGTGAAGTAAAAGAAACCTCCTGCTGGGTGCCGCGACCGGCAGGAATGCCCACCTCGGTCAATCGAACCATCATATTGGCCGAGATAATATCAGGGACCTGCCAGTTATAAGTTCCTAAGATATCGTCGTTATTCCCCGCTCCCTGAGGAGTTCCCACGGAAACCTGCGCGATTTCATGCACATCAGACTGGAAAGCATCATTTGAATATTCCAGCTTGATCTGCGAAGAAAAAATGAGCGAATTGGTCCGCCAGGAAATAGGCTTCGAGGCCCCGACACTCCAACGATCACCCAAAACCGGAGAAGAGAGGCTGAAGGCCGGTGTGGGCACAATTGAGAAAGCAGTATTGGAAAGATCCTGTATCCGATCATTGGACGGCGAAGAAATACGTACCAGCACGCTGTCGGCAAAAACAGCCGGAACGACCCACTCGTAGACACCATCATTGGGCGTGATCGCGCTGATCACGGTCCACGATGTCCCACCATTGGTAGAGTACTCGATCTTGACCACATCATTAGGAATGGCTCCGGTGACATTCCAGGTGATATTAAACTGCCGGCCAGCTTCCAGGACTTCACCGCCATTGGGCGCGGTTACAGCCAAAGACAGCACCCGGAACGAAGCCGCACTGACATCCGCGACTGTCGGCAAATCTTCGCTGGAAATGCGCACATAACCCTGTTGACTGGGCGCGTCAGGCACAAGCCAGTTGTAGGAACCGGTATTGGACACATGCTCGGCAATAAGCGCCCAGGTATTGGCATTGTCCGCAGAATACTGGAGTTTGACCAGCCCCGATCCGCCTTCAACCTGCAAAGCCTGGGAGTTCCAGGTCACCGGATACGTCTGTCCAACCACAATAGTCTCGCCGCCGTTGGGGGCAGTGAGATTGAGGAACGCGGTGATGTAATCCAGGGAAATATCATCGAGAATGGCCGCCTGCTGGCCTTCCGAGAAAAAGAGCGCTCGGTACTGGAACCACTGATCGCTGTCCGCATCCGTATGCAGAGGGTTGATATTCTCCCCGCCCGAAGGATCCAGATAATACGTCTGCGCCCCCATAAAAGTAACACCGACACTTTCTATTGACGGGGTACGGAAAGATGACGGCTCCGAATGCAGATAAGCGCGGAAATAAAAGTTCCCCTGCGGATAAATATCCTGGAATTCGGTCAGATGCGCGTTGATCTCGGCAGACGTATTCGTCTGGGAATAGCCACCTGTGACATCGTCCCACTGACTGCCGTCCCACCAGTGCCAGGTATAGCCATTGGGCGACACCTGATAACGAACAGTCGTTCCATAAGGCGTCAGCAGAATATCCTGCATTTGCACCAGGCTCTTCTCGTAATAAAACGTGCCGTTGACCGGTTGAATAACCGGATTGGACGAAGCATAAACGGCAATAGCGCCAACGGTCTCGGGAGTAAGCACATCAAACAAAAGGGGTTCATTTTCTACCTGTTTATGGCTTTGGTAATGAGCCAGAACCTCACGAGCCAAAAGAACACGATCATAAATGCGAACCCCGTCCAGATTGCCTACAAACGGCATAGCAGCCGAAGCCTCCCGGCCCAACTGCAAATTGTCATTGTTAGTCAACATGGTCGATGTTTCCTGGGTTGAGGTGTACACCAGATTGCCGTTGACATAAATTTTGACAGTATCCACGGCCTCGTCAAAAGTGGCCACCACATGCTGCACGAGCCCCTGGGTGAGAACCGCACCGGTCGCGTGAAGTTTCTGGGTGTTGTTACGGAAAGAAAAGGCCAAAGTATCGGAATACTGATAGAGTCCGTAATTGAGACGGGAATGCAGGTCACTGCCCTTGGCCAGAATAAGATGGTTACCCTCAATGGTCAGCGGCTGAACCCAGGCCTCCAGCGAAACCTGTCCGGTCACATCAAGCGTGGCGCTGTCGGCGGCATACCCGTAAGCCGTGGTTCCGTTAAAGGTCAGGGCCTTGGCACCCGGAAAACCCGTCAGATCCGTTGAGGACCAGGAAGTATTGACCAAAGAAATCCGGTTATTGTTGACGGTCGCATCGGCCGTGGAAGTGCCCACCCCTTCATCAAAATGCCAGACGGCCAAAGGAGCGCCATCGATGTAATCGAAGGGACGCGCCAGCCAACCGGCCCCTCCGGAAAGGGTTACATTGTGTCCGTACAGGCTGCCATCCACTGCTGTTGAGCCGGTTGCGTCGTTAAAACGCCAGAGGCCCAGCAGCCCCGGCTCGGTGCCGGAAAGAGCACGGTAACGGCGCTCGAAAAGATCACCAACGGCCTGCTGCTCTCCCCAGACGCGCGCCTCGTCAATAAGACCCACCAGTCCGCCGCCAATCTGCAGCGGATTGGCATTGGCTGATACCGTTCCGGTCAAAGCCGAAGAAGCTTTCTCCTGGCCGTCAACAAACAGCTTCAAACGGGCACCATCATAAGTCAAGGCCGCATGGGTAAGGGTTCCGGTCGGATAATCTCCGGTTGAAACACTGGTGCCATTGACAAACCCGGTCAGCCCCAGAGTGGTCAGCTTAAGTCCGAAAGAGCCGCTCTTGACCAGAATAGTCTGATCAGCGGGGACATCTTCGTTTTCTTCATCTCCCCAGACAGGCACAATAACCCAGGCATTACTTAACCCGAACACCTCGTCATCCGAGAGGGCCCGGTTATAAATAGTTACCTCGTCAATGATGCCGTCAAAATAACGCGCAGCCAGGTCTGTGCTGCCTATAGCCAGGTTCTTGGACTGTACGGCCGGAAGATTGTTTAACGTGATCGACATCCCGTTGACCGACTGACCATTGATATACAGCTTGATCGAGGTTCCATCAAGCACCGCAGCGACATGGTTCCAGGTATTGCCAGCCACCGCCAGTCCCGAAGCAGACACAAAATCGTTACTGAAATTAGTAAAAGCCAGCCTCCCGTTATTTTGTACGGCCAGAACAAAAGAGTCCCGGCTGCTTCTGTTGCCCCAGCTAATGACCCCGTTCCAGGTGGTCTGAGGAAGCGTACGCGGATAAATCCAGGCCCCCACCGACATTTCACTACCCACAGGCAAGCTTATAGTGTCCGTACGGGTCAAATTCGAGGTTCCGGTAAAGTCCAGTGCGGAACCGGAAAAGCCGGGAACCCACAAGGGCGAACCCATATCGTTAAAATCAATGGAACCCGCGAAATCTTCGGTATTATACCCGGCGTTCTCGTCCATTTTCCACCAATTGGTCAAACCGTCAACGGGCATGGCTGGCAAAGAGGTGTCTTGTTCGACCTGCGTCCCCGGATTGCCATAATACATAATAACGGTCTTGGTGCTGCGCCCGGGAACATAGGGCACCTGCACCATAAAACGAGCCTGGGCCGGTGAAGAGGACAGAATGCGATGCGGCAAAGCGGTCCCGTCAGTATCCACAAAGCGAATATCGCCATAGTCGGAGCGCATCTTGCCATCGGCATAGGCAATGTCAAACACATACAACTTGTTTTCTGCATCTGCCAACCCCGAATTGTCGAAAGTCAGGACGCGGCGATGGGCAAAACCCGGCAACCATTGCGAACGGACGACCAGGGGCGTTTCCTGCGCACCGAAAGTGACCGGCAAAGTCAGGCCCAAGGCACCTCCTTCGGTATCACCGCGGTAAACTTTCCAATTGTCAGTAAAGGCATTATAGCCTCCGCGACCGTTATGGATAATGTGCGGAACCAAGGTCGTATTGGGGGCAAAGGTAGAGGTGTAAAGAAGTGTCCATGGATCTGAGCCGGTTGTCCGATAATAGTATTTGGCTCCCTGGGTGGGTTGAAGGGTGATCTTGATGTCATAGGAAGTGCCAAATGTGTAATTGGTGCTTACCCGTCCACGGCTGGTGCCATTTTCATAAATATAGATAGAAGCATTGTTTTCGAAATAAATAGCGTATGGCATCTGTCCATAGCTCTGATCTGTGCCAGGTATTTTCCAGCCGATCATGGTGGCTTCGTTGGTACTGGCCTGCCTGAAGGAGGCTTCGAAAGTTGTGCCCTCGTTATAGCGCTGAAAGGTCTGTTTGGTATTTATATAAGCGTCTGACCAGTTATTATTGCCCAGCAGTCGAACCTCACCGTTCTCAAAATAAACACGAGAGGAGTAATTATAATTTGTGGTCATATAGGAATCAAAGTCATCGAGATACAGATAATCGCTCAACGAGTCGTCACTCTCACTGTTGGCCGCGGCATTGCCGTAATAGAGATAAAGCTGTTTAATGCTATCCGCTGGAAGATCGGGAACCTCAAGATAAATAGTCGCCTTGCTGGCACCTAAACTGCGGATGCGGTAGCGAAGTTTATGCCGCATGTCCTTTTCCCAGAAGCGAATATCGGAGAAATCCGGTTTCATGCCCGGCTCATAATCAATCTCCATGGTCAGAACCAGATACTCGACAGCCTCCTGCCCCGCATTATTGATATTAATTTCCTTACGATAAAGCCATCCACCAGGCCAATAATTAAGCGTATGTTCGAAACTGGATTCGACTGTAAGGGCGTCCGCAGGAGCGGGCGCGGCAGCAGCCACAGCCATGGCTTCTGGCACAGGCAAACTCAAACCGCTGGCATTTCGTCCGGTTTCGGGAAATGTCTTGGTCATGGTTGCACTTACACTTGAAACGGCAGACGCATCAGAACGGCCATAATAGAGGTAAATGGTTTCGACACTGTTCGCGGGCACTGCCGGCAGTTTGACCCAATAAACAGCGGTACGGTTTGCATAATCGAAGCTGACCTGATTATAGGACAAAATAGTGGTGTTATCGCTGTCGACAAAACGCACATCGGCCCCGTCATTGCGGCAGCGTTCCCAGAAACTGTCCACCGCCGCGGTCAAGGTAACCTTAACCTGATAATCAGTCAGCTCTCCGCCCAAAGAATTGTCGACCGTGATCTCGCTGCGATGCGACCATCCGGACAAGGCCGGAGAAGTCTCATTGTCCTCGACAGCGGTAAAATAATAACGCACCACATCACTGCCGGCGGAAGAAAAAGAGGTCCGGAAAAGCTGGGACACCTCGGCATCGGAAAGGTCTTTGTTGTAGATAGCCACTTCGTCCATGGCGCCCCACAAATAATTGTAACTGCCTGAGGGAGAATACCCAAGCCAGGTGTTATTACTTCCGGGAGAAAGGTTCCAGCTGCCGCTAAAAGTCTGCTTGAGCTCGCCGTCGATATATAACTTGCTGGTTGTCGAATTGGTTGTATGGGTGATCATGTGCCATTCGCCGGTTGAAATGCCCCAGCTGGTGCGCGGCGCCGTTGTTTCCGCGCCATTCACACTCAAAATAAACTGGTTGCGGCTGTTGATCATGGTGCAATACCCCGGATTGCCGCCCCAGGAGGTGCTGGCCACCGGAATGCGCCAATTGCCATCAATATTGACAGGCAAATTAATCCAGTAGGAGAACGTGACCGGCAAACTCATTTTAAGCGAAGCAGCTCCGCCAAGATTGACATACTGATTGGAGCCGTTAAAACTCAGAGCCTTGCCGAACTTGCCGTTAACCCATACCGGATTGTTAACGATAACACCATGATTGCCCTGCCCGGAATAATCGTTAAGGGTTGATCCTGCTCCTTCGTCGAAACGGTAATAGGCCACCAGATTGGCCATGGCCGGAATAAAATCTTCATCCGGATTGCTGGCGCTTTCGGCATCCGGCTTGCCATACTTCAAATAAATACTGGTTTTCTGCCCGGCCGGCAGAGAGAAAACCTTGACCATGGCTTCGGCCCGACGGGCGGCGTAATCGAAGTACCCCCCGTTGGAGGTTATGTTGTACCCCAACAGATTTCCGGCGGAATCAACAAAACGGATGTCGGCGCCGTCGCTTTTGACATGTTCCCAGAAATGGGGGTTGCTGTCATTAAGCTCGATGGCAAGTCCGGCATTGACCAGATCCGCACCACTATTATTTTCCACAACAATGCGCTGGGTGTAGGCATAGTCTTCCAGCTGTTTGGCCAGACGCGCGACCCCGTCTCTGACCTCAATCTGCGGATCATAAGAATACTCGCTGTCGGTTTCCATATCATTAAGCAAAGTTTGCGCCCCTCCCGGCCCCAGCCAGACACCCCAGGCCCCGGGCTGTCCGTTATTGTCAGGCGCGGTGCGCAACTGAAAACGGATATCACTGCCGGCCGGTATGGTGCGCGTCCAGGAAATGCCGGTCAGACGGTTAAGAGCCTGTCCGGAATTGTAAGGAGTAGAAATCAGCTCCTGATCAAACGGATAGCGGAAAAAATTAAAACTGATATCGCGCAATTGCGGCAGGTTTTGAGGGTCTTCGGTCAACAAAGACACCTGGTATTGCAAATACTGATCCCCGGGACGCACCACCGGGAAAGTGCCGGAAAGATCACTGTTTTTGGTGACCGGATTGATATTCTCCCATTTAGACACCCCGGTCATGGCCGAGTCAAGAGCAGTTCGCACCTTGAGCTCGATCACTCCGGAGGCATTGTCACTCCAGTTGACTGTATTATAGGCAGAATTGCGCCCTACATTCTTGACAGCCGAAGTATACTGCCCCTGCTGATATAAACGGTACTTAAAGACATCGTAAAAATGTCCGTTGCCACCGCGTGTGGCATACAAAAAGTCGCCCCTGCCGGGATAGATCAGATTAGCCCCGCCGTAGAACACTGAAGGTGACGGATTAAGCTCCTGCCAGGTGTTCTGGGATATGGAGTAGCGCAAAAACATATTGGTTCCCCAGGTATAGCCATAGTTCCCAGTAGGAATAAAATACAGATAATCGCCGCGACCAGGATAAATGAGCGATGGAGTATTCGTATCCGAGCTCATCAGAGAAATCGGAAGCTCCGCCAAAGCGGTCCAGACATTGTTATTGATTGAATACCGGTAAAACTCCGCGCCACCGTTACCACGGGTGGCATACAAATAATTACCAAACCCCGGATAAGCCAAGCTGCCGCCAAAATTGACCGTATTGGGCACAGGGGCACCACTGGCCCACTGGTTGGTGGCAATATCATAAATCCAGAAATCGGTGCGCGAATCGCCGCGCAGGCAATACACCTTGGTGGCGGTGGCGGCAATATCGTGCCCGCTGCCAAAATTACCGCCAGGAGGAGTCAGTGCCGTCCACTGATTGAGCGTCACCGAATAACGGGCAAAATCGGTACGATTGCGCCCGCGGGTAGTGTAAAGATAATCGCCAGTTCCGCTATAGGTTAAAGCCGCCCCCCACTCATCCCAGGCCCAGGCCAGATTGGCATAAGGCGAATTGAGGGTAACAAAATTACGTGTACTCAGACTGTATTTCCAGAAGCCCTGATGCCCGCCGAAATAAAGCAGATCCTCATCGGGACCAGAACCGAATACCCCGTAATTGTAAATGCTCCAGGTACTGGGATGCCCCACTGGCTGATCCCAGTCATTGGCGCTCATGGAATAACGCGCCAGAAGACCAAAAGCCGAATCAAAGTAATAAATAAAGTCGCCGCTGCCCGGGTAAAACATGTCGCCGTCATTGCTGGTATAGGCGTAATTACGGGAAGACGGCGCCAAAGCAGTCCAGGCATTGTTGGCAATCGAATAGGACGCAAACCGGTTTTGATAGCTAAGCCAGTAAATATTGTCGCCGCTGCCCGGATAAAGCAAGGCCTGAGCGTTATGACCGCCGGCCGGAGCCGAAGCTAAAGTGGTCCAGGCATTCGCGCCGATATTGTAACGGTAAAAATTACTGGCCGCATTACCCACTTTCCAATAAAGCATATTGTTGGCTTGATCCACAGCAAAAGTGTTACCCCGTCCTTGATTATTGATTATTGCATAAGGCAAATCTACCAACCCAGTCCATGTGTTGGAAGAAATCGTGTATTTCATGAACTTGCGACCACTCTCGGTCGTAGGATGCAGGCCATACCCGGCAGCGGCAAACAGCTGATCTCCGGCTCCTTCAAATTGAGATTCTAGTACAATTGGCAAAGGCGAATCCGCCATGGCCGCCCAGACATTGTTGACAAAATCATAGCGCCACAAGTTTGTTTCGCCCCGGCCTTCCAGAACATAGACATAATTTCCGGTGCCCGGATAAGTGGCCTTGCTGCCCCAGCCCAGCATAAAAGGCGCCACAACAAACCCGGTCCATTTCTTTTGGGAAAGAGAATATTTCCAGATTGCAGTGGAGTCATTGCCGTAAAACATGTACACCGTGTCAGCATCCACAAGAACCGTGCTGCCATACGCCGGAGACTGGATATCGCGGTAACGCAAATTCCAGGAGTTGGTGGAAATAGTGTAAACACCCATGTCCCGTTCGCCGGCACGCGCGATATAAACCTTGTCTCCCTGAGCGACCAACGCCGCATAAGCATCGCCGCACCATAACGGGGTGGAGGGTAAAACTTCCCAGGTATTGCTTGCGATATCGTAGCGGGCAAAAGAATAAGCCGTGCCAAAAAAAGCGTAAATGTAATTGCCGCTGCCGGGCCAAACCAATTCACTTTTATCATAAAACATAAACGGCGCATCAGCCATGCGCGTCCAAGTATTATTGGTTGTCTGATAGCGCCAGAATTTGCGGTTGTAAGCTCCGTTGGAATAACCGGTGGCGGCAAAAACATAATTTCCGGCTCCCGGCGCATACGGATAAACCATGGCTCCGCCATAATGCACATACTCCGGGGAAGGCAAATCGGCCACACCAGTATCGTCCCAGACATTGGATGAAGGGTCATAGCGCCAGAAAGTGGCCGTCTGGTTACCACGAAAACCGTAAATGTAGGTGCCGTCACTGGCCAGGGAGCCGCCATAATAAATAGGAGAGGGCACTGAGGCCAGCGTGATCCAGGTGTTATCCGCCGGATTATACCGGGCAAAACCGGAATTAAGATTACCCTGCTGGGCATAGACACGTCCGCCGTGATGCACCAACGCATGCCCTTGATACTGGGCAGCCCAGGGCATGGCCGTCAACGCTACCCAGTTATTGTTAACCAGAGAATAACGCGCAAACTCGGCCGAATTGTGCCCGCTGGACGCATAAATATAATTGGCGCCGTCCGAAATCATGCGCGCGTACGTCTGTAACCAGGTGTTGGCCCGCGGCCCCATGAGCTCGTCCCATTTGGCAGCCACCGGGTCGAAATGCAGGGGCCGGACATAATTGCCCATTGACAAGAAATTGAGGCGACCGCCAACGCCAGGATCGTAAAAAATGCCGCGATAGGGGTAGATCGGAATTGAGGCATTGGCCGTTCCCGAATAAAGATCATCCCACTGGGCGGTAACATAATTGTAGCGGGCAAACTGTCCCAGGCGATCATCCTCCCGCCAGGCATAAAGATAGTTGCCTCCCGGATGCTGCAAATTACCCACTCCAACCGGAGAGGAAGTAAGCCCTACCCACTGATTACCCGAGATGGAATAACGCGACAAGGTTGTGCCGGTACTGGAAAACATGGCCAGCAAATCCGAACCCGAGCCGGTATAAACCAGACCCGCTCCCCGAGTCACAGCCACCGGAGTGTTAGCCATATTGGCCCACGTATTGGAAGCAATCGTATAAGCAAAAGCGCGCGTGGTAGCTGCCCCGGCCAGACAGTAAACTTTTGTTCCGTCTGAAGCCATGGCCGCACCATAACCGATAAAAGTGGAGGCATCCGCCAGACGAGTCCAGGTATCGGTGGAGATGGAATATTTATAAAACTGTTTGGTGTTGGCCCCGCGGGTGACATAAAGAAAATCCCCGCCGGTAGTCGGATAGGCAAAAGCTGCCCCGGTTCCGATGGGCACAGGCATGTCGGCCAGAAACGTCCAGGTTTCTGCAGCTATGTCGTAACGCCCCAGCTTGTTGTTGCGCCAAATGGCGTAAATGTAATTGCCGGCCCGAACCCAGGGTGACCACCAGGACAAGGACGGCATTTCCGGTAAAGAGCTCCAGTCGCCCGGACGCAAACCAAAGGGGTCTTCGGAAGTAGTCTGCAGGGTCAGATAGGCATCGGCACCGGTACCATCAACCTCAACCAGATACGGAATGCCGGAAGCAAAATCAGCGTCCGTAGTGTCGGTTAAAGCCAGCAGCTGGGGAACTCCGGTAAGAACACCGTTAAAGGAATTGTCAATATAACTATCTTTGGAATAAAAAAGCGACCAGCCTGTTTTGTTGGCCGGATGCAGAGCCAGACCCGCAAGAGACGCTCCGCCCGTCCAGTTGGTCTGGTGAAAAACATCGCTTTCCTGGGCAGGCAGAGGGCGGTCATTGCAAAAAAGCATAGCCCCCAGAAGAAGCGGAAGCAGCAGTCGGCGAAAATATATCACAAACAACTCCAGTTCTCCCCCACCAAAGTATTATTGTCCACGCTGGGCCTGTGCGGCAAGCAACTGCTGCTGTAACTGTTCTACCCGGCGAGCCATCGCCTGGTAGGACACGCGGTCGGCACTGTATTTCTGTTCCAGATCGGCGGCTATCTTTTTATGTTCCTCCGCAAGCTTCTGTTTGAATTCCGCGCGGCAAGACGAAGCCTCCCTCTGAAAACGGGCGGTTTCGGTGCCGGCACGAAAAACGAAAAACCCAAGAACAAGGATAACACCCAGACACAGCAATTGCCAGACGCCCGGGCGGGAACAGCATCCGTTATTTTTTGTCGTCGTCATTAGCTGACCTCCGCTTCTGATCCTTGCGTCCGCCTGAACCCAGATCCAGATCGTACATACGATTAATGGTTTCCTGCACCCAGACCGCGTCTTCAGCGTCGGGCCTCAGCTCCAGATAACGGCGAAAATGCAGGGCCGCGCGATTATAATTGGCCTCGACGTTTTTGTACATAAGCGCCAGATTGTAGTGCGCATCGGCATTGGTGCCGTCACTCTTGATCGCTTCCTCGTACTCGCGCATGGAATCGCGCATAAAGCCTGCCTTGGCATAGGCAACACCGAGGTCGTAGTGATAAAGACTGCGTTCTTTCTGAATGGTTTCTTCGTGTTTACGGACACTGTTTAGCAAACGCTGACGCTGCAGGCGCAAAGCCTTTTGCTCTTTCTCGCGATGGGTGAGAATGCGTTTGAGCTGGGCGTCCATATCGGTCTGAATTTTTGTAATCTCGTCCTTGTTGGTGCCGATCAGCCCGTCAACCCGCTTGAGCCGGGAAGAAAGATCTTCCCGTTCTTTTTCAAGATCATTGTTGCGGGTCATATATTTGAGTGTTTCGGACTGTATTCTTTCTTTTTCCTGAAGAATAAGCTCCTTTTCCTTCTTGAGCTGCAGGGCCGCTGTTTCGGCCTTGCCCAGGAGAGACTTCATGTTATCCAGGCGGCGTTCAACAGACTGGCGGGAGGTAAAAAGAAAATAACAGCCCAACGCCAAGCCAAGGCACAACACACCGGATATCAGTGCCAGCCAAAACCGCGAATCGAAGAAATTTTTTGCAGATGTCTGGTTCATACCTATTCCCATTTGTTGCGGGCCTTGATAGTGTTGATCAGATATTCGACTTCCTTGGTGTTTGACGCGTACGGCAAGAGCGAAAGATATTCGTTAAGATGCCGAACCGACCCCTCGTCGTTGCCGAGAGCGGCAAACAACATCCCCAGCGCGTAGTGCGACTTGTGATCCTTGGGATCCAGAACCAGGGCCTTGTCGTAAGCCAGGATCGCTTCACGCAACATGTGGGCATCGGCATAGGAAGCCCCGACATCCCGGTATATCGAAGATTTTTCGCGGTCAAACCCGTCGCGCACCAGGTTAAGACGCCGCCGCAATTTGAGATTGTCGGCTTCCAGTGCCTGGCGTTCCTGCTCCAGTTTGGTCAGCTTGCCCTGTAAAGCCTTGATTTCGGCCTGGGCCAGGCCTTCCTTGCGGGACGCAAGAGCCAACTCGTTCTTGAAACTGTCGTGCTCGGCCTTGAGTGACTGAGCTTCCAGCGCCAGTCCCTCGGCCCTGGTCTCGGCTTTGCGCACAGCAGCAGTTTTGGCTTTCAGGGTGTCACGCTCCCTGCCGCAGGCCGCCAGCGATTCCTGCAAATCCAGAACTTTTTCTTCGAGCATGCCCACGACAGGCTGCTGCTCATTTCCGCCGGCACCAGCGGGCAGCTGATCCTGCGCGGAGGCGGTAACCGCCTGGCACAAACAAAAGGCGCAAATCCATGAGATTATTATCCTGCGACGCATATCTTCCCCTCGTTTAGAATGACCTGATGCCCTTCATACGGATATCCATCTCTTCTGACTCAACTTCCTGGGCTTCGGGCGGCACACGCGTTGTGTGTCCGTCAAAGCCTTCGGGACCCCGTGCGGGAGCTGTCTGCCTGACCTGGTCAAGCCCATCCTCTATAAGACGCTCTCTGGTTTGCACAGACGCAATGTCCGGAGGAACAATATCGTCGGTTTCCAGCCCCTTGATCGGGACATCTCCGGGAATGATTCTGGGTGTAATAAAAATAATCAGCTCGGTCTTTTTACGCTGCTTGCCTTTGGCTCCAAAAGCACTGCCCAGTACCGGCAGCCGGGAAAGAACCGGAATACCTGTTGTATCTTCACGCTTGTCTTCCTTCATAAGGCCGGCAATCATGATCATGGTGCCATCCTTGACCTTGACCACGGTGGACGCCTCGGAAGTTTCCACAATCGGAATGCGGCTGCCCAAAGCAGTCGTAATAATCTCGCGCACCGAGCTGACTTCAGGCTTGATCTTGAGGACAACATAACGATCCTTGCTGATCGAAGGCTCGACCTTCAGCTTGACACCAACATCGGTAAACTGGATGTTTTCAGACGTGACTGTGGTGGAATCGCCCTGGCTGAGCGACTGGGTGACATACGCTTCGCGTGAACCAACCATGATACTGGCTTCCTGATTGTTGGTCACAGAAATCCGCGGTTGGGAAAGAACTTTGGTATCCCCGAGTGTTTCCAGAAACTGGATGGCGGCAGTGTATTTGTCGGACTCAAGAGAACCCACGGTGACCTTAAGCTGATCGGTCCCCAGACCGGGCGAAGGCGTAAACGAAGAAGCCAGCGGAAAGGTTCCCTCGACCTTGGCATTATCCAGAGAAGCCCCCATAATTTTCGACCAGTTGATGCCCCGCAGATATTCCTTCTTGAGTGTGACCTGGACTATTTCGCCTTCTATAAAAACCTGGCGAGTTGGTTCGTCAAAAGCGCGAACCATGGAGCGCACCTTGTCCATGCGCTCGGGCAGATCGGAAACAACCAGTTTATGCGAGCGCTCGTCAACATAGATTTCGCCTACTCCGGGGGTAAGCACGCCCGACAAAAGGGCTTTAACATCGGCCGGGACGGAATACTGCAACTCAAAGATTTCGACCTGAAGCGGGCGATCCAGACGCGCAATGGTTTCGGCAATGAGAGGCATCTTTTCGGGAATATCAATTACAAAAAGCGAGCCGGTGTTCTCGTCGACCACAATCTTGCCGATGTCAGACTTGAGCTGACCCAAAGCCTCGAAAACAACCTGTGGCTTGGTGTAGGCCAGCTTGAAGAAACGCACCATACGCTTTTCGTTAAACTTCTTGCCGTAGGCACGCTCGTATTCGGAGGTAGTCATGACATTGATAATGCGGCCATTTTTTTCGTAAGCCAAATCCTGGCTGAACATAACAACATCCAGCGCATCCTCGTAACTGAGATTGTTCAGATAAATGTTGATGCGGCCGGAAACGCTACGGGTGGGAACGATAGTAACTCCCATTTTAACCGAAAGGACGCGTAGAAATTCGTTTATGTCGATTCCCTTGAGATCCAGGGATATTTTCTGGTCGACAGAATTCTGATCGAGCAATTTCTCGACCGAAACCGCCGAAGGTCCGCCTTGTTCCGATGCTCCGGAAGCCCCCTGGGCCCGGATTGCCGGAGAAGGAAACGCAAGCGATACCGCCAGAACTGCTGGGATAACAAATGACCGTCTGTTCATAACGTTCAGAGCACAACCTCCGTCCTAGGTTACCTCAGATCCCACACTTTGCCGTTTTTTTCGATGACGACACTGTCTCTTTTTATTTCGTTGACCTTGAAATTGCCGATTGCATCGTTTCTGGCAACCAGATAAGTTTTTTGTTCCTGGACATTCTCAACCATAGCCTGAGGGGTATCAGACCAGAGAATACCCACCAGTCTGAATTCCGCGATTTCCTCACGGTCGCCTATCACATCGCCACCCTCAGTCCGGGCTACCGGAACCAGAGAAAAAATATTTCTTTTCTTGAGCAGAAACTGAACTCTGGTGAAATCAGCACCAGCGGTCTTTTCGTATTTGATTCCGCTGCCAACCGGCGCCGTCTCGATCCGGCGTAAATCCTGTCCCGCTTTTTCGCTGGCATAAAGAAAATATCCGGCGAAAACAGCTGTAAGAACAATACAAAGAACGACGAGCAAGGGAATAAGCCCCTTGGTTTTCCAAGGCGCATTGGCCATCATAAGCGCCTTGCTGGAACGGAAGGAAATACTGCGAACCTGATCTGTGCCGACGGCAGCTGTCCGGCCTTCGAGACCCGGGGGCGGCTTGAGCGCTGACGCCTGCTTTTCTTCCTGCATTTTTGTTGTTCCCCGAAGCAATGGCCAAGATCAAACAATGAACGCGCATTTATGATTCTCTCTTAGGTTATATAAGCAATCGCTCCAGCACAAGAGATTTTCTTTTTTTTTATGTTCCTGTGTTGTGCGGACTAAAACCGCCGGGCCAATCCGAGCCGCCCGCCAAGCAGCACATCCCTCCCGGTCAAGGGGCTTTTCCTGGCTCCGGCGCCCAGCCATTCGGTTCCAAGTCCGGTCATTATCACCCAGTTGCGGGATATCCCGCAGAAGAACGTTGTCCCGGCAAAAAAGTGTCCGGTCGTGCCTGCCCGGTACTCCGGCCGGTCGGGGCGCACTTCATCCGGCCTGACCCCGAAATAATAATCTTCCAGCCTGGCGGAATGCAGCCGACCGCCCGCAGAAAAAGACAAGCGCCAGTATTTCGAAATGAATTTCTTTTCCAGGCCAAGTTCGGCCGAAGGCCCCGCGTGCCGGCCGGAAATATCTGCCGCCACCTTGCCCTCCAGAAACAAATTCTGCGTAAAGGGCAGTTCGAGAGAGGCCCCCAACCCGGCATCAAAAGATTTCTCCCGGTCGTTCATCCCCTCCAAAGCGTCGCTGTCCCCGGCACTATAACCCATCATGCGTGGTGCCGCCAGAATCCTCAACTCCAGAGGTGCGCGATCATAAAAACGAAAAGACAATTCGGTGCCTTTGAGCGCGACAGGCCCCGCCGACCAGACGAACAGCGGCAGGATGAAAGTCTTGTTGTCCATTCCCTTGTACGGGCTGGCCGAAATGAAAGCCCCCAGGCCAAGCAGTCTAATCTCCTCGGCCAGAGACACACCGGAGACAAATAAAAGACCAGCCAACATTATCGATGCCTGTAAATACCGCATATGGCCAAGTTTATCCTTTCAGTTCAATTTTATCGCCGGGCACGATCTGAAGGCGCTCGGCTTCTCCCGCCGGAAGTTCCAGGACATACAGCGCATCTCTCGACGGGTAATACACTTCGCAGCGAGTACGCGCGCAGGGCGGAACATTGGTCTGCACATCCACGATCCGGAGCTTGCCGTCGATCCAGAGAATATCAATAGAAAAATCCATGTTCTTCATCCAGAAGCCGTACTGCCCGGGCTGCTCGAAAACAAACCACATGCCCCGCCCCGGAAGCAAGGTTGTGTGATCCATCAGCCCTTTGGCTCTTTGGGCCGGAGTCAACGCCAACTCAAGCGCGTAGCAGTTTCCCCGGACACAAGCCTCGGAGGGCGTTGTTGCCGAGGCGCAACCCGGGAACATACAAGAACAAAGCAGCAGCGGAAGAACAGACGCAGTACGAAAACAAAACGCTATCATTTTTTGTAATCCTCCCGCTCTCCGGTCAGACGAATATAGTCGCGGAATGTCAGATCTCCGTTGATCTGACGACCAACCGAGGCAATGCGCTGATGAATATAAGGATGCGTACGCCCCTGGCTTCGGGGACGGGGCGGCTGACGCCGGTCGTAATCCTGCAGTATCTCGAGCATGGCGATCATGCCGGCAGGATCATACCCGGCCGCACTCATATAGCGCAACCCAAGCGTGTCAGCCTCTATCTCGTCCTCCTGGGAATATTCGAAAAACATGGCATTCGCGGCAGTATTGATACCCACTGCAAGACGGGGATCAATTTGCAGCCCGGCGAGAACCGCGGCAAGACTTCCGTAAGAGGCCTGCAGGCGCTTGACACTGTGCCGGGCCGTGATATGCGCGGTCTCATGGGCAATGACGGCGGCCAGTTGATTATCATCATGAACAAGATCCAGCAAGCCCTTGAATATATAAATGTACCCCCCCGGCAGCGAAATGGCATTGACCAGAGGCTCGTCCTGATCCTTGCGTTCCTGCACCACCCGGGCCACATAAACGATGTCGTTTCGTCCGCACACAGCGGCAATACGTTCCATGATACGCTCAACCCGTGCGGTCAGCTCAACATCATCCAGAGTCATATAATGCTTCTCGACATCGCGGGCGACCGACGCGCCCAGTTCCTGTTCGCGGTCGGTGGAATACATGGTGGTTTCCTGGCTGCCGGTGGCCGTATTAAAATTTGTGGACAACCCGCTGCACCCGATGACCGGAGCAAACAGGAATACCAGCATGAGTGCGCGAACACCGAAGTGAGCCAGCATACGGGCCAGCCGTGACACCGGCAACCCCACCACATTGGAATAGCAGCCTTCGATACGCGGAATAAAAAGCGCGCCGCGCCCCTCGATGTCGAACCCGCCGGCCTTGTCCAGCGGAGACACCGCGCGATGATAGCGGTCAATTCCCTCATCATCGAGAGGATTCATAAAAACCCTGGTCCGCTCATGCTCGACAAGCTGTTCACCGGTAACGGCATCAATAACAGCCACACCCGTATAAACCCAGTGCGGCCGGGACATGAGCAGTTTAAGATTAGCCTTGGCCTCGTGCAGGTCAACAGGCTTGAGAATCAGTTTCTCGCCCGTGTAAACCACGGTGTCGGCTCCGATCACCAAAGCCTCCCCTTTTGTACGGGAAGCTACATCCCTGGCTTTAAGCAGAGCGTTGGTCTTGACCAGAGCGGCCACTCCATTTTTAATCCGGGTGAGCTCTTCGGCTTTTGAACGGCAGACGGTAAAAGGCAAATGCAAAAGCCGCATAAGTTTCTTACGCTGAGGGGACGCCGAAGCAAGAATAATTTTTTTCATGAGCAGGAATTTCAGGCCTGCAGAAACTCTGCGGCCGTATAAAGAGAACGCAGCTCAACGCCGCGAGCGGCGAGGACTTCCCGCGCGCCATCCTGCCGGTCGATAATGCAGGCGCAAACCGCCGGCTTGAGGCCGTCGAGAGCCAAAGCGTCGAGCGAATGCAGGAAAGCCTTGCCGGTGGTGGCCACATCGTCGATAACAACAATACGGTCGGCCAGAACCAGCTCCGGCCCCTCCACCATGCGCCCTTTGCCATGCCCCTTAGCTTCCTTGCGGATAATAAAAGTATTAACCGGATTGCCTTGCAAAAAACTGACCGCGGCCACTGCTCCGACCATGGGATCGGCCCCCAGGGTAGGTCCGCCGATTACCGTCGGCTTGCAATCGCGCACCAGCTCATGGATCAGCCGCCCGCAAAGAAAAGCCCCCTCGGCAGACAACGTAACCAGCCGCGCGTCCAGATAATAGGGGCTTTTTTTGCCGGAAGAAAGCGTGAAATCACCCCGGAAAAACGCTTTGGTCCGGATAAGGTCAAACAAGCGGCGGCGGCATTCCGCAACCGGGGTTAACAAGTCGTATTTCTCCACAGCTGACATGACAATATCTCCCTTATGACAAGCCGACACAAAATCAGAAACTGACACCGACCCGCATCCCGATCTCGCGGGTGGTGTTTTGCGGCTCTACCGCTCCCATACACGGAGTTCCGGGCACACAAACTTCAGTGGGCGTCCAGTGCGAATCCCGCAAATCCCAATAGCGAATAAAAGGCTCGAGCTTCAAACCCCAGTAACGAAAATCTTTCTCAAGGCTGACCGAGGCACGCACGCCCATACCCTTGTCCTGGCGGTTCTCGATGGGTGTGCCCACAGCCGTTTCGATGTAACTTTTCTGGATCCCGTAAAAAAGATGATCGTACTCCATCCTGGCTCCCACACGAAGGGTCGGGCCAAGCACCTGAACAAAATCCACCCCCAACGGCAAATAATAATATTCGGAGGTGCGCTTGTAACCATTGACCGTTACCGGGGACCCATAGTAGTCAATCACTGCTTCCGTATCGCTGGGGTCATCGTGCAGGAAGCGGAAGCCAAAACCCGAATACGGGGTAAAGCGTCCGTCTTTCCAGTTAAAATCCTTGCCAGCCAAACCGCGAGTTTCGATCACAAAATCGGGCACTTTGGAAAACTGCAGAGGCGCCTCAAACCCTAGCCCGTCATTGACACTGCCGTTATAATCCACTTTGGCTACGGCCGCGCGGGCTTCGAGCGCAAAGAAATTGAGCACCATGCCTTCGTAAGGGCTGTCCGGACCGGAATGCAGAACCAATGCGCCAAAAAGTCCATGAAAGCGTCCGGAATAATCTATAAAAGGGTCGCCTCCCTTGGTTTCTTCATAATCGTATTCGTATTCTTCAAACCCGAATTCAGCCGTCAGTTCCCGGTCAAACACGCCTTTTTTCTTGCCGCCGTCAACGTAATACCCTTCGTTCTGCGCCAGATATTTTGCCCGGTCGTCCAGTTCTGTCTGCGAGGCCTTGGACTGTTCCAGCTGATCCAGCGCCCGGGACACTTCCGCCGATGAACCCCGGCGGTAACGCGTTGACTGGGCATACACCGGATCGCACGCAAAGGCGATAACCAGAAGCAGAACCAGCGGCCATCCAGGCATATGAAGATTCCTTTTTTAAACGTTTGGCAAGCACTCCGGGCTTGCACATAACAGGCAGATTCCCATTTGATTCTACGTTCCGGTAAGACGTTTTCAAGCAATATGTAACTTTTTTTGACACCCGTCCGGCGGATATGCTAGCATCAGATATCATGTTTAAAACTGTTTATGACGGACTGCTGGATCTTTTTTTCCCGCGTAACTGCCTGGTATGCCGAGGGTGGCACCCTTCGACCGCAGAGCTGGTTTTGTGCCCGCAGTGCCTTGAACGCATCCCGGCCAATTCACCCCCCTTCTGCTCACACTGCTCGCGCCATTTACCGGCCAGGACTGATGACGGACTATGCGGCGACTGCCGCAAGAACCCTCCCGCCTTTGACCAGGCCTGGGTCGCGGCCCGCTACGAAGGCCTGCTGGTGGAACTGGTACGCCAGCACAAATTCAGCGGCAAGACCGCCCTGCGCCGGACCTTTGCCCATATTATTCTTGCTTTCCTGCGGCATTACAAGATAACGCTGACGGCAGACATGATCGTGCCCGTACCTCTAAGCTCCGTGCGCCTGCGTGAACGGGGATATAACCAGTCACTCTTTCTGGCTCAAGCCCTGGGCCAATACTCGGGTATACCCGTGCGTACCGATATCCTGGAGCGGCCTTCTGCGTCCCTGCGGCAAAGCGGCCTGGGACGAAAAGAACGCTTTACAAACATGCAGGAGGCTTTTAGAATAAACCCTTCCGTAACATTACAAAAAAGAACCATTATTCTCGTCGATGACCTTTTAACGACGGGCGCCACGGCATCACAGGCCGCACGGACACTCAAGGAGCACGGAGCATCCACCGTCACCCTGCTGGCCCTGGCGGCCGCATAACCGCGGCAACAACAGCCGAAAGCCCATGCGCATTCTTCGCAATTACATTCTCAAGGAATCCGTCATCCCGTTTGCCATGGGACTCGGAGTTCTGACTTTTGTCTTTCTGCTGGGCTACCTGCCCCAGCTGGCCAACAAAGTCATCAACAAGGGCGTCAGCCTTTCGGCTGTGGGCATGGCCCTGCTTTACAACGTTCCCGTGCTGCTGGGCTACACTCTGCCTATTGCCGCACTCTCCGCGGTAATCCTGACCTTCGGACGCATGTCTTCCGATAATGAGATTGTAGCCATCCGCGCCAGTGGTATATCCCTGGCACGCCTGCTTGCTCCGCTGGTCGTAACCGGCGCAATCCTGTCTTCCCTGCTCTGGGTGCTGAATGACCGCATGATCCCCTGGGCATCCCATGCCCAGCGCGAACTGCTGGTAAACACCGGCGCCAAAAACCCTGCGGCACTGCTTGAAGCGGGCACTTTTATCGACAGCTTCAGCGGTAACGTGTTGTTTATCTATCGCATCGACCGCAACCGGCTTTACAATATCCGCATCTACCAGCCCCAGCCCGACGGCAAACCGACCCGCACTATTATCGCCCAGGAAGGGGAATTTACACCTGTCCCGGGGCAAAAGAAAATCCTGGTCAAACTCATCAACGGCACCTCCGATGAGCCGGACTTCAAAAACCCGAACAATTTTTACAAACTTAACTTCAAAACCTCGTTTATGACTCTGGACATGACCCAGGCCATAACGAAAGTCGAAAAGAAACCCAAGGGAATGACCCTGCGGGAACTCTCGGAGAACATCCGCAAGGTTGGCCAGCAGGGCATGGATCCCGCCCCGCTGATCGCCGAATTCCATCGTAAAACAAGCTGGGCGCTGGCGCCCCTGATTTTTATCCTGCTGGGCTTTCCCATAGCGGTGATCACGCACCGCCGGCAGAAATCAGCCAACCTGCTTCTGGCCGTGCTTTTCGCCGCGCCCTACTATCTTTTATCCATCGGCTGCCAGGCGCTGGCCACACAGGGACTGGTCCGGCCGGACCTGATCATGTGGGCCCCCAACATCGTCGGCGGCATTATCGTCATCCTGCTTAACTGGAAACTATGCGTATCCTAGACAATTACATCACGCGTTCCATCATCAAGATTTTTCTCTCAACCATTGTCCTGTTCACGTTCCTTTACATGCTCATTGACGCCGCCGGACATCTTGACGACTATATCGCCAACCAGGTCTCCCCGGCAGTTATCGCGCAATACTACCTGGCCTTTCTGCCCGTGATCTTTGTCCAGACCTCTCCGATTGCCTGTCTCATGTCGGTGCTATTTACCTACAGTTCGCTTAACAATAGCAACGAAATCATTGCCCTGCGCGCCAGCGGACTGGATTTTTTCAAAATCACACGACCGGCGCTGATTTTTGGCCTGGTGATCACGGCGCTGGTCTTCATGGTCAATGAAACCTGTGTTCCCGGCGCGGCCTCTTTCTCGCAGGAACTTAAAACAACCCGGATTGCCCCGCTGGCCGCCCAGAAAGAACTGCGCAGCACTCCGGCGATCAAATACCTTTTCTTCTACGGCATGGATAACCGGCTGTTTTTCATTGACCTCTTCGAGCCGGCGACCAATACCATCAAAGGGCTGACCGTCATCGGACAGGACGAAAAACAGCGCATGACCGAAAAGATTGTCGCACACAAGGGCGAATGGACCGGTGCCGCCTGGAAACTGACCAACTGCCAGATCACACGCTACAACCCGGAAGACCAGACACTGATCGGGGACGTGCCCTTCTACAAGGAAAAAACCGTCGACCTTAAAGACAGCCCGCAGGATTTCCTGCGCCAGCGCTCACGGGTTTCGGAAATGAATATCCGCGACCTCAAACTCTATATCAAGCGCTTCAAGGGCAGCGGAGCCACCCAGGCTTTAACCAACCTGAAAGTCGATCTCTACCAGCGCATCGCCTATCCGTTTGCCTGTATTGTGATCATTTTCACGGGACTGCCCTTTACCCTGATATCGGGACGCCGCAAAGGACTGACCTTTGCTTCGCTGGGGATTGCCATGGTCATCGGTTTTCTGTTTTTTGTGATCAATGCCGTGGCCCTGGCCCTGGGCAAGGAAGGTCTGCTGCCTCCGGCAGCCGCTGCCGGGCTGACACCGGTTCTCTTCTGCGGGGCAGGAGTATACCTGATCCGGAAATTATTCTAGCCCGACACCCGCCTAAAAAGAATAGCGCGAACGAAAGTAAACCGAACGGTTGCGCTGCATCTGGCCGAATTCGGTGTAAAGATCATCGCCCCAGGGAATATTCAGACCCGTGACCAGACTCCAGCGATCACTCGCCTGCCAGGAAAGCGCAGGCCGCAGGTAACCATCCCTATCCGAGGGAGACCAGAAATTAAACAACGATGCCGTGACGGTCTGACGACGGAACTGTTTGGTCAGGCGCTGGGTCAAAAGATGACGCCGCTGGTCAAAACACAAATCACCGGGCAATAAAGCGGCGGAATAGGCCGTGTAATCCAGCCGCTGTTCGTAAAGATACTGAACCCCGGCCCGAAAATCGTTTCCCAAATCCCGGTCATAACCCGCCATGGCCTTGAGCGCCGAATTCTCTACCAAACGATTATCCCCGCGGTCATCTTCCCGGGACAAATGCCAGCCGGCCTCAAGGTTGGCGATACCCGCCAGAAAAGGTCCGCGCATACTGGCTCCATAGGCATCCAGGCGGCGATAATAAAGCTGGCGGTTTAGCTCATTCTTGTAACTGGAAGGGTTGCGGTCAAACCCGCGAAAAAAATATAGAGCCGCTTCGTTGCTGCCCAGAGTACGATAAGCACGCAAGGCGTATTCCAGATTGGAAAGCTGGTCGGGAGGCTCCACCAGATGCCGATCCACAGCCCGGCCACTTATCTGGCGGCTGAAGCTGTCATAGAACGAAAGCCGGTCGCCTTCCGGTGTCAGATTGGCCCGGGGACGCATGAGCACAACGTCCGTATTAAACCATTCCTGAAAAAAGGAGGTTTTAATCGCATCCGAAGGCTGTTTGAGGTATTCATCATCCCGTCCGCTGAAAAACGAAATATAATCCTTGGGAAAAAGATCGTTAATAAACAGCAGATCTCCCGTGCCCCAGGTCAGAACCTGGCGCCCGGCCTTGATATCCGCAAAGGGCACCGGAGAAAAAGCGGCATTGGCCTCGCGCAAGGCAAAACCGGTCTTGCCGGCAAAGTAACCGTCGGCAAAGAAGTCCCCCTTGAAATTGAGCATCGTCTGCTTTTGCGCCCAAAAGTTCTCCCCGTCGACGTAATGAACCGCCTTGAGCTGCAGCCGGCTCTCCAGGAGCACCAGATCGTCCCGCTTGGTGTCCACCCCCTGCCAGCGTGCGCCGGCAGCAGATTCGGCAAAACCGTTGAGCGTCGTACCCGCGCCTGCCGAGCCAGCCCATAAAAGGAGAGCCAGGCAGAAAACGCCGAGAATGCCTACTTTACCCATTGAACCGGCGGCCTCCGTAAATAACGTTCTTCAAAAATATCATCCTCAAGCCCGACATCGTAACGGACATCCTGGAACTCCAGCAAAGTAGATCCGCCCTGACGCAGGTCTTCGGCCTGCGAGCGAATGACCGTCGGATGACCCTGAACATCCCGCCGCTCTTGCACTGTGATACGACGCAAGAGGGTTCCGGCGGCATCATGGTATTCGGCCTTGACCGGCATAAACGTGGCTTTATCGATCCAGACATGGTACCAGGCAAACTCCACTCCCTTTTTCTCCAGCGGAATATTCTTGACCAGATATGTATCGCCCTCGGCGGAAACCAGTTCATGGCTGTCAGCCTCCAGGGCACGGCCGGAAATATCCTCATAAACAAAATGGGAGCCGACAAACTGGGAACGCTTGTCAGTCGCTGAAATCCGGCGCACCAGATCCATGGCCGGCAGATAAAGCCAGCGGTCATCATCACGCCCGGAATGCTTCCAGACCATAAACACGGTACGGGCCACATCCGCAGGCCTGGTGAAATACACAAAAAATTTCTGCTCCCCGCCTTCTTCGACATCCTTGCGCAGGATGCGCATCTCGCGCTGGCGCTGACGGCCACGCGCATCGGTGATCGTCATACGGACATCGGCTATGCCGTCAGAACCGGCATAAAACGCCGCGCGGCTGGCGCGGGCCACGATATCTTCCACCGGCACTGTGTCGGCGGCACAAGCCGGAAACGCTGCTATTCCCGCAAAGGAAACAAGCACCGCCAATAGAACGGACAAATTCATAAACAGCTCCTTTTTTTACGCGCTTCGTTTCTCTCGAAGACAAAGAACAAGAAACTATTTGCGGCAAGCCGTCTTGCCGGAAACCAGGTGACACAAAAACGCCCCGGCGACAATAACCGCCAGCGTAACATAAACCGTCGGCTTCCAGGAAGCCAGATCATAACCCCACATCACATACGCCACCGACAACCCGGCAGCCACCGCAGTCAAAAGACAATGTCCGCGATTGCCCGCAATGCCACCGGGAGCCGGAGCCTCCAGTAAAACCGGATACCAGCTGAACAATGCCGGAATAATCAGCAGGGTTGCCGCAGCCGACACGGCCATAATAGCAAACATGAAAAAACCGACCGTCTGATACGGCACCAGCGGGGCGACCATGAGCGGCAGAAAGCCGATGGCCACCACCAGAGCATTGCGCACAATAGCCCGTCCGGGCCCGGCAAACATCTTTTCCGCAATAGAATTCCAGTCTGCATGCTCCTTGCGCAGTTCCATGGAGCGCTGAATAAAATGAATGGCAAAATCAACAGAAAGCCCCAGAGTCAGCGCCGAAAGCACCGCCACGGGCATATCATAATCCTTGCCAACAAAACCCAGCAGGGCGTAAATAAAAAGGATGGTGACCGTAAGCGGAACCATGGACACCAAAGCCGTAACCGGGGAACGAAACAGATACAACATCATAAAAAACACAATCACAAAACTGCCGATGAAATTCTTGATCATGCCCATAACCATATTGTCCTGCCAAACGACATTCAGATAGGTCTTGCCCGCCCAGCGGGCCTGAAGCGGCGCCGGAGGAGGATTGTCCAGCAAATAACGGGCAGTAAAAGCCGTAACCCGGGCCATATCCTTGTTATCTCCGCTTTTTAGCTGTAACCAGATATTTAACCGGTCATAGTCCGTGGTCACCACATGCCAGAGATCGTCGGGCTTGTGGGAATTTTCAAAAGACAAAAGTGACTGCGCCACCGCTTCACGCGTATCAGGAATACGGGCATGGGTCTTGTCGCCTCCCATCAGCTCGTCGTAAACCTTGACCACCAGATCGGTCAGAGTCATGGTCTTTCCCACCAGAGCACTGTCCAGCAAAGCCGACTGAAGCCCTTGAATATAACGCAGCATCTGCGGTTCCTTGAAAAGTTCGCCGCCCTTGTTTTCCGCCTCCAGAACCAGATACGCCTCATAAGTTCCGGCAAAATGCTGATTTAACACCTTGTCAGCGACACGGATCGGATGGCCGGCATGAAACCAGCGCACCGGATTGTCGTTAACCTGTATCCGGGTCAGTCCATAAACCGAAAGGGCCATCAGCAAAGCCGTCAACACAAGCACCAGACGGTAACGCTTCAACACCAGGGCGCGGAAAACCCCCAGCACGCGATCCATCCATCCGGAAGAGGGCTCTTCAGAAGGCCGGGCTCCAAAATCGGCAAACGTTTTTTCGTTCATCAGCATGATATAGGCCGGAATAAAAACCATGGTCAGAAGCCAGGCAAGCGCAATACCGATCGCCACAAAAACCCCGAAAACCTGGACGGGAGGAATGGGCGAGAACGACAACGAGAAAAACCCGGCAACAGAGGTGAGGCTGGTAAAAAGCATGGGCACAAACAATTCGCCCATCACATGCATGATCGCCTTGCGGCGATCCTTGAAAAGACGGTATTTGTCGGAAAATTCACTAAGGATATGCACGGAATCAAGAATTGTAATCGGCATAAGAAAGATCGGAATCATGGAACTCATGATATGCACCGGAAAACCGAATCCGATCATAAGCCCCATGGTGATAATGACCGTGGCCACCGCCATGATCATCGGGGCAGCAATAAGCGCCAGCGAACGAAAAAACAGCCACATCAACACAAAAATGACCGCTCCGGCCAACGGGGCGGAAACAGCCATCTGCCGAAACATTTCGACTCCGAACTGGTCTTCGGCCACCGGCAGTCCGGTAATATGGTATTGTTCCGGGCCGGTTTCCTGCGCGACAATCCGGCGGACATCCTGGGCAATCCGGTAACTGAGCGATTTCTTGAGCAGCGGAATGTAAACAGAAACCATACGGCCGTCATCGGAAACAATCGAGCCGCGAAACATGGGATGATCCCTGGCTTCTGCCAGAATAACCAGAGCTTCCTCGTCAGTCGCAGGCGGCTCCTGCATCAACCATTCAAAACGGACAGCCCCTGCACCGTCTTGTACCACATTGTCCCTGGTACTTAACGAAAGCAGTTCGTAAGCATCAACGCCCTCGATCTCTTTGATCCGGGCGGTGATCCGATGAAGCCTGGCCAGGGTTTCGGCATTGAAAACTCCCTGCGGGTGAGCCTCGTTAACCACGCCGAGCACCAGCATATTGTTCAAAGCAAAATCGCTGCGCATCTGGCGGTCAAACACCCGCACGGAAGAATTGGCAGGCAGCATGTTTTCCGGATCGGTGTCAACACTCATACGAGGCGCCTGAGACAAGGCCAAAACAACCGCCAACGCCAGGGCCACCATAACCTGACGAGGATGACTAACCGCGAATTCCAGCCATTTGTGCATCATCGCAACTCCTTTTTTTCTGAAAAGCGTGGACAATTAAGGCGCAACGCTTTCCCACGAATCACGGCCTCGGCTGTCTTTTGCCGGGCACGCTTGACAATATTGCTGAAGGTGGCGCGGGAAATCCCCATCTTGAGTGCGGCGTCTTCCTGATATTCTCCGTCGAGATCAGCCAGCCTGAGCGCTTCGATCTCGTCAACCTCAAGGACAACTTCATCCGGCGCCTGGCCGGAAAACTTCTCGGGACGGAAATAGGCATTCTTTAATTCCAGACAAATCGTACGTTCCTTACATGGTCTGACCATGACAGCAAGCCCCCTTGGTTATCGGCATATGTCAATAATACCTGCGAAAAGAAAATTGTCAAGCGGGAAGATGACGGCCGGGAGCTTACCCGGTATAAAACCGCGGCAGGCGATTACCTAAACTGCAGACGATCTCGTAGCTGATCGTGCCGGCCTTCCCGGCCAGCTCATCAGCGGATATTCTCCGGTTCTTCTGTTGCCCCAAAAGAACCACCTCGTCACCGGCACACACCTGACCGGCACGCGATACATCAACCACGATCTGATCCATGGTGACCCGACCCAGCACCGGACAATACACACCGTTAACCAGCACGCGGGATTTTCCGGAAAGAGCACGTAGATAACCGTCGCTATAGCCTACCGGAAGCACGGCGGCCCGGATATCGCGAGCCGCGCGAAAAGTGTGTCCGTAACTGACTCCACGGCCCTTATGAATAGTTTTAAGCAAAAGAATTCGCGCCTTGAGCGACATGGCCGGCTTGAGTTCTATGCGCCGAGCCAAAGATGCACAAGGATAAAGACCGTACAACATAAGACCGGGACGCACCAGATTGAAGCAAGTATTGTCGTATCCGCCCAAGCCCATGCTGTTGGCCGCATGCAGATAACGCAGCGCGACCCCCGAGTTGCGCAAGCGGTCTGCCAAGGCGCTAAACAGACGAATCTGGGCACCGGTATATTTCCGGTCGCTGTCCGCCAGGGGAAAGTGTGTCAGCAAGCCTTCAATCTCAAGATTGGGAAAAGCCCGCAGAGCCTGAATAAAATCCGGAACCTGGGCATGCCAGACTCCCATGCGGCCCATACCGGTATCTACTTTGATATGAACCGGAAAACGCCTGCCTGCCCGCCGGGCCAAGCGGTCAAGCTCACGGGCCAGTTCCAGGGAGGAAAGTGCTGGAACAAGCTCATGCCGAAAAAGTTCACGCGCCTGTACGGGCAAAGCCGCCTCCAGCACCATAATCCGGTGCCGGTTACCGGAAGTGCGCAACAGCCCGCCTTCAAGAACATTGGAAACAACAAAAAAGCGGCCCCCGGAGCGCTCAATAGCCGCAGCCACCTCAAACATGCCGTGCCCGTAAGCATCCGCCTTGACCACGGCCAACAATTCCGGCTCCGCGCCCGCCGAACAACTGGAACGGGCATGCGCCAGGCGGCGCAGCTCACGAAAATTATGCCGGATAGCGGAAAGATCAACCTCAACCCAGGCCAGACACGATTCCGGAACACGCAAAGGGCGCATACCTTCAGCCTGCCTTTCGGGATTTTTCCTTGCCCACCTGACAATCTTCCGGGTACAAGTACAATGGAACCAGCGTTTCAGCAGAAGGAAAAACTTGTCCTTGCCGCAAACAAGCATAACCCAGAATGGCCAGAGAAACCGCCCGCGGGTGCCAACAACGCTCCGAAGCAAAAACCGGGGTAAAACGACCAGAAGCGGATTCTCTAAGGATCTCATCCCGAAACAAGGTTAACCCGTCTCCGGTAAAAATCACTTGGCCAGACACGCTGCCAAGAACCGTAGAAATCGAGTCCAAGCGGTATTCTCCCTTGCGTACAAGCCCTGCAGAAGTTCGGTCATATACAGCACTATACACCAGATTGCGCCGGGCATCCGTAACAACACATATCTGTAAATCCTTGCACGCCAAACGAATATTCATTGCGATTGCGTCCAGACTGGACAATCCGACAACCGGTTTTCCGGTTGCCAGAGCCAAAGCCTTAACTCCGGACAAGCCAACACGCAAGCCCGTAAAGGAACCCGGACCAAGTCCAATAACAAAAACATCAATATCCTTCAGGGCTAGTCCGGCCGTGGCTAGAACCCGCTCCAGATCAGACGCCAGAGACAAGGCCAAATCACGACGCGGACGAAAATAACGTGCGCCCAGCAAAGTTTCCCCTTCAGTAACAGCAACCGACAGTCGCCGAGTTGAGGTGTCCATTGCCAATATCTTCATTGCCCATTCACCCATTGAATAAACCTTGTTTGAAAAGCATCTCCGGTTGCGGCAAACGTCAACTGTCGCGTATCCTGTCCAGTGTGGACAATCTTTATGCTCCAGAAATCTTTAGGCGTTAGGTTTTCAAGCCGCTCCGACCACTCAACAGCCGTGATCCCCTGCCCGTAAAAGAACTCCTCATACCCCAAGCTCCATAAATCCTCGCAACAAATACGGTAAAGATCAAAATGATAAAGCGGAATCTTTCCCTCATAGATATTCATCAAAGTAAAGGTCGGGCTGTGCACATGAGCCTCGCGCAGTCCCAGTCCCGCGGCCAGGCCTTTAACAAAGGCTGTTTTGCCGGCTCCCAGATCGCCCGCCAGACAAATAATGTCGCCACGGCACAGAACGCGCGCAAATTTTGCGGCTATTGCCAGCGTTTGCTCATATCCCGAAGAAAGAAGTTCAATCGACATATCATCCTGTTTCAGAAATGCACAAAGCCACGCGCCGCTAGCCTGCGGCAGCGGCCATCCGCGCCCTGTAAAAGCAGACGACCGCAGTCCGCCGTGATTGTCCCGATACAACGGCAGGCAGCAAGCGGCGAAAGAGGACCGCGGGCGGCCAGACGGGCTGACTGCGCGGGCGTAAGAGTGAACAAAAGCTCGAAGTCTTCGCCATCGGTCAATGCCTGCCGGGTATTGACCCCGGGATAACATGGAACAGCCTGCTCCTGCAAACAGGCCCCCACACGGCTAGCGCGCAAAATATGCCCCAGGTCTCCGGCCAGTCCGTCAGAAATGTCCATCATGGCTCCGGGCTTGAAATGCGCCACCAGAAACCGTGCTTCCTTAACCCGCGGAATAAAACGCAAATGCCGCCCCGAACGCAAAGATCCACCCAGAGGGCCGGTTACAAAAATGCTGTCGCCGGGCCTTGCCCCGCTGCGCAGCACCAGATACTTTTTCTCAACCTGACCGAGCAAGGCCACATTGATCACAAATTTCGGGGCCCGCACGGTATCCCCACCAACAAGACTCACGCCAAAAGCGCGGGCGCAAGTATGCAGGCCCTTGTAGATTTGCAATATATAGCCCTGGCGGATATTCCCGGGAACACCAATTGAAATCACCGCCGTTTGCGGCAAACCGCCCATCGCCGCAATATCGCTGATACTGCAGGCCATGGCCTTGTAGCCCACCTGCCGCGGCAACACATCACGAGTGAAATGCACGTCTTCGACGAGCATGTCGGTAGTCAATAACTGATAACGCCGGGCATCAAGCCTGAGCACGGCGGCATCATCGCCGATGCCTACAGGCACCTCCGGCGAAAGATTCTGAAAAACCTTGAGCCGTTCGATCAGGCCAAACTCGTTCATCGCCCCTGACCCTGTGTGCCCTTGAGCAAACGCCGGATATTGCGCGCGTCAGGCCGGCGGATAATACCGTATTCCGTCACAATCCCGCTAATCAGAGCATGCGGTGTCACATCAAACGCCGGATTATACACCTTGACGCCCGCAGGGGCCGTCTTTCTGGCGCCAAACGATGTCACCTCTTCCGCCGAACGCTCTTCGACGATAATTTGCGTACCATCAGCAATGTTCAGATCAAACGTAGTCCGCGGAGCAACAATATAAAACGGAATACGATGATGTGCCGCCAGCACCGCCAGCATATACGTGCCGATCTTGTTGGCGGTGTCTCCGTTGGCGGCGATGCGATCCGCCCCGGCAAAAATAACATCCACGCTTTTATCGCGCATGACCGAGGCGGCCATATTGTCACAAATAAGCGTGACATCAATGCGGTTTTTCATCAGTTCCCAGGCGGTCAAACGCGCCCCTTGCAAAAGGGGGCGGGTTTCCAGAGCATACACCCGGAATTTACGTCCCGCTTTACGTGCAGCATACATGACACCCAGAGCCGTCCCGTAATCCGCCGTTGCCAGAGCCCCTGCGTTACATACCGTCATCAGCGTTCCGCCCGAGGGGACAAGTTCCGCGCCATACTGCCCCATCGCCCGGCAGACGGCCCGGTCTTCTTCAAAAATTGCTTTGGCTTCCGCCTGAAGCACGGAGCGCAAAAGCGAAACCGGCCGGGTGCGATTATTTTCGGCCAAAAGCCGCATCTGCCGCAGGGAGGCAAACAGATTGACCGCTGTCGGACGGGAACGTCCGATATAGTCGCAAACTTCGCCAACTCGCCGTACAAAAGCGGCGCTGTCACTGCCTTTGAAATCCTTTATCCCCAATAAAACTCCGTAAGCCGCCGCTATGCCCAAAGCGGGAGCCCCGCGCACCTTGAGTTCCCGGATAGCCTGCCACAAGGTGTCCAGATCCCGGCAATCCAGATAAACCAGTTCGCCAGGCAGACGCGTCTGGTCAATAATGCGTACCGATTTTCCGGTCCAGATAATTGTATTTACCAGCATGAGGATTTTTCCTGAAAAAAGAGTCCGGGATTATTTCTTTTCCGTCTCGATCCTGGGAAACAAGGGAGGATGGGCCTGCAAACGAGTGCCGGGTTTAAGCCCTCCCCAGTCCAGGCCGCTGTCCGACGCGCCCAAGACTTCAAGCGCTGCGGCGGATTTCGTCGGCATGACCGCCGAAAGCAGCACCAGGGACAAACGCAAAGCCTCGGCCGCGGTATAAAGCACCCGTCCGGCTGCCGCCTTGTCTTCCTTGGCCAGTTTCCAGGGCGCCTGCTGTTCCATATATTTGTTCACGGAGCGGACAAGGTTCATAATCTCGTTGAGCGCATTGTCCACCTTGAATTCCTGCAAAAGGGCGGCAACACGCCCCCCAAGGACCGCACCCGCCTGGGCAATGGGCTGCTCCGCCGGAGTAAGCTCGCCCGGTTCAGGGACTGTGCTGTCAAAATAACGGCTCAGAAGGCCCGAAACACGGTTAAGCAAATTGCCCAGGTCGTTGGCAAGGTCACTGTTGTAACGCTTGACAAAATTGTCGACAGTAAAACTGGAATCCTGGCCCAGGATCATTTCGCTCATCAGATAATAACGCAGGGCATCCACACCATGCTGTTCGATCAGGTCAAGCGGATCCACCACATTCCCCAGCGATTTGGACATTTTGCTTTCTCCGGAAAGCCACCAGCCATGCGCAAAAACAGTGGCCGGCAGAGGCAGTCCCAGTGAAAAAAGCATAGTCGTCCAGTAAACACAATGCGTGGTCAAAATGTCCTTGCCAATAAGATGCACGGTGGCCGGCCAGCGCCGGGAGAAAGCCTCGTCGTCAGCGAGATAGCCCGGAGCGGAAATGTAATTGATCAGAGCATCAAACCAGACATAAGTGACATAATCCCGGTCAAAAGGAATCTCGATCCCCCAGCTGAGGCGGGATTTCGGACGGGAAATACACAAATCCCCCAGCGGCTGACGCAGGAAACCGAGCATTTCATTACGCCGGTGCTCGGGACGAATTAACCCGGGGTTCTGCTCAATCGCCTCGACCAGGCGAGCCTGATACCGGCTCATGCGAAAAAACCAGTTCTTTTCCTTGATGCGCCGCACATCACGAAACTGCCCGGACTCGGCTTCTTTCTCGGTGATAAATCTTTCTTCGGCAACAGAGTAGAGCCCTTCATATTCGTTCTGATAAATATCACCGTTATCGTAAACCTTCTGCAGAATGGCCTGCACCACCTGGACATGCCGGGGCTGGGTGGTACGAATAAAATCGTCATTGGAAATGCCCAGTTTCTTCCAGAGATCCGTAAAGCGCACCGCCAGCTCGTCACAATGCGCACGCGGCTCCAGCCCGCGCTGCTGTGCGGCCTGCTGGACTTTCTGTCCGTGCTCATCAAGTCCGGTCAAGAAAAGAACATCATCCCCCATAGCCCGGTGAAAACGCGCAAGAACATCGGCCAGGATGGTGGTGTAAGCATGGCCGATATGGGGCCGGTCATTAACATAATAAATAGGCGTTGTGATATAAAAATTATTCTTTGCGGACATTGGTTCCTGCCGGGATATTGATTTTAATGACTTTGCCTTCTCCAATATCGACCAAAACCATTCGCTTGAGAATGTCGAGATTGATAACTTTCCCCCGACCTTCGGCGGTCTGGATTTTGGCCCCCATCTTGGGCAAACCGCTGTTAAGCTCGCGGTACACGTGGAACTCGTAGGCCATACAGCACTTGATCCGTCCGCACACTCCGGTGATCTTGGAAGGGTTCAACGGCAGAGCCTGCTCCTTGGCCATCTTGATTGACAACTGGCTGAAGTCTTTTATGAATGCCGAGCAACAAAGATTCTGCCCGCACACGCCGTAACCGCCGACCATTTTGGCCCGGTCCCGAACCCCGATCTGCTTGAGCTCAATCCGCAGGCGAAAAACCCGCGCCAGATCCTTGACCAGATTACGAAAGTCTACCCGGCCTTCCGCCGTAAAATAAAACATAAGCTTGGTCGAGTCAAAAGAATACTCGGCCTTGACAATCTGCATGTCCAGTGACTGCTCGTTGATCCGGGCAATGCAAACACTCATCGCCTCCCGGGCCTTCTGGCGGTTGCTCTCGATCTGCCGCCCGTCGCGCTCGGTGGCCTTACGTAATACCCGCCCCCGGGGATTGGCATTCTTTTCCAGGTCAGTCCGCGGAATATCCAGCGTGACGACCCGGCCAAACTCGGTGGAGCGATCGTACTCAAAAATCACCCGGTCGGAACGCTTGAGTTCCAGAGCGCCGGCATCAAAAAGTTCGTTGCTCCGGTACTCGCCAATCTGAATCTGCACAAGCCTGATCATGGACACGATAAGTTCTCCACGTTAATCCTTCGACAACATCCCGAAGGCTACATCATTTCCCTGAGTAGGATCAGCGAAAGCCTGATATTCATGTTTTCCTGCATCCCCTTGATCGCGGACACCACCCCGGCGATAATCCGCTGCACATCTGCCCCTGTAAGGCCAGCCGCTACCTGGCGAACGGCGTCCGCCCGGTCCGCATGAATCAATGCCTCATCCCCGGCCCCTTCGCGGACAAGCGCCACGTCGCGAAAAAACGTCAGAACAATATCCAGCAGCTCCCTGGCCGACTCGCGGTTCTCGGTCAGAGTCTTGATAAAATCGTACTCCGGACGGCTCAAAATGTACCGGTCGAGAACAAGGTCTCTGCGGGCCATAAACTCTTCCGGAGCTTTGTCCGCACCTGCATGGGCCCCCTTGCAGAAACCGGCGGCCACCTGCGCCCGGGACGAAAGAACATGATACTCATTTATAAGCTCTTGCGCAAGTTCCGATTTGGAACGCGGCGGCACCAGAAGTTCGTGACAGCGGGAACGAATCGTGCGCACGATACGGTCCGGCGCACTGGAGGTCAATATCAGCAAAGTGCCAGAACAGGGTTCTTCCAGGGTTTTGAGCAGGGCATTGGCGGCCGGCGTGTTCATTTCATCGGCATCAACCAGAATCCCCACCCGCACCCGCCCTTCCCAGACACGCAACGAAAACTTTTCCCGCAAATCCCGGATCTGTTCGATCAGAATCTGGGATCGCTCCCCGTCACGCGTGATCAGCATAACATCCGGATGATTGCCGGAAAGAATCTTGTGACAAGAAGGGCACGGACAGCCGGGAACAAAACCCTGCGGTGAAAGGCAATTGACCATCTGGGCGGCTTCCAGAGCGGCAGCCTGTTTGCCGGCACCTTTGGGTCCGCTCAAAAGATAGGCATGCGCCAGACGGCCCGCGGCCATGGCCCTGGAGAAGTATTCCATCACCCGGTGTGAAACAAAGCGCCGGCCCTGCACATTCATGAACAACTCCTGTCCTGCGCCAGCAAAAGATCAACCCGGGAGCAGATTTGAGCAAAAATATCCTCGACCGTGCGGCGACCGTCAATGACAATCACACGCTGCGGTTCGGCTTGGGCAATAGACAAATACCCTTGCCTGACCCGGTTATGATACTCAAGAGAACGCAATTCAATCCGGTCACGTTCCCCCCCGCGGCGGCGCAAACCCTCCTCGGTATCCAGATCCAGCAGAAAAGTCAGATCCGGTACGAGGCCACGCACCGCAAAATCCCCCATCATACAAATCGCGGAAACATCCACCCCGCAGCCATAGCCCTGATAGGCCAGGGTGGAATCAAGAAAACGATCGCAAACAAGAATTGTTCCCTCGCGCAATGCAGGCAGTACGGTTTCTTCCACCATTTGCGCCCGCGCGGCCATATACAGCAGGGTTTCGCACTCACGGTTCATGCGCGTATTCTCCTTGTCCAGAAGGATGGTACGTATTTGCTCGCTAATAGCAACTCCGCCCGGTTCACGCACCAGACGCGAAGCAATCCCGCGCGCGGAAAGATATTCCAGCAGCCGGCGCGACTGCGTGCTTTTCCCGCAGCCTTCCGAACCTTCGAACGTGATAAATTTGCCCTTGTATTGCGCCATAGCCTGCCTTTTCCAGGGAACAAATACTTTCCGGATGAACATTGCCATTTATGCGGTTGAGGATATCTGCCAGTCGCTCGGACAATTTTCGCACGCCTCGTTCTTCTGAAAAGCAAAAAACACGATGCTTTGAAGGAAACTCAGCGGCTCAAAAACTCGCTTGGTGGCAAAAATCCTCCCCGCGACGGGCAACCACTTATAACTCTTGTCCCACACTCTTCTTGCTAAAACCTGTTTACTTTATTCACGAACACCATTCGTCATGATCTGGCCCCGAAGACGAATGATGTTTCGCAAAAAACTCGCTCAAGACATCCAGACAAATAAGACCCACGGCAAACGCCATAAGCAGCCCCAACCGAAGATCAACCCCTTCTCTTTCGATTAAAATTTCACTCCTGACATGCAAAGCCACAATCACCACGAACAGCCAGACAAAAACCTTATGCTCCTTGCTGCGGCGCAGTCGTTCAAAAGAGAACCCCCATTTCTCTCCGGCCAGGTATGGCGTCAACCGGGGAAGAATCGAAGGGACATTTCTTTTATAATCCCTGTAAACCTGGCCATAAATCTGCTCCAGCTGCCCTTCTTCCGCTCGGATCGTGCGGCGATAAGCAAAAGAAAAAACCAGCAAGGTCACAAGTCCGGCCCAGTAAATATGCAAAAGCACAATAAAGCCCAGAAAGATCAGTATTGTCCCCAGATAGAGAGGATTACGTAAATACGCATACGGTCCACAGGTGGTCAACCGCTCGGTCTTGACGGCGTAAGCGTTGGATAAAAGACGCAACAAAACACCCGGAATAATCAACCATAAACCTGCACGGATAGAAGCATCGGTCGTATTGGAGAAAAACAGGCCGTAGAGCCCCAGCGGATACAAGATCGCAAACCGGAGGCGGAACAATCTTTTGATACGTACCGGGATACCTGTCATGCCTTCTCCTTTAACGGTTTCCAGCTTTGGCCGGACTTCCCGTCCTCGACCAGAATGCCGCGAGCCCGCAGGGCTTCGCGGAGTTCATCCGAACGTTTCCAGTCCTTGGCCTGGCGGGCCAGCGCACGCGCATCAAAGAGTTTCTGGTCTTCCGCCGAAAGACCGCAGGGCCGGGACTCCAGCGCAACCCCCAGAACATCCTGCAAAATCTCCCGGAAAACGGCCGCCGTCGCATGAACCGAACCCTCGTAATAATCATCCTGACGGCCTTCATCCATAAAACGGTTCAACGCCGCCATAAGATCGAACAGATGCCCCAGCGCCGCCGCGGTATTAAAATCCTCATCGAGCGCGGCAATAATCTTCTCCCGCGCTTCCAGCAAAAACTCCACATCGCCAACCCGCACCGGAATCCTGGGAGGCGGGCATTGGTCCGCGCGCACAAGCAGCGAGCGGAAGCGTGCCAACCCCTTTTCCATATCCTCCAGCTTGCCCGCGGAATAATCAATAGAGCTGGCATAATGCGTGGAGAGAAAAAAAAGCTTGAGCGCATCGCGGGAATACCTGGACAACGCGTCCTCGACGGTAATAAAGTTCCCCAGGGACTTGGACATCTTCTGGCCGTTGATGGTCAAAAGACCGTGATGCAGCCACATCCTGGCAAACGGCTTTCCGGTCAGCGCCTCCGACTGGGCGATCTCGTTCTCATGGTGCGGGAAAATCAGATCCCGTCCGCCGGCGTGAATATCCAGAGTTTCGGTCTGCAAATGATGCATGCTCATGCAGGAACACTCGATGTGCCATCCCGGACGCCCCTCTCCCCAGGGAGAAGGCCAGGCAGGCTCGCCGGTCCTGGCGCCCTTCCAGAGCACAAAATCCAGCGGATCTTCTTTTTTCGCGTCGTTCTCGATGCGCACTCCCTCGAGCATCCGGTCAACGCTCTGTCCGGAAAGCTTGCCGTAATCCGCAAATGAACGGACACGGAAATACACATCCCCGCCTGCCGCATAAGCGTGCCCGGCGCGCAAAAGCCCCTCAATATGCGCAATCATCAGCGGAATATTTTCCGTCGCCCTCGGTTCGCAATCGGCAGGGCTGATGGCCAGAGCTTCCAGATCGCGGTAATAAAAAGAAATATTCTCCCGCACCACCTCATCGAAAGTCTTGCCTGTGGCCGCCGCTTTGGCAATAATCTTGTCGTCAACATCCGTAATGTTGCGCACAAACCGCACGACATAACCCCGATAGCGCAGATATTTGACCAGACTGTCAAATGTATACAAAGACCGGGCATGCCCGATATGACAGCGGTCATAAACCGTCACTCCGCAGGAATACATACTGATCGAAGCCGGTGCGTCCGGCAAGAATTCACGTTTTCTGGTCAACGAATTGTACAATTCCATGGGTCAGTCCGTATTCCTTTGTGTTTGCGCTTCCAGCGCCGCCAGCCGTTGACGAAGCGCATTGAGTTCCTCGCGCACCGGGTCGAGAATCTGGGCATGGGCCAGTTTCCGGTCGATTTTCTCCCCATCCTGTTTGGTCACATACCCGGGCACCCCAACCACCGTTGCATTAGGCGGAACACCTTGCAGAACAACCGCATTGGCGCCGATATAAGAATTGTCCCCAACCACGATATTGCCCAGGATCTTGGCTCCGGCGCCGACAACAATGTTATTGCCCAGCGTCGGATGACGCTTGCCGGTCTCCTTGCCAGTGCCGCCGAGGGTCACCCCCTGATAAAGCGTAACATTGTCGCCAACAACCGCGGTCTCTCCGATCACAACCCCTGTACCGTGGTCAATAAGCAGTCCACGGCCAATCACTGCCCCCGGATGAATCTCGATGCCGGTCAAAATGCGGGAAAGCTGGGAGATAGCCCGCGGCAAAAAAGGTACCTTCATCTTCCATAAGGGATGTGCCAGCCGGTGAAACACCAGCGCGTGCAATCCGGAATAAAGCGCCACGATTTCCAGTGCCGAACGAGCCGCCGGATCACGCTCCTGGATCGCCTGGATTTCTCCACGAAAGAAAAGCAAAGTGCCCAGCCAGAAGGCCAGCACCGCAACAACGCAAAACCACATACTGCCCCCCTTGTTACAAAACCAGAAACCGTTACTGAATTAATGTTCAGACGAGCGCACTACCGCTGTAGCATACGCGGCCATACCCTCTTTTCGCCCGACAAACCCGAGCCCTTCCTGGGTGGTGGCCTTGATATTGACCCGCAACGGATCAATATCAAGAGCGCGGGCAATGTTCTCCCGCATTTGGGCCTTGTAGGGACCAATCCTGGGTTCTTCTGCCAGCAACACACAATCCACATTAACCACCTTGAGCCCGGCCGCCTCAACCTTGTGACAAACTTCTTTCAACAAAAGAATACTCGAAGCATTCTTGTACTTGCGACTGGTATCGGGGAAATGCTCACCGATATCCCCTTGGCCGGCCGCCCCAAGCACAGCGTCCATGATCGCGTGAACCAGAACATCGGCATCGGAATGCCCCAAAAGCCCTCTGGAATAAGAGATCTCGACTCCGCCCAGAACCAGCCGGCGGCCGATGGTCAGCACATGCACATCATACCCGATACCGGAAAAATAATCTGTCGGTTTATACCAGCCGGGCTGAGACATGCGGCTCCTTTACGGCTGCTTCCATGAACGCCCGCGCGACCAGCAGATCTTCCGCGGTAGTGATTTTTATATTTTTATAATCGCCCATATAAACCCTGACCGGCACACCGCACTTCTCGACCAGAGCTGAATCATCATCCGCCACAAAATCCTGCGCATGCGCGCGTTCCAGCAGGTTACGCTCAAAAACCTGCGGGGTCTGGATATCCCATACCAGTGAACGATCCAAAGTCTCGCGCACCAGACGTGTCTGCGGATCGACCAGTTTAAGTGACGGCTTGACCGGTACTGCGGCAATCGCCGCACGGTCAACCGCCGCCAAAGCCAGCCCCTGGCTGATCAACTCCGGAGTCACCAGCGGCCGGACGCTGTCATGCACAATAACACAAGACGCCTGCGCCGGCAAAGCCCGCAGGGCATTACGCACAGAAGCGCTGCGAGTCGCGCCGCCATCAACAACAGCCGTCACCCTGGAAAAACCGTAACGGGCCACCAGAGCCGAATACTCCTGGTGATAGCGAGGGTGCACAACAAGAATAATGCCATCGATCCCGGCGCATTGCTCGAAAACAGCCAGAGTATGCGCAAGCACTGGCCGGCCGCACAACTCGACCAGCGGCTTGGGAACAGGCGCTCCGAAACGCTCACCGGTTCCGGCGGCAGGAATAACAGCATAAACACTCATCAGCTCTCCGCCCTGGCAAAAATCATCCGTCCGGCCTGGGTCTGCAAAACCGAGGAAATGGCCACCTTTATCTTGCGTCCGATATAACGGCGTCCGTCGGTGACCACCACCATGGTGCCATCCTCGAGATAACCGACACCCTGGCTTTCTTCCTTGCCTTCCTTGGAAACATGCAATTCGATCACCTCGCCGGAGAAAACCACGGGACGCACCGAACTGATCAAATCATTGATGTTAAGCACATCGACCCCCTGGATGGCGGCCATACGGCTGAGATTGAAATCCAGCGTACACAGCCTGGCTTCCATGATCTTGGCCAGTTTGACCAGCTTGAGATCAACCTCCCTCTCCCCGGGGAGATCATCATCGTGCACCCGGATGTCAAGTGCCGGATCCTTTTGCATATTCCTAAGAATCTCCAGCCCTCTGCGCCCCCGCTGACGCTTGAGATCATCCTGGGAATCGGCCAGACGCTGCAACTCATGCAGGACAAAACGCGGAACAACCAGCCGGCCGGCCAGAAAATGCGAACGACAGATATCGGAAACACGTCCGTCGATAATTGCGCTGGTGTCCAGAAGAACAACGCCTTCTTTAAGATCCGTCCGGCGAAAACGAACATAGGGAATAATCAAATTGAATTCATCCTTGCCACGCAAGGCAATAACCGCGCCCAAATAAGAAAAAATAAGGGTGAGCACAACTCTCAGGGAAGAATGAAACGCCACCCCCAGCGGCAGAAGCGCCAGAATATCCGCGACCAGTTTGGACATGATAATCCCGAACAGGAGCCCGCAAACCACACTGGAAAGCCCGCGGACGGAAACCCTCTTGAGCATGATCTCGATCATAACCAGAAAAGAACCGGACAAAAGTCCGATAAGCAGCCCCGGGAGTTCCTGCTGGTAAATGTTTCCGATCAGATATCCGGCGGCCGAACTGAGGACCAGAAAAAAGACCCGGATAAAAAGCAACGTCATCATAATTTTCTCCCTGCGGTTGTCCTGCGCCTTCAGCGGCGCAGATGATCCAGCGCTTCCTTGACTGTCGTGACCGGGACCAGTTCCATGGCCCCCGGTTTTATATCCCGACGAAGCTTTAACTCGCTCGCCGGCAGAATACATTTTCTGAAACCCAGCTTCTCGGCTTCATTGAGTCTCGGCAACAGGTGTGCCACGCCCCGCACCTCGGCAGCAAGTCCAACCTCGCCTAAAACCACCGTATCGGTTCCCACAGGCTTGTCCAGAAAAGCCGAAGCCACCGCCAGCGCGACCGCAAGGTCAGCAGCCGGATCTTCCAGGCGCACGCCTCCCACCACATTCAGAAAAACATCCTGGTCTTCCAGGCGCAGGCCGATACGCTTTTCCAGCACCGCCACCAGCAGGGCCAAACGGCCGGAATCAAAACCCTGTGTGCGATGTCGCACCATGCCGAAAGCCGAACGGCAGACCAGCCCCTGCACCTCGACAAGAAAAGGCCGTGTGCCCTCGAGAATGGGCGCCACCAGCGAACCCGACGCGTTGACCGCGCGTTCCGAAAGAAATATCTGCGAAGGATTAAGAACCTCCATTAACCCCTGCGCCGTCATCTCGAAAACACCCAATTCATTGGTTGACCCGAATCTGTTCTTGATCGCCCGGACCAGGCGGTAAGCGGAATAACGCTCTCCTTCAAAATACAAAACCGTATCAACGATATGCTCCAGCACCCGCGGACCGGCAATGGCCCCTTCCTTGGTCACATGCCCGATGATCAGGCAGGAAATTCCGCGCGCCTTGGCCATCTGTGTCAGCAATCCGGCGCATTCCCTGACCTGACTGACACTGCCGGGACTGGAGCCAAGTCCAGGCTCGTAAACCACCTGGATCGAATCGATGATCACCATCTGCGGCGCAAGCTTGTTGATCTGCTCCAGAATAATATTCAAGTCAATCTGGTTGACAATATACAAGGACGCCGCCGGCTGGCGCACAATGCGATCCGCACGCAACTTGGTCTGTGCGGCCGATTCTTCCCCGGAAACGTAAAGAACACGGATTCCCTGTTCGCCCAAACGGCATGCCGCCTGCAAAGCCAGAGTGGACTTGCCGATACCCGGATCTCCGCCGAGAAGAATAACCGACCCCCGGACAATGCCGCCGCCCAGAACCCGGTCAAACTCCCGGATTCCGCTGCAATAACGCTCTTCCTGGCCGGAGGCCAGATCCTTGAGCAACACCGGATCTCCAGTGCCGGAAAGCAGTCCACGCTGCGTCGACACAACCGGCTTGACCGCACTGGCTTCCTCGACAAAAGAATTCCACCCGCCGCAGCCGGGACACTTGCCCAGCCAGCGGGACGACTCGTACCCGCACGCCTGACAGGCAAAAACAATCTTGGTTTTGGACGCACTTCTGGACATATCTTCCCGCTATTTCCCCTTGGGCCGATAAAACAGTTTCCACGGATTGGCCTTGAGATCCGCCGTCATTTCCGAAAGATTGTCAAACACACTCGCATCCGTCAGAAATTTCCCAAACGTTCCCTCGGAACGGCTCAGTTTGCCGGAAAGCAACGCCCAGTCGGAAAGGATCGACGCCAATGCTTTCCTGTTTTCCTCATTCAATATGCCGTCGTTGACCGAGACAAGGACTTCTTCCGCCTTGCGCCCGACAGACGAAAGCTGACGCATGACACTCTCCATCGGAACAGGATCATCCCCGGTGAAAACTGCGCCCGCCGGAACCGGATCCGTTGAAATCCCGGGCAAAATCTCGAGATATTTCTCCCCCATCAAACCCAGCTGATTGACCATGAAGCGTGAGTCCCCGGGAAGCGGAACATCAGAAGGAAGCCAAGCCTCAACCTCAACCAGCACACGCCCTTCATGGGTATCGAAATACGCCCGGATATCCCGCACATGCCCGGCGTCTACTCCGGCCAGACGAACCGGAGCGTTCCGGCGCAGGCCATTGGCATACGAAAAGACCACCCGGTACACTTTCCCGTCAGAAAATACAGAGAAATCACTGACCGCAAAAACAAATGCCAGAAGGAGTACGACCCCCGTCAACACAAAAGCGCCGACCTTGAACTCCAGTCCCGTCTCGCGTGGCATGCTTTTCTCCTTATTTAAGATGTCCGAATTTCAGACTTTCGTCGTCTGTGATCGGTCCGGACGAATTGCCTTCGATAAACTGCCGAACCACAGGATGATGCGAATTACGAATCTCCTCTGGTGCGGCATCCGCAATGACCTGCCCGTGATAAAACATGGCAATCGAGTCCGCCAGGCGATAGGCCGCCGACATGTCATGCGTAACTACAATGGAGGTGACCCCCAAACGGTCGCGCATTCCGTTAATAAGACGAATCAGAGCGTCCGCCGTAACCGGATCGACCTCGCTGGTCGGCTCATCATAAAGAATGATTCTTGGCTCCATGCACAAGACGCGTGCCAGCGAAACACGTTTGCGCATGCCTCCGGAAAGCTGGGAAGGCATCATGTCCTCAACCCCTTCCAAACCCACCAGAGATAAAGCCCGGGCAACCCGCCCCCCTCGCTCCTGCCTGGAAATATTCATAAACTCGTCAGTCACAAACGCGACATTGTCCCCGACGCTCATAGAATCAAACAGAGCCCCGTTCTGGAACACCAGGCCAATCTGCTTGCGCAGTGTATCGTACTGTCTCTCCGGCATCCCGACAACTTCCTGTCCCGCAATCCGGATGCTCCCGCTGTCGGGCCGCAAAATGCCGACAATAGATTTAAGCAAAACACTTTTACCGACACCGGAACGTCCGATAACAACCTTGGTCTCGCCTTCACGCACAGACAAACAAAGCCCGTTAAGAACCGGCACCGAATCAAATGTCTTGAACAGATTCTGTATTTCAATCATCCGGGCCACTCAGATATTAAAAACAAAATAAAAAATAAAAGTGAAGAAACAGTCCGAAGCGATGATCAGGACAAACGAACGCACCACCGCAACCGTGGTGGCCCGGCCGACCCCGTCCGCGCCACCGCGAACTTTCAGTCCTTCCAGACAACCGACCAGCGCGATGATCATGGCGAAAAACAGCGTTTTGATCAACCCCGTCAGGATATCCTTGGGCACCAGAGCATCACAAACCATCTGCCAGTAAAGATACCCGTCGAGAGACAGCTTGAAATAACAGATCACAAACCCGCCGACAATCCCGATCACTGTGGCAAAAAACGCCAGCAGGGGAAGCATCACGACCAGAGACAAAAACCGGGGCACCGCCAGATATTTCAGCGGATCCACCGCAAAAGCCTTGAGCGCGTCCACCTGTTCGGTCGCCACCATGCTGCCAATCTCGGCTGTAATGCCAGCTCCGATCCTGCCGGCGACAATAAGTGCCGTTAAAACCGGAGCCAGTTCCCTAGCCATGGAAACCGCGATAACTTTCGGAATATATATCTCGGCCGACATCTGCATCATGAGATAGGCCATCTGCAGGGCAATAATAATCCCGATAAAGAAAGCCACCAGCGAGGAAATAAAAAAACTGCCCAGCCCGACCCGACGGGCCTGTATCAGAAAACGATACCAGTGCAGCGGCGTGGTGAAAAGCAGAAACATAATCCGCCCCCACAAAACAGCCAGCTCTCCGACATAAACAATAAAAGCCGTCAAACGGTCGCCAGCCCGGGCCAGTAAAGGCAGTGTCATGGTCAGAATCCTATGCTTTTCTGGATACCCAGAAACGCCGAAGCATCCCCCCGGTCGTCCTTGAGCAGCAGGTACTTTAGCTCGGTCACACTGTTATCCTCAGTCTGCATCCGTTGCAGAACCCAACCTCTGCGATCACGCTCCTCGCTGACAACCGGCGATCGCCGGAGACGGGCGGCCTGTGCGCCCAGATTATGCCAATCCGAAAAATCCAATCTGCCGGAAATCCTGACCCCGGCTCTTCCGGCTGGCACGACAAGCGATTCCAGCAATTCAAGCTGCGGATAGGTGCCGACAAACTGCAAACCGATACTGTCATAGAACAAGGCTCCGAAAGAACCGTTGGCCGCACTCAACCGCCCCTGAATACGAGGGACGCGCAACGCTCCGGAAACCTGCAGATTGGCCGCCACAGTTCCCGTCACGCCAGCCAGCGGTAAGCCGGAACCAAGACCGGCTATACGACAGACATGCTCAAGTTCAACCGGCAACAACTCCACAAAAAAACCTTCGGTGGAATTCTCCGCCAGATCAATAGTTCCTTTTGCCGACAGAACCCCGCAGGAAAACTCTTCCAGATCCAGCTGTTTCCCGCGCACAACAAAAACAGCACGCAGATCCCTCACCGGAAAAGAGTTAACCATCATATCGTAACCGGAAAGCCGTCCGGTCAGACGACTTTCCGTGCCTGTGTCTTTGTCCAGAATAAGATCAAGAGCCAAACGGCCGGCCAGATCATATCCGCCGGCTTTCATGTGGCGAATATCGCCGTCCAGAGACAAACGTGAACTGCCCAGACCCCGGGCTTCCAGAACAAGCAAGGGCAAGCCTTCCCCCCTGAGAGCCAGGCCAAGAGAACCTTCCCTCCAGTCAAGCTCTCCCTCAAAAGCAAATACGGTCGAAGCACGGGCGCTTGAAGCTCCGGGCAACAGCCAGAACAAGCCAAAAGCTAGAACAGCCGCTGCAAAACGCATCAGACAAAAGAGAGCTTGTCGTTATCCGGACGCACCGTAACCTGGCTGCCTTCCTTGAAAGTCCCCGAAATAATCGCCTCCGACATAGGATCTTCCAGATAACGCTGGATTGTCCTTTTAAGCGGACGGGCACCGAACACCGGATCAAAACCTTTCTCGATCAGAAAATCGATGGCTTCCGGAACAAAAACCAGATCAATCTGCTTCTCCTTGAGCCGTCCGCGCACCGCCGCGATCTCCAGATCAATAATCTTGTAAAGATCGGCCTTGGTGAGCGAATGGAAAACAATACTGTCATCCACACGATTGAGAAATTCCGGCTTGAAAGCCCGCTTGACCTCGGTCAGAATCTTGTCCTTCATCTGGTCGTAACCTTCCGACTCCTTCTGCGTAACAAAGCCAAGTCCACCCTGTTTGCGCAACAGATCAACACCGAGATTGGAAGTCATCAAAATAATGGTATTGCGAAAATCAACCGCCCGGCCAAGACTATCGGTCAGACGCCCTTCCTCGAGAACCTGCAGAAGGATGTTAAACACATCGGTATGCGCTTTTTCGATCTCGTCGAGCAAAACCACCGAATACGGACGCCGACGCACCTTCTCGGTCAACTGTCCGCCTTCTTCATAGCCGACATACCCGGGAGGCGCTCCGACCAGGCGCGAAACATTGTACTTGTCCATATACTCCGACATGTCAATCTGGATAAGCGCGTTCTGGTCTCCAAACATAAATTCGGAAAGAGCCCTGGCCAGAAGAGTTTTACCAACACCCGTAGGCCCAAGGAATATAAAAGACCCGATAGGCCGACGCGGATTTTTAATGCCGGCACGCGAACGGCGCACCGCACGCGCGATAGCCGAAATAGCTTCTTCCTGTCCGATAACCTGACGAGAAAGATGTTCTTCCATCTTGAGCAAACGCTCACTTTCCTTCTCCTCAAGACGAATCAGGGGCACTCCGGTCCACTGTGAAACAACGCGCGCAATGTCATCAAGTCCGATCACGATATGCACACTGTCACGGCTGGACACCCATTCCGCGCGGCGTTTTTCAAGCGCTTCGCGCACCTCTCGTTCGCGGTCGCGCAGCCTCGCGGCTCCCTCGAAATCCTGGCGCTTGATGAAAGACTCCTTCTCCTTGCGCAAAGACTCGATTTCTTCCTCCATCTTCTTGATATCATCGGGAACAACCATGGCTTTCAGCCGGACGCTGGCCCCGGCCTCATCGATAATATCCACCGCCTTGTCCGGAAGAAAACGGCCGGTGATGTAGCGGTCAGAAAGCTTGGCCGCCGCTTCCAGAGATTCGTCGGAATACTTGACCCGGTGATGGGCCTCGTATTTGTCGCGCAAGCCCTTGAGAATCAAGGCTGTTTCGTCAACCGACGGAGGATTCACCTGTATGGTCTGAAAACGACGCTCGAGCGCCGCATCTTTCTCGATATTCTTGCGATACTCGTCAAGCGTGGTCGCTCCCACACACTGAATCTCGCCGCGTGCCAGCGCAGGCTTGAGAATGTTGGCGGCATCCACCGCCCCCTCGGCCGCCCCGGCACCGACGAGCGTATGCAATTCGTCGATAAAAAGAATGATCTTGCCGCTGCGCTTAAGCTCTTCCATAACCGCCTTGATACGCTCCTCGAACTGGCCGCGATATTTGGTTCCGGCAATCATCATGGCCAAATCCAGCACCACAATGGTTTTCTCGCGCAGGATTTCGGGAACATCTCCGGCCACAATCTGCTGGGCCAGCCCCTCGACAATAGCCGTTTTCCCGATACCTGCCTCGCCCAGAAGAACAGGATTATTCTTCATGCGACGGGAAAGCACCTGAATGACGCGCTCGATTTCGTTCTTGCGGCCGATCACCGGATCCAGCTTGCCATCCTTGGCGTATTTGTTGAGATTGCGTCCGTAAGCATCGATAGCAGGGGTCTTGCTGGGTGATTTCTGCGCCTGCTCGGCCTGCTGCTGGGCATGCCCGGGAATTCCGCTGCCCAAAAGCTCCATAACCTCGTTACGCAACTTCCCCAGATCCAGTCCCAGATTGAGCAGGACGCGATAGGCCATCCCCTCCCCTTCCTTGACCAGGCCCAGTAACAGATGCTCGGTGCCGATATAATTGTGCCCCAGTGCGCGAGCCTCCTCGGCAGACAGTTCCAAAGCTTTCTTGGAACGCGGCGTAAAGGGAATGTCCCCGACCACCTGGGTCTGGGGTCCGGGTTGAACCAGTTTTTCCACTTCGATACGAATGGATTCCAGGTCGACTCCCAGTTTCTGCAACACCGCCGAAGCCACTCCTTCGCCCTCGCGAATAAGCCCCAGCAGCAGGTGTTCGGTTCCGATATAATCATGGTTGAAGCGACGAGCTTCTTCCTTGGCAAAAACAATGACTTTTCTGGCACGTTCCGTAAAACGATTAAACATTATGTCCTCCTTAAGGCATGGATTGCAATTTGTCACGAATAACTCCGGCACGCTTGGTGTCGCGCTCCAGAGTATTAAGTTTCTTTCCCTCGATCTTCTGTAAATGCGCCGGTTGGGTCATGATAAAAAGTTCATTGAGAATCTTGTGATCCAAACCGTTGAGAATGCCGACATCCATGCCCAGCCGCACCATGGACAGCTGTTCGATGGTTTCCTGGCTCGAGATGATCCGGGCATTGCGCAGAATGCCCCAGGCTCGCCAGATCTTGTCTTCCAGCACCGCACGATTCTGCACCAGTAAGACCTGGCGGGCCTGTTCTTCCTGTTCGATAATCTGCCGAATAAGGCCGTTAATATTCTGGATAATATCCGCCTCGGAATGTCCGAGGGAAACCTGGTTTGAAATCTGATAGAAATTACCTATCGCCTGCGTTCCCTCACCGTAAAACCCCCGGGAGGCAAAACTCAGTTTGGCAATCGCCGCCAGAACCTTGTTGATCTGCCGGGTCATGACCAAAGCCGGAAGATGCAGCATGACCGAGCCGCGCATGGCCGTGCCCGTATTGGTCGGGCAGGCCGTAAGAAAACCCCAGTCCGGCATGAAAGCAAAAGCCAATTTCTCCGAGAGTGCCGTATCAATACGATCAATAGCCTCCCACGCCCCGTTGAGGTCAAAACCGGAATGCAGGACCTGAATGCGCAAATGATCTTCCTCGTTGATCATAACCGAAAGCGATTCCTCGCGCGACACAACCAGTCCCTTGCCGGCAGGAGAGGCCGCGTGATCATGGCTCATCAGGTGCCGCTCCACCAGAAACTGGCGGTCAATATTATCCATCTCGTTAAGAGAAAACAACGTCGTGTCCGCGAACAGGGGAATCTCGCGAACCGCGGCACTGACAGTGCGCAGCACTTCATCCAGGATTTTCTTGTCGGCCCGGTTTGTAAAAGGAAACGCCACCAGATTCCTGGCCAGACGAATACGCGAGGAAAGAACAATATTGGCGCCCGGACCTGTTCCGCGCAGCCATTCTCCCGTATGAAAAATCAGATCATTAAGTTCCATGTATCATCCATTTTGTTCCAGCTCGCGGATTCGATCCCTCAGCTGTACAGCCTGTTCAAAATCCTCGTTCCGAATGGCTTCCTGCAAACGTGCCCGCAGGGATTCCAGTTCATTCGGCTCTTCACCTGCAACCGGATCGGCAGACGGCCCGGAGTCCGAAGGTTTCCCGGTAACGGCCATTAAACCGTCTCCTTGCGGATGCTTGCCCAGATGCACACTGGAGCCATGAATCTTTTTTAACAACACTTTAAGCTGTGCCTGGAAAGCCTGGTAACAATGCGCACAACCAAAACGCCCGAATTTCCGGAAATCCTCGTAACTAAGACCGCACACCGGGCAACTGACCGAAGACTTGCGGACTTCCGGAATCTGCTTGCCAAAATCCGTCAGGCCAGCCAGCAGGTCGGCCAGGCCGAACTGTTGCTCCATAACCTGGCTCTGCTCGCGCGCGCAGTCCTCGCACAAGTGCAGTTCCATGGCTTTACCGTCCACAATTTCGGTCAGATGCACAGTAGCTTTCTTGGCACACTTGTCGCATTTCATCAGAACTTTACTCCGTCTTTGCGCGTCTGCGCGTGAAACAGTTTGAGCAATTGACCGGTCACCGGCCCGGGAACTCCCTCGCCAATAACACGCCCGTCAATCTTGACAACCGGAATAAGCTCGGCGGCCGTTCCGGTCAAAAATATCTCCTCGGCATTGTACAGTTCGTGCCGGGTAATAAGCGCTTCAGAAACTCTGAGGCCGCATTCTTTTTCGGCCAGCTCCATGACCGCGTCGCGGGTAATGCCGCGCAACCGGCCCTGGGCGGGGGTGGTTAACGCCCCCTTCTTGACCATAAAAATGTTATCTCCCGTGCACTCGGCCACATAGCCGCTGCCATCGAGCAAAATGGCCTCGCTGACCCCGGCATTGTTCGCCTCGATCTTGGCCAGGATATTGTTAAGGTAGTTCAGCGACTTGAGCTGGGGGTTAATCGCCTCCGGATGATTGCGCACCGTGGGCACCGTCACAATCGCCAGCCCGTCACGATAAAAAGCCTCGGGATAAAGCGTAATCTTGTCGGCTATAATAAAAATATTGGGGCCGTTCTTGCACTTGCGCGGATCAAGCCCGAGATCACCGTCGCCGCGAGTCACCACCAGACGAATATAGGCATCCCGCAAGCCGTTGGCTTTCAAAGTATCGATCACAGCACCTATCATCTGCTGTTTGGACATACCGATGTCAATCATCAAAGAATGACATGTTTCAAAAAGCCGGTCGATATGCTGTTCCAGACGAAAGACCACTCCGTCGTAAGCCCGAATGCCCTCGAAAGCGCCGTCGCCATATAACAACCCGTGGTCAAAAACCGAAACCCGGGCATCTTTCTGTTCAACCAGCTTGCCGTTAAAATAAATCTTCATTGCCGTCACTCCTGATTTTAATGCCCCTATTATATTCAGCAAACTTTATCCACAAATCCAAATATGTTTTTTCAACACCGGCTCGTCAAAGGATCTGACCGTCTTTCATGCGCACAACCCGTCCGCAGCGAACCGCAACCCGCTCATCATGAGTCACAATGACAAACGCCTGGCCGGCACGCTCGTTAAGCGCCATAAGAAGGTCAATAACCGCCTCGCCGGTAACCGAATCCAGATTGCCGGTAGGCTCGTCGCACAACATGACTTTCGGGCGATTAATCAGAGCCCGGGCAATCGCCACACGCTGCTGTTCGCCGCCGGAAAGCTGGTTGGGCTTGTGATCAATCCGGGACACGAGCCCTACTTCCCGTAATGCCGCCACCCCCGCCTCGATCAGTTCAGGAGAAGCCCGGCGGAAGCCCTTGCGGATAAAAACCGGAAGAAGCACATTGTCCAAAGCATTAAGCTCCGGCAACAAATGATAAAACTGGAACACAAAGCCGATATCATGATTGCGAATTCCGGCCCGGCCGGCATCGTTAAGCGAATACAAATCCTTGCCTTCCATGATCACCCGCCCGCGATCGGGAGCATCCAGTCCGCCCAAAATATGCAAAAGAGTCGATTTGCCGGCCCCCGACGGACCGGAAATAGCCAGCACTTCGCCCGGTTCAATCGACAAGTCGATTCCTTTAAGGACGTCCAGACGCTTGTTGGTGTCCGTATAGGACTTAAAAACGTTTTCAACCTTCAGAACAGGCATATCAACCTCTTAATAGCGCAAAGCTTCCACCGGCTCCAGTGCCGAAGCCCTGGCCGCAGGATAAATGGTGGCCAGATAACTGATCAGAACCGCACTGCCGCAGATAAGCAGCACATCACTTAACTGTATGGCCACCGGAAGATGATCAATATAGTAAATAGTCTTGGGTAATTTAATCAACTCAGTTTCCTTGAGAATATAGGCTATCCCCATCCCCGCGGCCAGTCCCCAAAAAGTCCCAATCATGCCCAGGGCCAATCCATAAAGTGTAAAAATACGCCGGATCGCACTGGCGGGTACCCCGATAGCCTTGAGCACCCCGATATCCTTAGTCTTGGAGGTAACCGTCACAATAAGCGTGCTGATAATATTGAACGCCGCCACCAGGACAATCAGAGTCAAAATAACAAACATGGCAAATTTTTCCAGATTAAGCGCAGCGAAGAAATTTTCATTCTGCTCGATCCAGGTGCGAATTTCATAAGAAAAACCCAGCGCCTTAAGAAACTCCTTCTTGACCAGTGGAGCCTCGTCCACATTACGCAAGCGCACAGCAAGACCGGTGGCCAGATCAGGTGAAAGGTCAAAAATGCGTTGGGCATTTGCCAGTGGCATCAGCACCAGATTGCGATCATAGTCATACATCCCGGACTCAAAAACCGCCGCAATCCGGAAATTGTGCCGCCAACCGCTACCGGCCACACCGGAAACCGGAGAGAGCAGCGTTATCCGGTCACCCGGCTTGAACCCGTAATAACGGGCCAGCTCTTGCCCGACAACAATCTCGTCCTTTTTAAGGGAAGAAATCGTATAGCCATCCTTGAGATAGCGATTGATCAGTGTCACCGAGCCTTCACGGGAAGGATCTACGCCGCGCAGAACCATTCCGTACGCTTGACTGCCATGTTCCAGAAAAACGTTGCCGTGAACATAAGGAGTAATGCCTTCAACCGCCGGCATATCCGCCAGCCTGGCCCGCAGGGCCTCGAAATCCTTGACCCCGGATGGCCTTTCAATCAGGATATGCGCACTGGTGCCAATAATCTTGTCCTTGAGCTCCCGGTCAAACCCGCTCATGACACCGATCACCACGATCAGGGCAGCCACACCAATGGCAATCCCCAGAATGGAAACAAGATTGATCAGGCTCAGGAATCTTTCTTTCCTCGCCATCAAATAACGGTAGCTCAGCCAATATTCGTAGGTCATAAATCCAGCTGTTTCATTAAAGGAAAAAGGATGACGTCCCGGATCGAGGGCGAATCGGTCAAAAGCATGACCAGCCGGTCAATTCCGATACCCATGCCGCCAGCCGGGGGCATGCCATGTTCCAGCGCCCGTACAAAATCATCATCAATGCAACGCAGGCCGGTCTCGGTGTCGTCTTTAAGGTCTTCTTCCAGTCGCAGCCGCTGCTCGGCCGGATCATTAAGCTCGGAATAAGCGTTACCGATCTCCATTCCGGCAACAAAAAACTCGAAGCGCCGCGAAAGAGCCGGATCGGCCGGATCAGTTTTGGCCAGCGGACACAAAAAAGTAAAATAATCCACAAAGAACACCGGGTCAATCGTAGCGTCCTCATCCAGAACCTCCTCCACGATCTTCATAATCGCGGAGCGGGTCAGGCGGTCAACTTTGTAGTGACCGGGACGGCGGGCCTTGACTTTCTCCAGCATCAGCTCGGCGCTGTCGGCAGGATTAATATCAAACTTCTCCTTGACCAGTCCGGCGAAAGAAACCCTTTTCCAGGGACGGGTAAAATCAATGGTCTTGCCCTGATATTGCACTTTGTAATCACCGGTAATCTCTCGGGCCAGTTCGCTAATCAGAGTTTCGGCGATCTCCATCATATCGTCCATATCGGCATAAGCCTGGTAAAGCTCGAGCATGGTAAACTCGGGATTATGCCGGGTGGAAACGCCTTCATTACGGAAATTCCGGTTAATTTCATAAACCCGCTCCATCCCGCCGACCAGAAGCCGCTTGAGATAAAGTTCGGGGGCAATGCGCAAGAACACATCCATATTGTAGGCATTATGCTTCGACTGAAAGGGACGCCCGCGTGCGCCGCCGGCCATCGGCTGCAGCATGGGGGTTTCCACTTCCAGAAACTGGCGGCTGTCCAGAAAATGCCGTATGGCCGAAACAATCCTGCTGCGCTTGATGAACACATCCCGCACTCCGGGGTTTGCGATCATGTCCAGATAACGCTGACGATAACGGATATCCACATCCTTGAGCCCATGCCATTTCTCCGGCAAAGGCATCAGCGCTTTGGAAAGCACCGTCAGCCGTTCAACGCGCAAACTCTGCTGTCCCATTTTGGTAGTGAACAAATGCCCCTCAACTCCTATAATGTCGCCAATATCCAGAAGACGAAACACAGCCCACTGTTCGCCCAGTACGGCTTCTTTAAAGAAAAGCTGCAAACGCCCGGTTCGATCCATCAAATCCGCAAAGAACACCTTGCCGTGATCCCTTAATGCCATCAAGCGGCCAGCCGCAACCACCGGCTTTTCCTCGGCAAACCCGGCCAGAATATCCTGGACACTGGTGGCGTTATCGAAACGGGCACCATACGGAGCAATCCCTGCGGCTTTAAGCGCCTCACGTTTCTGTTCACGTATCTGTCTGATCTCATCGAGTTCCACAACTGCTCCTTATATAGATCCTGATCCGACGCCCGCTATGCGGAACGTCCTGCCTTGCAAACAAATGCCGGAATTATTCCAGCGCGACCGGACACATTGTAGCATCCGGATCAAATGACATACCGGATTTTTAATTATATGGTAAAGCTCCGGCAGTGTCAACGGAAAGGCTGACAGGAAACAGGCAGAATTTGATTGACCCGGCCCGGTTTTAATCTAGAATCAGAAAATACCGGCTTTGCCGGAACAACCCATGGCCAACACTATCCGCACACACCACCCACTCAGCCCGCTTGCCGTTGTGATCATTCTTTTACTAACGGGATCCGCTCTGTATTTTTTTTCCCTCCAGGCGCCTTTTTTTCATTACGACGACAAGGTGTCCATTGCCGCCAATCCCGCCATCCAAACCCTGGATCTGCCAAAGATTTTCAACACATTCAATACCCGACTGCTGGGTGGACTCAGCTTTGCCCTTAATTACCAGCTAGCCGGGCTTTATCCCCCGGGCTACAGACTATTCAACCTGCTTCTGCACATCTTCAATGCCTGGCTGGTTTTTCGCCTGGCCGGAAGTCTTTTGCGCCTTTTGAACTTATGCAAACCTCTTACAGACCAGCGCATTACGGAAGCTTCGCTGTTTGCGGCCCTGCTGTTCTTGTGCCACCCCATCCAGACAGAACCGGTCAATTTTATCACCCAGCGGTTTGTTCTTTTGGCTTCGACATTTTATCTGGGAGCTATCATTTTGTATCTGCGCTCGCGAACCGAACACTTGCCGTACGGCCTGGTCGGCAGCCTGGCCTGCACTCTTGCGGCGATGTTCTGCAAGGAGTTTGTGATCACCCTGCCATTTACCCTGGCACTGACTGAGTTCTTCTTTCTTAACCATCTGGGAGAGAATGTTGTGCGGCGAACCCTTCGCCTGCTGCCTTTTCTGGCAACCGCACTGATCATTCCCATGCTGCTGCTGAGAACACCAAACAACCCTGTTCCCGTGGCTCAGATTGCCAATATCAACATTGCAAAAAACGGCGAAACCGCCAAGCCACATGTTGATATCTTCAAAGCACGCAACAGCATCAGTCGTAAAGACTATTTCCTGACCGAGCTGAATGTTGTCCGCGACTACGTTCGCCTTATGGTCTGGCCCGCGAAACAGAATATCGACCCTGATTTCCCAATTTCGAACTCAATCAATGCAACAACTTTTTTCTCAGGACTCTTCCTGTCGGGATTACTGCTGCTTGCTCTGACTCTTTATGTCAAGCACCGGATCACAGCTTACGGCATACTTTGGTTCTTTGCCGTACTGAGCGTCGAATCAAGCATCATCCCTATTGGACATGTCATGGCGGAATACCGGCTCTATCTGCCGACAGCCGGATTTGCGCTTGTCCTCATGTGCTTTGTTTATCTGAAAGTTTCCTCTGTGCTCTTTCCGCGAGTCATTGCGCTGGCCATCCTTCTGGGGCTCTCTACCCTGACTCTGGCGCGCAACCATATCTGGGCAGACGAATGCCGACTGTGGGGCGATACGCTTGAAAAGTCCCCCAACAAACCCCGGGCTTACATCAACCTGGCGGGAGCCCTGATCAACCGGAAGAAATACGCCGAAGCCGCCGACACAGCTCTGCGTGGCATACAAATCTCCCCTCTGCCGGAACTTTACGCCAACCTGGCGGAAGCCCGTCTTGGTCAAGCAGAATACGAGCTGGCGATTGCCGCAGCCGAAGAAGAAAGCCGTCTGGCTCCGGACTCGGGAATACCTTACCGGCGAATATGTGTTGCTCATGCCAAACAAAATCAGCTGGATCAAGCGCTTTTCTTCTGCCGCAAAGCCGAAGCCCTTAACCCGCCCAACCCGCTGGACAAACAACTGGTCGGCAACATTCTTTTAATGCAAAAGAAATTCCCTGATGGACTAAAAGCCTATGCGGACGCGCTCAAACTTGCGCCCAATATATCTAACGCCATGGAATTCTCAAAAGCCCTGATCTTTTTTTATAAAGACTCCGCGGATAAAGCCTCTGCGCTGCGCTATCTTGTCGTACTGGAAGAGAATGGTTTCCCCCGGGAAGCCCTGGCCCTGCAAAGACTGATCGAAACCGACTAGAAACAAAAAAGCCGGGGCATATCACCCCGGCTTTTTTATCCCCCCTGAATCTGCTCAGGAAAGAATCCACCCCAACATATGATCAGACGCCTGAACGCATAAGATCTGCCAGAACAGGAATATTCTGCGATGTAACCGGAACAATCTGATGAATAACCGGAGACAAACCATCAATATTAACCATAGCCGCATCCTGCATGGACACCGGTAATGGCATGCCTGCTCCATCAACCTTGACATTAATTGTAAGATACTTGTCACTCATTGTGATACCACCAACGCTGTCCTGATCATTATCTGTTCGCACCTTATACTCTATTTGCTCTCTAACGGCCTGGGCGGTCTGTCTGGCCGCCTGAAGAACGCTTTCCGCCTCCTGCAACAAACGCTCATTGGCCATATAATTATTCATAATATTAGGCTCAACCGAACGCTGCCCAATGGTGGCATTCATACCTGTAACCGTTCGTTGCAAACGATTCATTTCTTTACGAATACGCGCAAGGCTCTTGCCGCGATTTGCCCCGGCACGCTCTGTATCATACTTGCCTTGCAATACACTCAAAGCCTGCTCCACAACTCTGCGACTGTCGACGAGACCCGCCGTCCGCTCTAATCCTGACGTATTCATCTGCTCAAAACGAACAGCCAAGCCATCTATAGCGTTCTTCTGGCCTTCAACCTGGCGTGTCTTTTTTAATTTCTCCTGCATTTGTTCTGTCGCGGTTACAATGTTCTGTAAACGCGAACGCTGTAAACGCAAAGCCTCCATCAGTTCGCCGGCATTCAAAACCTGACCCAGCTCTTCCTGCCCCCAAGCCACTGCTGCACGAAACTGTTCCAGCTGTCGGCTGGAAACATCCTGCGCCTTAACGCGCTCCGTGGACAGATTCTTGATCCGCGCAAGATTCCCGGCAATCTGCTGCTTCAATGCTGCAGACTGATTTTCCAAAGACTCCACCTCAGCATCCGGATCCGCCGCGAGTGCCGCGGATACATTACGCTCTACCATTCTCTGGCGTTGCTCCAGTGCCCTATTCTCAGCCCTGATCACCTGCTCTCTTGCCTCCCAGGTCGCCGCCTCTTCCCGAACAGATTGCTCCAAAACCGCTTGCGTTATATCCGGGGTCCGGTCCGTCAGAATACGTAAACTATTCTCCATTGTGTCAATACGCGCTATCTGATCGTTGACAGACTTGATCTGCAACTGCAGATCATTTCCAACCACAGAAGCAGAAGAAATAACTTCCTGCGCTCTTCTGCCATGATCAGCAATACTGCTGGACATAAGATCAATTCGCGGAGCTTGCACCGGCACAGGCTGCATGATCTCGGGCAAACTAAACTCCGGACGCTGAATAGCCGTTTTCTGGGGTGCCACTGCGCGAGCACTCCCCCCCAGTCGTCTCAAATCCTCAGGAGTAACAAACTGATCTTCAGGAATCCTCGAAAAATTGTCTGCCAAAACCTCTTCCACCACTGGAGCATCTGCTACTGCAGGAGCATCTGCTACTGCAGGAGCATCCACTACCACAGGAGCATCCACTACCACAGGAGCATCCACTACCACAGGAGCATCCACTACCACAGGAGCATCCACTACCACAGGAGCATCCACTACCACAGGAGCATCCACTACCACAGGA
>CAJARJ010000002.1 GCA_903944345.1 Candidatus Omnitrophota bacterium
AGGAGCATCCACTACCACAGGAGCATCCACTACCACAGGAGCATCCACTACCACAGGAGCATCCACTACCACAGGAGCATCCACTACCACAGGAGCATCCACTACCACAGGCATCTCCTCCGCTACAGGAGAACTTTTCTTTCCAGAAATCATGCTGCCCAAATAATTCTTGGCTTTTTGAGCCCAGACAGCCAAGCGACTCCCCCAGCCAGCACGCACTTCCTTTGTAGAAACCGTCTCGACAACCGCGGGCTCAACTTCTGCCGGCTTTTCTGGACGAACAGCCGGAGCCGCTGGTTTCTGACCAAACACTGCCAATTCCTGTTCAATACGAAGGACTTCCGCCTCAGCCAAAGCAGAAAGCTCAGGAATACGCTGAACTATGCCTACCACTGTATCCCACTGATTCAGATTCCCCTGATACTTCCCGGCGTTCTTTTCAATTGCAGGCCAAACGCTGAAATGCGACAATACCCATGCCTTGAAACCAGGATGCTGCAATCTTCCCAAAGTCTGATGATAATACTTCCTAGAACTGGGATCCGCCTTGCTTATCTGAATCAAAGCCGTTCTCGCCTTTAAATACCTGCGATACGAAAAAGCTGTCCGTTCCAACTCCAACGGAGAAATAAACCTCCCCCACCAGGGTTTTATTGTGGCCGGATGAGCAAGATACTCCAAAATAGCATCCTCAGACTGAAGTGTCAGCTCCTGCTTCTTGTCAGGATTAAATTCATTTCTGGCCTGATTATGCAAATTCAACGCTTTGGCGGCCAAACGATCTGCTTCCAAAGCCTCCCGGTCAAATGCGTCCATATTTTCCTGCGCATCTTTTTCAAAGGAAACAACAGAAGACTTGAGTTCCAGCCAAAGCTCGCGCAAAGCAGTCAGGCGGGACACAATGTTGCCGGCCACTTTCACTTGCTCCTGTTCATTAAATTTATCGGCAAGAAGTTTTTCATCGAGTGAACCGTCATCTCTCAATAAAAACGGATCTGCAAAAGTATTACCCAGAGGACCTGAAAGGCGAGAAACATTGACGTCCATCGCCGTCCATAACCTTTCGAGAGTCGATTCCCCTCTCTCAAAAACAGGCGCCTGCTCCTCAAGATTCCTCACAAGTTCCAGCATAGCTCTAACCTGAGAAATACGCTTCGACTGATAATCGCCGGCCATGCCATCAAGCCGTTGTGCAGCCTTCTTCCACCAGTCTATATCCCTGCTCTGTGAAACCGGTTTTTCCGGAGCTGGCATAGCCGATGCCGACTGAAACGCCTTCCCCCTTGAAGAACGCAACGAAGTCTGCGCGGCATCCAGCTGACCATTCTGCGCCTGAAGTGAAAGCGCGCCGGCTGCCTGCTCTTTACTTGCCACTCTCATGGCCGAGTCCTCGATCGCTTTGGCTCCGCCTGCGAAATATTTGCGCGGCAACATCTCCTGCGTCAACGGATCAGCCTCTTCCTTGATATAATTAAAAACACCGACCTTGTAAGCCTCCAGATACTGCTGATAAATTTTCTCACGCGCCTGCGGATCATCCACCTGGACTCCCGCCACCTTGCTTTTATCCGCATACACCTGTCCCAGCAAACTTTCTTTAAGCGTCTTTTTGAACCACGCCGCCAGGATCATCGAATTATAAATCTGACGCACCTGGGCAAAGTTAGCCCCCTCATTGACTTCTTTTTCAATAATCGGAATGATCACTTCACGCACCACATCGGCAGCAATCTTGCGCGCCGCGTCAGTCTCTCCCGACTGCTCGGCCCCCGGATTACCAAACTGATCATTACTCTGTTCAGCAGCCATAAAATCCTGTTCGAGCATAACCTTCAAATGACTATCGACCAGAAACACTGTATCGTCCTTCTGGTAAATATCTGCCCGCTCTGCCATAATCCAGACTTTATTAAACGTATCAACCGGAATGTCTGTTGTTCCAAACTCTTGGGCTGCGCGAGCATAGACCTGTGCCCAAAAAGCTTTCCCCGCCTGATCCTCAGGATACATAAGAGAAGAAGTAAACTGCTTGAGCAAATAATCCTGCGCCAAAAGATCGCGCCCCATCTGGGTTCCGGCAAAATTATCCGGAATAATCCTAGTGCTCTCATATGGAGACAAGTTAACCCACATATCATTGTTGGGAGTCGTCAGCGAAGCCAGAAAATACTTGATCAGCTTGCTATACTCATTTTCCTTTATATCCGCGTCAAGGGCCTGCTCGCCCTTGTTCATAACAAAATAAAAATTGAACGGATTTTTGAGATCCATCCGCATTCCCACCATGCGGGCAGGAGCAAACGCCACAGTCACCGGCGCCATTTCGCCCGGGGCTGGCATTGGAGCCACTACCTGTGCAAAGCCGCTTTGCGCGGGAATCATCGCCAGCAACGACCCGATAATAGTCACGGCCAGGCTCTTGAAAAGACTCCATCGAATAAACTGTTGAAACATATACTTCCTCCGTTGATTATAAATAACCGGAATCTGCCTTTAACCCTGACTTTATTGAATAAAGAAATCGAGGTTACTCCGGCCGCCATGTTACCTTTTGTAGATTTGTGTAAGTATATAGCATAGAATGACAAAAAACAAGGCCGGAGCAAAACTCCGGCCTCATATAGCACAAATAACTACTATTGTTGGGAACTTACCTTACAGCCATCCGCATCAAATCATTCAAAACCGGCAAATTCTGTGGCGTGACCGGACCGATCTCGCGAATGATCGGCGACAGCCCTTCAATATTCACCATGGCCGGATCCTGCATGGAAGCCGGTAAAGGCATCCCCGCTCCGTCCACCTTGATATTGATCTTCAAATACTTGTCGCTCATCGTGATACCACCAACGTCGTCCTGATCTGCGTTTGCCCGGATACCCGCCTGGGCCCTGGTTGACAAACGATCCCTGACCGCTTGCGCTGTCTCTTGCGCTGCCCGCATAACATTCTCTGACTCCTGAAGCAACCGTTCCTGGGCCATATAATTACTCACAATATTCGGCGCAACCTGAATTTCTGCAAGCTGCTTGTCCAGGCGACCAATCGACAGATTCAAACGATTCATATCCCGGCCGATACGAGCCAAACTCTTGCCACGGTTCAACCCGGTGCGTTCAGCATCATATCGCGCCTGAAACCCGGCCAAAGCCTGCTCCAACACTCCTCGACTAGCCACAATCCCTTGCGCCTGCCCTAAACCTGCGGCACTCATTTGCTCAAAACGCGCAGCCAGACCTTCAATTGAACTTCTTTGTCCTTCCAGCTGGCGCGTTTTGTTCAGGCTCTCCCGCATCTGTCCCACCGAAGAAAGAACTTCCTTCAACTGTGTGCGCTGCGCATCAAAGACCTGCCCGAGAGCGCCAACTTCCAGCTTCTCTCCAGTCTGCTCCTGCCCCCACGCCACCGCCTCACGAAACTGATCCAACTGGCGCGTCACCACATCCAGGGCCTTGACTCGCTCGGCAGAAAGGCTCTGGATCTGCTTGAGATTATCTGCAATCTGCTGTTTAAGTTCGGCCGACTGATTCTCCAAAACCTCCACATCAGCATCCGGATCTGCCGCCAATGCCGAAGACATGTTTTGCTCCACAAGCCGCTGACGTTGTTCGAGAGCACTGTTCTGAGTCCTGATGGCTTGCTCTCTGGTATTCCAGACGGCAGATTCATCTCCTACGGCCTTCTCCAGAGCCGCTTGCGTGATATTTGCATCCCGATCAGTCAGAATCCGCAAATTATTTTCCATCGCATCAATACGTGCAATCCGCTCATTAACAGCCTCGACCTGCGCCTGCAAATCGTTTCTGGCCGCGGAAGCCGCAGCCAGCACCTCCGGTACTCTTCTAACCTGACCGCCAAGACTCTCCGACATCCGGTCAATTCGCGGAACTTCGACCGCTACCGGACGGGCAATTTCAGGCAAACGGAATTCAGTCTGCTGAAGAATCGGCTTTTGCGGAGCTTGCGGAGCTACAGGTGTCTCGGGAGCTTCCGGCGCCGCAACCGCTGGACGAGCCGCACCGGCTGCAGAACGAACCCCGCGCAATAAGTCTCTTAATTCCTGCGGGGTCACTATTTGATCTTCTGCAATCCGGCTAAAACTGTCCGCCAGATCTTTATCATCTTGAGCACGTGCACTTAAAGCCTTCGCCTCACTGTCTGCCGCCTGGGCTGCCGCCTGGGCCGCCGCCAATTTATTAGCTTCTTTATTACTCTTGAGCTGCCGGGCTTTACGACGAACCCAGGCCGCACCCCAACCCATAAAACCGCCACCCAAAGCCCCCAAAGCATAAGCCATCAAGCCGTCATTATTCTGGCGAGCCAACTGAATAACTGCTTTTACCTGATCCCCAGCCGAAGAATCTCCCCGCTCCAGCGCTGTAGACGCTCCCAAAATCTGCTCGGCATAGGACACGGAAGCACCCCATTCACTGCTCTTGGCTTGCCAATCAGTTGCCACCGCCTCCAGATCTGCTGATCTGTCCTCAAGCTCTCGGGCTGAATCACGAAGTCGCCCAGCAGAAACATCACCTGACTGTGTCGCCGCACCTGCAATCGTCGAAGCAGCAGTATCTCTAACCCTATCGGAAGCGCGTACCGCTGCCTGGGCCTTGCCTTGAACTTCCTTCGTTGAAGCAGCGATGGCTGTTGTATATGTTTTTCCGTTGCGCTGCCAGAGAAACGTATCAACTCCTGCTCTGCGCGCGGCAGCAAACGCCTGGGAGAAATTACCATCAAATGTCCGCAAGACTCCTCCCGGCGCTGTTTTTCCAGCACCAGCTCTGGCCTCCCGCTGCTGCACGCGCTCGACCAGCATCTCCTCTGCCAACCGCTGATCCGGCTCCGACAACTGAGAATACTTCCCTCCCCCGGCAAGATGCGAACGCAAAGCCTCGCGCACCTGTTGGGGATTAGACACCAGCTCTCGCTGGTCTGTATCCTGAAGCGCCGATGCCGTGGCTGCAACTACCGGAGAAGCCGATGTGGCACTCAAGATCAAAGCCAGTGCTCCGGCGGCAACTGTCGCCAAGGTGACCTGTGCGGCATCCAGACGTGAATCCGCCGCCGCAGCCTGCAGAACCGGCGCGGCCCGCTGAGGGCCGACCGCACGGGCAGTCCTATCGAAGTCAATCGGCAAAGCTCCCCCGGAGAAATACTTGCGCGGCAGCATTTCCTGTGTCAAGGGATCCATGTCTTCCTTGATATAGTTGAAGACACCAATCTTGTAAGCCTCAAGGTACTGCTGATAAATCTTTTCGCGAGCCTGTGGATCATTAACCTCAACTCCGGCCACCTTGCTCTTGTCCGCATACACCTGTCCCAGCAAGCTTTCTTTAAGTGTCTTTTTAAACCATGCCGCAAGAATCATCGAATTATAAATCTGGCGTACCTGGGCAAAATTGGAGCCTTCATTAACTTCTTTTTCAATAATCGGAATAATCACCTCACGCACCACATCCGAAGCAATCTTGCGCGCGGCATCTGTTTCCCCCGACTGATCCTCGATCACATTACCGAACATCTCCTTGTTCTCCTCGATCGCCATGAAATCCTGCTCCATCATGACCTTCAAATGGCTGTCCACCAAAAACACGGTGTCATCTTTCTGATAAATATCCGCACGGTCTGGAACAATCCACACCTTGTTAAAGGTATCCACCGGAATATCGGTCGTGCCAAATTCTTCCTGCGCCCGGGAATAAACCCGCTCCCAGAAAAGTTTCCCGGTCTCGTCCTCGGGATACATGAGTGACGAGGCAAACTGCTTGAGCAGATAATCCTGCGCCAGCAAATCCCGGCCCATCTCGGTCCCGGCAAAGTTATCCGGGATAATCCTGGTGCTTTCATAAGGAGACAAGTTGACCCACATGTCATTATTGGGAGTCGTCAGCGAGGCCAGGAAATACTTGATCAGTTTGTTATACTCGTTCTTCTTTATATCCGCTTCCAGAAACTGTTCGCCCTTGTTCATGACAAAATAAAAGTTGAACGGATTTTTGAGATCCATCCGCATCCCCACCATACAGGCCGGAGAGAATGAACCGGAAACAGCGGTCATTTCTCCTGGAGGTGGCATGGGCGCAATCACTTGGGCATAACCCGATTCAGCAGGGATCATGGCAATAAAAGCCGCAAGCACCACAAAGGTGACCCCTTTAAACCAACGCCAATGTAAAAGGTTCTGGAACATAACGCCTCCGTTTATAAAGCCCGCAAAAAACACTTTCTTTATCTTAGAACGACGCAGCCACAAGAAAGTATGTCTGATAATTGACAAGAAAACAAGCAGGATCAACGAAGAAAAACAGGACTCACGACCAGAATGAAGGCGGATGTCATAATATGTAATTATATGCAGTCAGCAGAAGAAGAAACTATGACAATTCCGGCACGATCGGCCAGAGAAACGGTGCGTTCCCGGTCAATAACAAGAGTACGTTCAGCCTCAATGCACAAACAGCCGCAGCGAGCACGGCGCATATGCTCAATGGTACGCGGGCCAATAACCGGAACATCAAAACGACTGTCCTGCTTGGGCTTGGACATCTTGACCACCACCGCCCCCTCACGCGCGATCAGTCCTCCACGCGTTATGCAGCGGTCAGTTCCCTCCATAGCTTCAATAGCAACAATAGCCTTGCCCTTGACCACCACAGTCTGACCAACATCCAATCCCCCCATCTGCCGGGCCAAATCAATACCAAAAGAGATATCGGCCAATTGTTCTTCAGTCGGGGCTTTACGGGTCAGAGTCCCTCGAGGCGCCAGAAACTCCCTGAGCAGCAGGGTAGAATCCAGAAGTTCCATTCCTTCTGCCTTCAGGCGATCGGCTACCGCGCCAAAGATCGTATCGCAGCGGCGATCCGCCAACGCTGCAAACAAAGCCCGGTAATCCTCGTCCACCGGGCGGCGATTGTTAAACAATGTATCCGGATTGATCTGCCCGGCCATAATGACGTGCCGCAGGCCTCGCTCCCGAAAAAAAGCAAAAAAACGACGCATCTCACCTGGAGTAAACCAGCGGACTTCATCACTGCAGAAATGAATTAAAAAAGACGCGTCCCCTCTGGCGGCGGCGGTAATGACTTTAATCCCCTGACGGCGGGCTGCCTGGGCAAACAAAAGAGGGAAACGTCCGTTACCGGCAATAAGGCCAATCTGGGAAGGCAAAGAAGAAGGCATCAGTCTCCGTCGCCGACTGTCGAACCACTTAATATGCCCCGCTCGGACGATTTGATAAACTGCACCAGATGCCTGAGCTCGGCCGTCTGCTCAATCTCCTGCTCGATACGTTCAACGGCTGTAGAACGAGCCAGGCCGGAATTAAAAACCAGCCGGAAGGCTTCCTTGAGATTCTTGACCGCGGAAAGCGGCATTTTGGCCCGCTTGAGCCCCACACTGTTAATCCCATAAACCGCGGCCGGCATACCGACTGACAAGGAAAACGGAGGAACGTCCTGAGTAACACGCGAACAGCCGCCAATCATGGAAAACTTGCCCACACGGGTAAACTGATGGATCCCCACCAGTCCGCCTACGATAACATTGTCTTCCACCAGCACATGCCCCGCCAGTGTGGCCGCATTGGCCATAACACAATCACTGCCGATCTGACAGTCATGCGCCGCATGCGCATAGGCCATAAACAAATTATTATTGCCAATACATGTTACTCCGCCACCGTCAAGGGTCCCGCGGTGAATGGTCACAAACTCCCGGAAAATATTATTGTCCCCGATCTCAAGCCGGGTCTGATCCCCGCGCCGATGCTTTTTGTCCTGGGGATCCTGGCCAATTGAAGCGCTGGAAAAAATCCGGTTCAGCCGGCCGATCACCGTTGTTCCACTGATCATGCAATGCGCCCCGATTTCGGTTCCATCACCAATGGTCACGTCACCTTCTATAATCGTGTATGGGCCGATCACAATATTATCTCCGAGTTTGACCTCTGGAGCAATAATGGCTGTAGAATGAATGCTATTTGACATATCTCTCTCTTATCCGCCGAAAGCAAAACCCATTTCAGCTTCACAAACAACTTCGCCGTCCACCTTGCAGACCCCTTTGGCCTGTGCTACCCGGGAACGTGCCTTGATCACTTCAACTTCCATCACAACCTGATCTCCAGGCTCAATCACCTTTCGAAACTTGACATTATTAACTGACATAAAGAACGCCAGCTTACCTTTAAGTTCCGGATTTGAAAGCATAACCACACCCGTCACCTGGGCCATGGCCTCGACCATCAGAACGCCAGGCATGACCGGACGCGCCGGAAAATGTCCCTGGAAAAACGCTTCGTTCATGGTCACATTCTTGATCGCCACCGCCCTTTTACCCACCTCAATCGAGATAATACGATCAACCAGCAGGAAAGGATAACGATGCGGAATAATATCCATAATACCCCGGACATCAATCCGGCCATCAGAAGATTCGTTAATCCTCCTCTGAACACGCGTTGACTCGTAACGCTGTTTCTGTTCAAAGATCTTCTTGAGCAGGGCACGATTGAGCGCATGCCCGCTTTTGAACGCAAACACATGCCCCTTAAGGGCAATCCCAAGCAAATAAAGATCCCCGACACAATCCATCATTTTATGCCGAGCCGGCTCGTCTACAAAGCGCAAGGTGTTATGCAATACGCCCTGGGGGCCGAACACCAGCGTGTTTTCGTAACTGGCTCCCTGCCCCAGTCCCTTGGCCCGGATCGCATCGGCCTCATCCGCCAGGCAAAACGTGCGGCAGGCGGCCAACTCTTTCTGAAAGATTTCCGGATTGATCGCAAATGTGCAGGACTGCTTGAGCAAAGGATGCGGATAATCCAGAGAATAAGAAACCCGAAAATCTTCTGCCGGAACGATGGTGACACAGGCACCTTTATCGGACACCGTAATAGGTTCACGAATAGCGAAAACATTCTTTTCGGTCTCAAGCTCACTGACCCCCGCCGACAACAAGGCTTGCAAAAAAATATCCGCGCTGCCGTCTCCGCCGGGAGGCTCGTCATTGTCCATCTCGATACGGATATTATCGACACCCATTCCTGAAAGAGCACTCATCAGATGCTCGACAGTATAAATAACCGCTTCTCCCCGTTTAATCGCCGAATAGCGGCCGCCTTCCATGCCATGAATCACGTCGAAAGACCCCAGAGTAATCGGCCCCTCCGCAAGCTTATCAGTACGAACAAAAATAATTCCGGTCCCTGCTGGCGCCGGCTTCATGGTAAATGACACCGGATGCCCGGTATGCAGTCCCTTGCCTTGCAAGGAAATTTCTTTGGCAATAGTCCTCTGCTTCACAATCGATCTCCCACTTTCTTCTCCAGCGCCGCGACCTGTGCTTTCAACAATTTAATTTCTTCGGCATACCGAGGAAGTCGTTTGGTATGCGCCATAATCCGGGTAGCCACAGCATATTCTTCTGCCGGAGTTCCAAACATTTTGGCGCCCGGATCAACATCCTTGGTAATCCCCGACTGAGCCGCCACAACCGCCCGCTCCCCGACTTTTGTATGCCCGGCCACGCCCACCTGACCGGCAATAATAGCATTGCGCCCTATATGCGCACTCCCGGCAATACCTGCCAGGGCTATAATCAAGGCATTCTCCTCAATCTGGACATTATGCGCTATCTGCACCAGATTATCAATTTTGCTGCCGCGACCAATACGTGTCTGGTCGAAACGGGCGCGGTCAATCGTCACACAAGCCCCGATCTCAACATCGTCCCCGATTTCGACTCCGCCTATCTGGGGAATCTTGACATGACGATCATCAACCTGGACATAACCGAAACCATCGGACCCCACCACTGTTCCGCTGTGGATAATCACATTATTCCCAAGAGTAACACCTTCGCGCAAGGTCACATTGGGATAAATCAGGCAGTCCTGCCCAACCACCGTCCGGTGACCGACATAAACACCGGCACCAATCTGTGAACCGCGACCGATCTGGGCTCCGGACTCAATCACCGCGCAAGGCCCCACCGCCGCTTCAGGATGCACAAGCGCGTCGCCTGCCACGACTGCAGAAGAATGAATTCCGCTAAGACGCGCAATGGCATCTTCCTTGAACAGTCCCATAACCCGGGAGAAAGCAAGAGAAGGATTATCGGTCTGGATAAGATTCTTACCCTCAACAAAAACACCGTGCTCGACCAGAATGGCACACGCACGGGTTCCTGCAGCCAACGGAATATATTTCTTGTTAGCCAGAAAAGTCAAATCAGTAGAAGATGCTTCCTTGATGCCGGCGACACCGGAAACGATCAACTGATCGTCTCCAACGACGCGGCCGCCGATTTCTCGAGCGACATCGGCGAGCGTTCTTTGCATGACAAACAGCCTTTATTTTTTAGGTGCCTTGTAGGCATCATTAAGCTTTTTAAGTATGGGATCCGTTATATCCGCGGTGTCCTGTCCATAAACCAGAATGCGATTATTTAGGACAAAGCTGATCCCTTCCTTCTTAGCGTGTTCACTGACCGTTTTCTCGATTTCCAGAAGAATCTCTCTGACTTTCTCATCGCGCACCTTGGTCAGGTCTGTCCGCTGGGCACGATCGAACTCAAGCACTTCATTCTTCTGTTTTTCAAGATCGGCCTCTGCCTTCTTTTTTTCTTCGTCTTTAAGAAGAGCGGCCTTGCCCTGTAATTCCTTGATCTTGTCAACCTTGGCATTGCGCTCTTCCTGGAACTTGGTGCTGCTAGCTTCCAGGGTTTTGTCGTAAGCCTTAGTTTTCTCATAATTGTCAAAAATCTTGGCCAGATCAACATACGCAATCTTGAGATCGGCAGCTCCCGCGCGGCACACAAACAGCATAAGCGCAAAAAAAGCTGACATTAAAACCGTCTTTCCCAAACCCTTCATAACTGCCTCCTTTATTAACATAAGCCCGACCAGGAGTCTCTCCGGCCGGAAATCGTTAGAAACCTCGGCTCACGCTGAAATAAAACTTTCCGGTCTTGCTCTTTTCATCCTCGTCCGGCTGACGATCCAATGGAATACCGTAATCAAGATTCATTGGTCCGATCGGGGTCTTGATTCGCAAGCCTATCCCGTATCCGGCATAAAGGCGGTTGGAAGCAAAATCACTGTACTTTGACCAGACATTCCCGATATCAAAGAAAGTAGCAAACTTGATTACGTCAATCAGCGGAATAGTATATTCAACACTGCCCACCAGAATTGATTCGCCACCTATCGGATCCTTGGTGTTGGCATCGAGCGGCCCGATGGAACGCTCATCATAGCCACGGATTGAACGGGCACCACCGGAGAAATAGCGTTCAAAAATCGGAACCTTGCTGGTATCGCCATAGGCGCGAACCATGCCCATGCGCCCGCTGATCTCCAGCACCGAAGCAAAGTTGAAAGGAACATAGTACGCCCCGTTGGTTTCCAGACGATAGAAATCCTTGTCGCCCGCCATCGCCCCTCCGGCCAGATCAGAAGACACGCTGGCCAGCCAGCCTTTGCTCGGCGCAAGGCGATTATCCCTGTGATCCTCGGTCAGCGAACCACCGATTGAACTGACCACATTCTTCCCCTCTTCGGCCTTCAGGTCCGCTGAAACATCAGACTCCATATCACTGATCTCGATATTTTCCAGGCGGTAGTATCCGGCCGCAGAAAGATATTCGGAGATCTCCTTGCCAAGGCGAAGCTTTCCTCCTGTACGAACCTGATTATAGGCATACCCCGTATCCGCCTCGCGCTCGTGCTGCATACGATAAATATCAAACCCGGCAGAAACCGGATAATCAAACAGCCAGGGCTCGGTGAACGACAGGATCATATTGTTTCTGGTTGATCCAAACTCCGCGCGAGCAGAAACAGTCTGTCCTCCACCAGTAAAAGAAGGCCAGTTCGAAAAATCGAAATTTTTCTGCTCAACCTCTACAAAGCCGATCAACTGATCAACGGTCGAATACCCGCCGCCAAAGCTGAAAGCCCCGGTCTTGGCTTCCTTGACATCGACCACGAGATCTTTCTGATCCGGCACATCCGTGTCTTCGATATCAAAAGCAACATCCTCGAAATAACCGAGGCTGTTAAGCCTTTCCTTGCTGCGGCGCAGCTTGACCCCGTCAAACTGTTCTCCAGGATACATACGCAATTCCCGACGAATAACAATATCGCGAGTCTGGGTGTTGCCCTGGATAAGAACCTTGTTGATATAGGCAATATTGCCTTCGACAATCTCCAGTCGCAAGTCAACTTTTCCAGTATTCGTGTCAAGAGATGTTGACTCGTTAACCCGGGCAAAAATATAACCCCGATCAAAATAAAGAGTTTTTACGTTAGCCAAATCATCCGCCAGGCGGATCTTGGAAAAGATACGGCCAGGCTTCATGTCTTTCATGACGGCATTAATCTCATCAACTGAAAGAACAAGATTTCCTGTCAAGGCAATATCCCCGATAAAATAACGCTGCCCCTCGTCCACCTGAACATTTAGATTCATCAAGCCGCCGCGCACCTGCTCGATCTCGTAAGTGACCTTGGCATCAATGTAACCTTCTTTTTCGTAAAACGCCTGAACCCGCTCCATGTCTTCATTGACTACATCATCCTTAAGGAATCCCGAATTAAGAAGCCAGGCATTGCGGGACTTCATGGCTTTGATGATACGCCCATCCTTAAAAGCCGTGTTACCAAAAATATTGATCCGGCGAATTCTGACCCGGAAGCCTTCGTCCACAACAAAATGCAGCGTGGCCTTGTTGGTTTCATCATCAACAAAGGTTTCCACGTCAATCTCGGCCTGGGTCAACCCCTTTTTGTGGTACATTTCCCTGATTGTGTTCAAATCATCATGCAGAACCTTGCGATCCAGAAATTTTCCCGTCTGGGTCTTGAGCTTGGACAAAAGCACTTTTTTCCCGAAATAGCGAATCTTGGAAAAAGTAATCTCGTCGATAATCGGCTTTTCGTCGACTGCGATAATGACCCGAACGCCACCGTCTTCATCCTTGCGATCAAGACGCACATCCGAGAAATAGCCGGTGTTATAAAGTCTTTTAAGGTCGTCGGAAATAACATTCTGACGGTATTCCTGTCCAACACGAGTCCTGATCTTGCTTAAAATTGTCGCCAGGCCAATGCTGCGATTGCCCTGGACGTCCAGAGCCTTGACAAACCGGCCTGTTGCGTCTTCTGGCAACTGGCTTTCGGATGCATCCGGCTCCTGAGCATCAACCTCAACGTCAGCCTCGACTTCTTGCCCGACAACAGCACTCTGGGCTTCGTCCAGCGCCCGCTGAACCGGATCATCTGCCGGATCAGCCGCACGCGACAAGGAAGCCGTCAAAAGAAACGAAAGACACACAACAATGGTAGTCAGGGGGGTAGTTTTTTTCATGGGCGTAATTATACTTTCCCGCGAAAGCCGTGTCAAAAGGATAAAAACAAATATTAGGAATGTAGCCGGGGGCACCCAAAACACTTGGCCTGAAGAAAACGGTTCATTCCGCGTGAACGGCGTCCAGATTATCGAAGCGCACAAACTCCTTGGAAAATCTGAGCTTAACGGTGCCAACCGGCCCGTTACGCTGCTTGGCAATGATAACCTCGGCCAAGCCAAGATTTTCCGGTTTGGGATCATAATAATCCTCACGCATGAGAAGAACCACCACGTCGGCATCCTGTTCAATCGCGCCCGATTCGCGCAAATCCGACAACTGCGGTCGGTGATCCTGGCGACTTTCAACAGCCCGTGACAACTGGCTGATGGCAATAACCGGAACACTCAGTTCACGAGCCAAAGCCTTGAGGGAGCGGGATATTTCAGAAATTTCCTGCTGCCGGTTCTCGGACTTCGTAGAAGCCCGCATCAGTTGCAAATAGTCGACAATGACCAGTCCGATCTTATGCGCAGACTTGAGTCGCCTTGCCTTGGCCCGCAACTCCAGGGGAGAAATAGCCGGCGTGTCGTCAATAAAGAAAGGGATCTGGGACAACTTGCCCGCCGCTTTCGTTAAAAGCGGCCATTCCGAGGGAACAAGCATTCCGGTACGAACTTTGGAGGCATCCACTCTCGCCTGGCTGCAAAGCATACGCATGACAATCTGCTCTTTGGCCATTTCCAGACTGAAAAACGCAACCGGTATACCATGATTAATCGACGCATTCTCCGCCATTGAAGCTGCCAGGGCGCTTTTGCCCATGGAAGGACGCGCCGCCACAATAACCAAGTCGGAAGGCTGCAAACCTGACGTCATACGGTCAAAATCATAAAAACCGGTAGGCACTCCGGTAATCGAGGCCTTGTTATGATAAAGCTTATCGATGGTGGCAATGGTATTCTTGACAATATCCTTGACCGAAACCGCCTGCTGCTTCTGGCGTGCTTGCGCGATCTCGAAAATAAGCTTTTCGGAGGTATCCACCAGCTCATCCACCTGCGCATCCGGATCGTAACTGCGGGTGACTATCTCGGTCGCGCTGCGGATCAACTTGCGCTTGATGCCCTTGTCCTTGACAATCGCGGCATAATGCAGAACATTGGCCGCTGTAGGAACCAGATCCACCAGTTCGGTAAGGTAGCTGACACCTCCGACAGACTCAAGCACACCGTCGGCAGTCAGCTGGTCGGAAAGAGTGATCGTATCAACGTTCCGGCGAGAAGAATAGAGTTTGACAATAGCGTCAAAAATACGCTGGTTGGCAATTTCATAAAAAAAAGAGCTGTCAAGGACCTCAATGACGTCCCCGACAGCATCTTCACTGATCAGCATGGCCCCCAGAACCGCCTTCTCGGCGTCCGGATTCTGCGGGGGAACTCTTATTTCTTGGTGACCCATAACCGGAATTTTCCTGTAACTTCCGGATGCAAGCGAACCCCGATTTCAAAAATCCCGAGCTCGTCGACCGTTTTTTCGATCACAAGATCCTTGCGCTCGTACTTGAAGCCTTCGGTCTCAAGGGCTCTCAAAATATCGTTCTCGGTCACCGAACCGTACAACTTGTCCTGCTCGTTAACCTCGACTAGCACCGTACAGGAGACCTTGGCCAATTTCTCGGCGATGCCGGCAGCTTCAGAACGACGGGCATCATCAGCGGCCTGCTCCTTGGCTTTACGGGCTGCGATCTTCTTGAGATTGTCCTTGGTTGCAGCAACGGCCAACTGACGGGGAATAAGATAATTCCTCGCGTAACCCGCTTTAACCTTCACCACGTCCCCGGTCTTGCCCAGGGTTGCAATATCCTGACAAACAATAACTTCCATCTTTCACTCACTTCCTTTTAGAAGAGCCCACCGGTAACAGAGCAAGATTTCTCGCCCGCTTGACTGCCTCTGCCAGAAAACGCTGCTGAATGGCATTGGCCCCCGTGAAGTGACGGGACAACAACTTCCCGCGTTCACTCAGAAATTTCCGCAAAGTCGGGAAATCCTTGTAATCAATAACCTCGGGCAGCGGCACCTGAACCTTGAAAGGCCGGACTGTGCGGCGAGGCTTCATGTTTTTCTTGTTATTCTTCTTTTCCAATTGATCCTCCTTATGAAACTTTTCCAGATTATCTTCCGATTATTATTCTTCCCAAGTAATATCATCCGGCCGCACTGGCTCATCATTGCCGGCAGCCTGATCGGAAACCGCTCCTTCAGCCTGCATACCGCCCTCGCCAGGACGCCCCCCGGGAAGAAACTGTATCCGTTCCGCCCGCACATCCATGGTGCTGCGTTTCTGCCCTTCCGGAGTTTCCCAGGAACGGGACTGCAGGATGCCTTCAACAAAAATAGCCCGTCCTTTTTGCAAATACTGACTGCACGTCTCGGCCTGTTTGTCCCAGACCGTAATTGTAACGAAGCAGGTGTCTTCTTTCAGTTCTCCGGTACGATCCTTGAACTTCCGGTTAACCGCAATCCGCAAATTTGCAACCGCAGTTCCGTTAGGCGTATAGCGCAATTCCGGATCTTTTGTCAAATTCCCGATCAACAGGACTTTGTTAAGACTGGCCATGATTCTTCCTTCTGCTACAGCTTCTCGACCGGAGCCTTGACCACTTTGGCTTTAGCCGGTTTGACTTTCCTGGGCGCCGGAATGCCTAAAATCTGAAAACGCAAGACCCGCTCGTTGATATGCAGATCCCGACGCAGCGAAGCTACGCCAGTTCCGGGCATTTCCAGATGGGCAAGATAATAAGCGCCGTCCCAGACTTTGCGCATCGGAAAAGTCATCCTCTGCTTTTCCATCCAGACATTAACATCCAGAACTTTTCCGCCGTATTTAATAACACCGTCGGCAATCTGTTTGGATATCTCGTTCTTCTCCCCGTCCGTGAGGCGAGCATCCAGAATATAAACCATTTCGTACTTAATCATCGACCTTCCTTTTGTTGAACTTTGTCATCGCTTCGGCCGCCTGTCCGGCGATCCAGAGCCTGAGGCAACCTGCCGCATCATCTATAAATGCCCCCATGCGGGCAATCTCTTCCTTTGTGAAATCCGAAAGAACGTAATCAACTTGCCGATCCGGTGAAGGCGGCTGTCCGATTCCCATCTTCAGCCTTGCCACCTCCGCTGTCCCCATCTGCTCAATAACCGAACGCATCCCGTTATGCCCGCCGTGGGAACCGCCGGTCTTAAGCCGCACAGCCCCAAAAGCAAGATGAATATCATCGGTCACAACCAGAATGTCCGGCAACCCGATCCGCTCGTAATCCGTGATTCCCCTGAGGGCATGCCCTGACAGGTTCATATACGTCAACGGCAGAGCAAACAAAACATTCTGCCCTTCAACTTCTGTCTCGGCCACCAGAGCCTGCGCATGCCGATACCTGGTAAAACCAGTCGTGTGCAGGCCGACAACATGCTCCACAAGCATAAACCCGAGATTATGACGGGTGTTCTGATACTCCCGCCCCGGATTTCCCAGACCGACCACCAGCTTCTTGCCTGCCACCCGGCCTCCTGTCCAACAATACAAAAAGCTTTACTTCTTGGCTTCCGGTTTGGCTGCAGGCTTGGCTGCTCCTGCTGCAGGCTTCGCTGCTCCCGCTGCAGGCTTGGCTGCTCCCGCTGCTGCCTTGTCATCCTTCGGCTTTTCTTTAATAACTTCCAGTTCCGGTGTTGCCGCGCCTTCCGCAGTCGTCGCCTCTGCTTCACGAGTCGAGAAGACCACTGCCGCAACGGCCGCGCCCGGGTCCATCTTGGTCCGCACGCCTGAAGGCAGCTTGAGGTCACTGACGTGAACCGAAGCGTGAATATCCAGGCCAGACACATCAACGTCGATATGCTGCGGAACATCTTTGGGCAAACAGAAAATCTCGATCTCACGCAACAACTGTTCGAGTGTAGCACCCGGCTTCTTGATTCCAATGGCCTCGCCCTTAAGAATCAGCGGAACACGCAAGGAAATTTCCTTGTCCATGAAAATACGCAAAAAATCCAGATGGACGATCAAATCCGAAACCGGATCAAACTGTGTGGCGCGCATAAGCGCAGGAAAATCCGCCAGTTTTTTCTCGCCCTCGGAGAGCTGCAAATGGAAAATAAAACTTTCTCCACTGTGCTGACGCATGATCCGCTCGTACTGACCGCGGGTAACCTGAACGCTCATCGGCTGCTGATCTCCGCCGTAAACGACCGCCGGAATCATACCGGACTTGCGCAGATCTTTCATCCGCTGACTGCCTTTTAAATTTCTTACCTGGACATCCAATGTTACCTGTTCCATATCATCCTTCCTGCCTCTTCTTCTTGAATACTTATCTATTAACCTCGAACAAACAGCTGATGGACTGCTCGTTGTGAATCCGCTTGATCGCTTCCGCCAGCAAAGGGGCAACCGTAAGCTGATGAATCTTGCTCACCTTCCTGCCTTTTGCGCTTAAAGGAATGCTATCGGTGATCACCAGTTCTTCCAGGGCCTTACACTCGGCCATACGGTCGATAGCCGGGCCGGAAAGAACCCCATGGCTAACCGCAGCAAAAACCTTGTCGACTCCCGCCTCTTTCAGTGCCTCAATCGCTTCGGTCAAAGACCCGCCAGTGGCCACAATGTCGTCAACCAGAACGGCATTGCGTCCCTTGACCTTACCGAGAATATTCATAACCTCGGTCTCCTCGGGTGACATGCGGCGCTTGTCAATAATAGCCAGGCCAGCCCCCAGGCGCTTGGCATAGGCACGCGCCATACGAATACCGCCCACATCCGGAGAAACCACCACGATATTCTTCATGCTCATCTTTTCGAAATGCTCACACAAAACGTTGATCGCATACAAATGATCAACCGGGATATCAAAGAACCCCTGAATCTGACTGGCATGCAAATCCATGCACAAAACCCGGTCAGCGCCAGCCGAAGTAATCAGATTGGCCACCAGCTTGGCCGTGATCGGAACCCGCGGCTGATCCTTGCGATCCTGACGGGCATATCCATAAAACGGAATGACCGCCGTAACCCGCTTGGCTGAAGCACGCCGGGCGGCATCGATCAGAATCAGAAGCTCCATCAAATTGTCGTTTGTCGGAGAGCAGGTGGACTGAACAATAAAAACGTCCTTGCCGCGCACATTGGACAAAATCTGCACGCGAATTTCTCCCTCGCTGAAACGCCCGCACAGGACATCCGCCAGCGGGATATCCAAAAACGAACAAATCTTTTCTGCCAGTTCCTTGTTGGCATTACCGGAAAGAACACAAACCTCACTCATGACGTTCCACCTTTTTAATAACACGTGCCGGAATACCCACCGCCACCCGATTGGCAGGAACCTTGCGTCCGGGCGTTACCACACTGCCCGCCCCGACTACTGCTCCCGCCCCGACTTCCGTAGGGGCCACCAGCACCGCATCGCAACCGATAAAAGCCCCTCGACCGATATTCGTCTTGTTTTTATTCTTGCCGTCGTAATTTGCTGTTACCGCGCCACAGCCGATATTGGCTCCGCTACCGACATCCGCATCACCCAAAAAACTGAAATGCTTCATGTTCACATCTGCTCCCAAACGTGAACGGGAAATTTCCGCAAAATTCCCGACCGAAACCCGGTCAGCCAGCACAGTTCCGGGACGCAACCGGGCAAAAGGACCGACCGAACAATTTTCACCGACACGCACACCATGATGAATATAGGTACACGGATAAATAACCGAATCCCGTCCGATACGCACATCCGACTCAACATATGTAGTCGCAGGGTCAACAACAGTGACTCCACTGCTCATCAAATCTTTTAAAATACGCTCCCGCATGATCGAGCCCGCCAGCGCCAGGTCCGCCCGGGTATTGATCCCCAGATTGGCTGTCCAGTCATCTGTAACCAGCGTATCCACCTTACACCCGCGCGACAAGAAAAGCTCAATTATGTCGGTCAGATAAAATTCTTTTTTCTTTGGGTTTATCGCAATATCCGCAATCGAACCAAACAATTCCTTGCCGGCAAAACAATACACCCCGACATTAATTTCTCGAATAGCCCGCTCGGAAGTGTCAGCATCTTTATGCTCGCGAATGGCCCGAACCCTGCCGCTTTCATCCCGTAAGATCCGTCCATACCCTTCAGGATTAGCCAGCTCCGCAGTCAAAAACGTACATACAGCTCCCGAACGTCGGTGCCGGGAAACAAGTTTTCGAACGATCACCGGATCAAGCAGCGGAGTGTCTCCGCACATCACCAGAACTTCGCCGGAATAAGCTTTAAATTCGTCAGCCGCACAGCGTACCGCATGTGCTGTCCCCAACTGTTCTTCCTGAAGAACGATATCGGCGCGCCCCTCGACCGCTCGGCGAACCAATTCGGCCTCATGACCCACCACGACATATGTTTTCAAAGAACCTGCGGCTTTGGCCGTGTCAATCACATAATCCAGAACCGGTTTTCCGCAAACCTCATGCAAAACTTTCGGCACCCGGGAATTAAAACGCGTCCCTTTGCCGGCTGCAAGAATGATTGTTTTCAATTGTCGTTCCATAGCGCAACATTTCTACGGCGGCTCTTTGCACGCTTCCCTATATAAAGAAGAAACGGGCACACTCTTGAATTCAGCAATATATAAAACCGCCAAAGAGCGCTAGTATAGCCGACACTTTTTCTTTCGTCAAGAATTAAACCCGAAGGGCTCGCCCGACAACTCTTTCACTCTCAAATCCCGAGGAGATCTGCCGGATTCGCAACAGGAACGATCCTCAGAATCTCGCCCTCCAGTCCGACAAAATCTTCCCGTTGAAACGCTGCAAGCATGGCTGGATCAAAGCTCATCGTGACCGCATCCGCAGAACGCTCACGTTCCATAGCCATCGCGTACGGATCAAGACTAATACCGCCCGGAGCCTCTTTTTTCTTGGGGACATCATCTTCATAATCTGAATATAGCCGCACGCCCAGTCCAAGCCCCAGCAGAGACTGAAACAGGTTTTCTGCAGCTCCCTTGCCCGGATCGCGCGCGCTGTCTCCATACAAAAGCAGCCGCCTCCAGACACCATCCCACTGGCGCCCACTCAAGGCAGCAGGACGATAAGTCACCCCGTCATTCAGATAAAGAACCGACTTTTCAATTCTCAGATCGCCGGAAAGTCTGTCCAGATTCAAGCCCGGATTAATACGCTTAAACTCCCTGGCATTTACCGCTCCGGACGGATAACCAGCCATAATAACCGCCGCTTCCCGGGCACTCACTCTTTTGGTCAGCAAAGAAACAAAATTATCTCCCTCTCTCCGGGAGATATCCAGAGACACCTCCCTTTGGTCCCAGGACGAAAGACGCACCCGGTATTCGATCCCCAGAAAAACAACTCGGGCCTCATCCCTGCGCTCATTAATCTGCAAATCACTGACATGCACATAGCCATCTTTAAGAGTATCACGCAGTTTTGCGATATAGCCCGTACGATTTTCGTCGGCGGGCAGAGGGTCGTCAAGGCGGGTCTGCCATCTTTTTTTCACCACCGGTTGCTGATCCACCCCGGAAACAATGTCTTCCGTCGTCGGCCTGGACTCACGATCCTGACGCATTTGCAGAACATGTCGCCGGTTCCTGAAATAACGGCCGATGGCCTCGGCATACTGCCCCGAAAGAAAAACACGCAGCTCCCCCCGGTTGATCGACATGGCATTGGCTATAACCGCAGACGATTCGAACAAACGCTCTGCATCAACCGCAATAGAAAAAATATACCCGGGCACTCCCTGACGTAAGGAAGCCTCCTGGTCTTTTCTGAAAAGAATTTTGTAAACTTTCCCGGAGGCCGCAGGCGGAGTCTGAAAATAGACCTGGTCTTCTTCCCGGATCTTCACTGCCTGCTGAGAAAAGGCTCCGGCGACAGGCTGCATATCCTTGATAACCGATAAAAACTCGTCGAGCCAGGGATACTCGTCCGCTTTAACGTCAAGGATCTGCGCGCTGTCGATCACATCCGGCTGGCGAATCATTGTAAACACCGCCCCCCGGCGGGCAATACTGTAAAAACCTTGAGCAACTCCCTGTTCTTCAAAGAATGCCGCGATATCGTTTACCCCGGTCTGATGAAACGGAATACTGAAATCCCGCTCTGCTCTTTCTACACCGTCCGGGAACAATTGAACCATGGCCGAAGCATTCCATTGCCCGCCCCAAGCTGCAATTTCATCAGCAATAAAATGCATCACCTCCGGCAAATCACCAACAAGAACGTCCTCCGCCATTGCAGCATCTCCGGCAAAAACCTGCCGGCCCATAACCGAAACCAAAGCCAGCTTGCCGGAAGCAAGCTGGGCGCGATCCGCCTCGGTAAAAAACCTGTCACGTTCCAGCACCCGGGATAACTGTACACCGTCAACTCCGCCGGAGAAATACTTTCTTGGAACCGACTGGCCCTGCGGCCCCGATTCTTCCCGGATATAATCAAAGACACCCTGACGAAACGATTGCAGATACTGTTCATAAATCTTCTGCGCCGACTGCGGATCCCGGGCCAGCACCCCGCCCGTCTTGCCGCGATCACTGTAAACCTGGTTCAGCAGAGCGTCTTTGAGCGCTTCTTTATACCAGGCCGCCAGAATCATGGCGTGAAACATCTGCCGAAGCGCGGTGAAATGCCGCCCCTGATTGACTTCCCGCTCTATCTCCGGAACAATAACCTCACGAACAACACTTTTCGTCCATTCCTGCGAAGGCGCTTTCTTCTCGCCGCGGGCTGCCTGATAATCCGATTCCAGCATCACCTTAAGATGTGCCTGCGCAACAAACACCGAGTTCCCCCGCTCAACCACCCGCGCCCGGTCGGCGACAATCCATACCTTGTGAAAGGTATCCACCGGAATATCCGTCGAGCCAAACTGCTCCCTTGCCCGCGCATAAACCCTCTGCCAGAACGCCTGTCCCAACGCCTGTTCGGGATACAAGAGGGATGCCGTCAGCTGTTTGAGCACATAATCCTGTGCGAGCATATCCTCTCCCAAACGGGTACGCGCCAAGTCCGGTTCTGCCATCCGCTCGCGTTCGACAGGAGACAAATTAACCCAGAGATCGCTCTCCTTGACCGTCAGGGCGGCAAGAAAATATTTAACCAGTTTTTGCGCTTCTGCCCTGAAATCTCCTCCACCAATGGCAAACCCTGACTGTCCCGGATCAATCATAAAGTCAAACCGGAGCGGCTGCTGCGGATAAACTCTCAAGCCTTTAAGCGAAACCGGAATATACGGCTGACTTTGCGCCAACATGGAGCCAGGGGCCGGCAAACCCGCAATCTGGGCCTGCGCTGGAGCAGGAAAAGAACTTCCGGAAAGAAAAATCAAAGCCAGCGCCAACCGTGCGGCGCAATGAAAAAGAGAATCATAATTCATAGCAATCACTCCATATTGCATATTTTATGCGCGATTATGGCACATACTGTCAGAATATGCAAGCAAACGCAACATGCCTTGTCGCCCTTTTATGCCACACACCTTACCGCAAAGCAGTCGTAACTGCGGGAATAGAAGCAACGGAAGACCGGCCAAAAAACTGATCAAAATCAACGGCCTCTCGAATAGAAAGAATAACCGGGCTCAGGCCATGCGCATTACGAAAACTCTCCAGCATAGCCGGATCAATGTCAAACTCAATCTCGCCATCAGCAGAAATTCTAAACGCAAGGGACTGCGGATTAAGATCAATACCGCCCTTGTCGGCAGGGTAATCTGACAAAAACGATACGCTCTCAGACTCTTTTGTCATCCCTGGCCGGGATAATATTCTGAAAGAAATCTCCCGCTTTAACATCTCTTTCACATCATGACTGATCAATGGATAAACAAAAATTCCTCGGTCCTGACCGCCGGCCTCATGCACAAGCGCATGTTTTTTGACAACCTGACGAAAAATGGCCACCATCGGAGCAAGTCGCACGATATCGTGCTGTTGGCGACCAAACAAGGCATCTGTCGATGCGAGAGAAACATCGTATCTCCGGGAGAATTCACTCTCAAAATATGCGGCAACGCGCTCGTCTATACTTCGCAGAGTGTCCCGTGTGTCGTGCATCTCATACAATCCCCAACCGAGCTCATCCTCACGGGACAACCTTCCCTCCTCAAAAGGTTTATGATCAAAGAATCCCGGTTTCCTGGTATCCTGACAAAAACCGAAGTCTATCAGCACAAGATGCCCGTCCGATGCGAAGCCAACGTTCTCTATCGCAAAATCCCGGTCGAAGACCCCCCTTTGCCAAACCGCTTCCATCAATTCGAAAAACATATCCACGAAAGAATTTCCCAAACGCCGGATATCTGCTTCGCTTACTTCCCGCACGCGAAGTGTCGCCGCCATGTCATCACGAATGCCCTGCCCGTTGGGCTGAATGAATCCTCGTTTGATGATCAGGAACGGAGGCACGAGTCCTCCCAATCGCGAATACGCCAGTTCAAATGATTCCCACGTCTTTGTCCAGCTAATACCGTACATTTCTAACATACTGTATGGATGATGATGTGGAACTTTTATCCCGTAATCCCGTTCCGGATCAATATAGAAATACGACTGCTTGCCTTCTTTTCTGACCGCAGATACGCCAAAAGATAAAAGTTGACCCGAAATCATTCCGGTTGCCGAATCTCCGATCCACGACTGGAAATCCTGTTCTGCCGCGAATCCCAATCTTGACAAAATATCCTGACTTAAGGGGTGCCCTCTTTCCATGTCATCCACCAACTTTCCGGCAAGGAACTCTGAATGACTCCGGGAACCGCCCCCCACAGCATCGATCCGTTCTATCGCGTTGTCAGAAAGAATATTTGTTGCCCCTATAAGTACGGGGGCTACTGCGGAATCAATGATTACACCTGGCGAATTATCCTGATCAATGATCCTGCGGACTCTCTCCTCTGCCGATAATCTTTCGAGAACTTCTGGTGCAGGCACCTTAAACGCAATATTACCCCCCTGGTCCCATCCTTCCGACTTGAACCATCGATCCTCTGACCTGACAAGCAAATCAACACGTGACACACCCTCGGCAGGTAAAGGAAACCAGGCATAATAGTCACCTTGCCCATCTGCGGCCAGTATCGTATCAATCGTCCCGTTGCCGTTAACGGTCGAGGGATACACATCATCCAACATCACCAAAGGGGGCTTCCGCCATTCATTAATACCCCAATGCAGGGTTAACTGTTCGTCCGGTGCCCCCTGAAACCTGACGCCAAACTTCAACCCCCTTTCATCAGGCTCCAATACCAGACTCAACTCATCTCCCCGCGAAGTTCTTATCGTTTTAGACCTCCAGGGGGGGGCGCCTTGCGTCGGATGATCAGCTGCTGGCAGCGCTGATCCGGAGATATTCGTATCCGGCTTTCGAAGAACATACAGTTGCGGACTGGTCCTGCTTATGAAATACTTGCCCGGAATAGAATAATTTAGTGATTGCAATCCTTCAAAATCCGCCGCCTGCAATAACAAATGCGTAAGTCCACCAAGCACAGAGTACCCGCCCGGTTTCAAGGCATTCCGGAGATGCCCGACCAATTCCTTAGCCTGAGACCTTGTTGCGACCTGATGATTAAAGCCCCCTCCTGTTGAAGTGATGATATCCATGCCTCGAACAAGCTCCTCCAAAGGGTCACGCATCAAATCCGCCTGAACGATATGGAGTGCACTTTCCAGACGAGCCGACATTGATTCCAAACGGGAGATATTGGCTCCGTTTTTCTCAACCAGCCAATATTCAATCTCCGGCACCGGCCTGGACAAAAACGCATAATGCCTGCGAATGGCCTTATCCATCTCCAGCACAAGACCTCCGTCTCCTCCAAAAATATCCGCAATCCTGATGGCTTGTCCGGGACGAATCCGGGACAACTCGTCAACAAGCCCAACGACCGCCTGCACAACATAAGGATATACTTCCTGCGCATAAAGCAGTCTTACCGCCAGAAGAGAACTCCCCCATCCATTCCAGTAAGTGTCGGGCAACAACTCGGATTCTGCAATATGGGTGGAATTAAATTCAAACTCATCTCCCATAAGTAAAGAAAAAAGAGCCCTGAGCTGCAGATTCCTGCTGTCTGTTTTTTCCAGCTTTATTTCGGCGTACTGTCGTGTGGCCGGAAGATACCAGAATATTGTCCGGCGCCCTCGATTAAATTTTCCGTCTGCCCAATAAAGCACCAGATGCCGGTTAGTCAGACGGAATGATTCTCCGGGATAAAACGACAACACCTCAGAAAGATCCAGTGGCATCGCGGGAGATGCCCCCTTGGGAAGATCCCCTATGGAAACTACATCTCCCCAAAGACCATCCAGAGTCTTGATCGTTTCAAGGATACGTTCCGCCCGTACCTGCCGGGACATCTCCCAGGGGCCAAAAACACCTTGCCGGAACGTCACCCGGGTATCCGCATTAGCTTGTGCGCTGTCTTCCCCGTCGAGAAGATATTTTGATGTCGAAACATTATCCAAAGAACCCGAAGATAAATCCGTACTGAAATTGACCTGTGAACTCACCATCAGATAATCATTTGACCAGGACAATTGAGACGCATCAGGCTCAAGCGTGTTTACAAGAAGCACCGCCATATCCATTCCCACGCCCCCCGAAAAATACTTTCTTGGAACAGCACCATCCGGGTAAACATTTTCTTCTTCCCGCACCAGGCTGAAAGCTCCCTGCCGAAAAGACTCGACATACCTCTGCCAAATCTTCTCTGCTTCCCCGGGGTCTTCAATTTTAACTCCGGCGATCTTGTTCTGATCCACATACACCGCCGTGAGCAGGGACTTTCTGATTTTCTTCTTGTACCACGTGGCGAGGATCAGGGATTGATAGACCTGTCGCAAAGGCGCGAAATTGGCCCCTTCGTTGACTTCCTGCTCCAGTACCGGAACAACCACTTCGCGCAGGACGGTTCGGGCGATTTCCTGGGCACCGTTGTCAGATGAACCGTCGGGCTGAAGCAAGACAAGGCTGTCATCAGTGCCAGATACAGTCCCGGCCTCTCGCGCAGAAGCAACATAGTCAGCATCCAGCATGACCTTGAGCCGGGAATCGGTAATGTACACCGCTCCCGCCTTGACATTCTCATAGACTTCCGCTTTTTCCGGAACAATCCACACCTTGTTAAACGTATCCACCGGAATGTCGGTAGTACCATATTTCTCCTGCGCCAGAGCGTAGACTTTCTGCCAGAACCTTTTGCCTGTTTCCCCTTGCGGATACAACAACGTGGCGGTGATCTGCTTGAGAATATAATCCTGCTCCAGAAGATCCCGGCCCATTTCGGTCTGGCCAAACGCTTCAGGAATAATGCGGTCTTTCTCATACGGGCTTAAGTTCACCCACAGGTCTTTCTCGGGAATGGTCAGGCTGGCGAGAAAATATTTGATGAGTTTCCCGGATTCCTGCCGGGCCGACACAAGGTCGGCCTCTGCGCCTGATCGGGTTCCCGGATCAAGAATGAAATCGAAGCGAAGCGGCTCTTTTGGGTACACCTTAAGCCCTTTAAGAACAGCAGGATGAGACGCTGAAAAAGGATTGAACACCCCCCCAGGTGCAGGCAGAACGCTCTGGGCATAACCCGGTTGCAGGCTATTGGCCGCAAAAGCCAGAAGAAGAATAAAACAGAAACCTTTTCTCAGAAACATGCGCAAAGTATGCCCGACAGATTCCAAGTTTTCAAGTGAAGGAATCTTCTGAACCTCAAAAAGGGCTTACCACCCTCCTCCGCCACCACCTCCGCCACCGCCGCCGCTGGAACCGCCACCACCAGTGCCAGAGCTGGAAGAAGGCGCGGATGAAGCTGAGCTGATCGAACTGCTCAACGAACTGCCCAGACCTGAAGCAAAAGCAACACCGCCTGCCGTTGTTAACAATGAACCGGAGTACCAGTGCGGGCGATAAGCACCCTCCCCCGCAGAGGCTCGCGCCAAAACCTCGGAAAAACCTTCCGCCCAGACCTGCTCGACGCCAAGGGCAAGCGCATACGGTAAATACTGCTCGAACAACTCAACACTTTCTTGTGGACGCCCCAACATCCGCAACCGATCCTTTTCGGCCACCGAAAGATACATCCGAAAACCTTCCACCTGGTCCATAATCCTGCGCCCCTGAAAAGTCGGCGCTCTGAGCAAATAATAAAAAAGCACATCCAGCCCGACTGCCATCAAAAGAACCAGCAGTACAATTGGCGAGGAGAACGCCACAAGTGTCAAGATTCCAAAAATTTCCCCCCCAAAAAACGGCAAAGAAAAAACCGAAAGCAACAAAGCTCCCGGCAGATGAACAGGATTACGCGCAACAGACTTCCATGCCTGGAACAACGCCGCTCCAAGCGCTGCAACACCCAAAGTCCAGATCGAAAGCCACAAACACATAAACAACACGACCGGTGGGCTTTTGGCATCAGTCAATACAGTTACGGCAATAACCGCAAAACAGAGACCCAGCCCAACACCAAAAACACCCCGGTTGGTCACAAAATAATTCTTCTCCTGGGAGCGCGCGAGGGCACCCTGCAGACGGGAAATTCCTGAAGCAATAACGGCATGATTCCTCTGCAGAAGCTCAAGCCTGCCACGTCCTCTGAAAAACTCCGCAGCCAGAACTTTTTCCTCGGAAGAAAGGACATCCTCTGCCTTTCCGGTTCTGGCAAGAACAGACGTCCCGTCAGCTTCCTCGCTGATCGTCAGATACCCCTTGACCGCCATACTGATCAAGGCACAGGCCGCGACCTGATTATCATATCCCATATTCATCAAATATCGCAAACCCGCCGGAGACAGGTCTTTGGGAGGATAGAACAGCGGAATAATAACCCCTTTTTCCGGATCTCGCCCGACACGATTCCAGGAAACAAGATAAAACAGAAGAAGGATAACAAGACCCATTCCGCCTGCCAGAAAACCCCGCCAGTCCCGCAAAAAATACATCAAACGCTGTTGCGGCGTAGGCCCCAGCACAATTCCTTTGGGCCAACTGACCGCAATCGTCAAACCTTCATGCGCGAGCAGCGCACGGGTTGTCCTGAAAGTAATTCTGTTCTGCGCATCCATGCCTGTTTCGGCATCTTTGCCCCTCGCGCCTTCCAACCCCGTATAAACCGCCGTCTTCAAAACACGCTGCTGCGCCCTGGAAGGAAGCACAACCACCGCGGAAACCTGATTCATGGCAAAATCCCAGCCATTACCGGTCACATTCCAGTACAATTCGTCATAATCTTCATAAAAACCGGTCTGGCGGTCCGTCCCGTAGGTAATAACATATTCATGCTCCCCGACAGAGACGATCTCTTCTTTGGATCCCAGATAAGTCCTGAGGCCATTGGCCTGTTTTTTTTGATGATATTCTTCAGGCTGACCGTCGCGCATGACCTTGAGCACTTTAAAATCCACCAGCATCCGGCGCCCAGAAGCTGTTTTATACGACGTCGGGAAATCCCGGTAAATACCATGCCTGATCTGCTTGCCTTCGGCCAGCACGCGAATAGTCTCGGTCACCAGCATAGAACCATCAACACGAACAACAATATCGCTGTGAAATGCCAAGATACGTTCCTCGGCCAGCGAAGATCCAATCCCTAAAAACACAAACAGAGCGGCAATCCCACAAGCTGCCACACCCCCTCCCAAGCCCTGATTACCTGAAAGCCGAATCTCGGGAGCCGCACGCTCAAGGGCGCTCTCAATCTCAAAAAACTTTTCTGGCCTGAACCCGGCCACGGCAGCGACAAGATTCCCCGGAAAAGAACAAACTGCTGTATTAAATTCACGAACACTCCCGTTGTAATAACGCCGGGCCATCTGCAGCTCATCCTCGATTTTGATCAGCGATTCCTGTAAAGAAAGATAATGACTGTCAGCCTTCAGATCCGGGTAAGCTTCCGCCAGGGCAAGCAGTCCACGCAATCCCAGAGACAGACTGCTTTCCGCGACCACACGCCCCAGTGGCCCGGTTGTTGTTGCCTGTGCACGCAGTGCCGTCACGTCTTCAAGAAGATCGCGTTCATAAGCGGCATAATGTTTGACCACATTGACCAGATTGGGAACAAGATCATGCCGTCGTTTGAGCTGAACATCAATACCGCTGAGGGCTTCCTGCAGGCTACTGCGCAGTTTCACAAAACGGTTAAACAACATGACGGCATAACTGGCAACCAACGCAATCACAAGAATAATGGCCATAAATATATTGAACCCTCCGGATAAAGATTTGTCCAACTTACAAAGCTCAGGCCTGTCAATATGATAAAAAACCGGTGGGCGGTTTTAATCGCGCCACCGGTCTTTGCCATTCAATCAACTCATGCTATTGTTCTTTCTTCCCGGCACAGTCGCAAGCCTTCTGCTGACAGGAACACTTTGCGTCCTTCATGCAATCGCATTTGCTCTCCTGGCTGCACCCGCACGCACAAGGCATTCCGTTCTTAAGACAACAGGATTTGTCCTTGGCAAAGGCCACTCCCGAGGCAAGAACAAGCATCGCACACAGCACCGCCACAACTGATCTTTTCATAACGAACTCCTTAATGTTATTAAATTATTCCGGAGTATTTTTTATGCGATCTGCGGCGGCGGGCGAAAGATATCCTTCAAGGCCTCCCGGAAATAAAACGAATCGGCGACAATAAAACATTCTTTTGATAAAACAAGCCCCAACGCCGGATTTTCTCCGGGAATATCGGCCAGAATTGGCGGGCAGGGCATCAGGGCCGCCTGACAGCCGCAATCAGAACCATCATGACAGCAACTGCAGGCGCAAGGAAGATTCTTCCTGTCGCCTTCAAAGCCAGAAACAGGACGTGGAAGAACTATCAATAAAACAAGCAAGAAAACCAGCCAACGCATTTTTCCTGAACACCTTTCTTCGTAACGAGAATATCATCCCGCCCGACAATAGCCAAGAAAAAAGCCGGATCAGGCCCTCATCCCTGATGAAACGGATCAATATTTGACCGAACAACCATAAGACTTGCCGGATTCGACTGTGACCGGATTCCCCGCCAGCAACTGATCAAGCACGGCCGCCGCGTAGTTACGCGCCAGTTTTAAATCCTCCGTCGAAGTACTCGGTCTGTCGTCAATGGCACCCTGGTAAACGAGCTTGCCGGCGGCATCAATGATAAAGATGTGCGGCGTGGTCTGAGCTCCATACAGACGGCCAACCGCGCCATCGGCGTCCATCAGGGCTGCTGTACCAGCAAACCCTTCACTGGCCAGACGAACGGCCAAACCCGCGGGAGAATAATGTCCCTGCTTCCCGGGAGCCGAAGAATTAACCGACAACCAGACAACTCCTTTAGCCGTATAATCGGCCTGCCATTTCTGCATGGCTTTGGCATCATAAAATTTTCTAACAAAAGGACATTCCGGATTGGTCCACTCAAGCAAAACAATCTTGCCTTTAAAAGAACCCAGAGGATAGGCTTCACCCTTGACATCGGTAAGAGTAAAATCCGGAGCCATGTCTCCGGTAACAACCTGCGCCCAAGACGCCCCGACACATAAAACAAGCGCAACCCAAAAAAGAAAAAACGTTCTTAACATGTTGTCCCCCTTAATTTTGTCTTTCTGCAGAAAAAATAAGTCGAATTTGTATCGAATCAAAAGCCAACAAAGTTTAGTCTTGGAAAACTTCTGATCCTTACCAAAAGAACGAAACTATTTCTGCAAAACATCCCGCAAAAAGGGCCGGGTCAGCAGTTCCGGCAAAAGCTGAGCCGAGTCACTGCCAGCGGCATAAAACACATACAAAGGAACCCCTGCCCGCCCGAAAGACTCCAGGGCCTGCGTAATGCGTTCATCACGGCTAGTCCAGTCGGCAATAAAAAGTGCCACATTCTCTTGTTTAAACAATGCCAATATTGCCGGAGTTTTTAATACTGTCAGCTTGTTCACCTGGCAGGTCAGACACCAACTGGCAGTAAAATCGATAAAAACCGGACGACCCTCCAAACGGGCAGCCGCGACCGCCTCCGGATCATACGACTGCCAGACAATATCTTTCCCGCTCGAATCTCCCGGCAAAACAGCCAAACCGTACACCAGCGCCGCCGCAAATACCGCCAGGGCCAGCCACCGGCGGCCACGCCCAAAAAACCAGCAGGCCAAAGCCGCCGCAAGCAAAATCCCCAAAGCACTCACCAAAACCGACATGCCCGACTGCTCACCGAGGACAGATAACAGCCAGATCACGCAGCCCATAAGGACAAAACCCAACAGCTGTTTTAACGTCAGCATCCAGTTACCGGGACGGGGAACAAAACGTAAACAAGCAGGAAAAACCGTCACCAAAGCCATCGGCAACGCCAGTCCAAGTCCAAGAAAAGTAAAAATGAGCAAACCCGCCATCGGCGGCTGAGTAAGGGCAAAGCCCAGGGCACTACCCATAAAAGGAGCCGTACAGGGCGTAGCCACGACTGTCATCAGTACGCCCGAAAGAAATGCCGAACCCTGAACCGGGACAGAGGCTCCGACAACAAACTCGAAAACTCCGAACAAATTTAAAGCCAACACAAACAATAAAAGACTGATCAGCAGGACAAAAACCGGCGACTGGAACTGAAACCCCCACCCCAGGGAATGACCCGCGGCCTTGAGTAAAAACAACAATACCGCAAGAGCCCAGAAAGAAACCATAATGCCCAGCACATAAAAACCTGCCTGCACCAAAGCCCGGCGCTGATCGCTCTCTTTTCTGACCAACTGCAGAACCTTGAGAGAAAGAACCGGCAGAACACAAGGCATACCATTGAGAATGATCCCGCCAATAAAAGCCAAGAAACAGGCCAGCCACAAACCCGAAATGAATGCCGGAGTCGCGGATGCCACCGATGCGCTCACGGGGGCCTTGATCCTGACCGCCCTGGCTATCCCCCGGCTGTCCCAACCCCGCTCATGCACCAATATCCCTTCAATAAAATCCGGAGCTGATGTCTCCAACCCTGAACGCTCGACCAACAGTCGCGCCCGGTTTTGCGAACGGGTAAAAACCTGACCCGCTGCATGGCGAACCAGCCGATCCGAAAAAGGAAAGAACTCCACCCGGCCTTCCTGCCAGAACGGCAAACCAAGGTCAAGCCTCCATTTATCCGCTGAAACAGTTGCCCGCACATCAAGTTCAGGCAATTCAAACGGCCAGAGCAGACGCGTCTGCTCGAAAAGCGGTGCCTGCCCGGAAGGCCGGGGCGATTCCTGCGCAAGAGTCGGCGGCAAAACCAGGGACAATTCCGCTTCGCCCGGTAAACAATCCACCTGACAAGCAAGCCAGGAGACTTGAGCGCTGATCTGTACCGGAGCCGGATTCTGCGTTGCAGGGACAGTTACCGGCACAGCCAGCAATACTTCCCGCTCATAACCATAGGACGCCAACGGTCCGGAAACAATGCGCTCTGGATACGGCCAGCGAACTTCTCCCGCCTGCCAGCCTTCGGGCAGCCGGAGCTCAATCGATGGCGCCAGCCCCGAGTCCCCGGGGTTGCGCCAATAAACATGCCAGCCATCGTCCATAACCATGCGCAGGCCCAGCCAGAGGGTTCCTCCGGCCGGCCAGGATTCATGTTCGGCCACCAGACTGACGCTCGTATGCGCAGAATAAACTTCAGCCCGAACAAAAGAAGCGGCCCCCAAAACCACTACTCCGGCCCAGAATATCCGACAGAAAAACTGTTGAATGGAATACGCAAACATTGGTCTCCCTTCGAAGCGGCGAGCACCGCCTCAACACTACTTCAGGATTTCTCCAGCATATCGCCGACGACCAGTTTGTGCCCCGCCAGAAAAGCACGCGCGTCCATGGGCCTGGAACCGGCCGGATGAACCCGCCGGATCAGGACAGCCTGGTCGGCAGCACGGACGCAAAAACCTTCCTTGTGAAGGGCCACAATCTCGCCGGGGCGACCGGCTGCGGCCAGCGGCACCGGGGAGGCTTCCAAAACCTTGACCATATGTCCCCGCCAGAAAATAAACGCGCCCGGCCAGGGCTGCAGGCCGCGCACCAGATCATGAACGGCTCTGGCCGTGCTGTTCCAGTTAATACGCCCCAACTCTTTGTGCAACTTGGCCGCGTAGGTCGCCTGACTATGGTCCTGCGGGACGGGAACAATTTCTCCCGCCTTGATGCGGGGCAAAGTGCGCGATAAAAGTCCGGCTCCCATTTCGGCCAGCCGTACGCGCAGTTCCGCCGAAGTCATCTCAAGCGAAACAGCACAGGTTTCTAAAGCCAGTATGTCTCCCTCGTCCATTCCGGGCGACATCTGCATGATGGTCACTCCACTTTGGGTCTCTCCGTTAATAACCGCCCAATTGACCGGAGCCGCCCCTCGATACCTAGGCAAAAGGGACGCATGCACATTGATACACCGATAGGACGGCAGATTAAGAATATCCACCGGAAGAATCTTGCCGTAAGCCACAACCACAAAAATATCCGCCCGGAAAGCCGCCAGGCGCTCAAGGACTGCCGGCTCCTTGAGAGTCAAGGGCTGAAAAACATCCACTCCGTGAGCGCCGGCCACCTGTTTGGTCGCCGAAAAAACCATATGCAAACCTCGCCCCTTGGGGCGATCCGGCTGGGTCACCAGCCCGACCACCTTGTGCCCGTCATCGAGCAGACGCCCGAGACTGACTGCGGCAAAATCATCACAACCAAAAAAAAGAATTCTCATGGATCAACATTCACGGTCACAACCGTGTCCTTTTTTCCGCGAAATGTCCGCAGAACCAGCCGAACATGCCCCATCAAAACCTTGAGCGCTCCCCCCTGGATGACCACGCACCAGCGATATTTACCACGAAGAACCGCGCTGCGATCCGGCTGAGGCTCCATAAGCACAAGCCCCGCGGGACAATCCTTCAGTAACATATCATACAACCTTTTGGCTTCATCGCAAGCCAGCTGTGCGTCAGCGGAACGCGCGACCAGAGCCACAATATGACGAAACGGAGGAAACCCCATCTCCCGGCGCTGTTCCAGCTCTCCGGCGTAAAAAGGCAAAGGATCGTCAGCCGCTGCCAGCTGCAGGGTCGGATCGGCGGCATTGCGGGTCTGCACAAGCACTTCGGTTCTGGTCATGGCCCGCAAATATCTTATCAGGGAAAAGGCCGCGTGCGCCGCGCGATGATCCAGGCGATGGAATTCCCGGTCAATATCCAACACACAGGAAAAGTCAAAAACCAGACTGCTGCGAAAGCGAAACAAAGACTGGGTGGCGACCACAATATCGGCCGACCCCGGCCATTGAGCCGAGGATGAATCATATCCGGCCACACGCGCGTAAATAAACGCCTCTTTGATCTCCTGCATCACCGACGCAGTCCCGCGAGCGGCCTGGATATACAAAACCGCGCGCCCTTTGGCCTGCAGAATCTTTTCGAGGGTTATCCTCAAAGGCAAAGACAATACGCTGCCCCGACGCATTTTGAAATTTCCAAGATCCATGAGACGCGCCGGTGCCAGTGAATCCGTAAAACGGATCATCCGCCCGTTCGGTAAAGAAGCCTCATGCCAGGCTTCGGCGGAAGGGGCCAAAGACACCATAGCCACGGTACAGCCTTCCAGCCGCGAACGCAAAAAAACCGCTTCCCGGGCATGATAAAAAGGCGACTGGTCATGTTTGTAGGACTGACTTTCCTCATCGACAATTACAATCAGTCCCAGATCCGGGACCGGAGTCAGCGCCGCAGAAATAAAACCTGCAGCCAGTCGCCGGCGTCCCCGGCAAAGGTCATCCCAGCGTCCGGCTTCCTGCTTCTGCGTTCCCCCCGCCATAACCAGAGGATCAAGACCATACCCGCGCAGGCGACCGAGAGTATCGTCAAGGTATCCGGCGTCGGGAACGAGCACCAGAACTCTTTGTCCGGACTTCAGTGTCTGTCCGATCTTCTCCAGCAATACCGGCCAGCACTTGCGCAAACGATCATCAAAATACAACTCCACCGCCCCGCGTACGTTCCGGGATGCCTGGATCCGCAAAGCCGGTAACGCGCCGGCAGGAGCCAGACGTTTACGCGGAAGGCGCCAGTAACCGGGAAGAAAAAGCTCCAAAGCCTCGCCCAGAGAACACCCAAAACGCAGGGCAAACACTTCCGCCAGACGCAAGGCGTGCGGCGGAAGGGACGGATCCTCATCAAGAACAGCCAAAAGAGGCTTCAACTCCGGAAAGTCGCTGCTCCCGGCCAGGGAGACAACAATCCCCACTTTTTTACGGCCGGCAAAAGAAACCAGCACCCGGACTCCGGGAGATACGCAAGACCTGTAACTGTCGGGAACAGAATAGTCAAACGGGGTCTCAACAGGGATACCGAAAGCAACTCGGGCAATACAGCTGGACATAGACTCTCAGGAGAGGTTACGGATAATATCTTCGACAGAACGCGGCCGGGCGAGCGCGGCACAGGCGGAACGGGCAGCGGCAAGCCGTTCCGGCGAGGAGGCCAGAGCATGAATTTCTGCCGCAATATCCGACAAAGACTGCCCGCTCGAACCTATCTTGTAACGTTCCAACACAGCAACATTACCGGCTTCCTGACCGGGAATTGCGCTGAAGAATATCATCGGGAGGCTCGCGGACAATGCTTCGGTGATCGAAAGACCGCCGGGCTTGGTCACCATGACATCGGTCGCCGCCAGCATCTCTTCCATATTGCTGACAAAACCGCACACCTTGTGTAAAGGGTTTTTTCGCGCGGCAATCTTTTCGGCCAAAGCCTTGTTGTTGCCACAAATAAGTATGAGCTGAACATCCTTGAGCAGTTCTGCCAATTCATCGATAGGGCCAAAGCCGAAGGAACTGGTGGAAACAAGCGCGGTAAAAGCCTCCGGACGCAGGCCGAGCTTGCGCCGGATGTCCTGTTTGTCACGCGGAACCAGAAACTTTTCATCCACCGGAATACCGGTCACCCGCACACGCTGCGGATCAACCCCCAGCGCGACCAGCCGTTCACGGGTATATTCACAAGCTACCAGATAAAGATCCACGCCAGCTGAAAGCCAGATACGGTGCACATCGTAATCCGTAACAATCGTCACCAGCCGGGAACGCAATTTTCCGGTCTGGCGCAAATGTCCGCAGACTTCCGTGGCAAAAAAATGCGTGGAAACAATAACGTCAAATTCCCCTTCTGTCACCAAGCGCACCAAAGGCCCGGCATTCAGCGCATTATAAACACGCCTCACCGAACAAAAAACCGGGCTAAACCACGCCTGGTCGGAAAGCTCGAAGAACTTCTCCCATAAACCGGGCAATTTGCCGACCATATAAGCATAGAAGGAAGCATACGTGGCCCGAAACAGGCAAGAAGAATGATCCAAAGCATCTTCCAGCCTGGCCGTGCCAACAACAGACCCGCGCGCCTGGAAACCATGATATACCGCCTCAGCGGCTTTGCGGTGACCGGCGCCCGCGCTTGCGTGCAGGATGAGGATCTTCGGCGAGGATAAGGTCGACTGCGTCATAGAGGTCCTCCACAATAAAATCCGGACGAATATCCCAGCGTTTCATGTACTGCTGGTCTTCCCGACCGGAAAGCACAAAAACCGTTTTACAGCCGGCATTCTTTCCGGCCTTGATATCCCCTTGGGTATCTCCGACAAAATAAGTATGGCCGGCATCGTCAATGCTGTGGTCGATCGATTCCAGAGCCTTGATAACATTGCCGATCCGGGGTTTACGGCAATTGCAGGCATCGTTCGACTTGCAAGTGCAATACAACACCTCTTCAATACGGCCGCCGGCTTCGCCGACATTCCGAAGCATATACGCCGTAATCTGCTCCAGTTTCTCCCGGGAGTAAACCCCCTTGCCCACACCGGCCTGATTGGAAACCACAAAGATATGATAGCCGGCATCCGTCAAACGACGCAAGGCCTCCAGCGACCGGGGAATAAAATGAAAATCCCTGATCTTGGTCACATAAAGCCCGTTTCCGGGAAATTCGTTGATAACCCCGTCTCTGTCGAGAAAAACAACTTTCATACCAGCCTTACCAGCTGCGCGAACCGGGTGTACCGGGCTCGTCGCCTTTGTGTGTGCCAGCCGCATGCGCTGCCGGGTTTTGTACAAGCTCGTAATATTTCGCATAACTGACAATCTGATACAGCCCGGAAAACACCGCCAGCATAAAACCGGGAAACCCGTCTTTGTAACCGCGCTTGCCGATATAATATCGGAAGAAACGATCGATAGTACGCCATAGGGCCGTTCCCAAGGTCATTTTGCGTCCGGTCTCCACCCACTTGCGGGCCTCCATCGAGGTTTGTCCGTTCATTTTCGAAATAAAATGCGAGAAATCGCGATAGCTATAATGAAGGATATCGCCCTTGAGGGTACGGGTCTTCCCCTCCATAAAAACGCGCGGGTGAACCCCCACTTCCTCGTATTTGAAACGATCCTTGCGAAAAAGCCGCAACTGGGCCGAAGGATACTGCCCTCCGTGTCGAAGCCAGATCGTTCCAATAAAATTCCGGCGCGGCAAATTGTATCCGGCCATGTCGGTCTCTGTCCCGAGTGTCCGGTCGATTTCCTTGCGCAGCTCGGGCGTCATTCTCTCGTCGGCATCCAGGCTGAGCACCCAGTTGTGCGTGGCACGGGCATAGGCCCAGTTGCGATGCCGGCCCTCATTATCCATCCGACGTTCAAAAACGCGGCTGGTAAAACCGCGTGCGATCTCCACGGTACGATCGCTCGAACCATCGTCAACCACCACGACCTCGTCCGCCCAGGCGCGCACGCTGGACAGGCACGGTTCAATATTTTTCTCTTCGTTGCGGGTGATCACAACAACTGTCAGCGGAGGCCTGGGCATCAGACAAGCTCCTTGAGCGCCCCGGTAACTTCCAGCACCTGGGCTTCCGTCATATGAGGAAATAACGGCAGGGAAAGAATATCCGCAGCCACCGCCTCAGCCACCGGGAAAGCACCGGCGGCGCAGCCGGCATCCCGATAGGCTTCCTGCAAATGAATCGGGATCGGATAATGAATAAGTGAAGCGATACCACGGGTTTTGAGTCCTTCCATAACCCGCTCCCGCTCCTTGAGGCGGATCGCAAAGGTCTGATAAACATGATCGCGGTCCGCCGCCTGCTGCGGCAACGCCACCGCGGCGCCCCGCAGTTCGCGGGCATAAATCGCAGCCACGTCACGGCGCATGGCGTTCCATTCGTCAAGATGCCTGAGCTTGGCGGAAAGCACTACCGCCTGCAAAGTGTCCAGCCGGGAATTAAACCCCTTCACGCGATGAGAATACCGGTCAGTGCGCCCGTAATCGCGCAACATGCTGACCGTCTGGTAAACCTTATCATCATTGGTGACCAGCATGCCGCCGTCTCCCCAACCACCCAGACCTTTGGTGGGATAAAAACTGAAACATCCCGCACGCCCCATAGAACCGCTGCGCTGGGCCTTGTAACGGGCTCCATGCGCCTGGCAGGCGTCCTCGACAACAGCCACCCCGTGCTTGCCGGCGATCTGACAAATCTGTTGCATATGGGCCATCTGCCCGTACAAATGCACCGGAATAACCGCCCGTGTTCTGGGGGTGATCGCCCGGGCAAACTTGTCGGGATCAATATTATAAGTTTCCTGCTCGATATCCACAAAACGCACCGTGGCCCCGGTATCGGAAACACACAAAGCAGTAGCAATAAACGTATGTGTCGGCAGAATCACCTCGTCGCCGGGACCAATCCCCAGCGCTGCCAGGGCAAAATAAAGCGCGTCCGTCCCCGAATTAACACCTGCGGCATATTTGACTCCGCAAAAAGCGGCAAATTCGTCTTCAAATTTTTTGACATCCGGACCCATAATAAAAGCGGACTTCTCGATCACACGTTTAAAACCGGCGTCAACCTCGGCCTGTATAGCCTGGTTCTGCCGGGAAAAATCAATAAACGGCACGCTCATAACAACTCCTTCAGCTGATTAAATAACTCGTCAACTTCAAGCAGACGAAGACAACTCAAATGCCGGCAGTCAGACATTCTGAAACGCCGGTAACAGGGCTGACAAGGCATTTTTTTCTGCACCACCGTATGTCCTGCGGCAGGAAATGGCCCGTAGACAACCGGATCTACCGGACCAAACACGGAAACCGTTCGCGCCCCGCAAGCAACCGCAACGTGTAACGGGCCGCCGTCATTGGCCAGAACAAAACGAGAGTGACGCATGACTGCGGCGGACTGAAGAACCGAAGTCAGGCCTGCCGCGTTGACAGCCGGAAATTTCATTGCTCCGGCCACCGCGGCACAAAGCTCTTTTTCGCCACAATCACCCATCAGTATAATGGCCAGAGAGCTTTTTTCAACGACTTTGTCCGCCAGTTTGGCATATTCCCGGGCAGGCCAGCGTTTCTGAAAAGCACCCTGTCCCCAGCTGGCTCCTCCGCCCGGATAAACCGCAATAAACCTTCCGGGCTGCAAATGATGTTCCCGCATGAGGCCCCGGGCAAATTCCTCATCTTCTGTCGACGGAAAAACCCGCATGGGCCAAGCTTCCTGCTCCGGCACCGTGCGCAAAAAACCCGCATGCTGCAACAAGTCCAGAGCATACTCCGCCACATGCCTCCCCTCGTAACCTTTAAAGGGAATCCTGTCAGTCAGCCAGCGCCCCCGGCCTTTATAATCGTAACCGATCCGCCGGGGGATACCGGCCAGAAACAAGGCCAGCGACACCGGAGAACCCAGGGAACAGTCAAACGCCAGCTCAAATTTCCTGGCGCGGATTTCCTCAAGCAGCGCCTGCCAGCGCCGTAGAAACTGCCAGGGCGAGCGTCGATAAAGCGCCACAAACTCGTCGCGCTCGTAACGGAAAACACAGCTGATCCGCGGATCTGCGCGTAACAGCGGCTCGGTACGCGCATTGCCAAGATAGCCGATGGACATGTCGGGACCATGCGCTTTTAACGCCGCGATCAGCGGTGTGGTAAAAAGCATATCCCCGATACCAAAAGGATTAACGATCAGAACGCGCGACAAGGTCGGCATAAATCCCCAGAGTTTCTTTGGCCATTGTTTCCCAGGAAAAATCACGGGCACGCAACAGGCCTTTTTCGATATAGGTGTCCCGTTCGGGAGAATTTCCCAGAAACAGGCCAACCGCCCGGGCAATCCCTTCCACATCATAGGGGTCAACCAGCACCGCCCCTTCTGCTGCATATTCCGGGATAGCTCCCCGGTCACTGGCCACCACCGGAACACCGTTGACAAACGCGTCCAGAATCGCCATCGGCACACCCGAATAAAACGGGGTCACCACTGACGCCGCTGCATTGGCCTGGATCACCTGAAACACCCGGTCGGACACAAAGCCGGCGGCAATCACCTTGTCGCGAATTCCCAGCATGGACATTTTACGCAAAAGCCGGTCGTAATGCCCTTCGGAACGAAACGTATTTCCGGTAAAAACAAAATACACATCCTGCTCCAGCTGACGATGCACCCGGGCAAACGCCTCCAGAAGCAGATCCGGATTACGACGGCTGTGATCAAGCCCGGAAACCGCCAGGACATAACGACGCCCCTCCAGATGATATTTGGCCAGAATCTGCTGCTCTTCCCGCGGAGACATGGCCGTCTTAAGGTCGTTGTCGCAACCGACAGGCGTCACAGCTATTCTTCCTCCCGGCAACCGCCACTCCCGGGCCGCCTGGGCGCGAACGGAATCCGAAAGCGCGATGATCTTTGCCTCAGAACGGGACCAGAGCCATTGATCTGTCCGTCCACGCAATTCCTTCCAAAGGCTCTGCGGCGTCCTGCGTCCGCGGAAAAAAGGCAACTCAAAGATAGTAAGCACCGCCGGGCAAGGTGAACGAAAAAACGGCAGGAAGGACCGGATCGGGGCATGAAAGATATCGATCCCGTGCCGTGAAAGCAGCCGCGGCAAAACGCGTGCCGGCCAGGCATTGCGACGCGCTTTGCCAGGTCGCTCCACTACCCTGGTCACACGGGGTGAATTAATATAGGGTTCATAATCTACACAAACCTTGTCCGGAGAAAACAAAAACACTTCCAGAGAGGCATCCTCAAGCAAAAGATGCTCCACCAGCCGGGACAAATAATGGGATTCAGCCGTCTTGCCTTCAGTCAACACCTGGGCGTCAAAACCTATACGCATATGATCTCCATGAATCCGGGTTAAAAACGATGCCCCTTGAGATGAAACCACCAATAAATGCCAAACAGGCGGATAATAAACCACGGCTCATATTTCGAACGATAAAACCAGAGCGGTGCTGCCAAAGAAAACCGGGATTCCAGTCCCCGCGTGATATGCCAGATCTGAAGGGTCATTTATGCCCTCCTGCAATACGTAATAGCGTTTCCATCCGATGACGGTAGGTGTGCCTTGCATTGACCAGTTCCCAGCCCGCCCGCGCAAGGCTCTCGCTTTCCAGCGAAGCTACCAGCGCCCGGTCAATAACAGACTTGAGCTCTTTAGTCGTAATATCGTCAAACACCAGGCAATCTTTGCCCGGAGTAAAAAGCTCTTCAAATCCGTTATTTCTGATCCGGCTGGTCACAACCAGAGCGCCCGCCCCCATGGCCTCGAACGTCCTCATATTGATATCATTGTTAATCGAATAATTAACAGTCAAACGTGACTGTGCGTAAATCCCGGGTAACTCTTCGCGTGGCGCGGTTCCCACAAAAGAATCGGGATACTCCGAGCGAATAAGCTCCAGCGCCACCTTGCGCAGACTGAATTTCCCGGTCGTTCCGACAAAAGCAATATCCCGACGGCGCTGCGCGAAAGGAACAAACAACGGCAAAGGAACGCTATAATCCGCCGCAGCCGGCAGCCAGTGCACCGGACGATTGAGCAGCCGCGATAGCCTTTCGCTCCCGTCTTTCTGGAAACAAAACAGATAATCTGTCGCGCGGGCATTTGTCACAATATTGTTGAACGAATGTTTCAGGTGCGTATCGGCCACCCACCAGGCAAAAGGATGCAAATGTTCCAGCCCGCCCAGAGCATAATCACCGTCGTCCAGTCGCAGGTAAAGATCAAACCCGCCGCGCAAAGACGCGGCCGCACGCACATCAAAACATTCAAAAGTGATCCCGGGAAATCCCGCAAGAACGCGAGCGCAACGTTCCCCGATCCCCACACGACAACCGGGATTAAAAATAAGCGCCAGCTTCATGCCAACCGGGCCTTCCACCAGGCAATCAGATCAGCCAGCGACTGGTCCAATTCGTAGTCGAGCGAGAAACCCAGCGCCTTGAGCCTGGCGGGATTGCCGATAATGACCGGATTGTCAATCGGACGCACCAAAGCCGGATCAGTACGCCAGCTGGCAGGAATCCCAACCATCCGGCAAATCCGCACAAGCAGATCCTGAAGGCTGATGCCTTCCCCCCGGCAGACGTTATAAATTTCACCGCTGACCCCTTTTTCGAGCACAAGATCATAGGCCGCGACCACGTCCCGGACATCGACCAGGTCGCGAACAATATCCAGATTGCCGCAAATCAGCATGTCCCTGCGGCCAAGGGCAATCTCGACGGCCTGCCGGACAAAAGAACTAACCACAAAGCGCTCGGTTTGCCCCGGCCCCAGATGATTAAAAGAGCGCGTGCAAACAATATCCAGTCCGTAACCGCGCGCATAAACCCGCGACAAATGCTCCTGGGCCACCCGGGCCACGGCATAGGGACTCATGGGATCAAGCGGATGCGTTTCTGCCAGCGGGATGTCCGCGGGACTGACCGGGCCATACTCTTCGGAAGACCCTACCGAAAGAATCCGGCAGGAGAGACCCGCGGCGCGCACAGCCTCAACCAGATTCAGGAATATATTGGTATTGTTGACAAAACAGTCCACCGGTTTCTGCCAACTAAGCCCGACGGAACTGGCAGACGCCAGATGCACCAGCCGATCGGGCCGAAGCCTGGCGACAAGCTCCCCCAACGCCCCGGTATCCATAAGCGACATTATGTGTACACTAACCTCGGGCGGCAAACTTTGGGCCGCGGCCATATCGACTCCATAAACACTGTGTCCCTGCGCCAGCAGCCGGTCGCAAAGATGCCGGCCCACAAAGCCGGAAATACCGGTCACCAGATACTTCATAAACGCCCCCTGGATTGTGCGGCCCGACAATAAACCGCATAGGTTTCCTGTGCCGTGCGGTTCCAGTCAAAAAAACGGACACGCTCCACGCCTCTGCGCCTGAGCTCTTCCCGTCGTTCAGAAGACGCACACAATTCTTGCAAGCTCTGTGCCAGCAGATCCGGGCGAGCCGGATCAACCAGCAACGCTGCCTCTCCCGCTATCTCGGGCACTGAGCCGCGATCATTGGCAATCGCAGGCACACCGCAGGCAAAGGATTCGGTCAAAGGAAGACAAAACCCCTCGTACAACGATGTCACGACCGATACCTCGGCCCGGCTGAGCACGGCCTTCAAATCCCGGTCAGAAAGAAACCCCGTCACAATGACGCGATCCTCTATTCCCGCGGCCGCAATAGCCCCGCGCACCCGTTCAAAGAAGCCGTCCTGCCTGAGAATGCTGCCGGTAACCACAAGCCAGATATCCTGCGGATATTGCCGGCGAAATTGCGCAAAACCCGAAATGATAAAATCAGGATTGCGCCTCTGCTGGTTAAACCCACCCATGTTAACAATATAACGTTTGCCCGCAAGATCAAAACGTGAAAGAACTTCGTCTTCCTCTGCCGCCGACAACCGTACATCCGTGATGGCATCCGCGCCCAGATGCGTGGTGACCACATGCCTTGCCGGCACCCGGCACAAACGCACAATATCCCGCTTGCTCGCCTCGGAAATAGTCAACACCCGGGCAGAGGCATGCGCCCAAAGCATATTGCGCAGCTTGTAACGCAAAGCTTTGAAAGGCTTGCGAAAAGAACCGGGAATGACCCAAGGAATAAGATCAAGGATGGAGACCACCACCGGACACGGCGCCCGAAAGAAAGGCCCGTCGGCGTTGAAGGGCTGATGATAGACATCAATCCGGTGTTCTTTGAGCAGTGCCGGCATATGTGCGGCGGGCCAACGGCTAAGGTCTTTGGCTCCGTCGGGAACCGTAACCTTCGTGATCTGCTTTTGCGCCAGACAGCCAGCGTACTGCTCCAGCGGCTCGCCAGGCAGAAACAAGACCAGCTCGATCTTTTCATCCACCGAGGGCAGATGGCGCAAAAGGCGTGTAAAATACGCTACCCCGCCACATTTGGGAACAGTCAGAATACGGGCATCAAAACCGACTCTCATATCGACGCTCCGGAAACCAGCTTGCCTTCACTGCGGGCTTTTTCCCAGATTTTTATCCAGCGAATCTGCGAGCCGATGACCATGCACAGACACCAGACAAGTCCGTGCAACCCGTCTTTATATCCGCGCTTTTTGATATACATCTTCCAAAAACTTTTGAGCGCTTTCCAGACCAGCTGGTCATGAATTTCCCGCGCGCTGACCGCCGAGCGTCCAGCCAAAAAAAGCGCGGACTCCTTTTCTCCGTAAAACAGTGCCCGCTCGATCATCTGCGATCCGGTCGAAAAAGGAAAATGATGAATCTCTGCCGCAAGCAACCGTGCGCCCCCCTGCAGCTCCAGATGATCATGCACATCAGGCTCGCGATAACGCGCCTTATCCCGGCGATACAAGCGCAGCAGCGACTGATACGCTCCGGCGTGCCTGACCGGACATCCGGCCAAATGATTAAGACGCATAAAAGAGAACGCAACAATATCTCCGGCTTCCTCCAACGCCTGGTGAATGGCGGCAACCGTTGCCGGTGGGAATATCTCGTCGGCATCCATCTGCAGAATCCAGTCATACGCGGCCTGATCCGCTCCGAAATTCCGCTGGCCGGCCAGATTGCGCTCCGACCGGTGGACAAACGTCCGCGCTCCAAATTCTTTTTGCGCAATCAAACAGGTATCATCGTCAGAAAAGTCATCAACCACAATGATTTCATCCGCCAAAGCGCACACAGATGCCAAAGCCTGGCGAAGGCGGGCCGATTCGTTTCTGGTGATAATTACAACCGATATCTTTTTCATGGCCGTTGCAATACAATCAATCCGTTAGCTGCTTTGGTATACGGGACATCCCTGAGCTCATCAATTGAAACCTGATGCCAGGCATTGTCTCTGGCGCCCGCGCTGCGGCGAAGACATCCAACCGAAACCCCCTCGAAAGCCTTCCAGTTGTCAGCTATGAACCGATCCAGGTTTCTGTTATATCCTGTCGGGATTGTGACCAAAAAAGACTGTGCCTCAAGCAACAACTTCCTGACTGCAAGAGCCGAAGCGTCAGGCTTGCTCTCAAGACTATATTCTCCTGTGCCAATATGCTCAAACGTTGAAATCGAAAGGATCTTTTTCCCGTAAAAAGAAATGTCAAACATTGATTTCCTGATACTGACCCCGGAATGTTGATCTGTCGGATCAACAACATCAGCAATCCGCGCAGGCCAGTAATACGGAGTGACCGCCCCAATCTCCATTACATCCCTGTCGCTTTCATGTCGGGACAGCCATGCATCCGCAAGAGCCATCTCCACCGACCTTTCGGTCATACGATAGGGCGGCCAGCCACAGTTAGTCTGATGAACAAAATGAAGATATTCTTTACCGTCAAAAGTAAACTTTAAACGATTTTCCCACCACTGAACTTGTTTGGGGCTGAGGAATAACATTGCAAAAACCCGCTTGCGGTTGAAAACAACAAAACCGTCCCTTAAACTCAGAACAACGTATAAATAAACGGTGCCACCGCCGAACTCTGGGCAAAAACCACCAAAAGGCTGAGTGCAACCAGAATAAAAAGTATCGGCGCCAGCCAGAAACGCTTGCGCTGCCTGAGAAAGCTCCACAACTCCCTGATGATCGCTATTTTGGCCATATCAATTCTCCATTTAAGCGCCGACCCAAGGCCGGCCCTGTACACGCCTCGTTATTTGGAACATCGGCTCAGTTAAAACTGCCGCAAATAATCTTCCGCCGGTCGCTCGCCCTGTGGACGCGTATGCCAGTATGTGGACGCCGACGGATCAAAGCGACGCTCCAGATGATCTTTACGGATCAGCCGCAAGAAAAGAGCCACCGGCGTAAAAACCAGATAAAAGACCAGCGTCAGAATAATTGTGGTCACAACCGCCCCAATCCCGTGCGCCACCCGCATCCAGCCGCGGTAGCCCGGCCCCAAAGCCCGCGGACAAAAAATCGTAACCGGGAAAAAAACCGCCGCACAGGCCAGCAGCACCACCTGCGGCCAGCCCGGTCCGTGTTTGATAATCCCGCCCGCGGCAAAGACCAGGGCAATGACTCCCAGACCATACCCGAACACCAGAAGATCCCGCTGTCGCTTATTCATACGCCTAGTCCAGTTCCCGCACAATATCTTCTTTGCTATATTTATCCCGCTCGGGCTGCTCGCGTTTATCGAGGATACAATGGCCAAGCACCAGAAAATCCATATCCGTGCACATAAAACAGCGATAAGCATCCTCAATGGTGCAGACAATCGGCTCGCCGCGAATATTAAATGACGTGTTGATTATCACCGGACAACCGGTCTTGCGCTCGAAAGCCTTGATGACATCATAATATTCCCCGTTACGCTCACGAGTCACGGTCTGCACCCGTGCGGAATAATTCACGTGCGTAACGGCGGGAATCGTGGAACGGCAAACCTTGAGGCTGGAGAGACCACGCGGGCCGCTAAGACGGGAATGCGGATCAACCTGGGACTCCTGCACCGGACCGACCAGAAGCATATAGGGACTCGCACAGGGCAAAGACACATATTCTGAGGCTCTCTCTTGCAGGATACTGGGAGCAAACGGGCGAAACGACTCGCGAAACTTGATGCGCACATTCATGAGTTCCTGCATTCTTTTCGAACGCGCGTCGCCGATAATACTGCGCGCCCCCAAAGCGCGCGGACCAAACTCCATTCGGCCCTGCACAAACCCCACCACATTTTCCCGGGCCACCAGCTCAGCGACCTGGTCATAAAAATCCGTTCCCGCGAGTCTGCGATACGGCGCATGCCGAGACTGCAGAAAAGCCTCGACCTGGTCATCTTCGATACCCGGCCCCAGATACGAGCCCAGCTGCGTATCATTAACTCCGTCGGCCTGACGCGGCTGTCCCATATAATGATGCCAGGCAACAAGCGCCGCCCCCAGCGACCCCCCGGCATCTCCGGCTGCCGGCTGTATCCAGACCTGGTCAAAAATCTTCTCGCGCACAATCCGGCCGTTACCCACACAATTAAGCGCCACGCCTCCGGCCAGGCACAAATTCTTCTCGCCGGTTACCTCCCGCACATGCCGCGCGGTCCTGAGCATAATCTCTTCGGTCACTTCCTGGACAGAGCGGGCCATATCCATATAAAACTGCTCAAGCGGAGCCTCGGGCCGGCGCACGGGACGGCCAAACAAACGGTTAAACCGCGGGCCGGTCATGGTCAGCCCGGCGCAATAATCAAAATAGCGCATATTAAGACGAAATGATCCGTCCGCCTTGATATCCACCAGTTCCCGCCGGATAAGATCGGCATAACGCGGCTCACCGTAAGGGGCCAGCCCCATCAGTTTGTACTCGCCGGAATTAACCCGAAAGCCGCAATAATAAGTAAAAGCAGAATAAAGCAATCCCAAGGAATGGGGAAAACGCAATTCGCTCTCGAGGCGAAAGCGGCCACCGTTGCCGCGGCCAAAACTGGTTGTGGCCCACTCCCCGACACCATCCATGGTCAGAATGGCAGCTGAAGCAAAGGGCGAAGGAAAAAACGCGGAAGCCGCATGCGCCTCGTGATGCTCGCAGAAAAGAATTTCACCGCCAAAACCTGCCAGCTCTGCGGACAAGACATCCTTGAGGAACATCTTTTCCTTGAGCCAGACCGGCATGGCTTTAAGAAAGGAACCCAGCCCGGCGGGCGCGTAATTCAGATACGTCAGAAGCAGACGTTCCAGTTTCAAAAACGGCTTTTCGTAAAAAGCGGCGAGCGCCACGTCCTTAAGAGTGATGCCTGCCTCACGCAGGCAGAAAGCCACTGATTCTGCCGGAAAGCGGGCATCGTGTTTGCGACGGGTAAAACGCTCTTCCTGGGCGGCCGCGACCAGCTGGCCATCCTTAAGAAGGGCGGCGGCACTGTCATGATAATAGGCCGAAAGACCGAGAATATACACCGGTTTGTTCATGATGCCCCGTAATCCCGTTTTGCAAAGAAAGGTCACTGGTTAAAATGAAAACTCGCCAGCTTCGCGTACAACGGCGAAGAATTCAGCAGCTGGTCATGGGTGCCTTTCTGCACAATGGCCCCTTTGTCCATAACCAGAATACAGTCCGAATGCCGGATCGTTGAAAGGCGATGCGCGATCACAATGACCGTGCGGTTACGCATCAGGTTATCCAGAGCCTGTTGCACCAGATGCTCCGACTCGGCATCCAGCGCGGAGGTCGCTTCGTCCAGCAGAAGAATGCGAGGATCACGTAAAATGGCACGCGCAATGCACAGCCGCTGTTTTTGCCCGCCGGAAAGCTTGAAGCCGCGATCGCCGACAACCGTATCGAGTCCCTGCGGCATCTTGTCAATAAACTCCAGCGCCAGCGCCTGCCGCGCTGCTTCCCGGATTTCCTCGTCGGTGGCGTCTAGCTTGCCGTACAACAGATTGCCGCGAATCGTATCATTAAACAGAATCATGTCCTGCGTAACCAGCGCCACATGCGCCCGCAGCGAAGCCAGAGTAACTTTCCTGATATCCTGGCTGTCAAAAGAAACCAAACCCGAGTCCGGGTCATAAAAACGCAGGATCATGTTCATAAGTGTTGTCTTGCCGCAGCCGGTCGGCCCAACCAGCGCCGTGGTCTGCCCGACCATAAAATCATGGGAGACCCCGTTAATGGTCCAGGCTGACTCGCCCTTGTTGTAACGAAAACGAACATTGGCAAAACTGATCTGTTTTACCGGCGCCAGACATGCAGCAGCGGCGGCGTCTTCGGTGATCGCGGACTTCCAGTCAAGAATATCGTACAATCTTTTGGATGAAGCCAGCGCCTGCTGGTTGGTCCCGTAAACTTCCGCCAGTTTCTTGATCGGACGCTGAATGCTGATGACCGATGAAAGAAACAGGGCAAAAACTCCGAAGGACATCTGCCCTTCCATAACATAACGCCCGCCCATCCAGAACACCGCCACAACAGCCAGCGCCGCGAGCAGTTCGGTCACCGGGGATAAAACAAGATTGCGGCGGATCCCCTTGATCGTGGCGCGATACAGTTTACGGTTGGCCTGTTCAAAGCGGCCGATCTCGTGTTCTTCCCGGCCGAATGCCTTGACAATGGCTACTCCCTGGTTGCTCTCGGCAATCACCGAATTAAGGTCCGCCATGGATTCCTGCGACTGCAAAGACTGCTTCTTGATCGTTTTGCCAATCACATGAATAAGCAAACCGTTAATCGGAAAAATCACTGCGATCACCAGCACCATCTTCCAGCTGATCGTCAGGGCGATCCCGGCAAAAAGAATCGCCAGCAGAAACTGGTAAACCAGATCGGTCATCCCGTAGGAGATCGCATGCCCGACAAAACTGGTATCATGGGTGATACGGCTCATCAGTTCGCCCTGACGCTTTTCGCTATAAAAGTCCAGCGACAATTCCTGGTACTTGCGAAACAGATCGCCGCGCACATCCATCACCGTACGCTGCGCCAGCGTATTCATAAACAATCCGCGCAGGTAAACCGCCCCGCCTTTCAAGACATAAAACAGGGGAATAAAAAAGATTATTCCGTAAAACAGCGTATAACGGTCAAGCTGGTTGAACTTCTCTGCCAGCTGAACCAGCGCAACGGGCAAACCCTGGGGCAAAATAACCGGCTTGTTGGTAAAAATCCGGTCTGCAAGCGGAACAATGGCACCAAACTGCAGGCCTTCAAAAAGCGCACAGGCAAACATGGAAAAAATCCCGCCGGCCAGATAATGCACGTTCCGGCGGGCCAAATGGATCATCCGCAAATATTCTTTCAAACCGTCAGTCCTTTCCGACGCAAATATGCCTCGACAACCTCCGCCGCATAATCCAGCTGGCTGATTTCTATGTCCTGATGAATGCCGATATGCGTGCCCTGGTCGCTGCAGTATTCGGCCTGAGGAAAATCCCCGATACGATGCCCCAAAAAAGCATAGCTCGGGCACTGGGTAGGCATGGAATAAAACAGATTGCGTGAATCGACCCCCTGGCTTTCAATATAAGACACAAACTCGTCTTTCCCGAAAGGCAGCCCTTCCCGCAGGATAATGGAAAAAGCATGGGGCCCGAGTTTTTCGTGCGCCTCTTCTTTGAGGGTAATAAAATACCGGTCAAGGCGGCGAAAACGGTCAATCAGATACAACATGTTACGCCGGCGCGTCTCAAGGATCTGCCCGAATATATCCAGATTCCCCAGACCAACCGCCGCTTCAAGTTCGTTCATCTTGGAAGAAAACCCGATCCGGGAAAACGTAAACTTTCCGGTCATACCGTGATTGCGCAAAGAGCGCAGCGCCTCGGCTGTCTGCCCGCAATTAGTCAGGATCATTCCGCCTTCAATGGTCGTCACGATGTGCGCGGCATACAGGCTGAAACAGGACATGTCCCCGATCGCCCCGATCTTGCGCCCCTTGTACTCGGCCCCGTGCGCTTCGGCGGCATCCTCGATGATCCTGAGGTTGTGCCGACGGGCAATGGCACAGATCTCGTCCATAGCCGCCGGCTTGCCCATAAGATGCACCGGCATGATCGCCCGGGTGCGCGGCGTGATCTTCTCCTCGATAAGGGCGGGATCAATATTGAGCGAGTCTCTCTGGACATCCACAAAAACCGGGGTCAGTCCGGCCTGGAAGACCGCATTCCCCGTGGCCACAAAAGACAAGGCCGGCACAATGACTTCATCTCCACGACGGGCACCAAAATCATACAAGGCAGCACAGGCCAGGGCGTCCGCATCCGTTCCGCTGGAAACCGCCACACCATGCTTCATGCCGAACAGAGCGGCAAAACGCTCCTCAAATTCGTGCACATACTTGCCCTTGGTCACCCATTTGCTGTCCAGCGCTTCATTAATCAGCTGACGGGCTCGGGGGGTAATTGACACCGTCCCGAAAGGAACCTTGTATCCGGCTTTTTTTGACTCTTGCCCCGCGGCGAACTTCATGCAAATTCTCCTTGTCTGCCAACCAACAGCCTCAAGCGGCTGGCTCAAGCATCTCGTTTAAATGTTTCTTCGCCCATTCAAAGCGTTCGGGCGTGCCAATATCAATAAAGGGCGCATCGGTCTTGTAAGCAAAGAAACCCTGGCCGATCAGTTTCGGAAACACATCATATTCAATCGAAAATTTTCCGGCCGCAGGCATCTGATCAAACAGGTTCCTGTGAAAGCAGTAAATGCCCGCACTGATATACTGTGTTTCCCGTGTCTCGAACTTTTCACGAAACGCGGTAATTTCCTCTTTATCATTGATTTGCAGCGTTCCGAAATCCTTGTTGCCCTCGACACGCACCCCCACCAGGGACGCCTGGGCCTTGCGGCTGCGATGAAAGTCCAGCAGCGCCCTGTATTGCAATGGTGTAAAACAGTCGCCGTTAAGCCCGAAACATATTTCGTTACGGACAAGCGCCCGGGCATTCTTGAATGCCCCGCCGGTTCCAAGCGGTTCGGTTTCAATTGAGAAATCCAGCTCGACTGACGGAAACTTGTTCTTGTAATGGCTGATCAGCGTTTCTGCCTTGTACCCGGCGCACAAAATAATCCGGCGCGCGCCCTGACGCGCCAGATAACGGATCAGGAAATCAAGAAACGGCTCGCCCTGAATCTCGGCCATGACTTTGGGCGTTTCGCCTGTCACGGCACGCAGCCTGGTACCAAGCCCTCCGCAAAGAATCAGAAAATCCGCAGCAATCGCTTCATTCATAACGTCTCACCTTTCACGCCACAACCCCGCTGTTGGGCTGATAGAAAATAATCTGACTCCCCAGGTTCTCGAACTTGAAAGGAATCTCGAGCAGCCCGGACAACGCCTGGCGCACCCATGGCTTGACTCCGGGTTCCGCGTAAATCAGGATAAACCCGCCACCCCCGGCGCCCAGAATCTTTCCGCCCGCCGCCCCTGCCTTGCGTGCCCGCTCGTAGATTGTGTCGATCTCGGGTGTCGTAATCTTTTCGGACAGCGAACGCTTCAGCTCCCAGCTTTCGTGCAGAAGCCGTCCGAACAAAGGATAGTCCGCGGCACTGACTGCCTTGAGCGCTTCCTGCACCAGGCCGTACATCGTCGTCAACTCGGAGGTCCTGTTAGGAATATTGCGAATCTGGTGCACCGCGACTTCCGAAGCCATCCGCGAGAACCCGGTGAAAAAAAGCATCAGATGTTCCTGCAACCCGTCGGTAACCGTTTTGGGCGCGGTCACCTGACGCACCGCCGGCGTACCGTCATGGGAAAACTCAATATAATTCAGACCACCGAAAGCCGCCAGCACCTGATCCTGACAGCCGACATTTTCCCTGATCATGCTCTGCTCGATATGAATGGCTTCCCGGGCGAGCTGCTCCTTGGTGGCCATCGACCCGCGCAAGGCATAAAGCACGTTAAGCAAGCCTACAGTAAAAGAAGAGCTGGATCCCAGTCCGGCCCTGGCCGGGAGATCTCCGTCATGGTGGATCTCCACGCCCTCCTGGATCTTGAGAAAACGCAAGGTCTCGCGTACGGACGGATGCTCAATCTCGTCAATCGACTGACGGACATGCTCCATCCGGGAATAAATGATCCGCGAACGATGCTCGAAAAACGGCGGAAGATACCGGGCGGTGATATAACAGTATTTGTCAATTGTCGTGCCCAGAACTGCACCGGGGTGCTCCCTGAGCCAGGCAGGGTAATCGGTTCCTCCACCAAAAAAAGACACACGAAAAGGCGTCCGGCTGATAATCATGCAATTCTCTCTTTAACCCGGGCGCAGGAACATTTTAGCCCGGCAAGGTTACACGTTGGAATACTGATTGCGCCGCAGGACCTGGTAAGCCTTGACCAGTTCCGCAATACCGTCGGACAAAGAAACATCCGGCTTGAACCCGGTTCGCTCAATCTTCTCGTTGGAAACGATATAATCACGCTTGTCGGGATCTTCCCCGACAGCCGCCTCAACAAAATAAAAATCCGGGACATGCTTTTTAATGGCCTCACACAACTCCAGCTTGCTGATATTCGCGTCGCTCAGCCCGACATTATAGGCTTCACCTTTCATCGCAGAAAAATTCTCCATTGCATGCATAAACGCCTTGGCCACGTCACGCACATGGATAAAATTGCGCTTGAAGTGCGCCTCAAACAACACGACAAAACGATCCTGAACCGCGCGATACACAAAATCATTCACCAGAAGATCAAGCCGCATGCGCGGACTGGCTCCAAAAGCCGTAGCCAGACGAAGGGTCACGCCATGCCCGCTGTCGAGCACAATTTTCTCGGCTTCACACTTGAGCCGGCCATAAACGGAGATCGGCCGCAGCGGCGTTTCTTCCGTACAAAACTTGCCCTGTTCCCCGATACCATAACCACTGTTGGTCGTGGGAAAAACTATTGGCTGCTGGCGGGACGACAACTCCGCAACAAGCCTGACCGCGTCAACCAGAATTGTCTGCGCCGAAAAAGGATCTTTGGCACATAAAGGCGCTCCGGTCAGGCAGGCCAGCGGGAATATCGCATCAACCGCGGGAACCAGTCTGGACAAAACCGCGCGGTCACGGACATCGCCGCGAATCAGGGTCAAACGAGCATCATGGCAAATATCCAGTAACGGTGTCTGGCTGTACATAAAATTATCCAGCACCGTAACACTATGCCCTTCCTGCAAAAGCCGCGGCACCATGACCGCTCCAAGATATCCGGCTCCTCCGGTCACCAAAATTTTCATATTTCCTCCAGGCTTCATCCATGAGCCGAGACAAGATCGGCCCCTACACCCACATCACACCTAACCATCCCGCAAACCATCCGACCGAAAAAAAATTATTCCGGATCCTGCGCAAACAATGCTGCAACTCCCTGCGCCAGCGAAATGCCCGGCCGCCAGCCAAGGGCATTGAGGCGAGAACTATCCAGCAGTTTTCGCGGCGCACCATCCGGCCTGGACGTGTCCCAGCAAATCCGTCCATTATAACCGGCACTGCCTGCCACCAAGCCGGCCAGTTCACGAATCGAAATATCTTCGCCCGCTCCGATATTAACCGGAGCGTCATCATCATAGCGTTCAAGCAGGAAAGCACAAGCGCTGGCAAGGTCGTCTGCGTGCATAAACTCACGCCGGGGACTCCCGCTGCCCCAAAGCGTAATTTCCGGCAAACCCTCCCGGACGGCCTGGCGCACCCGGCTGACCAGAGCCTCCAGCACATGGGACTCTTGCTGCCCCTCCCCTCCGGGACCGTAAACCGTGGCCGGAATCCCGACAATCGCATGAAACCCGTACTGCCGGCGGTAAGCCTGGCATAACACCATGCCGGCCGCCTTGGCCAAAGAATACGGCTCGGAGGTCTTTTCCATCGGACCGGAAAAAAGGTCATCTTCCTTCATCGGCTGGGAGCAATCTCTGGGATAAACGCAGGAGGCCGCAAGATAAAGCAACTTTTTAACTCCGTGCCGGAAAGAAGCATCAATAATATTGTTCTGCACCTGGAGATTTTCATACATGAATTCGGCCGGATACGCCTGGTTGGCCCCGATACCCCCCGAACGAACAGATGTCAGAATAACCCGTTCCACCGGACAAGAACAAAAAAACGCCTCCACCGCTCCCCGATCCTGCACATTGAGCCCCACCCTCGCCGAGGAAATAACCCTCACCCCGGTCAATGAAAAATGAGCAAAAAGCTCCGCCTCCGTACAATCCCGATGCCCGACAATCAAAAGAACCGGATCATTTTTCATTGTAAAAATTTCCCTCTTCGATGATCAGCGTCGAACGCCCGTCGCCGCGCAAATACGCACGCTCGTAAGCAGGAAAAATTTCTTGCGGTTCGTTAACCTCGACCACCTCGATCCAGTCAAACATCCGGCGAAACGCCTGGACAAAGTTGCCGACATGCTGGTGTCCGGGATGCACCGGTTTGAAAGGACCGGTAGCCACACGGATTATAATCTTGGCGGAAGCCTCGCCGCCGCTCATCGCCGAAAGCTTATCCACCATATTGGACATGTCCCCCAGGGCCAACAGCAAAAAGTTCTGCCTTGGATAAACTGACACCGGAACATATCCTTCCAGTGCCAGGCCCAGGGAAAACTGCATCTGGAAACTTTCATTAACCGGGAATTCCAAAGCACGGTCTTTGGGCACATCACGCAAAGTCTGATACATGAACGTTCCGGGCACCGCCGCTGTCTGCCCGATAAAAAGAGTATCCGGCTGCTCTGCCAGCCATTCCATGGTGCGTTTTAGTTCGTCAAAATATTTCATGTCAGAATTTGATCAGTTTGCCCAGACCCGAGTGCGGCCAGGCATTGGTATAACGAAAATATTCGATCTTGCTTTCAAAACGGGTCCCCTTGAACCACGGATCGGCAGATCCCCAGGCCGCACGCGTGTCGGTCATGACACTCAGGCCATTGTCCGAAACCACAAAAACCGCCGGAAGATCGAAGTTACAAATATACTTGACCGCTTCATGAAAAATCCCGGTCTCGGCGGACATATCCCCGCAGAAAAGAAAAACCCGCCCGGCCTTACCCCTGCGCTTGAGGGCCCAGGCCGCACCGGCTGCGGTCCCCATCAGGCTGCCGACAATCCCGGAACAGTAAACCTTGTACTGCGGAAAGATCAGGGCAATGCTATGCCCGTCAACAATCGACTGCTTGACCTGTTCGCGGGGAACTCCCTTGAGCAGGCACAATTCATGCGAATCCCAAAAACCGAAAACATAATCGTCAGGGCCAATATCATATTTACGAAAAATCCGGATAAGCTCGTGTTCCCGCCCGGCCCGCAGATGCACCGGCGCGGCAATAAGCCCCTGGGCAAAAATTCCGGCTATTTCATTTTCAAAAGCCGTCAGGTCTTCCGGTTGATATTCCGTCATTTTTTCTTTTTCCCGGCGCAAGCCAGCTCCGAACGAAACCAGGCTATTGTCCTGGTCAAGCCTTGCTCCAGATCAATCTTAGGCTCCCAGCCCAGCCGGGTCCGGGCAACCGTAATATCCGGCCGGCGCTGTTTGGGATCGTCTTCGGGCAACGGCTCGTGCACAATCCGGCTTTTGCTTCCGGTCAACTTCAGCACCTGACGGGCAAACTCGAGCATGGTAAACTCCCCGGGATTCCCGATATTCACCGGCCCCGGCTCGGACGAAAACAAAAGCCGCAAAATCCCGTCAGCTTCGTCCTCGACATAACAAAACGAACGCGTCTGGCGGCCATCACCGTAAACCGTTAACGGCTCTCCCTTGATGGCTTGACAAATAAAATTAGGAACAACCCGTCCGTCATTCATATTCATCCTGGGCCCATAGGTATTAAAAATCCGGACAACACGGGTGTCCACCTTGAACGTACGCCGGTAAGCAAACACCGCTGCCTCGGCATACCGCTTGGCTTCATCGTAAACACTGCGCGAACCAATCGGATTGACATGTCCCCAGTAAGTTTCTTTCTGGGGGTGCTCCTTGGGGTCACCATAAACTTCCGAGGTTGAGGTCAAAAGGTAAACCGCTTTCTTGGTACGGGCCAGCTCCAGTGTCTGGTGGGTTCCCTGGGAACCGACGAGCAATGTTTCTATTGGATAATTCAGATAATCCACCGGACTAGCCGGAGAGGCGCAATGCATGACATAGTCCACCCGTCCGGCAATCTTGAAGGGGCGTGACACATCCTGCTTGATAAAAACAAAATCCTTGTTCCCGAGCAAATGGGCAATATTAGCCTTTTTGCCGGTAATAAAATTGTCCAGACAGATCACGCGGTGCCCGCGCTCGATCAACTGGTCGCACATATGGCTGGCCAGAAACCCTGCCCCGCCGGTCACGACTGTAACTTTCTTTGCTGGCATACATTCCTTTCAGGTGTGTCAAAGCCGGGTAATTTTGTCCGACCGTATCCCCTGGTAAATATTTTTTACATCAAAAACCGCCTGTGCGTGTTTGAGCACCTTCTTGTAATCAATTCCGCTGTGATCCACAGCCGCCACCACACAATCCTGCTGCGCGATCAATCCGGGCGTAAGCGCAACACCTTCCATCTTGAGTCCGTCAATATGCAGATACGGAATAAGCGGATCATGAAACTGCACCTGAACCCCGGCCTTGCCCAGCACATCAATAAAATGCACGGCCGGCGACTTGCGCAAATCCCTGACGTCTTTTTTGTACGTCACGCCCAAAACCAGCACCCTGGCGCCCTTCAAGTCCCGGCCACTAACGGCCAGCAGTTCCTGTACCCGGGAGAGCGCGTACCGGGGCATTGCCGTATTAATGTCCGCAGACAATTTAATAAACTTGGACGAGAAACCCCTTTGCCTGGCTTTCCAGTAAAGATAAATAGGGTCTTCGGGGATACAATGCCCGCCCACTCCGAGCCCGGGATAAAAAGGCATAAACCCGAAAGGCTTGGTTTTGGCTGCATCAATGGCCTCCCAGATATCAATATGCATGGCCCGGCACATCATCGCCGCCTCATTGACCCAGCTGATATTGATCAGGCGAAACGTGTTCTCCAGAAGCTTGGCCATTTCGGCCGCCCGCGGCGAGGACACTGTATGAATATGGGGAATAACTGTTTTGTACAAAGTCGCGGCAGTTTCATTGCACGCAGCCGTCACTCCGCCAAGAACCTTGGGGATGGCAGAAAGCTTGTGCGTGGTATTTCCGGGATCAATCCGTTCCGGTGAAAAAGCCAAAAAAATATCACGGCCGACTTTCAGCCCGCTTTTCTCGAGTTCGGGCATGATCAGTTCCTCGGTGGTGCCGGGATAGGTGGTGCTTTCCAGAACAACCAGCGTCCCCTTGCTCAAATGGGCCGCAACCGAACGCACCGCCGACAAAATAAATGAAATATCAGGAGTGTACCGGCGCTTGATCGGAGTCGGAACGCAGATGATAACCGCCCGGCAATCGTGCACAAGCGCAAAATCCGAGGAAGGGACAAAAGTTTTCTTCTTCAACTGACGGGAAATGTCTTGGTCGGCAACATCGGTTATATAGCTGCAGCCTTCCGCCAGACGGCGAATCTTGTCCGCACTGGTGTCGATTCCGTAGGTCACAAACCCCTTCGCCGCAAACGTCAGCGCGAGGGGCAAGCCCACATACCCCTGGCCGATAACCGCAATACGCAGTTTCCGTTCGGCGATGCTTTTAAGCAGGGCTTTACGCATTGCGCCTGCCCCCTATGCCGTAATACTCAAACCCGAGATCGCCGACAGACTTCTCGTCGAGGAAGTTCCTCCCGTCGAAAATGACTGCCTGACGCATAAGCTCCCGAACCTTGGCCATATCAAGCCCCGAAAATTCCGTCCACTCGGTTAACAGGAGCAGGCAGTCCGCGCCCCGTGCCGCGGCATAAGGATCGGGGCAAAACTTTACATTGCGCAGCATTTTGGCAGCATTATCCATGGCCTGCGGATCATAGGCCTGGATCAGCGCCCCTTCCGCCTGCAGCGCCTCAATCACGTCCAGAGAGGCCGCACGCCGCATATCGTCGGTGTCCGGCTTGAAAGCCAGACCCCAGACCGCCACAGTCTTGTCTTTGAGAATCCAAAGTTTGTCTTCGATCAGCCGGATAAAGCTCTGCTTCTGTTCTTCATTGACCTGGCGAACACTTTTAAGAATACTGAAATCGTAGCCGTTCTTCTCGGCCAGCCGGATAAAAGCATCAACATCCTTCGGGAAACAGCTGCCGCCATACCCGATCCCGGCATTAAGGAAGGATCGTCCGATCCGGCGGTCATAGCCCATCCCTTCGGCAACCTTGCCGACATCCGCCCCGACCCGTTCACAGATCTGGGCAACGGAATTGATAAAAGAAATCTTGGTAGCCAGAAAAGAGTTGGAGGCATGCTTGATCATTTCCGCTGTAGCAACGTTCGTGACCACAATCTTGGTCTTGATCGGCTTGTATATCTCGCGTAAAAGACGTTCCGCCCGTTTGGACTCGACCCCGATCACGATCCGGTCAGGCTGCATGAAGTCGCTGATAGCCGAACCTTCCCGCAGAAATTCGGGATTGGACGCCACGTCAAACTCGACAGCGCCCTTTTTGTCTTTCCCCGACGAGGAAGGAAGATTCAAACGCACGGTCCGGGCAATACGGTCACCTGTCTGGGCAGGGACAGTCGACTTTTCCACCAGCAACTTGTAGGAATCCATGTTACGGGCCACTTCGCGCGCCACATTTTCAATATAAACCAGGTCGGCCTCACCGTTTTTCTTGGACGGAGTTCCAACCGCAATAAAAATGACCGAAGCCTTTTTAGCCGCCTCGGCAATCGAGGTACTGAAGGTCAGCCGGCTATTTTTCCGGTATTTCTCCAGCAGCTCTTCCAGTCCGGGTTCATAAATCGGCACATGCCCGGCCTTGAGCTGACGGATTTTTTCCGCATTATTATCCACACAAACAACCGTGTGCCCGATGTGCGCAAGACACGCTCCGGTTACTAGCCCGACATATCCCGACCCGACAATAGCTATATCCATATATTCCGTTCCTGTCTAGAATGCTGCGTTCTGATCAACCTTGCGCTTGTTATAACTCGTGCCGCCGTCAAACATAACCGACGGGAACGCCTTGAGTCGAAAAATAACCCATATCTCGGTAGAGTTGTCCGTATACCCCTGCTTGTCCTTGTAGGCCAACTCGACTTCCCAGGAATGCAGATCACGCACCAGCGAATACTGCTGATCCTGCCAGCTGCCGGAGTCAATATTCCAGCGGTCATAAATCACCGCCCGCCACTTGGGATTGAAAGTATATGCCAGCTGGGTCGTCAAAAGATCGTCATCGTCACGGGTAAAACGCCGGCCAATGTCCAGTTCCCAATTCTTGAGATTCCGGAAATAGGCATCAATGTTCATGGTTTCCATCGCGCGGCTTTCATCATCAAACGTCATGTCCTGATGCAGGGTCACATACGGACTGGGATAAACTTCATTCTGCCATTTCACCGGGCCAAATCCACCCCGGGAGGTTTCTCTCTCATGATTGTGCAGGCGAAAATCGCTGGTTAACAGCGAACGGGCAAGGTCGACGCTGCGTCCCTTGCGTTTGGTCTGCAAGGTATTGTCCAAGCCAAGGGAAATATCGTTGATCTGCGCCCGGCTATCTACCTCGTCAAAAGAAAAAAGCTTGGCTGACTCCAGGGTAGGATGCCGCTGGTACAAATACGATACCGTCGGAGTCACCACATGCCTGAGCTTGTTAACTTCAACCCCGAACCGGTCGAAATCGGCATCGAAGACCCGATAAAACTTCGTACTGACATCCATTCCCGTCCGGAAAATACCACGGACAGAATCATTATCGGCCTTGTCGATTGTCCGCGTAAAATAAGTCTGCTCGGTTCCGGCAAAGGGACGCATTTCCAGAAAAGAAAGCTTGAACGGCCGGGACAGCTCGGTATCGGAATCCATACGGACGGTTCGCTGGGAGACATCACTGGCCGAAGGATATTTTCTGATCAGACGGGAAGCCGTGTTCAGGCTTTTGAAATAAAACCCGGTATCGGCAATCGGCTGATTGCTCCAGCTAAGACTGCCCTCCGGAAGCCGTTCCACACCTTCCTCAAAACGGTTGGTGCGCACATCCGTACGCAATGCCGCCGTGACACGGTCGGCGTTGTGCGTCAATACCGCAAAACTGGCCGGAGACTTGTCTTCGCGGTATTCCCGTTCAAAATAAGTCTTGAGCACATCATTATCGGACATCTTGTAAAACTGCATGATCAGACCTGTCCTCGGATCAATGTCCAGCTTGTGCCGCCATTCCAGACGGTAACGCTCCCGTTCCACTGTCGCGAAATCCCTGGGCAGCCAGACGTGCTTGTCGTGAATCAGCCGTTCGTTCATATAATACGTCCTGACCAGGCCCTGGCCAAACCACATCGGATCATATTTGAGATCCACGCCCCAGGCAACATCGCGGCGTTCCCTGTAATCAAAATGATAGGTAGTCTCGGTACGACTGGTGGGACGCACACGGTAACGGGTCAACAAATAAGCACCAAAGTCCTTGGAATAACCGGGGATAACACTAAAATGCGGGCGATTGTCTCTCAAATCCTGGGTGTACCTGGGCAGATAAAGAACCGGCAGCGCTCCCAGATACATGGTCGAGGAGGTGGCCACCGCCTTATCACCCGGCCAGACCTCAATCCGGCGCGACTTGATCCGATACTCGGGATCATCATAATCGCTGGTTGACAGCCAGCCGTCCGAAAGCAGATAGTAGTTTTCCCCCACACGGGTGATGGAGGCCGCCTGACCGAAAACCGGATAAGAAAAAATCCTGGCATTCGTGAATTCGCCACGTTTGGTGCCAAAATTATAAAAGGCTTTTTCTGCCCAGACACTACCCTTGTCGGATTCCAGCATCACATCGCCATAAGCGTGCGCCTCCTTACGGTCACGATAAAATTCGACCCGATCACAAAAAAGCACCGCGCCGTCCTGATGCAGGACAACATTTCCGCTGGCCACAAACTTGCCTTCATCTGCCTGGAACTCGACCGAGTCACCGGTTAACTCAACCGGATTCGCGGGTTCGGCCAGAACCATCCCGCCGGAGGTAAGTGCGAACAAAAAAACAAGAACCAAACACAATCTTCCCGGCATCTTTGCGTTATTTGTCATGACAGACCAGAACCTTTGCGCCCACAAGACCGGCATCTGTCCCCAGACGCGCCCGGACAACTTTCACCATGCCGGCCTGGATCTTCATGCAGCGACGTTTGATGGTTTCTTCTATGGCCGGACGGATAAAATCAAAACTTCCGGCAACGCCCCCGCCAATAACGATCCTTGACGGATTAAGTATATTGATCGTCCCGACCAGACCTGTACCAACGCGGCCGCCGACCACGGCCCAGAAACCCAGGGCCTTTTTATTACCCTCGACCGCCAGCCGGTAGACGTCTTCCAGAGAAATATCTTTGCGCCCAAACGCGGCTGCCGCATTCTTCTGCAAACAACGATTGCCGACATACTGCTCGAAACAGCCCCAGCCACCACAACCGCAGGCCGGCCCCTCCTCATTGAGAGGCGCATGACCAATTTCGCCCGCCGCAAAACCCGGGCCACGATAAATTGCATTATTCAGAATTAATCCACCGCCGACGCCTGTTCCAAGAGTAATACAAACCAGATCATGCACACCGCGTCCGGCGCCGAATTTCCATTCACCCAGCGTTATCATGTTGACATCGTTCTCCAGAACGACCTCCATGCGCAATTTACGCTGCAGGATTCTTCTGAGCGGAACATCCAGCCAGCCAGGAATATTCGGCAGTATCCGCACAATTCCCTTGTCTGCATCCACCAGCCCCGGCAATCCGACACCCACCCCGGCTACAGCGCTGCGATCAATGCCACGAGCCGCCATAAGCGCCTGCACAGCCTGAACCAACGCATCAATCAAAACTGCCGGCTGGCTGACATGAGCCCCGGTGGAAAAAGACGAGCGGGCGATAACCTTGCCTTTGACATTGACCACACCCAGCTTGACATTGGTTCCGCCGACATCAATACCGATGACATATTGAGACATAAATCGTTTCCGCATGAGAAGTTTGATTTCAGGATAAAATATTATTCTACACAAAAAAACCGCCGGTGCAACTGCTATCGGGCGTTAATTACAGGATCCGGGATTAGGCCTCCAGTTGATAAATGCTAAAGCCCGCCACCTGATCCCGGCCTTTCTTCTTGGCTCGGTACAAAGCCCAATCAGCTTTATCCAGCAATTCATCAGGCTGACGGGCATCATCAGGAAAAGTGGCAGCCCCTATGCTGAGAGTCACCGTCAGCACAGCATCAAAAGCGCGTATCTTCGCCTCACGAACGGCCGAACGGATGCGCTCGGCTGTCAACATCGCACCAGCCTTGTCGGTGTCCGGCAGAATGACACAAAATTCTTCTCCACCATAACGGCCGGCAATATCGATCTCTCGAATATTCTCATTAATCAAACGGGCTGTTTCTCTCAGGATAACATCTCCCGTCAGATGGCCATACCGGTCATTGACCTGCTTGAAATGATCCAGGTCAATCATGAGAAACGAAACAAACGATTGCCGCAACTGCGCACGCCCGAACTCTTCGGCAAAACGTTCCATAAAATGCCTCCGGGTATGCAGTTGAGTCAGGCCGTCAGTGATCGCCATTCTTTCCAGCTCGCTATAAAGACGAATCCGCTTGAGTGCCAGGGCAAACTGATGGGCCAGAATGACAAAGATTTCTTCATCCCCCTCGGGCAACCCCTTGTAAGCCAGTTCCCCCAAAACCTTGCGTTTGGCTTTGAGCGAAAAAAAACGGTATCCGTGGTATTTTTCCGGGGACGGCGAAGAAAGGCGCGGCACCGGCAGCATCCGGCAATCCTCAAACGAAGTCTGGCGCGCCAGATGAGCCCGGAAAGACTGGAAAGCCGCCGCCTCATCAAAGGTCCCGGTGACCTCCCGCGTAAATTCATAAAGCGTAAAAATACGGTTGGCCTCTTCTTGCAGGCGCTTTTTCTCCTGCGCCAGATCATCCTTGCGCTGAATGATGCCGAAATACGCCTCCTTGACTTTCATCACATCATTATCCGCAGTTTCCTCCAGCTGAAGAACCACCACCTTGGCCAGATATACCACCAGAATAACAAAAGCAACAACCAGAACAAACATGAGATAGACATGCATGGCTATCCTCCCGCCGCACAAACCCGATTGCGCCCCTTGTTCTTGGCCATGTAAAGCGCGGCGTCAGCCTTGGCCACCAGATCATCCACGGCCCGGGCATCCCCTGGAAAAGCCGCCACTCCGGCCGAGATGGTAATACGCGTCTTCTCCCGGCGCAAAGAAATGCTCTGGGATTCCACGGCCCGGACAAAAACCTGGGCCTGCGTCAAGGCTTCACGTAAAGAACATTCCGCAAGCAAAACGCAGAATTCTTCTCCTCCGTAACGGCAGATTATATTGCCTGGCTTGTCGAAATGCTTCTTGAGCAGTGCCGCCAGATGTTTAAGCAGGATATCTCCCGCCATATGGCCAAAGCGGTCGTTATACCCCTTGAAATGATCCAGATCCAGAAAAAGCAAAGACAGCATGCGATCAGTCCGCGTATGCCGCTGAACCTCTTCCTGACAACGCTCCAGAAAATATCTCTTTAGAAATAACCCCGTAAGCCCATCCCGAATCGCCAAATCTTCTACCCGGTCATAAAGCTGGGCATTCTCGAGGGCAACCGCGGCCGGATCTCCAATGGCCTTGAGAAAACGCAAATCTTCCTCATGAAAGCGATTAGGTAAAGGACTATCCACACGCAGAATCCCGACCGGAGTATTATGAACCATCAGCGGCACGCTTAAAAGCGAGCGAACCTGTCGAGTGTCCGCCTCCCTTTTGCCGGCATCAAAACGAAAATCGTTAAGAATATCTTCCAGCAGAAGCGGCTGCAGATTCTTGATCACCCAGCGATCAAAAACATCTCCGCGTTTGACACGAATATTCAGCGGACGACCGCCGAGCTCGGCGCTGGCAATGGCCAGTTCCGCAGAATGCGGATCACACAAGTAAACAATAATCGCAGGCTCATCCGGGCCAAACAACAACGCCGTCTCCCGCGAAAGAACGTGCAGAGTATCATCCAGCGACAAGCACTCTCCCAGACGTTCGACAAAACCCTTCAAACGGGAATAGCCAAGAATTTTCTTGCGGAAAGCCTCAATCAGACCGGACTCCCGGTCCAGATCGGCCTTGAGCAGGTTGGTCTTTTCAAAAAACTCTTCCCGCTGCAGTTTGACCTGCGAATGCTTGCGCTTGAGCCTTTGGTAGAAAAAAAACAGGATAATAATGTTAACAGCGAAGGCCAGGGTCAGGAAAAGAAAAAATCGGGAATCATACCGGGCCGCATAGACAAAGAAACTGACCAGCGGCAAAAGCAGACTGACAATAAAAGGAATATAGTTTCTAGATAATCGTTTTTTCAGTATCGGGATCAAAGAAGTGCACCTTGTTCATGTCGAAGACAACTTCCATGTCGCGATTGACTTCAGGCCGATTATGCGCCCCCACGCGGGCAATAAAGCCGTTCTTCCCGGAATTCAGGTACAAATAGACATCCGAACCCAACGGTTCAACAACTTCGCAGGTAACACGAATAGTGTTGTCCAAAGAGGCTTCGGAAACAAAAAGTTTGTCGTAAATATCTTCACTGCGAATACCAAAAATGACCGCACGGCCGGAATAAGGAGCAATCCGGTCAGACATCGAGTCCAGCAATCTGACCCGGAACTTGCCCTCATCAAAATAATACTTCTTGTCTTTCTTGAGGATCGTTCCGTTCATCAGATTGATCGGAGGTGTGCCGATAAAGCTGGCCACAAACTTGTTGGCAGGACGATCATATATGGTCATCGGCTCGGCAACCTGCTGCACCAGTCCGTTCTTCATGACCACAATGCGGTCGCCCATGGTCATGGCTTCTGTCTGGTCGTGGGTGACATAAATAAAAGTGGTCTGCAAACGCAGGCGCAACTTGTGGATCTCGGTGCGCATGGTCACACGCATCTTGGCATCCAGGTTGCTCAAAGGTTCGTCAAAAAGAAACACCTTGGGCTTGCGGACAATCGCCCGCCCGAGAGCCACGCGCTGACGTTCTCCGCCGGAAAGCTGACGCGGACGACGATTAAGATATTTATGAATATTGAGAATTTCCGCAGCTTCGTGAACCCGCTTTTCGATCTCGGGCTTGGGATAAGAACGCAACTTGAGCCCGAAAGCCATATTCTCGAAAACGGTCATGTGCGGATAAAGCGCGTAATTCTGGAAAACCATTGCGATGTCGCGGTCTTTGGGAGGAACATCATTGACCCGGCGGTCGCCAATCCAGATATCTCCGGAAGAAATGTCTTCCAGCCCGGCGATCATGCGCAAAGTGGTGGATTTACCGCAACCTGAAGGGCCGACCAGGACAACAAACTCCTTGTCCTTGATCTGAAGATTAACATTATCAACCGCTTTTGCGGCGCCGCCCTTGTAAGTCTTGCAAAGATTTTCTATCCGGATGCTGGCCATATGCGTCTCACAAGGATGGTTTAAAAATTAAATATATTCTATGCAGAATGTTGCAAAATGCAATCGATTATTTGGTACTTTTTTCGACCGGAACCTTTTGGCCGGAATAATCAATCATCCGGACAATGGCAGACTTCATATCTGTCCGCATAACAATCATGTCCAGCAGCCCGTGAGCCAGCATAAACTCGGAAGTCTGGAAACCTTTGGGCATTTTCTGACGAACCGTCTGCTCGATAACCCGCGGGCCGGCAAAGCCCAGAAGAGCTTTGGGTTCCGCCATGATAATATCACCAACCCCGGCAAAAGACGCCATAATGCCGCCCATAGTCGGATTGGTCAATACGGAAATATACAGCTGCCGGGCTGCGGCATGCCGGGACAATGCGGCACAGGTCTTGGCCATCTGCATAAGCGAAATGCACCCCTCATACATACGCGCACCACCGCCGGAACCGGAAACAATCACAATCGGCAGACGATTGCGGGTGGCGTACTCGACGGCACGGGTGATCCGCTCTCCGACCACCGAGCCCATAGAACCCATAATAAATTGCGAGTCCGTAACCGCGACAACAGCCGGACGGCCGTCCATTGTGCCGTATCCGGTGATGGCTGCATCCGACAAGCCGGTAGCCTTCTGATCCGCGGCCAGCTTGTCCTTGTACGTCTTGACTCCCTTGAAATTGAGCGGATCTTCTGATAACAGATCAGCATCCATCTCGACAAAAGAGCCATCATCGATAAGAAGTTCGAGTCTGCGGCGAGCGCACAAAGTCAGGTGAAAAAGGCACTTGGGGCAAACATTCCAGTTATTCTCGATTTCTTTGGTATACGACGGCTGCTGGCATTCGGGACACTTCATCCAGATACCATCAGGAATAACCCGACGTTTGTTAACCCGAACAAATGTATTATTACTTTTACCAAAAAGGCTCATAAATTCCTGTCGTCTTCTGCCCCGGGGAAAGAACTCCCGTTAATAGTTTTTTATAAAGAATGCAAAGCAATTCCGGATAATGCTTTAGGAAAAAAGTACGTGCTCTTCGGCGGCATCTTTTCGCCATTGAGCGCAATAGCCCGCAACTGCTCGATTTTCACGGGATTCAAAATAAACGCCGCATCCGCCTGGCCATTATCCACATAGCTGAAACATTCATCGATATCCTTGTTGGAATACATGATATCTTCCGACTTGATATCCAGCCGGTCAAATACAAACGACTTGAGAATAAGCGAATCGAGTCCGCGGTAATCCTTGGAGCCTTCTTTAATATATTCGTCCAACTGGCTGCGGTTTTTCAGCCGCAATAACTGAATTCCCTTTTTGGTATACAAACCGAAGGTGTGCTCATTGCGTCCGGCCCGGGCCAGCAAAAGAACGAGATCTTCCTTTTTTTTGACCGGATCGATACGAAAAAGATTTTCCAGAAAACTGACATCCGCCGGAAAGCGACGGATAATCCGATGAATCGGAAAAATCTGCAAATCTTTGGAATCCATGTTGGTAAAATACGTCATGACATAATTCCAGGGCTCTTCCCCCGTGGCCCCGGGATTCCTGGCCAGCTGTTCTTCACGGTAGCGACGGGAAACTTCGTAACGATGATGTCCGTCCGCAATAAACAGATTCTGATCCTTGAAAACATCGACAATTTCGGCTATCGCCGCGGACTCATCCAGACGCCAGACCAGAGTGCGGGTTCCGTCATCCTCAACCACATCCATAAAGGGTGCCGTCGGGGCGACCTTGCGATTGAAGATCCCCTCTACTTTCTTCTGCCGGTCGGAAAAACACACAAAAATCGGGCTACAGGCCGCCTTGAGCGCCGTCCACAGCTTGAAACGATCTTCCTTGGCGCCGGCATGAGTCTTTTCATGCGGATGAAGTTTCGCCGAATCATCCTCGATCTTCATGACCGCCAGAAAACCCATACGGCTGTATTTCTGTCCAAGAATTTTATATTCCTGCTTGAGAAAATAAATACACGGCTTGTGATCCCGAACCAGAATGCCATCGTGAAGCCACTTGCGCAGGGTCTCTCCGGCCCGGGCATAACGGGAATCATCTTCACCGTGTTTGGCATCGGCCTTGGCCAGCATCACATGAATAAAATTATACGGACTGCGCTTTTGCAGAATCTGTTCCTGTTCAGGAGAGATGACATCGTAAGGAGGGCAGATAACCTTGTTAAAATCGTTGATCTTGCTGGCGCTATAAACCAGGCCCTGAAAAGGTTTAACAAGTGACATTCGATCCAGACTTTCGTTTGGAGGTTAATGAAAAATCCTGCCCGAATTTCTCCGGAAGAAACCTGTCCAACCGGAGAGATTCGGGCATTATACAAAAAAAAGCAGAATTTGACAAGAAATCGTCTTTAAATGCCCGGGAGAACACACAAACGAAGGAACTCGCCCGGGCAGGCAACAGAAATATCAAATGTCTTTCGTCAACAACGAAAGGGTCATCGCCGGAGCGATCGGCACCGGAACACCGATGTGCGGAATAAACCCGTCGATGGGTATCTGCTGCAAGTCAGCTTCCGGAAAAGCATCCAATGCTTCACCTGTTTCTTTCAGATCGATACGCCGGCCGTCAAGATCGATACCGCCGGTAGCTTCCCGATCCTTGTTTATAGCCGTCTTGTCTTGCGGCGGAATCTCGGAAGCATCTGACCCCGCGACAAAAGCTTCTCCGGGCTGCAACGTTGCTGCGGCCACAGGTTTGGCAAATTCCGGATACACCTCATCATACAAATGCCCTTCACGAATACGGACGTACTCCGCTTCTTCGATCTTGCCTTTCAGGAGCTCTTTCAGATAATGCGTTTCTCCCCATGGAGTAGGCGTTGTGTGAACACCCGCCCGGCTCCAGGTCTTGGCAGTCATCCACAGCCGCCCCCCCAGGCTGGAACGCATGGCGGCCACAGAACCAACCACTTTGGTCGCTGTAAGGATCGAAAAAAGCCCCAGAGAACTTTCTATAATCGCAGTTTCGTCAGGATCCGCTCCCTTCGGAACATACACAGGAACATCCACCACGACCGCACTGCCTTTCCATATTCCAAGCCCGAAGAACGCCCCGGTGTTCGGGAAAGACACCTGCCGGACACTCATACGCCCGCGGTTAAGATCGTGCACCGGAACAAAATTGAGAATAATATCTCCCCGGCCAACATCCGAAGCGTGCCTGGACACAAAGTTATCCAGCGAGTCTCCTTCGTAAATCGCGGACGGGCTTGTGCCGGAGGTGCCATTGGCCCACAGGCGGGAATAATAATTACGAGTCAGCTCTCCGACGGCCTTCGGGCCGACAATAAAGATCTTCCGTGCCCCGGTGCGCCCGAAAGACGACAATCCGGCGATCTTTGAATAGGTTTCGGACAAAAAGAACTTCAACGCGTAATTGATGAAGATAAAATCCGCCACCCGGACAACGTAATCCATAAATTGATCCGGATACCAGTTTTGCGGGCCGGCAGAAAACATATAAAGCAGGGTTAAAGGCCCGCCGAAAAGAAAAACCGCCAAAACAATCAGATCCTTGACCCGGTCAATAACCCAGGGCCGCAGCATGGCCAGGCCGATCTTTTTACCGATCTGCGTCAATTCCTTGTTCACATCAGAGGAGAACGAATCCCCCTTCTCATCGGTTCCGGTCATGGCACGCACGGTATCAACTCCACCATCAGCCACCGCCTTTTTGATCTCCTGGAATTTCTCGGGTGCAAATCGCAGATAAAAACCATCAGTTTCCTGCGCGCCCGCAGACGTCAAGTCCTCGGCTAATTGATAGACCAGACGTTTGGAATGATACATAAGCTGTATTTCCGATGCGGTTGGCGCCTCCGAAAAGAAATACGTTCCGGTCAGGAAAAACCTCTGATTTTCGGGATCGTCCGCCGGCTTGTCCTTGATCCGCAGCAAATCCAGAACCATCGCATCCGCACGGGAGGTCATAGCATAAACGTTGCCGACCCCTGCCAGCGCTTTCAATGCCTTGGTGGCCGTTTTTGTCGGAGATGTCGCGCCAGACTTGCTGACCACCAGCGCCATGGTGTTTTCGTCCACACGGTAATAGTTCTGGTGCCGTTCAAAAGACTGCACAAACTGGTTGGCCGAAACAGTCTCGATCTTCAGCCCGTCAACCAGATCATAAAGCAGGTCGAACATCGCCGAGGGGATAATGAAGGAATCATCATAGCCCACCACCAGAAGTCTTGGCTCTTTGCCGCCGGCTTTAACCTCGCGCAGCTGCCGGGCAAGCCGGCTGGCCGCTTTTCTCAGGTCCGAATCAGCATTGTTCCATCTCTCATTTGCGTCGGCGACAACGGCTGTGGACATCGACAGCTCCTCGGGAACAATGCGGCTTTCTTTCTTGTACTGGACAGGGGGCGGCGCATGACGCGGATTCTTTTTACCGTCCACCATCTCCTGTGTAGAATAGAAATCGCCTCTCAGTTCCTCATCCGGGACCGCGAGCCATCCTTTGTTTAAAGGATCGTCTTTCCAGGAACGGATATCAAACTTGCCCTCCTGATCATAGGTCAGATTCATCACCTGACCGTCTTGCAGATGAACGATCTCGTCGTACTTCTCTCCGTTTGGCCCGGGGGTCTTCAGCGTCTGGCTGTCCGATGAGGCGCCGAAAGTCATGTTGGTATGATCCAGCCCTACCGCCACATCCTGCCCGTTATTGAAAACAGTAACACCGTCGGCAAATGCCGTGGTCTGTACAAAAATACCATACGTCCCGTCCGCACGCTTGGCAAACTCGCGCACCGCCTGCTCACGGCTTCCGGTAAAATATTTTTTCATGACAACCGCTACCCAGAACAAACGCTGCGCCTCGACATCCAGCTTGGAATCCCTCCAGCCCCGCTCCATTCTGGCCAGCACCCTGCCCGCTTCGGAATCCGTACCGGACTCCCGGGCCAGTCTTTGGGCCAGACGATCACGGACAGTCAAAAGCATGTCGTACTGCGCTTCCACTCCGGCTTCCGCCGCCTGCTTTCTGGAATCAAACCACAAGTCACTCAATTCCTTGACTCTCCCGGCAGGCTTGTACCCGGGTCTGGACAAAAGCTGAAGAACTGTTTTCCCGGAACTTACTTTCCGGTCCATCTCCTGACGAAACACCTCTCCCAGCGCCTCTTCCTCGCGTTCGGACAAAAGATCTTCCATCGCATTGGACAAGAAGGAGTGGTTCGCAAACACATGTGCATACCGTACAGCAGTTTTCCAGATCCCCTGGGCCAAAAAAAGATGGATCTGGAAAGGGATGATCGGAGAATCTCCCGGAGGAAGCCCGAAGAGAGCTGAGTCCAGATGATTAAAGAACGCCTGGGGATATCTATTGAACTGCGCGCGAAAATCGTCATCCACTCCGGCAAACTTTGGCGACACGCGGCCGTTGACAATATATCCGCGCCTGCGAAGTTCCTTAACAATTCTCCTGTAATCGGGGCGAAACCCTCTTTCCAGCACCAAAAGAGGATTAATATCGGCCTTCAGATAAGACGCCGTAACCTCCCCCTGGAAATAATGATGCAGCAACGCCGGGAAAACCCTGCGCATGGCCGTTGTATCGAGCGTCTGGCCAAACATGCGGGTAACGTTTCCCCCGCCCATTCTGGCGTTGTCGTTATCTCCATTATGTCCGATCACCACCATCACCTTTCTCCAGATACGCCGTAACACATTATTCTCGTCAAACGCTTCCATGACAACCTCTTCCTCGCGGCTGGCATGAGGATGCGTTGCCTTCTTGACCAGAACCCCTCCTGTTGCAAACCGTGTATGATTGAGAATAAAAACCACAACCGCACGACCCAGATTGTCTATGGCCTTGGCTTTGGCAGGTATCCCCTTGATGAAGGCCTTGACATTGCGCCCGATCAGATCCGGAGCGAACACCGGACCGGTTCCTTTCTCCCAACGCAGCCAGCGTTTGGGTTTGAGCATTTTACTGATCCAGGCTTCAGAATTTTCTCCGTCGGAACTATACACCAGTGCCAGCCCGAGAGCCTGGCCGCCGCGAGCCTCAAGTGTGCGCATCTCACTCTCAAGTTTCGGCATAAGTTCCTGAACCGTTTTGAGAACAACCCCCGGACTATTGTCCTGCGGAGCAATGCGGCCTCCCCGGACTTCAATGCCGCAACGAACCAGCGCATGACTCAAGGCAGAAGCGTTCACGACCCCCAGAACGGTCATCGCCAGAAGCGCAGGAATAGCCAGCTGGGTTGCCGCGGCACCTGCGGACAAAACAAGGAAAGTGTGCACGGAGAACCAGCCCAGAGTCAGCAAAGACAACAATCCCCGCGCCCATAACGGCACGGCATAGGCCGGTTTCGCCTGACGGCTGTTCCCCTCCGGTTTTCCTTCAACCGGAGCGGCCAATATCTCTCCTGTTGCGTCATCCTGTTCAAGTTCGTGCAGCCCAGACAGAATCTCTGCATTCTCATTGCCCCCCTGCCGGGAGACCGCGGGCCGAGCATCGGCCAAGAGTTCAGCGGCATTCTCTCTTACGGTAGCCCCCTGACCGGCTGTTGTTGCAGGAGGAACTTCATCACGAAAAACGACCGTTGGATCATCTTTCTCGGGCTCCATTGGAGCTTTTGTTCCTGTCCTCAAAACTTTCTGCTGTTTTGCGGTACGCTTTTTACCAAAAAGAAATGCTCCGCCCAGAAACAGCAATCCGCCTAACAGAGAATACACCCGGGGATCCCTCAGGCTGATCTCGGGCCACTCCATCCCGGAAACCCCACCTTTTACTTTATCGATCAGATACTGCCTGAAAGACGTAAACCCGGCCAATTCTTCGCGGGCAGGCTGTACAAAAGACGGCTCAGCCACAGCTGCGGCGGGAGCCTGCACAGTCGATGAAGCAGGCGGTTGCGTAGTTAGCTCCTTTTGATCCCCCCCCCGATCTGGAACAGTTACAGGGATCACTGCGGGGGCTTGTTTGACCGGAACAGACAAAGCCGGCAAAGCCCGCAGCACTTCTTCAGGAAGCACCGCATTAATTACCAGCGGACGGTACGGAGCAACAGGATCCGCCTGGTCTCCTCCCAAAGTCTTGACCACGCCGCCTTTGCCGTCTTTTCCCCACATGGAGCCGTAAAATCCCGAATGTTTATACCCTTCGGGATTCAATCTTTTATACGTCGTACGGATCCGTTGAACCGCATGACCGTAGGTCTCCCCGGGCTTTAGTTCGACAACTGTTGCCTTTCCGTCGGAAGACGGGGCAAACGCCGCGGCATGCGACATGGCCACAGGCGCCATGGCCAGCGTCACCCCAAGCGCCAGCGAACGAACCAGTCCGGAAGACAGCATGGCCTGGTCAACCGGCTCAAGCTGCAAAGGCGTACGTAAAAGATCTGAAGACATCGCGCCATCAAGGCCAGTCAAAGGCAATTGTGTTTCACGGTAAGGCCCAGCTGGCTGATTCAACCCGGAAAGCATCACTCCACCCGAGAAATACTTGCGGGGAATCATCTGCGCATCAACAGGGTCGTTTTCTTCCTTGATATAGGAATAAACCCCTTCTTCTACCGACCTCAAATACCGTTCAAAAATTTCCTGACGCAATGCCGGAGCAACACTGTCAATGCCGCGCACCTTGTTTTGCCCCACATAACGCGTTCCCACTACCGTTGCGGCTTGATGACGTTTGTACCATGTGGCCAACACCAGCGCGTTATAGACCTGCCTTACGGGAGCAAACAATTCTCCACCATTGACATCCCGGCGTAGAACCGGAAGGATCATCTGACGAAATACATCCGTGTATATCCGGGCCACTCCTTCTTCTTTGGCGGTCAGCTGCGAATCCTGAAGCAATTGATAGTCGGTATCCGTAAGCACATCTAAAGAGGTATCGGTCACAAAAACGCTGTTATTACGCGTGTAAACAGTTGCCGTGGATGGAATAATCCACACTTTATTAATATTTCCGGCCGGAATATCTGTTGTTCCATACTCGGCAAACACCCTGCCGTAAACTTCTTTCCAGAAGGCTGCTCCCAAAGAAGTTTCCGGATAGGTTAAAGAGGCGGCTTTCTGTTTGAGTAAATAATCCTGCTCCATCAACACCTTGCCCATTTCCGTACGAGCAAATGTTTCGGGCATAACGCGGTCGCGGCCATCCGGAGAAAGGTTCACCCACATATCCTGGTCGGGAACAGCCAAAGACGCCAGAAGGAACTGACTCAACCGGGCAATCCCTCCACGCAGATTCTCATTATCGGCCAGCGAAGAGCCTTTATCCACAATCAGATCAAAACGCAACGGATCTGCAGGGTAAACTTTCAACCCCTTGAGCGTCAACGGATAATAAACCCCCGGGGCCGGTACAGCAGGAAACACAGCCGGCAGACTTCCGACAGACTGTGCCTGCAACAGTTCCGGAAGTATGGCACTCCAGAACACAAAGAACGACACCATACAACAGCACACTCTAAACCATATCGCCCTGCAATCTCTCATAACAAACCCCTTTCCATAAAATGAAAAAGCCCAATAATTGTTTCCTCCTCAGGAAACGATCATTGGGCGTCAATGTCCAAATCATCTGTTCTGCCGGGCAACATTGCCCGAGAAACTATTCAACAAAAAAACCCAACCAAAGTTTCCTACTCAGGAAACGATAATTGGGCATCAGTGTCCAAATATTTTTGACGAGCGTCTTTACCCGACAAAAAACTGTTCAAAAAGCATCTTTACTGCTAAATAATAGAACAAATAAACAGCTTTGTCAAGTCCATTGCCTTTGCCGGCAAATTATTCTAAAGAAAATCAAGAAACTGATTTACACGAACACCTGGATCATAAAACATTGCAATATAAATACTTTCACGCGAAGACTTCCAGACATCTTTCCGTCCCATTACTAAAATACATACGGCCTTTTTTATCCCGAATTGCGCTTATGCGGACGAGCAGCCACCAGACTCTTTCATCGGACAAGACGAACAAGAAGTAGAAACCGGGGCCGGTTTTTTATCAGAATCAGGCACAGTCTTCTTTTTGTAGTCTGTTTCGTAAAAACCCGATCCTTTGAAAATAACTCCGCTGCCGCTGCCAATCAGTCGCGCCAGGCGCGGAGCTTTGCACTCGGGGCACACGCTCAGCTTGGGTTCGGTGATAGACTGCAAAGCCTCAAAAACATGGCCGCAGGCTGAACATTCATACTCATACGTAGGCATTGCTTGCTCCTTGTATCCGGCTATCCTGCTTCGAAAGAAACATCCCTTCTTCCTGATCGCAACCGGTCATTTGAAAATTTTTTTCATCTTGTCTTTAATCCCTGTGGTGGCAGCCCCAGCCTCTTCACCACTGACGCGCGCAAACTCTTCCAATAACCGCCTTTGCTCGGCATTCAGCTTCTGGGGAACGGCTATCATAACCCGTACATAAAGATCACCAAAGACACCCTCCGAACGCAGATCAGGCATGCCTTTCTCGCGCACCCGAAAAAGCTTGCCGCTGGCTGTGCCGGGAGGAATTTTCATGGACACCTGCCCGGTCACCGTGGGAACCGTAACTTCGCCTCCCAAAGCCGCCTTGACAAAACTTACCGGCAAATCCATTTCCAGATCCCGTCCATTACGACGGAAAGTATCATGCTCCCTGATGCGTATCGAAAGATACAAATCTCCGGCCCCGCCGGGGCCAACTTCCCCCTCGTTGCGCACCCGCATCTGGGAATCGGTGTCCAGACCCTTGGGGAAATTGACCTCGATCTCGCGCACATGCTTGACCGCGCCGCGTCCCTGGCAGCGGGGACAAATCTCCTTGATCATGCGGCCTTCTCCATGACAGGCCGGACAGGTCTGGGCCATACGGAAAAATCCGCTGTTCATCATGACCTGTCCGCGGCCGCCGCAATGACGGCATTCCTCGACCGCGGTTCCATTCTTGGCTCCGGTGCCCTTACATTCCTGACAAACTTCATTGCGCGGCACCTTGATGGTCTTCTTGACCCCGGTATACGCCTCAACCAGTGTCAGGTCAATCTCATACTGGATATCCCTGCCGCGAGCCGCCGAACGGCGCTGCCGGCCTCCGCCTCCGCCCCCTCCGAAAAACTGGCCCAAAATATCATCCAGACCGCCCTCACCAAAAACACTGGAGAAATCCGCTCCGCGAAAAATGTCATCCGATGTATAATTCTGGTCAATACCGGAATGACCATACTGGTCGTAGGTCTGGCGTTTCTGCGGGTCAGAAAGCACTCCGTAAGCTTCGGAAATTTCCTTGAACTTTTCTTCGGCTTGTTTCTTCTCGGCTTCCTCAACCCGGTCGGGATGATAACGCATCGCCAGCTGCCGGTAAGTACGTTTGATCTCGGCGGCATCGGCGCCTTTTTTAAGCCCAAGTATTTCGTAGTAGTCTTTTTTCATAATAATAACACCGGGGACGGAAGGCCCTTTGCTGCCCCCGTCCGTCGCCCGGTGTTCATCCTTTTATTTTTCTTTATCGTCGTTGACCTTGAAGTCCGCGTCGATCACATCATCTTTCTTGCCGGAAGACCTCTCCTCGCCGGACGACTTGCCGTCGGACATGGTTTCCGCCTGCGCGCCGGAGTCTTCTGCTCCGGGCTGCTGGGCTGCGGAAGCCTTGTACATTTCCTCGGCGAGCTTATGGCTGACCTTGGTAAGTGCCTCCATGGACGATTTGATCCGGTCGGCAGCCTTGTCGGTCACCGCCTGTTTGAGCGACTCCAGTTCCTTGAGAATACTTTCCCGCTCGGACTGGGGGACTTTCTCGCCGTAATCCTTGAGGCCTTTCTCGGTGGAATACACCAGGGCATTGGCCTGGTTGACCAGCTCGGCGGATTCCTTGTTCTTTTTATCTTCCTCAGCGTACTTTTCAGCCTCCTTGACCATCTTCTGGATTTCTTCCTCGGAAAGCTTCTTCGGCGAAGTAATCCGGATAGACTGCTCCTTGCCGGTGGCCTTGTCCTTGGCATGTACATGCACAATACCATTAACGTCGATATCGAATGTCACCTCGATCTGAGGGACCCCGCGCGGAGCCGGAGGAATGCCAATCAGGTCAAAACGTCCTAACTCGACGTTATCATTGGCCATCTGCCGTTCGCCCTGCAGGACACGGATCGTGACCGCCGGCTGATTGTCCTCGGCCGTCGAGAACACATTGCTCTTCTTGGTCGGGATCGTGGTGTTACGCTCGATCATCTTGGTCATGATTCCGCCCATGGTCTCGATCCCCAGAGTCAGGGGAGTGACATCGAGCAACAGCACGTCCTTGACATCGCCACGAATGATGCCCGCCTGAACGGCCGCACCCAAAGCCACGCATTCCATCGGATCAATGCCGCGCTCGATCTTCTGCCCAACTTCTTTCTCGACGAAATTCTGCACAATCGGCATGCGGGTCGGACCGCCAACCATGATAATCTTGTCAACCTTCACATCTTCACCCAGTTTCGAACTGGCATCCTTGACCGCCTGGCGAATCGGCCCGCGACAGCGATCAACAATCGGTCCAACCAGACTCTCCAGTTTGGCACGATCCAATGTCAGCGTCAGGTGCTTGGGTCCAGTAGAATCCGCCGTGATAAACGGCAGGTTAATCTCGGTCTGTACCGTGCTGGAAAGCTCGACTTTGGCTTTTTCCGCGGCCTCGCGCAGGCGATGAAACGCCATCTTGTCCTGCGAGAGATCCATCCCGTTTTCTTTCTTGAACTCGCCGACAATATACGCAATCAGGGCATTGTCCATGTCAGTTCCACCCAGAAGATTGTCACCACTTGTCGAAAGAACCTCGAAAGTTCCGTTCTCACCCATCTCCAGAATGGTTACGTCCAGCGTTCCTCCGCCCAGATCGAACACCATAATCTTCTGTTCCTTGCCAGCCTTATCAACACCATAAGCCAGACAAGCCGCTGTCGGCTCATTAATAATACGCATAACCTTGAGGCCAGCAATCTCACCAGCGTCCTTGGTAGCCTGACGCTGATTATCATTAAAATAAGCCGGAACAGTAATGACCGCCCCCTCCACCACATCACCCAGATATTTCTCGGAATCGGCCTTGATCTTCTGCAAAATAAAAGCTGAAATCTGCTGCGGCGTAAACTCCTTGCCCGTGACGGCAAACTTGTGATCCGTCCCCATCTTGCGCTTGGCAGCGTAAATGGTGCCCTGTGAATTCATAGCCGCCTGCCGACGTGCCGGCTCACCCACCAGCCGCTCACCGTCCTTGGTGAACGCCACGAATGACGGAAACGCCTTGCCTGAGGAAACACCCGCACCCTCCGCCGAAGGAATAATTACCGGACGGCCGCCTTCCATGACCGCTGCCGCGGAATTTGATGTCCCCAAATCGATTCCAATATACTTACCCATATCACTACCTCCCCGTTAATAAACGCAATATTTTCCCCGTCAGGCACTCTCCGCCGGAAGGCGGGACACCTTGACCTTGGCCGTGCGAACAACCCTGTCGCCCAGTTTGTAGCCTTTTTGAAAGACCTCCAGAATCTGCCCGTCCTCATGCTCGCTGGAATCCACCGCCAGAAGCACTTCGTGGCAATGATGATCAAACTTGCGGCCAAGCGCTTCGACCTCGCTGACATCATATTTTTTCAACAATTCCTGCATTCGCTTGTAGACCATCTCGACACCCTTGAGTAAAACTGCACTCTCTGCCGGATTGCTGCGTGCCGCCGCAACCGTACGTTCGAAATCCTCGTAAAAGCCCAGAACCTCAACGATAACTTCCTCGTGCGCGTAACGAATCAGCTCGGTACGCTCCCTCTCCACGCGTTTGCGCATATTTTCAAACTCAGCCAGAATGCGTACATTGCGATCCTTGAGCGAGGCAACGTCCTGCCTGAGCATATCAAGTTCGCTGCCAGCTTCCTCAGAGGAGGGTTCCACACCTTCACCTTGTTCTGCCGCATTCATTTCCGGAACCTGATCCTTGTCCATAATAATCTCTTTCTCCACAAACCGGATTAGACCGTTTCTTTTATCGTCTCGGCCACACATTCCAGAACCGATACCACGCGCTCATAATCCATACGAGCCGGTCCAAGAACCGCAATATGTCCGCTGGGGCCGCGACGTGTCTGGAACTTGGCCACCGCCATAGCACAATCGTCAAAAGCGGAACAGGCGGTCTCTCTTCCTATATATATGCTGATCTTCTGATCCAGATTCCGGCGAATAACCTCCAGCACCCGCTCTTTTTCCTCAAGAATCTGCAGAATTTCCGCCATCTTCTGCAATCCCCGCGTGCCGACCGCACTGGCCAGATAATTTGTTCCGCGCATGGAATACGCTCCGCCGACTCCGTCTATCGTGACAATGCTCGCGCAATGAGTCAAATCCGCCATCACACGCGAGGTTTTCTCGATAAGCACCTGCAGTTCACGTACACCTTCATTATATTCTCTCTGAATACGAATCCGCTCCTCTTCCAGCAAACAGATCTCTTTCATCAAATAATCAACAAAATAACGGTAACCCCGCAAAGTAGGCATTCGTCCTGCGGAAGTGTGCGGATGCGTCAGATAGCCCTCTTCTTCAAGTTCAGCCAGGATATTACGAATCGTGGCTGAACTAACCTCCTGCTCATACCCCTCGGCAATAAACGCCGAACTGACCGGTTCAAGCGTCTGCACATACTGATGCACAACCATGCTCAGAACAATGTCTTTTCTTTGCCTGGGATCCACTCTAACCATAAGGCCTGTCTCCGTAAGGACAAGATTTACCCATAACTGCGTATTTTTGCTATTTTAGCACTCTTGGCGCATGTTTGCCAGCCCGGCATTATAAGAAAAAGCATCCCGAATGTCAAATACACTAATAATAGCCGTTTACGTACCTCACTTTACAATACTTAAAGTATCACAGAGATGCTTAAACCTGCTTCTGCGACATCAACACCTATAGTCTGCCCGTCCGTAAATTCGCCTTCCAAAAGCTTCGTGGCAATCGGATCCTGAACCTTGCGCTGGATCAGTCTTTTGAGCGGCCGCGCCCCGAAATGCGGATCATACCCTTGCTGCGCCAAAAAATCACGGGCCGCAGGAGTAACCCTCAGAACTATCTTGCGCCCGCTCAGACGAGAGATCAGCTGACGCAGCTGAATATCGACAATCGCAACCATATCTGTCTGACGCAGGCGCTCAAACACAACAATCTCGTCAATCCGGTTAAGAAATTCCGGACGGAACACCTGCTGCATGGCCTCGCGTACCTTAGCCTCGATTCCGGCACGGGAGCCTTCTTCCAGCGTATAATCAGTTCCTACATTCGAGGTCATAATCACAATCGTATTACAGAAATTGACCACCCGACCCTGCCCGTCGGTCAGCCGCCCGTCATCCAGCAGCTGCAGCAAAAGATTAAACACATCCGGATGAGCCTTCTCTATCTCGTCGAACAGAAGAACACTGTAGGGCTTGCGCCGAACCGCCTCGGTCAGCTGTCCGCCTTCGTCGTAACCCACATACCCCGGAGGAGCCCCGATCAGACGCGCCACCGCATGCTTCTCCATATACTCGCTCATATCAATCCGGGTCATGGCCCCCTCGTCGTCAAAAAGAAATTCCGCCAGGGCCTTGGCGAGTTCCGTTTTTCCCACACCGGTTGGCCCGACAAAGATGAACGAACCTACCGGACGATGCGGATCACTCAGCCCCGCGCGGGAACGGCGCACACAACTACCCACCAAAGACAAAGCTTCATCCTGACCCACCACCCGGCGCCGAAGATTTTCTTCAATCCGCACCAGCTTCTGAGCCTCCCCTTCCATCAGCCGTTCCAGCGGAATGCGGGTCCATTTGGAGATCACCGCAGCTACGTCGGAGTCCTCCACTTCTTCTTTCAGAAGCGGCTGCCCCTGCTGCACCTCTTGCAACTGGCGATTCTTTTCCTGCAAATTCTTTTCCAGCTCGACCAGACGACCATAGCGGATCTCGGCCGCACGGCCAAGATTCCCTTCACGTTCGGCCCGCGCCCCTTCGAGCCTCAGTTCCTCTTCACGTTTCTTGATACTGCGAATATCTTCTATAAACACCTTCTCCTGCTTCCAGCGCGTGCGTAAAAACTCGCTCTCCTTGCCCAGCTGTTGAAGCTGAAGCTCCAGCTTTTCCAGACGTTCCCGCGAAGCCTGGTCCTTTTCTTTCTTGAGTGCTTGTCTTTCAATTTCCAGCTGACGAATACGCCGCTCATTCTGGTCAAGCACCTGAGGCATACTGTCAATCTCGATCCTCAGCCGGGACGCCGCCTCATCAATCAGGTCAATAGCCTTGTCCGGAAGAAAACGATCACTGATATAACGCTCGGACATGACCGCGGCCGCTACCAGCGCATTGTCACGAATCCGAACGCCATGATGAATCTCGTAGCGTTCCTTAAGGCCGCGCAGAATGGCAATGGTATCCTCCACCGACGGCTCGCTGACCACCACCGGCTGGAAGCGCCTTTCGAGCGCGGCATCTTTTTCGATATACTGACGATATTCATCAAGCGTCGTAGCCCCGATGCAGCGCAGAGATCCGCGGGCCAGCGCCGGCTTGAGCATATTGGAAGCATCCATGGACCCTTCCGCCCGCCCGGTGCCGACGATGGTGTGCAATTCATCAATAAAAAGGATCACCTCGCCGTCGCGCTCTTCAACCTCCTTGAGCACGGCGCGCAGCCTTTCCTCGAACTCGCCGCGAAACTTGGCTCCGGCCACCAGAGCCCCCATATCCAGAACTATCACCTTGCGGTTCTTAAGGCTTTCGGGCACATCCGCCGACTGCACCCGCTGGGCGAGCCCTTCGACAATAGCGGTTTTCCCCACACCCGGGTCTCCGATCAGGACCGGATTGTTCTTTGTCCGACGCGCCAGAACCTGGATCACGCGGCGAATCTCCTCATCGCGCCCGATAACAGGATCCAATTTTCCCCGCGCGGCCAGCGCGGTCAAATCCCGTCCGTACTTCTCCAGCGCTTTCTGTGCTGTCTGTTCCGGTTCCTGTGAATACACCCTGCACCCCCCTGTTACTTCACTTCAACTTTTCTGCTATCTGCCTTCTGATCGGCAGCAGGCTTTCTGGCCACCGTCACCGTCAAAACACCGTTCTCGTAAGCCGCCTGCACATTCTCCCCCGAGGCATCTTCCGGCAAAGCGATAGCCCGTGAAAAATACCCGAAACTTCTTTGCTGACGATAGAAACGCCCCTGGTTTTCTTCCTTACTCTCACCGGAACGTTCCCCCGATATAACCAGGACTCCGTTTTTGACCTCGACATTGATACTGGCCTTATCCATTCCGGGGATATCGAATGTCAGCACATATTCCTTCTCATTTTCCTTAATATCATAATCCGGATCAAAAGATCCGGTGTGCCCCGGCATCAACATGCCCGGATGAGAGCCCGTTCCCGGAAAACCGCCCATCAAAGCCTGCATCCGGCGCTGAAGAATGTCCATCTGGGTAAAAGGATCCCAGGCATCATATCCCGCCAAAGAAGGGCCCGAAAGATTGGCCGTGCTGCGGGCAGTGACGGCCGCAGGAGCCGCCATCGCCCTGGCCTCTAATCCTGCCACCTGACGCCGAAGCTGAAGCACTTCTTTCCTGAGATCGTCCACATTTTCGCCCTTGCCCCACACCTTGACAGCGAGAACCAGAATAATAATTCCCAAAGCAATAAAACCGTAACCCGTTCTTCCTATCTTACCCATGATAAGCCTCCTCTGTTGTCTTCATCTGCCCGCATGAAAGAATCACACGAGAAAGAATATCCACCAGAAAAATATTACCCATAATCCATCACCTTCCACTTCTTATTTAACCTCAACCCGGATTTGCCGGGGCTTAGCATCTTCTTTCTTGGCGATCGTCAGCTCAAGAACTCCATTATGGAATTTTGCATTCACGCGTGCGGAATCAACGCTGGACGGCAGCGTGAAAGCCCGGTGAAAAACACCATAATAGCGTTCCGACCGGACAACCTCCGCTTCTTTCTGTTCATGCTCCTGTTTCTTTTCTCCACGAATGGAAAGCACGTTATTCTCGATAGTTACCTCAATGTCTTCTTTGACCAGACCCGGCAACTCGGCTCTGACGATCACATTATCCTTATGATCAAGCACTTCCACCGCCGGAGTCCAGTAGCCGGCCAAAAGAGAGGCATCCTGATCAGCCATACCTTGGCCAAGGTCAAAAAACCGGTTCAAATCTCTTTGGAACTTGTCGAGTTCGTAAAAAGGGTTCTTCCAGCCTGCATTGGATTTTCTTGGAACAATCATCATAGTCCCCTCCTTGTGTTTTAGAAGTTTTTGGTTTTCTCAAGCGCTCGACCTGTCACTCTACCAGCCAGAGTGCTAATTACTGTCTAAAAAATTTTTAGCTTTCTCTCTGCGAAATTTTTAGAACCACTTTGACGCTGCTGATGCTCACCTGCTGATCTTCCATAAGATACCTTATATAATTCAGCGTACGAATCTGTTCCTGGGAGTAACATCTAGTCCTGACCCCGACTCTCCGGGGGCTGACCACACCCATCTCATCCAGCTTTCTCAAAGTCCATATCGGCATACCCACCAGATCACAAGCAACGCCGATTACAAACAACGGAGCTTGCGGATCAATCTGAAAATCAAAGTTTCCGATATTCTTGACGTTTTCTTTCATAGCCGCGCATCCGAGTAAATTTATAATACAAAATCACCACTATGTCAAGAAAATATTTCCATTATGGTTAGATAATCTAACTGACAAAGTTGTCCTACTCAACTGTCGCCCCACTCCCCGTTGCCACCGGAGAGAGTCGTCCGGCCAGATGCCGTGGTACATGCGCCTGCAAATGAATCCCCTCGGGTAAATATTCCTCCAGCACAACATCTCCCTGCGCGTAAGCCAGGCTGACCAGATCCATGCGTGTTGCAGGCAGAACAACATCAACCGTGACAATGAGGTCCGCCAGCTGCAACTCAACTTTTTCCAGCAACCCTTCCAGATTCATCCGCTCGGAAGCCGAAACCAGAACAGTATTTCCGCTGCGGGCACGCAAAGCCTCGAGATCGGCCGGGTCATGCAGCAAATCAATCTTGTTAAACACCAGAACTGTCGGCTTGTCCAGACAGTCAAGCTGCCCAAGCACCTCGTCAACCGACAGCTTGAACTTGTGGTAATGAGGATTGCTGACATCAATCACATGCAGCAAAAGATCGGCGGATCGCACCTCTTCCAGCGTGGCCTTAAACGCCTCGATCAGCCGATGCGGCAAGGCGTGCATAAAACCGACGGTATCAGAAAAAACAACCTTCTGCCGATTGGGTAATAAACACTGCCGGGCCACAGAATCCAGAGTTGTGAACAACCCGTTACGTGTCAGCTGATCCGCTCCGGTCAAGGCATTCAGCAAAGTCGACTTGCCCGCATTGGTATAACCCACCAGAGATACCAGCGGAACATACCGCCCTTCCCGGCGTTTACGTTTGACCTCCCGAACCCGGGTCACATCCTGCAGTTCCTTGCGCAGGCGGTCAATCCGCTGTTCAATACGCCGCCGGTCCGACTCCAGCTTGGTTTCGCCGGGCCCCAAAGTGCCGATGCCGCCGCCCTGCCGGGAAAGCTGTTCGTAATTCCCGGCCAAACGGGGCAAGCGATATTCCAGCTGGGCCAGCTCGACCTGCAACTTCCCTTCCTGCGATTTCGCCCTCCGGGCAAAAATATCCAGAATAAGCGTCGTACGATCCAGCGTCTTGACCAGGAAAGCTTCCTCCAGATTCCGCTGATGATGCCCCTTAAGCTCCTCGCTAAAAACCACCATCTGTATGCTTTGATCCCGTACCAGTCCGGAAATCTCTTCCACCTTGCCTTTATGAATAAGGGTCGCAGGCGTCGGCGGATCAGCCGGACAGTAAACAACAGTAACCGGATCTCCTCCACAAGCCCTGACCAGTTCCTGCATTTCACCGGCCATATCCGCAGCCGACCAGGCTGACCGGTCTTTAAAATCAATCACCGCAACCAGAACTTTTTCAACCACAACTCCCCCCGATCCTTCCTGAGCCAAACTTTTTCTGAACGCCTTAACAACAATTACACCTCTGCCAGGCGTTGGGCAATGAATGCCGCGGTCTGTGCTGGCGACTGCCCACAAGGAATCCCGATATGTTCCAGCCGGGCCTCCCGGCGGAACCACGTCAATTGACGCTTGATATAACGCCGGGTATTGCGCTGGATAAGATCCCTGGAGCGCTGCAAATCATAAGCTCCGCAAAGAAAACCGGTAATCTCCGGCACTCCGATCATTTTGGCGGCGGAAGCAGACAATTTCAGCTCCTGCAAAGCTTTTATCTCCTCGACCAGTCCAAGGGCGAACATATCCTCAACCCGGGCATCAGCCCGTGCGTAAAGTTCCTCCCGGGGACGATCCAGAAAAAACAATCTTACCCGATAACGCCCCCCCCACAGGCCAACCCTTTCTCCCTGCAGGGAAGAAAGCGTGCGTCCTTCCAGGGCAAATATCTCCAGTGCACGAATAATCCGCTGACGATCATTGGTCTTGATCTTTGCCGCCGAGACCGGATCAACCGCGCACAGCCGGTCATACAAGCATGAACAGCCGCGCCGCGCACATTCGTCCTCGAGCGCCTGACGCAAGGCCGGATCCGGTTGACGGGAGGATTCGAATATCCCGTCCAGAAGAACCGCCATATACATCCCGCTGCCTCCGCAGAATACCGGCAAACGGCCACGGGACAAAACATCCTCAAAAGCAGAACAGGCTAGCGTACGGTAACGCCCTGCATTGAAAAGCTCCTCAACCGAAACACAACCGAAAAGATGATGCCTGACGGCTGCCATAGCCGCAGCAGAAGGCCGGTCACTGGCAATCCGGATTTCCCGATAGACCTGCAAAGCGTCACAGGAAATAATTTCCCCCTGCAGACAAGCGGCCAGCTCAAGAGCAACGGCGGACTTGCCCACCGCGCTGGGGCCAACAATAAAAACAATATCGCTCGATAACGATGTCTTCACGGGTAAATAAGCGTAGGATAGCCCAGTCCGGCCAGCTTGGCCTCCAGAGTTACGGCATCCCGCAGATTGGAAAGACGCCCGACACGAACACGAAAATTGGTACGGCCGTCGGAAGCGCGCGATTCAACAATAAAAGCATACTCCTGTCGCCGGGTTAGCTCGTCCACCAGGCGCTGGGCCAGGGCCTTGTCCGTAAAAGATCCAACCTGCACAGTAAAATACTGCTGCTCCTCGAGCAACTGGCGAGCCACATCGCTTTCAAACGACAAAGGATACTCCTCGGCCAACCGGCGCAATAACTCGCCCGCCTTGACCCAACGGGCCAGCTTGAGATTTGCCCGGGCAGCTTTGAGGTAAAACGCACTGGACATGGCCGATCCTCTCCGGCGAGCCAGCGCCCGTCCGGACTCCTGCAGGGCCTTCTCATAAAAACCCTGTAAATAAAGCGCATCAATCAGTCCGGCCGTAACCTGGTCGGAAAGCTCTTCCTGCAATCGGGAGGCCTCCAGGCGGCGAAAAACATTCTCGGCTTCGGCATAACGCCCCAGGCGCAAGGCACTCAGACCGGAATAATAACGTAAGGTCGCTTCCTGCTCGGCGGAAGGACGCTCCTTGAGCAACACTCGGACAATCTCACCAACCCGGACAAAATCCCGGTTCATGAGCGCGGCCTGCAGAGTCGACAGATCTTCCTGAGCGGCCAAGACACAAAAAGCGCTAAAAAACAGCAGGCCCCCTGCGGACAAGAATCCGGCGATCAATTTTCCTGCAAAAACCGGCACACACACCCCCTTGTAAAACATAAACCAGGCAACTCCATAGTATACCTTTTACAAATATTTTCAACTGCAAGGAACAAAGCCACTCAGATATATCAACGCAAACGGGTTCTTGAAATCACCATAGTGCCGCGCAATTCCAGAAAAGATTCGGAATACTTCTCCAGTCGCAAACTCCGGATCTCCACACGATCACTTGCCGATCCGGTCTCGAACAAAAACCGGGCAACCCCTTTCCATCCCCCCTCGAAAGACACCTCAAGCGGATAAATAAAATAATACTCCTCCCCGATCACTGAAGCGGGCTGAATATTGAGAATCCGCACGCCGGACTTCCTGGCCAGAGCATGAACCCGGGAAGACATCGAAGATATCTCCGCCCCCTCTCCCGATGACCTGCCAAAAACACCAGCCAGAACCCCAAGCTTCTTTTCATAAAGCTGTTCCCGCGCCAGCTCGGCCCGGGCTTCACGCAGACGAAAAGCGGCCGCTTTAATCTGATCCCGCGTTGCACTGCCATAACCCGGCAATCCGTCAGCAAAGAAATTTCTGGCTGCGAAAAACAGACACAACACAACACAGATCAGCGCAATAAATTTTTCACGCGCGGACACCTTGATCACAAGTCCTCCTTCATGCGACAACTAACACGAAAATAGTCGACCTCGCCACTCTCCAGAACTCGCTTGTTAATGTATTCAATACGGACATCTCCAAACAGCGGCGAAAGACCCAGCCGCTCGTAAAGAAGGTTAACGGCCTCATGGGCCGGAGAATAGCCTTCCATTGAAATTTCGCCCGCATTGCTGAAATCCAGCACCGTCAGGACAATATCCTTGCCGACCAGATCCCATATTTCCCTGAGCGCAACCGGAACCCGCATGCCGCCATAGGCCAGCAACTCCAGGCTCTGCACCTGACGAGCTTTCTCCTTGACGCGCGCCACCTCCGGCTTTAAACGCAGCAACTCCCCGTTGAGTTGTTCCAGCTGCGCATTTTGCCGGAACCAAGGAACGCTCAGGACTCCCGCCAGGGACACGGCTCCGGCCAGACCAACCAAAAGCGAACGCCACAGCATCTGCCTGGCTGTTTTACGCAGAGCCTGCTTGCGCTGGTCTTCGGCCACCAGGTCCACCGGCAAACGACCCGGAAAAAGAGCCGCGCCAGAAACTGCAGCCAAAGAAACCTCTCCGGATAACACTTGCTCCGGCCAGGAAAAACGGGAAGCAACAAACTTCTTCCCCGGAAGAGCCGCAACATGAACAGTCATATCCAAAACATGATCGGGCCCGAAAACAAGAACCGGATCGATCCCGGTAAAAAAACAGTAGATATTCCGGACAGAGCAATCCGGCAAGCCTTCCTTGCCACAAGCCGCAACCGTCAAAGCATACTGTCGGGCCAGCTCACGGCTGCGCGTTTCCCCTGCCACTCTCTCGTCCAGCAAGGACTGACGGCTGAAAACCAGTGCCTCCGAGCGAATAAAACATGTTTCAACCATTTCGGCATCCGCATCCATAACAGCAAAGGCATTCTTGCCTCCGGTCAAAACCCCCCAACCGACCAGACCGACCGAAGAAATCGTCACCTGGCCCGGAAGCACACCTGCCAGCAGACACACATTACGATAACGTTGCACAACAACAGCCGGAACCATAACCGCCAGCAGACGAGTGTACCCGGAAGACATCTTCTCCTGCACCAGATGGTCAATCACCAGCTCCTCGCGAGTATACGGTGTATGTCCGGCAGCCTGCAACTCCACCATCCGCCGCAGTTCATCGGCATCATGTGAGGGCAAATCAAGCCGCTTGACAAGAGCATGGCGACGCTCGATCAACAAGATTATTTGATCCCCCGGAAGAGCGAGCTGACGTGCCTGTCGCCATTTGCGCAAAATAGCCGCCAACTCCTCGTCCGTCAGGCTGTCCAGCGGACAGACTCCGCACCATAACAGGGAGGAGCTTCCTGCGCTGCAACGGGAACGCGCGCCCTTGATAAAACGGGAAGAAATTTCAATAACCGTTCTGTAGCCTGTAGCCATAACTGTTAATCCCTGTGCCAATACAGAATTTGTACACCCTGACGCCCCGCCCCGGAAAGACTGACCACTTCCTCGATCGAAAGCCTCATACCACTGGAAGAATCGACGCCTGTCGACCGAATCCGGTATAATGTCCCGGAAGAAGACTTCGACGAAGCCATAACGCCAAGATACGCCGGCAGAGCGCAGTGCCGTTGTGGATCAACGGAGCGCTCCCGGCATTGCAAAAAGCTGCGGCTGTCCGCCGCGGCATTCGCCCCCACATAAGTGGCCGCAGCCTGAAACGCCGCCTCGACCAACAAAGCGTCCGCTTCAAAAATATTAAGCTGAAAGACACCTGTCCGTTCGTACGGATAAACTGTCAGCATGCTACGAAGCCGACGAAAAACCTCTGCGGAGACTCCCGAAACATACAACAACTCCTCAAGCGCATAAAATGGCCGGATTGTTCCTTTGCGCTCCAGGCCATTACGGAAATCGATAATGCCGCGCACCCAGGCTTCGCCTTCCCCCGCCGCTACGCGATCCACCAGTAACCGGAGAGTATCGGCCGCAACTCCGGGGCCATCAAGCATATTGATGTTATACCGCGCGGCTTCATCGGCCGGCCCCCAGAACATTCCGGAGTCTACGCCTGCCCGTTTAAATCCAACATCAAAATATGTCCCGGATCCCACCGACACACCGGCATAAAGTTTCTTGCGCTCGTCATAAGACATTGCACCCGCCTGAGCCTGGACATTATTTTCGTTGAGCAACCTTTGCTCGGTTACCGCCAGCCCGGAACGTGCGGCGGCATAAGCCCGTAAACGCCCCAGAGAAATCCGCGCAAGGGACAGCTCCTCTGTCCCCAGCCGCCCAAGTCCCAAAGCCAGCATCCCGACAAGAAACAGAATCCACAACACAGTAACAAGAATAACGCCGCGCCGGTCTTTCACATATCCCCCTGCGCAGCCAGTGTCCGGACAACCGGAAAAACATCGACAGTCACTCTCGTCTGCGGCTGAGCAAAAAGCGAACAACGTATCCGCACCACATCCGGCAAATGATCAGCCTTCCATTCATCGCGAAACGCCACCCGGCCCTGGACGTCTATTTCCCCGAAGCTGAATTCTGCCCCCGGCCCGGCCAGCCCGGCGGCCACCCCCATAACCTCGACACTACCAGGAACTCGCCGCCAGAAATCCGGCAAAGCCTGGGAACTCCGCAACAGATAAAGCGATTTGGTTTCTTTGACAGAGTCCCGGGCCAGCTCACGAACATTGGAAAGGTGCCGGACTTCCGTCGTCATTGTACGGGCCAGGTCTCCGGAAAAATATTCCACGCGCCGCAAGCCGTCCGGCTGGGCCAGATAAAACATAATCCGGCCACGCTCCCCTTCGAACGCCACCGTCCGCCCGTCAACAACCTGTGGATAAGCGAAAGCATTCTCGATCTCCCTGGCCAACATGTCAATCCCCAGGCGGATATCACGGGAAGACGCGTGCAATCTGCGGGCCGACAAATCAAAACGCAAAGCCCCGTGCAAAACTCCATACAATCCCGAGGACAACAACGCAAAAACCAACAGAGCCAGCAAAAGCTCCACCAGGGTAAACCCTTGACGCCTCATTCGAGCCCCCTGCCGCTGCTATCACGAACATAGAAAACAAGCGAACGCGACTCCCCTGAAGAACCGCCGGAATAAAGCGCCAAATGAACCTGCTTTAATCCGCTGATCCCCAGCGGCTCGTCTCTGGAAGTCCGGCGAACCTGCGTACCGGAACATGACCCTTGATCCGGCCGCACTCCCGCATAAACCGCCCCGGTACATGTCTGCAAAACAAGAAGCATCTGTGTCATCTGCGCATTGGCGGTTACGGCCCTGCGCTGCATCGCAAAAGACTGCATGACACCAACCAGTCCGACAGCCAGAACGCCGCAGGCGACCGCCGCTTCAAGCAACAACGATCCTCTACTTACCGTTGTCTTCTTCCCGGATCGTAACATGCCCGATATACTCCTGGGTTGATATGACAAACCCTGCATCCGCACTTCTTACAAAAAAACGCACACGGTCTATTCGACCATCGGGATAACAAAAAACCTCCTGCGGCTGCCCGTAAAAAGAAGCCTTCGCGGGCAAAACACGCACACGGCCCGATGAACCCTCCAGATTCGAGAAAAGCGTACGCTCCGGAGATTCGGAAAAATCCACCGCCCGAAGTAATACAAACTCCCGGTCAGAAAAGTCCACCTTGTACAGGGTCTGTTCGGTCATGGCCCGCACCCGGGCATATCGCAGAAGATAAACTGTCTCGTCGGCTGCCCGGCGCACCTCACGCAGTTCATGGCTTCGGGAAAACAACGGACTGCCCATTGCCGATACAAGCGCAGTAATCAAAACAACCAACAATAATTCCGGCAATGTAAACGCCCGAGCATTCACTTGACGGGCGCCCAATTGGTCACATCATCCTCGCTGGCCACGCCATCTGCGCCCAGTGATGAAAGATCATAGGAATCCCGGTTCTTTTCCCCGGGAGACTTGTAAACATATTCCCGACCCCAGGGGTCACGGGGCGTGCGTCTTTTTTTAAGATACGGCCCCTTCCAGCCCGTCAGCGCAACTCCGGACGAGGGCTTCTCCAGCAAAGACGCCAACCCTTGCTCTGTGGTCGGATAGCGACTATTGTCCATATAGAAAAGATCCAGTGCCGTAGACAGATTGGCCTCAATATCCGTCTGGGCAGCTGTCGCCCGCGCCTGCTCGCTGCGCCCGGCTATATTGGGAACAACCATTGCCGCCAACACTCCGATAATAATGACCACCAACATGATTTCGATAAGCGTAAACCCTGATTTCCTGTCTGCACTCATAACAATCTCCCGGTTTACTGAATCATCATATTCATCTGAAATAGCGGAAGAAGCATGGCAGCTATCATGGCCCCCACTACTCCGACAACCAGTAAAAGCACCAGTGGCCCCAGAACCGTCGTAAAAACACCTGCGGTAGCTTCCAGCTCTCTTTCCAGCGACGAGGCCAACTTGAACATCCCCTTGGAAAGCGAACCGGTCGCCTCTCCGACCGCCACCATGCTGACCGCCGCCTCCGGCCACAAGGAAGGCTTGTTGCCCAAAGCCCCGGCAAAACTGATCCCGGATTTGACCTCGCGCAAAACATCGGCCAGCTCCTGCCTAAGGACTGTATTAGAAACCATATCCAGTGCCGTTGCCAGTGCCAGCGGAAGAGGAACTCCGCCTTCCACCAGCATGCCCAGAGCCCGGGCCACCCGGACAGTCTCCCCGCGCCGAACCAGATCAGAAAGAACCGGAACCCTTAACAAGGCCGTATCCCATAACAAACGTCCCGTGCCTTGTGAGAAATAACGCTTTCCTGCCAGAACCACCACTACCCCTACAGCAAGCACCAGCCACCAGAAATCCGCCATAAAGCGGCTCATGCCAATAACCAGCTGTGTCGCCATCGGCAAAGCCGTATCAAAATCTTCAAAAAGTACAACCAGCCTGGGCATCAGTACGGTCAGCATGACAAAAACCGTAAGAACTCCAACCAGCAGAACCATTAATGGATATAGCAGGCTGGCCTGAATTTTTTCCTGCAAAACAACATCTTTCTCCGTCATGCTCTGCATGCTGCTCAAGACCTCCGGCAGTCTGCCGGCAGCCTCTCCTGAACGCAACATCGGCACATAAATTGCCGGGAAGGCTTGCGGATACGCCGCCAGCGCTGCCGACAAACTCTCGCCGGAAAAAAGCCGCTGACGGATACCGGAAAGAATCTTCCTGAATTCCGGATGTGACGTGCCCCGCTCCACCAGTTCCACAGCCCCGACCACCGTCACTCCGGCGTCAATCAGATCATAAATCTGCCGGAGAAACTCGCACAGCTGACGCTGGGAAATCTTCCTGCCCCAGACAAATGCCGGCCTGCCGGAAGAAACTGCACTGCGGCGAACTTGAACCGTCTCTCCTGCACGGGCAGGACGAATTTCCAAAGGAACATACCCCAAGGCTGTAACCAGTCGTAAAGCCTCCTCGGACGTACCCGCCTCTATAACTCCACGAACCGTCTCGACAGGGTCCTTTTTGGCAATATAATAAAAACCACCCATACCATGTACCTATTGGATAACCCTTAAAACTTCCTGAGCCGAAGTCAGTCCGGCTCTTACTTTCTCCCAGCCATTGCTCCGTAGCGTTTTCATTCCGCGCTGCAAGGCCAGCTGCCGAAGTTCGGCAGCAGAAGCCCGCTGCATGATCAGTCCGCCCAACTCATCGTTCATCATCAAAAATTCCGCAATTGCCAGCCGGCCATCATACCCGCTCATCCGGCACGACTTGCAACCGCGGGCCTCGTAAATACCGGACTGACACTCTTCTTTCGACAGGGCAAACTCCCGCTCAATCTGTGGCGAAACCGGCACAGCCACCCGACAAAGCGGACACAACCGCCGCACCAGCCGCTGGGCTATAACTGTCTGCACTGCCGAAGCAATCAGAAACGGCTCCACTCCCATATCCAGCAGCCGGGCCACACTGCTGGGCGCATCATTGGTATGCAGTGTGGAAAAAACCAGATGCCCAGTCAAAGCCGACTGAATGGTAATCTGGGCTGTTTCCCGGTCACGAACTTCACCAACCATAAGCATATCCGGGTCATGACGCAACATCGAACGCAGTGTGGCCGCAAAGGTCAATCCGATCCCGGTATTGGTCTGCACCTGGGTAATCCCCTTGATCTGGGCTTCGACCGGGTCTTCGACCGTGATAATCTTGTTCGACTCCGCATTGACCGCCGCCAGACAGGCATACAAAGTTGTTGTTTTACCGGATCCGGTCGGACCGGTCACAAATATAATCCCGTGTGGGCGGGCTAGGGCATTCTTGAGCCAGACCAGTTCCTGTCCGGTAAACCCCAGCTCTTCAAGGCTGTAAAGCCGCACCGCATTAAGAATACGGATGACCACGCTCTCACCCAAAGGCGTGGGCAGAAAAGAAACACGTAAGTCCATATCGCGACCTTCAATCTGGACATAAATACGCCCATCCTGAGGTAAACGCTTCTCGGCGATATTCAGATTAGCCATAATCTTGATGCGCGAAATCAGAATATCCCGGAAATAGCGCAAATTCTCCGGAGCATTGGCATCCCGCAGGACGCCGTCGATCCGGTAACGGATACGCAATTCATCCTCAAAAGATTCGATATGAATATCTGAAGCACGGTCATTGTGCGCCTGCAGCAGCATCTGATTAAAGAACCGACTGATGCTGGCCTCCGAACCGTCCGCATCAATCGCTTCAACCGAAAGACGGTCTTCCTGCTCCTCCCGTCCGGTCATCATCCGATCAACCGCGTCCGCCCCAAGACCATAATGAACCCTTAGAGCTTCCAGAACCTCTTTCTCCGAAGCCATCACCGGATTGACACGACACCCCGCAACAAGAGCCACACCATCAATAACTTCAGCATCCCGGGGATCGGACATGGCCACACAAAGAACCCGCCCGTCATAGCGTAGAGGCAAAACCTTGAAGTGATTGGCAAACTTGACCGGCAGGCGGGCCAGGGCTTCCGGCTGAGGAACAATATCCCGAACGTGCTCGAAATCAACGCCGATCTGGTGTGCTGCCAGGGCCAGGGACAGAGATTCTTCCGGCAGCATTCCCGGCCGGGCCAGAACATCCTCCAGACTGGCTCCGGAAGACTTCTGCAAAACCAATACCTGCTCCAGCTGTTCTGCGGACAACCAGCCTTTCGCAACCAGAAGCTCTCCGAAAGATCTTTGCAATGACAACATTATGATAGCCCCGGAATATTCTCGTCCAGAAAGAATTAGTACGGTTTATAACCTTTGAGCAGAAAATATGTATCGGGATCAACCGGGGCATCCCCACTGATAATATGCGGCGTAAGAAAAATAACAATCTCTTCCTTGGTGGTGCTGCGAGTGTCACTGCGAAAGGCCCTGCCCAGAAAAGGAATATCTCCGAGAACCGGAACGCGGGAATTACCAATAGCCGCATCATCTTTGATCAGTCCGCCAATCACAATGGTCACCCCGTCTTTTACCCTGACAGTGGTCTCAACCTCGGAAGTATTGACAATCGGAATCTGGTTCTTCTGCTCACCGGTCGTAATAAACTCGGTTGCGGTAGACACCTCGGGGCGGATCTTCATGGTGATATAGCCGTCATCATGAATCATTGGCGTGACGTTGAGCTTGACGCCAACATCGATAAAATTTACTGTTTCCGCGGTCGTGGACGGCCCCGTGGCGCTAACCGTCTGGGAAGTTGTCACATACGGCTGGGTCTTGCCGATATGTATCCGGGCCTCCTGGTTATTGATCACGGCAATGCTCGGTTTGGAAAGGGTCTTGGTCGTTCCCATCGTGGCCAACGCCTGGATAACAGCCTGGTAGCCATCGCGGCTAAGGGTGCCGATGGTGGCAATCTTGTTAACCGACCCCAGCTCAAAATCACCGGTCAACTCGACATGATACCGCTCCTGCTGCGGAATCCAGGCTGACCAGTCGACACCCGAATTCTGTCCCTCGCTTAAAGACAGCTGCACAATCCGGGCCTCAATCAGGGCTTCTTTCTGATGCTTGTCCAGCGACTCGACAACCCGGCGGACACGCTCGACATTCCGGACCGTATCGGTCACCACCAGAGCATTGGAAGCCTGGTCAATATCAATTTTTCCGGACTCTTTGGTCATTACGGACACCAGGCTCCGGGCAGCATCTTCAGCCTTGAGATAGCTGAGTTTAAAGACTTCCGTCCGGGTTTCTTTCTGCGGTTTGTCCAGTGCCGCAATCATCCTGCGCACACGTTCCATATTGACAACCGTATCGGTCACAATCAACTCCCCGGAAGCATCGTCGAGCTGGATCGTACCGGTATCTTTGGTCAGGATAGAACCCAGTGCCTTGGCCGCTGTGTCGGCCCCGATATAGTCAAGATTAAAAAGCTCGGTTTGCATATCAATGCCAAACGCCGCTCCATGCCTTCTTTCGTACTCCTCTGCGCTCATAACCTCGATAATTCCGGAATGCTCCTCATAGGCAAAACCATTAGACTTAAGGATCAGAGCCAGCACTGCGCGAGCATCCACGTCCTTCAGAAACATGGTCACCCGGCCCTGAACTCCTTTCCCGGCAACAATATTCAGACCTGTCCGCGAAGAGAGCAGGTTAAGCACATCATTGATATCCATATCCTTTAACTGCAGAACATCCAGCCGACCGGAAGGATTCACGGATGGCAGTTTACGGGTCTGCCCGACAAGGTCTTGCCCCACGACAGCGTCCGGCAAAGGAAAAAATTCATCGGCAACGCTGCTCCCCTCTTCCTGGGCATACACGCCAACTGTTGCCATCGCTGCACAACAAAGAAAAGCCAGCAAGACTGGCCGCAGGCTAGTGATCATTGTGCCCCCTCCAGCGTAATACGATATTGCTGTCCCATATACTCCAGCTGCACTTGCTCCGTCGATATGCTCAGCACCGAAAGACCTCCTTCTTGACGACCTTCGGAAATAAAATACGTCTTTCCGGCCGGCAAATCCTCAACAACAATCTGCGGAAAACTGTCCACCACAACTCCTGCCAGACGAAAACGCCCGGGCAACGAGGAAGGCATGTTTTTACTTTCCGGTGGCGAGCTGACGGCAACCGGCGTTACGTGACTGAAGATATCCCGGCCTTCCTCGGGAAAAACAAATTCTTCTACAGTCCATTCATTATAAACGGCAGCATCAAGCTCGATATCCGAAGAAATGGCCGGCAGCTCCGGCTCCACGACCAACTGCCCGGAACGGAAATAAAGCCATCCCCCGTAAACAGCAGCTATCAGCAGGCAAAGAAGCCCGACTCGCTCAATCAGGGAAACAAAAAAGTTTTTTTTCATTTTGAGATTTCGACCCGAATCTATTATAAATTCATTCGCTGCTTAAGAAAGGAATTATCCAGAAAAAAACACATCAACCCCGGGCCTGCCAGACAGGGTGAGCAGCAATCCGGCCCAAAGCCTGGCGCAACAGGGTCTTGCCCGGTTCCTTGCGATGCCAGGGGGACGCGCCTGAGGGGTGAGGGAGAGGAACCACATCAAATGACACCGCAGCACGGCTTGCCTGAAAAGGTCGCCCGATCATATGCTCCAGCTTCTCTGCAGGCAAAAAGCAGCTAATCGCCAGACGCCCCACAGGGATCACCAGTCCGGGACGAAGGATTTGTATCTCCTGAGTAAGCCAGTCTGCACAATTCTCAACCTCAACCGGAGAAGGCACACGATCACCACCTGCAGGAATCTTACCGGGAAAACAACGGCAGACCGCCGCCATGTAAACCGATGAACGAAAACACTCTTCGCTTGTTCCGCAAAACTCTTCAAACCAGCGAAATAAAGTTTTCCCCGCAGTCCAGGCAAAAGGACGGCCTAACAGCGGCTCCTTATCCCCCGGAGCCTGCCCAACCAGAAGCACCCGGCTCAGAACGGGCCCCCCGCTGACGACCGGAGGATGCATTAAAGGACATTTTCGGCAGTTGCGCAGGAGGCGTACATGTTCTTCCAGCTTTTGTTGCTCCTTTTTACTGAAAGACACGAAATCCTCCCGAGAAATCCTGATAAGCTCAAAACACCTCAGCCTCTTCTCAACCAGACCAGCAAACCGGCGACAAGAATGCCGACCGGCAACAGAAAAAGAATCGAGGCCACTACACGTTTCTGCCGGCTGGTCAAATTAAGGGCTTCGATCTTCACTCCTTTTCGATCCTGAAAAACACGATAATCCAGTTCCGAAAGCCAGTTGATAGCATTCATTCCCAGCGCACCGTTGCTGTACTGGTCAATATAGGCATTGGTCAGGAAATCCGCGTCGGTAAAAACCATAAAACGGGTATCGCTGCGCTCTGCCCCTTCCTTGTCTTCCATCCCGACATACGCCAACGCCACCGGTCCGGGCACATCAATGCCCTCATCATAAAAAACCTTGAGCGTCCGGCTGGTTTCGCCCCAGCTTTTATCTTCTGTCGCGGTCAGAATCGCGGGCACCAGCTTGATCGTCGGCCGTCGGGGAACAAGGCTGATCGAACGCGGACGGACAAAAAAAGTATAGTCCAGTCCCTGGGTAATCGCTTTATGCGGCAGATAATTTCTGGTTGCCGGGCTGCCAACATCTTCTCCGGCGTGGCTGACCAGATCAACCACAATATCATCCCCGATACGCAACCCCCAGCTGTTAAGCAGCTCGTTAAGGGAAGGATTCCTGCGCAAGTCCTCCGGATTCAGCGGCTGGTCCGGCGTAGTCACAACAACATGTTCAATCATAAACAGCACATCACCGCCGGCTTTCATATAAAAATCGATATGCCCGCGGTCAGCCGCTGTTAATTCGTCGCGCGGCCCGGCAATCACCAGCACATCACAGTCCTCGGCCACGCGGTTTTCCTGAGCCAAAAGAAGCTCCCGACTGTGAATATTGCTGGCCTCCAGCAGTTCGGCCAGCCGGCTCAGGCCCTGATCAGACTTGTCTTGCAGGGAAGGTTCCTGATGGCCGGTCAGAAAACAGGCCTGCCGGGGGGGGCGGGTGACCCGCACAATGGCATTGGTCAACTGTTCTTCGCTTAAAGGCTTGTCGGAAAAATCCACATCCCGGCGTTCCTTGCCGGATTGCACCACTACTTTTTCCTGACGGCCATCTATAATATTGCCAAAACGGGCGGCATAACCAATCTCCTGAACAGGATCTATAATGGCCGTCGTTATCCGTCCGGAAGAAAGCCGTTCATATTCCCGAAAAAGATCCTCAAGATATGATGGCGGAAAACCGGGAACCAGAGCCGTAATCTCGATATCACCGGGAAGATTCTGAATAAAATCCGCAGTGGCCGGCGTTAATGTATGCTGGCGCGCCCGGGTCAAATCCAGTCGCCAGGAAAAACGTGCCGCTCCCGCATTGATCAAAAACCAGGTTAGCAGCACCAATAGTGTCAACGCGACCCCCCAAACCCTGCCCGCCCAGCACGCCTTTGTTCCGGGTGTGCGCAACGCCCCGCCTGAAAAAAGAAACGCGGCCCCCAGGCCCACTCCCGAAATGAAACAGACAACTCCCGCCCAGTGCAACCGCTGTTCCACATAACAAAAAACAAGTCCCAGTGCCGCCAGCAACACAGCGGCCGCCACAAGGATGGCTCGCATATTACGGTTATGAAAATCTATTCCTGATGCCACAAACGTTCCTCCAGACTCAAAAGCGTCAGCACAAGACACAACAGAATCCCGGCCGGATAATACACGAGGTCGCCAGCCGTAACCAAGCCAGCGGAGAAATTCTCCAGATGTCCTGCTGTGGCGATCTGACGGAAAACTTCACCCGCCGGGCCACTAAAATATTTCACAAAAGCAGACGAAAAATACAACAAGAAAAGAATTCCGTATGCGGTTATGGCCGCTACAAGTTGATTGGCTGTCCAGGAAGAGGCCATAACCCCGACAGCAACAAAAAACGACCCCTCCAGCCATATCCCGACGTAGCCGCTAGCCACAACCCCGCGATCGGGCGTGCCAAAATATTCAATGATTCCATAATAAACAAAGGTCAGCGCAATCAGGAGCGTATAAAAAGCCAGTATCCCGGCATATTTCCCCAGAACAATCGACACCGTTCGCAAAGGGGCTGTGCGCAGAAGCTCCATGGTCCCGGAAGAACGTTCTTCGGCAAAAGTCCGCATCGTCAAGAGCGGCACAATAAAAAGCAGCATAAACTCCATAGCCTGAAAAACGCTTTTGAGCACCGCCTCCCGATCCTGATCAATGATCATAAAAAAGAAAATGCTGAAAATCCCGCTGGCCAGCACAAGCACAATATAGGCCATCGCAGAAGTAAAGCAGGCTGCCAGCTCCTTGTGGGCAATCGCCAGCGCTTTATTCAAGAGGCACCTCCTGATCTTGCGCGTGACAACGGATAAAAATATCCTCCAGGGTTGTCCCCTCGGGGGATGCACCCAGAAGCTCCGGCAGCCGGCCATCCAGAACAATGGCTCCGCGCCGAATCACCAAAACTCGCTGGGCGGTTTGTTCTATTTCGGGAAGAATATGGGTACTTAAAAGAACTGTCCGCTCGTGCCGCAGGGACATGATCAACCGGCGCACTTGCAGAATCTGGATGGGATCCAGCCCGCTGGTAGGCTCGTCAAGCAGAAGCAACTTTGGCTCATGAATAATGGCCTGGGCAATCCCGACCCGCTGACGCGTTCCTTTGGAAAGGACTGCAATAACCCGGTCGCGAGAATCCTCCAGCTGGCACTCGGCCAGCACCCGGTCAACCTGAACGGTGATCCTGCGCACAGGAACATCCTTGATCCGGGCGGTAAAACGCAGGTAGTCCCTCACGGTCATACCGGGATAAAGCGGCGGAGTCTCCGGCAAATAACCGATGTTCGCGCGCACCTTGAAAGACTGCCGGACAATATCGGCTCCGTCAATCTCGACTGTCCCTGAAGAAGGCGGGAAATAGGCGGACAGGATTCGCATCAACGTGGTTTTGCCGGCTCCGTTCTGTCCAAGCAGGCCCACGATTTCACCCGGACGGATATGAAAAGAAATATCCTGAAGTATCCGGCGACTCCCGAGAAACTTTGTAATATTTCTGGCAACAATCATGCTGTCTTTTCCGTTACGGCTGCACCTCTTAGCGTCCGCAGCACTTTTTGTATTTCTTGCCGCTACCGCAGGAACAAAGATCATTGCGTCCGACCTTGTTCAGCGCCGAAGGCTGATGCGCCACCGGAATATGCCTTGCCGGATCGCCGGCAGAATCTACAGTTATATCGCCGGCTTGCTGCGGATCAATCTTGCCGGTCAAACCCGAAAAATCCTGGTGAACAAACTCCTGCCGGGAGCCAAAAACACTGCGTACAGGTTGCTCTTCCTGCGCGGGACGAATCTTGAAAATCATTTCGGCCACATCCACGTGAATGGTTTCAAACATTGTACGGAACATATGAAAACCTTCGCGCTTGTATTCCACAACCGGATCCCGCTGACCCAAAGCGCGCAAACCCACACCTTCCTTCAGACGATCCATGGAATACAGATGCTCTTTCCATTTGGAATCGATGGTATGCAGAAGAAACATCCGCTCCAGCTGACGAATATGCGCGGAACCGATCTCCTTCTCTTTCTTTTCGTAACAACCGCTCAGCAGAGCAAACAATGAACCGGAAGCTTCCGCAACCGACACGCCTTCAAGCATCTTGAAGGACGCGCGAATGTCCACGCCAAACTTGTTGAAGCAATATTCCGCCAGCCCGGTAAGATCCGGCGTCTTGCCGCCTTCATCCGACAGAAAACGCTCTGTCGCGTCATCCACGGTCGAAGCCACCGACTCAAGAATAAGTTCGCGCGTATCTTCGCCTTCTATAATCGAACGCCGCAGGCTGTAAATAACCTCACGCTGCCGGTTCATGGTGGAATCATATTCCAGAAGCTGCTTGCGGATTTCAAAATTGAAACCTTCCACTCTTTTTTGCGCAATCTCGATAGCCTTGGAAACCATGCCGGACTCGATCATTTCACCGGCCTCAAACCCGAAGTGCCCCATCATGGCCTTGATACGGTCACCGGCAAACAGGCGCATCAGATCGTCTTCCAGCGACACATAAAAACGCGAAGCACCCGGATCGCCCTGCCGGCCGGAACGGCCGCGCAGCTGATTGTCTATACGCCGCGACTCGTGCCGTTCGGTTCCGATAATATGCAGCCCGCCAGCCTGCGTCACCTGTTCGCGTTCTTTCTTGACCGCCTCCCGGAACTGAGCGACAAACTGCGCGGTCAAATCTTCCTGCGAAGGAGCTTCCTGATTATTTGCTTTGGCTTCCTCGAATTTCTGGAAAGCCAGCGCACGCGCCATAAACTCGGCATTGCCTCCGAGCATAATGTCGGTGCCGCGTCCGGCCATATTGGTGGCAATGGTGACCGCCTTGAAGCGCCCTGCCTGGGAAATAATAGAGGCTTCCAGTTCATGATATTTGGCATTCAGAACCTGATGCCGGACTCCGCGTGCCTTGAGCAAGCGGGAGATGTACTCGGACTTTTCAATGGAAACCGTACCGACAAGAACCGGTTGCCCTTTTTCATGGCACACCTCAATCTCCTGGACTACCGCTTCATACTTTTCCTGCTGGCTGCGAAAAACACAATCCGGGTGATTAATCCTCTGCAGTGGACGATTGGTAGGAATCACCACCACATCCAGGCTGTAAATCTGCTTGAATTCATTGGCTTCCGTATAGGCCGTTCCGGTCATGCCCGAAAGCTTGTTGTACATACGAAAATAATTCTGGAACGTGATCGTGGCCAGAGTCTGGTTTTCCCGCTCGATCTTGATGCCTTCTTTTGCTTCCACCGCCTGGTGGAGGCCGTCCGACCAGCGGCGGCCGGGCATCATGCGTCCGGTAAATTCGTCGACAATCAGCACCTTGCCATCGCGAACAACATAGTCAATATCGGCACGAAAAAACTCCTTGGCGCGCAAGGATTGCAGCACATGATGACGATACTCGACGGTATCCATATCATGGAGATTCTTGACCCCGAACAAGCTGGCGGCTTTTTCCTCACCAGATTCGGTCAGGGCCACCGACTTGTTTTTTTCATCCGCCAGATAATCATAGCCTTCACCGAGATTAACGCCCTTGTGCTTGGCATCCACTTCATCCGACTCGGTGATACGCCGGCCCTTGAGCTGGAGGGATATCTGCTGGGCCCGGTAATACTTGTCGGTGGATTCTTCCGCCGGGCCGGAAATAATCAGCGGCGTACGCGCCTCGTCAACAAGAATGCTGTCAACCTCGTCAACAATGGCGAAGTGATGCCCGCGCTGGACCATTTCGTCCTTGTACATGACCATGTTGTCGCGCAAATAATCAAAACCAAACTCGTTGTTGGTGCCATAAGCAATATCCGCGTTATACGCCAGCTGACGCTGCTGCGGTGTCATGTCATGCTGGATCACCCCGACAGTAAGCCCTAGAAACTCGTACAGCGGCCCCATCCATTCCCGGTCACGGCGGGCGAGATAATCGTTAACCGTCACCACATGCACCCCGTCACCGGTCAGCGCATTAAGATACGCGGGCAAGGTTGCCATCAGGGTTTTCCCCTCACCGGTGGTCATTTCGGCAATATTCCCGTAATGCAAAACCATTCCGCCAATAAGCTGCACATCAAAATGACGCATCCCCATCACCCGTCGTCCGGCCTCGCGTACCACCGCAAAGGCCTCGGGAAGAATAACATCCAGAGCCCGCCACTTGGCTTGCAGAAGAGCCTTCTCCCGACGCTTGGATTCTTCCTTGGCGGCCTGGCGTTCATCGATGGTCGGCGCCTTCACCCACGCCTCGCGGGACTGGCGCAAATCCTCGACTTCTTTTGCAATGAGCTCTTTGATACGTTCCCGGAAACGCGCGGTCTGCCCCTGAAGTTCCGCGGTGGTCAGTTTTTCTGTCTGCGGCTCCAGCTGATTGATCAAGGAAACCTTGTCCGCCAAGCGACGAACCTCTTTGATGGACGGCAAGGGGGCATCTTCACTCAAATGAATATTAACTTTAGGATCCAGCCGGGCGATATGTTTGCGCGCCGCATTAAGGACCGGTTTCTTGATAAACATTTCGATCATACGGCGTCTCCCTGTTTTCCGTCGGGTCTCATTTTCAAGAAAGCTTCTATAAACATATCGATATCTCCGTCCATAACCTTCTGCACATTTCCTGTTTCAGCGTCGGTACGATGATCCTTGACCATCTGATAAGGCTGCATGACATAGGAGCGAATCTGGCTGCCCCACTCGATCTTCTGTTTCTGGCCCGACTCGGCCGCAAGCTTTTTGTCAAATTCCTGCTGTTTAAGTTCAAACAGTTTGGCCTTGAGCACTTTCATGCAACGGGCCTTGTTCTGCAGCTGGGAGCGCTCGACCTGGCTCTGGGTCACAATACCGGTAGGCATGTGGGTAATCCGCACCGCCGAATCCGCAGTATTGACACTTTGCCCCCCCGGCCCGGAAGAACGAAAAACATCAACCTTCAGGTCGTCGGGATTGATCTCGACTTCAATATCATCATCAATCTCGGGGATCACATCCACCGAGGCAAACGAAGTGTGCCGGCGCTTGTTGGCGTCAAAAGGCGAGATCCGTACCAGGCGGTGCACACCCTTCTCGGCCTTAAGATAACCATAGGCTTTCTCGCCCTCGATACGCACCGAAACATTCTTGAGACCCGCGTCTTCTCCGGCCAGAACATCATAAACATCCACCTTGAAGCCTTTGTTCTCGGCCCAACGGGTGTACATGCGAAACAGCATACTGGTCCAGTCACAGGACTCTGTCCCCCCCGCGCCTGAGTTCAGATTCAGAAGGGCATTGCAGTTATCGTAAGGCCCCGAAAGCAGAACCTGAATCTCGAAACGATCAACCTCCTGCTCCAGCTGGGAGGCCTCCTGCTCCAGGGACTGCTCCATCCCGGAATCGCCATCAGCCATATCCAGCAGCTCGCGGGCATCCTGCACACGCTTTTGCAAATCCATGGAAGGCTCGTTCACCGCTTTAAGGGCCTTAAGCTCGCGGATCATCCGGTTGGCGTTATCCTGATTATTCCAGAAATCCGCGGCTGTCATTTTGTCGTCAATCTCGCGGATGCGGGCCGCCATGACCGGCAAATCAAGAAAACCCCGAAGATCGGACAGTTTCTGGGCCAGAGCGTTAATTCTGCGAGACAATAATTCGTTCATGCTTCCTCACACGCTAAACCGGAAATACACCACATCGCCCTCCTGCATCTCATAATCCTTGCCCTCGAGGGTGATCTTTTTGGCTTCCTGGACCGCTTTATAGGATCCCAACTCGACCATATCTTTATAGCGGTAAATCTCGGCCCGAATAAATCCGCGCTCAATATCACTGTGAATTTTTCCCGCCGCCCTGGATGCCTTGGTGCCCTTGTTGATCAGCCAGGCGCGGGTTTCCTGTTCACCGGCGGTAAAAAAACAGGTCAACCCCAACATTTCCCGTCCGGCCTGCGCCAGACGCTGCAGGCCCGGAGAACCGATACCGGCGGCATCATAGTATTCCTTGCGCTCTTCCGGCGGCAACTGCACGATCTCGGCCTCAAACTTGGTGCACAAGGCAATCATGGCCGCACCGTCTTTCTGCGCGCGGGCGCGCAGGACATCCAGAAGTCCCTCGTCGGGAGCGCCTTCTCCGGTATTGGCCACATACAAGACCGGCTTGGCCGTAATAAACTGGAATTCCGCGGCCACCAGCGGATCCGCCGTCTTGAGCGCCCGCACCGGTACTCCCTGATCAAGGCTTTTGACCACCAGATCCAAAAACTCGCATTTGGCCTTGGCTTCCTTGTCGCCGCACTTGGCCGGACGCAGCCATTTGTCCAAGGCTTTCTGCGCCTGCTGAAGATCGGAGAGCATGAGCTCTGTCTCAATAATATCAACCGCCTCGCCGGGATCAAGGTCGTTCATGACATTGACCACATTGTCGTCACGGAAACAGCGCACCACATGCGCGATAGCATCCACCGAACGGATATTACCCAAAAACTGATTGCCCAACCCTTCACCCTGGCTGGCGCCCTTGACCAGTCCGGCAATATCCACAAAACGGATACCCGCCGGAGTGATTTTAGCCGAATTCCATTCTTCCGCCAAACGAACAAGCCTTTCGTCAGGAATCGGCACCACACCGACATTCGGTTCAATGGTGGTAAAAGGAAAATTCGAAGCCGCCGCGGCCGCGCCGGTCAAGGCATTAAAAAGAGTGGACTTGCCCACATTGGGCAGCCCGACAATACCGATTTCCATAAATTCCTTGCTGCTGAGCGATTAGTGTTATCAAGCGAAAGGTTATCTTACCTTCCGGGGGGCATTCTGTCCAAGGAAAATACGGACAAATGCCTCCTGAAGTTCTCGTTCAAGACGGATCAGTTCTTCCTTGCGGCCGTCCTTCCGGCCAAAATAGGCGCCCACAGAACCGTTCGTGTGAACAACCCGGTGACAGGGAACAAGAAGAGGATACGGATTGCGACGCAAGGCCTGCCCCACCGCGCGCACGGCTTTGGGTTTCCCGATTTTGGCCGCTACCCACGCATAGGTGCGTGTTTCACCGAAAGGAATTTCTGTAACAACCCTGAAAACTTCACGCTGGAATGCGGTCAATCGCGGATTCCCTGTGTCCATAAACAAATGCCTTTTAAAGAAGCTTCAATAACTGCCGGAGGTCCTCAACATAAGTCACACCGGAAATCTCCGGATAAAAACCGCGAAACCCCTGCCCAAGACCTCCCCGCGGGATAGCAATATCCGCAAATTCTGTCGACGAGCCTTCTTGCGGATCCAAAGAAATATTCTTGATATCAATTCCGCCATCAATAACCGTCTTTTGCGGATTGACCGGCATGGCGGCATCGGCCCTGGCCTCTATCACCTGCTGCAGGAATTCAAACGTGGCCTGGGTTTCAAACCCGATAAGGGTCACATTGTCCGGTTTGCCTTTTGAACCCTGCGTATTGACCCCCAGGAACCTGACACTGGAAAGCCGCTCATTCTGCGTCAGTTCAAAGTCATTGCCTGCCAGATACTCTCCGCTCTCTGTTACATAACGGTACAACTCATCCGCAAAATAAAAAACAAACCCGGGATTCAGCCGGTTGGTATCTATAAAATCCAGCATGGCCAATGCTTTACCCGCATTGGAACTTGTCATATCGCTGGAACTTGTGCCCGCAGGCCCCATTTTGTAGTAAAGACCGTCCCGGGCTTCTTCTTCACTCATCGGCAGGGCAACAGCCCGCCGAAGCGCAGGACGCACATCTGTTGAAACACCATCCCGTCTGAACGGCGGCAAAGGGCGCACCGTCACGCTGGCCGCGGCCCCGCTCGTAATCACATTCGCCTCTCCCCTCATCTCGATCCACGGAGATGCCAAAGCCTCTCCGGCGGACAAGCGCCGGGACACCTCCTCAGGCGTCAGAATTTCTGCCTGCCAGGAATCATCGGTCAGCCAGGGAAGAACAATATTGGCATTCGTGGATTCCTTGACAATATAAGCCCGCACCGCTTCCAAATAGGCCTGCCCGTCACCCAGCCAGTCTTTCAGGTTCTGCGGCGACAAGGCCGCGCGCAAAGCCTCCCCGGCAGGCGGCAAGGAAAAAGCATGTGCGATGTTATACGCGTCATCCAGACGAGCCTCTCCTTCCCCGGAAAAACCTACTTTTGTAGCGCCGCCATCGACGTAAAGGATCAATTTCTGCAAAGCCTGCGGGTGATCCCGCATCTCTTCTCTGATCGCCTGATAAATTCTTTTTATCTGCTCCTTTCGGGAGTTTCCCGATATAATAGCCACCCGTACGTCCATCCGTAAAAGCAGCATGAACAAATGGGCCAGTTGCCTGTACTCCGCCAACCCGCCCGAGCCTTTTGGCAAAATCGTCTTGTCGACATCAAACACAAAAGCTCCGGATTCCTTGATCTGAGTCCAGTTGGATACAATATAACGAATAATTTTTTCTACCGAGCTCTTCCCATGAAAAAGTCCAAGTTCGCTTTCTTTGCCCCGCACGTCCTCGGAAAAGATCAGTCCGGTTGTTGAAGAAAGGGCAAAGCCGGCCTGCTGCAGCCCCCGCAGAGTCAAAACCGAATCAATCAGCGCCGTGAACGAGGCCGTTGAACCAAGGCTTGATCCATCGGAAGAACGAACGTTCAACGCCCGCACACGATGTCCGGCTTGCGCTTCCATCTGTTTGAGTTTCTGAGGAAGCCCCTGAACATCAACATCTTCCTGCACGCCAGCCAGCACATAATCCACCAAAGATCCCCGAATTGGCAGCGCTTCGGGTTGCATTTGCGAATACGTAGAAACTTTCTTGAGCGCCTCCGGCAATCGCTCAACCGCTTCCGGAGAAAGATCCTCTGACACAAGAACCTTGAGGGCCTTCTGGGCTTTGGCTATAGCCTGAGCGCCTCCCGGAACAACCAAAACTCCGCCCACATCGGTTTCAATATTACCCGAATAAAACAGAATATCCGCCGAGGAAAGAATATTTTCAACTCTTTCTTCCAGGGGCTTTTTCATGGCTGAGGATGAAAGATACACGGAAAAATCATTCAGCCGGTCTGCGGGAAGCCTGCGGGTTGTTTCCTCGATTTCCTGACGAGTGTCCTCGGGAAGAGTTTCTTCCTTGTATTCCATGAGAGCTACATCATTAATATTATCTTTCCGAAGCGTTTTGTGCAACAAGGGATCAACCAGCCATAAGCCCAGCATTTCCTCTTTCCTGCTGAAATAATTGAGTGCGGTCTGGGACGTTAACAGGAGTCCCGTTTTTGTTAACCCCACCATAAACCCTCTGTCCCGAACAGGAAAAACCACTTCGTGCCCTTCCCGCACATCCAGCAAGCCCGCCAAGGCATCAACCGCGCCCTGCCAGTCATCTTTTTTCCCTTCCAGAACACCTTTTTGTACCATCCCCAATAAAAGAATGGTTCGGATGGGAACATCGTTCAAAGAAAACTCCCTGTTCCCTCCGGAAGTTCGGGGCAAATCTTTCCAGGTTCTGAGGAAAGCATCAAGATATCCGGCAATCTGCTTTCTCTTGTCAAGATCCATGGAAAGCGCCAGATTAAAAAGTTTTTTGATATCCGGGTGAAGGTCGCTTCCTTTGCTTGGATCAAACAGACTCTGAACGAGCTTATAAAATTCATCCTCGAGAACATTCGGAGACAATGCTTCCGAAAACCGGGCATCGCAAAAGTCGGCCACATAACTGTCCCTGGCCAGATCCACAAGAGCACGCCCCGCCGCTGTAATCCCCGTGGCGTTAAAAACCCTGGCTCCATAAAACCAGCTGAGCCCGTCTCCGGTCCCACTGGCAATAACTTTAATATTAACATTGGGGCGAGCCTTGAGTTTTCGCGTCAGCGAACGCTGGCCTCCCTGATGAAAGAAAACGACATTAAGGGGTTTTCCCTCGGAGGCCATCGAATCAATCATGGCCTCCTGATCAAAGAAAGAATTGAAAAGCTGTACTGCTTTCTGACTCTCGATCCCGCCCAGCACCGGCTTCTTCGGAGTGCCCTGGCGGACATTCTGTTCGGCATGCAGTCGCCACAAAAGAATACGATAAATATCTTCCGCGCGCTTGAGGATCGTCCGGTCCTGGATACTTTGCACCAGCAATGCCGGATGCCCGATGAAAGATCCGAGATCCTGGCCTTCCACTTTGGCGTGAATACCCAAATTGCTCAATTCATCAACGAGCCGCGCAATGCGTGCATTACGCACGGAAACAAGACGCGCTTCCTCATCCCTTTCATAAGAAGATGGCTGTGCCGCATCCGCCGGAGGGGCTGTCATTTCCATCCGGACAAGGCTGGCCTGCCCCAAAGACCGCACGGCGGCAGCGGAATCCGTCTCAACAAGCCGGATATCGCCCAAACGCTCTCCGCCGGAGAAATACCGGCGTGCGACTACGGCGGTGTCAGGCAAAGCGTCCTCCCGGATATAATCAAAAACGCCTTGCCGGAAAGCTTCCATATAGCGGGCATAAAGGGCTTCTTTCCATTCCTGCTCGTCGCTCAAAACACCCGACACAAGGCGGCGATCCATGTATGTCCCGCCCAGAAACGATCCGCGGATCTGCCCGCGATACCATTTGGCCAGAATAGCGGCATAATAGATCTGGCGCATGGGCGCAAACGCGGCCCCCTCGTTGATTTCGCGTTCCAGACGAGGAAGGATGACTTTTCGCAGAGCAGACCGGGCGGCCTCACTGCTGCCGGGATTCTGCCCGGACAAAACCTGATCCTCATCCATCATAACCCGAAGAGTGGCTTGTGTGATATAAACGGCATGTCCTTTGACAAATATCTGCGCTTCCTGCGGCATGATCCAGATCTTGCTGAAAATATCCACCGGGATATCGGCTCCCGCGGCATTCTCCCTTATCCCGGCATACACCCCGGACCAGAACTCCCGCCCCAAAGCGGTTTCCGGATAGATCAACGAAGCGGACAGCTGTTTGAGAATATAATCCTGCGCCAGCATGTCGCGGCCAAGAACCGTCCGCCCAAGATCTTCATCAATCATGCGGTCTTTTTCGTAAGGAGAAAGATTGACCCAAAGCTGATCTTCCGGAACCGTGACCGCGGCCAGAAAATACTGCGCCATGCGTTGTGTTTCGCTGCGGATAAAAGCCTCGTCCGACTTGTCCTGGCCGGAATCCATAATAAAGTCAAGTGTAAACGGACTCTCGGGGTGGATCACCAGTCCACGGGGAAGAATCGGCGTTCTTGCCCCGGATAAATTGATCCGTTCCCCCGGTCGGGGAAGCCCGGAAACAAAAAAGCTTTGAGCGTGTCCCGTTGTTGCGGACACACTCAAAGCCAGAGACAAGGTCACCGATAAAATACGACGAACCCGAACGGAGTTAATCAGCGCCGGCATAATCCCTGTCTCCTTGAAAAAACACGGCAAACTCTTTTTTCAGCGTGAAGGAACAATCCCCAGCAAGCCGGCCAACCCCGTCATGGGAGTAATCCTGATAATCGTCCCCCTCAATCCGCGAGACTGCTCAACGAGAGTTTCCAACGACTGGCCACCCAAAACATCCGCGCTCCATTCTCCGCTGCGCTCGACATCCAAAGCGCGGGCATCGATACCACCAGTTCGCTCAACCGCTTGGGAAGCGTCCAGTGCCGCGACCAAATCACCCAAAAAAGCTTTCAGGTTTTCACTGCGCTGATAGAGTGTCACAGGAGCTTTCTGCCAGGCCTCAAGCCAGGCATCAAGGGCGCTTCTTGACTCGCTGAATTGATCAGCAGGGAAAAAGGCCCTCAAATAATCCGGAAAATACGGCATCATGCCGTCGAGTGAATTAAAACCATGTCTCCTTTGAACATCTACAATCGTCTTATAGAAACCTTCCAGCCCGGGCCGGGATTCTTCGGAGAACATAAACCCGTTAAACTGGAAAAGTCCAACGCCATCGGGATTCTCTGTCCGGACTTTCGTCCGTACCGTCTGGTCAGGCAAGCCCACGGCAATAGCTTGGACGGCCAATATTTTTTCGCGCGCCTCATCTTTCTTCTTTTTCAGGACGTCCTGGGCCCGGTACAACATCGCCGCCGCTGTAATGGCTCCCGTCTGGGTCTTGTTCAACAACCGGCCCAAAGCCGCCCCGCGAAAAAATCGATCCCGCTCCAGATCCCAGACGTTCTTCATCTCTCTGAATTTCTGTTCCCAGGAAGACGGATCCTGATAGCTCAACATCAACAGGTTCCCGACCGAATTAGCCTCCCCCGGGTTCCATGGTTTCATATTATCCGTTGTGCCGCCATCCCGATGATCAAATGCAATCTGGATCGCCATGTTGGGCTGAGGGTTTTCCTCCAGCACTTCATGCGCCCCCAATGTTCTCTTGTTAAGAATAATATATCCGTTCACCATTCCCAGAAGCGCAATTTTCTGCTCCTCGGTAAAATGCTGTACAAAGAAAAACTGTCCGGGATAACGGTTTTCGCCTCTGGCCTTGGCCTCTCTGCGTTCACGATTAATCTTGAACTCTATATCCCGGTATTTGCGAGCCAGCTCACGACTGGGATCTGTATCCTGAAGATTTCCCTGGATCACAACTGAATACCCCATATCCACCAGCATCGGAATCAGCCAATAGGGGTCGAATGCATTCTTTTCATCCACCAGCCGGCGGGCGTTCCCCAAAATAGGGTTATCCGTGTTCACATCCACATACAAAGCCGCACGAACCTGATCCGTGGCTGTAAAGCCGGCATTCAGAGTCTCATTGGCCCATTTAAGAATGACCGCAAGCTCCATATTGTTGAGTGCTTCAACAGATCTTCCGTACTGCTCTCTGGCCCTGGCCTCAAGCAGTTCTCCGTTAGCTGTTCTGACCTTCATCTGATTGTAGCCTTGCGCGGTTCTTTTCTTGAGACGCGCAACATCTGTGGGAGACAAATAATCGATATCCGCAGTTGCTGCGATCTCTCCTTCCTGTTGAATGCGACTAAACGTCTGTTCAAGAAACGCCGCTATCTGTTTAGGATTGTCTCCATTGGTCGCCGCCGTCAAAGGAAGCCCATAAAGAGTACTCATGTGCGCAGCATGACTCCGGCTGACACCCAGTCCGGCATCGGCCAGCCTCAGCCCTCCCCAGGTAAGATTCCCAAACAGGCTGGAACCCGCTGCAGGCCCTCCCTGCTCCGGATCCCACCATCTGTCAATGTAAGCCGCTCCGGAAAACTGCGCCGGAAGGTGCATCAAATTTTCTGCCAGATGTCTGGCCTGTTCCAAAGGCAGTGTCTGGGCGTTAAGAATGGTATGCGTCGAGTCCAGGATCACCACATTGTCCCGGGACAAGCCCGGCAACTCATGCCCTCTGATGGCCTGCACAAGAGGTGCCGCCTGTCCATCCTGGGTATGTACTATAATTAAAGGGTAACTTCCGTCAGCCTTCCGGTCCCTGATCTGCTGACGAGACAAAAACGCCTCGGAGGCCAACGCAAAAAACGCGACCGACTCTTCCATAGTGACGGGATTATTCGGCGCTTCAGCAGATTTATACATATATAATCTGTTGGAGAACTTGTTCCATTCGTCACGGATATAATATCCTGTGACCCCGGCCCGGTTTTCACCTTCCTCAACAATGACCGGAACCCGCTCGGATCCCACTTCAATATCAAATCTGTCAACTTCATGCAAATTCTTCACTCCGAGATTCCTTCTTCCCGAACCGTCATCATCATAATATAGCGGTTCTCCCCCGGGAACTCCGGTATCAAATCGCATGGCGTACTTAAGCTGAATCGACCGAACCCTGGCTCCCAGCCGTGTCAGAAACATGGAATGCGTCTCATTAACAGGGCCCAATCCTCCTTGTTTATAATCCATCTCAACTGTAGCGAAATAATACGTTATATCGTTCAGAAGAGGCATGCTTTCTTTGACAAACGCATCTGTATACCGACCCGTCATCAACAGCATCATATTCATGAGTCTCGTCCTGTCTTTTGCAGGAACCGACTCGATCGCATCCATCAACCCGTTGAGCTGCTCTTGCGGCAATAGCGCCACAGCCTTGGTGACAGCCCACATCCCCTGAACAGGATTCCCCCGGATAACCTCAACATCGTACTGAAGAGAATACCGTGTCATCAGTTTTTTGAACTCTTCCTTGAATCTGCGTACTGAGAGCCTTGCCAAGCCCTGAAACTCGACTAAAATTTTCTCAAACCGTCCGATTGCGTTCCACTGCTCTGTTGTTTCCGGAACAAACTGCGCCCTGACAGCTTCGTCAATAATCTGGGAACCGTCCACCGCTTCAAGGCTGGCCGCGATCCTTTGTAAAGGACGTTCTGCAAAAGCCTCGACTTCCTGTGCCTGGGCCGCGTCCTGGCGAATATCCCCAACCGCAAACCCGCCGGAGAAATACTTCCTCGGGAAATCCTCACCGGTGACAGGATCGGTTTCTTCCTTTATATAGTTAAAAACACCTGTCCGGTAAGCCGCCATATACTGCTCGTAGATCAGTTCCTTGTTCTTCGGATCACTTAAATCGATCCCGGCAACCTTGCTCTTTCCGGAATAAACTTTGTTAAGAACGCTATCCTTGAGCGCCTTCTGGTACCACTGCGCCAGAACCAGCGCATAAACAACCTGACGCAGGCGGGCAAAATTGGCCCCTTCATTCACTTCCTGTTCAATGGCCGGAACGATCAGCTCGCGTAAAATATTCTTGGTCAGTTCTTCTTCGGGAGTACCTGTTGCAACGGCATTCTCCTGCTGGGCCTGATGGTCCGCATCCAGCATGACCTTCATTTCCGCTCCGGTTATAAAAACAGTATTACCTTTCTCGAACACCCGGGCCCGCTGAGGCACAATCCAGACTTTATTGAACGCATCAACCGGAAGATCCGTCACACCAAATTTTTCCCAGGCCTGTGCATATATTTTTTGCCAGAAATCATGCCCGAGATTCTCTTCAGGATAAATCAGAGAAGCCGTCAGCTGTTTCAGAACATAATCCTGTGCCAACAAATCCCGGCCCAACTCTGTCCGAATCAATGCTTCGGGAACAATCCGGTCTGATTCGACCGGCGAAAGGTTGACCCACAGATCCTGTTGCGGAACAGTAAGCGCAGCAAGAAAGTAGTTAATCATACGCTGGGAGTCATCACGCAACTCCGCTTCACTTACAAGCAAAGAACCGGGGTCAACAATAAAATCAAGATCAAGCGGACGGGAGGGATCAATTGTAATTCCGCGCAACAAAACAGGTTCGATCGCTGCTGAAAAACGCACCATCTGTCCCGGTGCAGGCAGCACCTCTCCGGTTACCAGAGCCTGGGCGTAACCAAGAGCAGGCTCACAACAAAGAATAACCGCTAATAGAAATGCCAGAAAACGCCGCATGAAATGTCCTCCCGGTTTTGGATGGTTACGAAGAACGTGATTAAACAATACTATAAGTCATAGAATGTTAGAAATATATCATTGGCAGCATTAACTGTCAATCAGCTAACTACAAAATTAGACATCTAAGCCGGATTTTTCCCCGAAAAAAGATTTTTATTCCGCAAAAGACGATGGTAAGACACAGCAAAGCGATGGGCCTCATCGCGCAAGCGCTGCAGCAGGCGCAGGGCCAGGGAGTCCCGGGACAAGATCAGCGCCGCGCGTTTTCCGGGAACAAAGATTTCCTCTTCCTTTTTAGCCAAACCGATTAGGGGAATATCCAAACCTAAAGCACGTAATTCTCCGGCGGCCGCCTGCAGCTGCCCCTTGCCGCCATCAATAACCACAAGATCAGGGTATGCCTTGCCTTCTTTCTTGAGCCGGCTGTAGCGGCGGCGAACAACCTCGGCAATCATTCTAAAATCATCTATGCCCTCAACTGTCCTGATCCGGAACCTGCGGTAATTTGACTTGTCGGGGGTACCATTCAGAAAAGAAACCATCGAGCCAACAGAAAATGACCCCATCGTATTTGATATATCAAAACATTCCAGCCGTTCAGGAGGACGCGCCAGTCCCAGTGCCCGCTGCAACTGCTCGGTCTCCTTGAAACAATTAATATCGGGACTGGAAGAATATAACGCCCCTACCGCCCGCATCCGATCCCGAACCCGGGCGGCTTCCTCGAAATTTTTTGTACGCGCCAACTCTTCCATTTCCTGCCTGAGTTCCCGGTAGAGATCGTCTTTTTTCCCATCAAGAACATGTGCAATGTGCCGAATCGAACGAGCATATTCTGCCGCCGTCACCTGCCCGACACAAGGCGCCTGACAAAGACCGAGATCATGATAGAGACATGTGCTGCCAGACAAGGGCTCGCAGGAACGAAAAGGGAAAATTTTCCTGATCAAAGTCAGCGCCTCACGAATCAGCGTCGCATCGGTATACGGCCCAAACAGCTTCCCGCCGGAGGCTTCCCCCGCAGCTCTGGAAGGAAGTCTCACGATGCTGACCAAAGGAAAGGGATCATCAGAAATACGAATATACGGATAAGATTTCCCGTCTTTAAGTTCAACATTATATTTGGGCAGGTGCCGCTTGACCAAAGCCGCCTCAAGCACCAGGGCTTCGGCCTCGCTATGCGTTTGAATAAAATCAATATCTGAAATGTTCTCTACCAGAAGAGCGGTTCGCACATTGTCGATCCTGCCGCGAAAATAGGACTGCACCCTGCGCCGCAGATTGACCGCCTTGCCGACATAGATCACGGTCCCTGCGCCATCTTTCATCAGATAAACACCGCTGGTCAAAGGTAATCCCGCAATCCGGGCGCGTAATTGATCAAGCATAGCTGCTCCCGAAAAATCCTAACGACGAAAAAGTTTCAGCATCTGTCCGGCTTGTTCAAAGCCCATCGCGCGCGCGCAAAGAAAATAGGCAACAACAAAAAGACATACCGAAAACACGAGCCCGGCGACCTCCGGCAAAGAAGAAAAGAACGCCATTCCCGCGCAAGCCACAACCGCCGCCACGGCGGAACACAACAACACCCGGACAAAAAACGCAGCCGACACCAAAACAGGAGTAAGCAATCTTGCACGCAGAAACTTCCTTAACAGAAAAACATTCACAACAGAAGAAAAGGCCGAAGCCAGAGCCAGTCCCGACAGCCCCAGAGGAAACATTAAAACGACATCCAGCACCGCATTAACCCCCAGACAGATCAGGGCCACAATAACCGGTGTCCGCGTATCCTGCAAAGCATGAAAAGCCGATGCCAGAATCCGGCTTGCACCGTATCCGGTCAATGCCAGACTATAAAACAATAAAGCCGATGCGGTCTGGTATGTCGAATGAGCGTCAAAAGCGCCGCGTTCGAACAACACCCTCACCACCGAAACCGCAAAACATACCAGAAAAATACTGGCCGGCAGCATGACAAAAACAATATTCCGCAGCGCAAAAACCAGCGTTTTGTCAAACTCTTCTTTACGCCCGGCCGCGGCATGCGCCGAAAGCGAAGGTAAAGACGCTGTAGACAAGGCCACCGCAAACAACCCCATCGGCAACTGAACCAAACGAGTAGCATAATAAATCGCCGCGATGCCTCCCAATCCAACTACTGATCCCAAAGAAGCACAGACGGTATCCACAAAAACATTCAGCTGATAAACAGCGGATCCGGCAATACGCGGCACAATCAAACGCCCCACCCGGGAAGCGCCCTCATTAAACATCTGGCGGGGAGGCACAATCCAAAGACCGACACGGCGCAGTGCCGCCTGCTGAAACAGATACTGGACCAAGCCTCCGGCCAGCACCCCGAAAGCCATTCCGTAAACCGGATTATCCGAAAAAAACACTATCGAAACAAAAATAGAAAAGATCAGAACAACGTTCATCAGCGCCGGACCCAGAGCCGGAGCAAAAAATGCCCCATAAGTAAACTGCACCGCCGAAAGCAAAGCGGTCAATCCGATCAGAATCAGATAAGGAAACATGATCCTGGTCAGCATGACTGTCAGCTCGAACTTACCCGGCGTGTCCGCAAAGCCGGGGGCGATACAACGAATCAGCTGCGGAGCAAAAAGCATCCCCGCGGCGGTAATGCCCGAAAGAATCACCAATGCCCAAAAGAAACAGGCCCCAAGAAATTCCCCAACCTCTCCGGACTGTTTGTGCTTGTACTGCATCATAACCGGAACAAACGCCGAATTGGCCGCCCCCTCACCCATAATATCCCGAAAAAGATTGGGCAGGCGAAAAGCCGTCACAAATGCATCCGCTCCCACGCCGGTTCCAAAGAAACGTGCAAAAAGGATGTCCCGCACAAAACCCAGTATCCGGCTTAACAATGTGCCGGAAGTCAGAACCGACGTGGAACGGGCAATGCTGCCGGCCGAAAAACTGGGTATCTCTTTAACAGTTGACATATAAAATAGGGTTTGTTATACTTTCGCCTTATCGTGCTATCGGGCCGTTCACAGTGAACGCCCCGCGTCCAATAACAAGGAGTTGCTCAAGTGCCTCAACGTAAATGTTCTGTCAAATCGCTCAAACAAAGCCAGAAGCGTCGTCTGCATAATCTTGATATCAAGACCGCGCTCAGAAAAACCGTCAAAGAATACGTAGAAACCACCAAGACCGATCCCGCCAAAGCGGTTGGATTGCTTTCTTTGGCCTACAAAAAGATTGATAAAGCTGCCAAGCGTAATGTTCTGCACAAGAACACGGCTTCTCGCCGTAAAGCTTCCCTTGCTAAGCTTTTAAAAGCGACCAAAGCTTGACCACTGCAACTTCCAGCGCCTGTTCGCGTTGAACAAACCGGCTGTGCTTTAAAGCTTCGTCGGCCTCCTGCAAAATCAGGAGGCCTTTTTTATATTTGTCAGCGGAAACCCGGCCCTGAACACGATTACCCCAGTACCAGACTACTCCACCCAAAAGCTGCTCTGCGGAATCGCCCCGGTCAAAAAGTTCCTTGAGAATCTTGAGGGCCGATACCGCACTTCTCCCCAGCAATTCATCCATCATCTGAAAAATGGTTAAAAGCGGCTTCTCTGCGGCACTGATTACCTGCAGTTTTTTACGCAGAGACTTGCGGGGTTCTGCGCGCCCGTCCCAGGAAACGGCATCAAGCACCAAAACAGGATTCTCCGGCGTATCCTCAAGAAAGCGCATGACAAGCTCAAGATTTTCCTTGGAAAGTTTCTCGGCATTGCGTACCACCACCAGCTTGCGCACCGACATGGCTGGAACCGAAGCCAGGGCAACCTTGAAGTCTTCCGCACTCAGCCCGAAAGCATCCAGCGTTTCCACGTCAAAACGGGCAGCGGTTTCATTCTCGAATAAGTTAGCCTTGAGCTGGGCAATCTTTTCCTGACGCCGCTCCAGTTCCAGTCCGATAAAAAGATAATGATTCGCCATTCTTCTTCTCCCCCGAAAGCAATCAAGCCTTAAGCGGTCCGCTTAAGGCTTGTTCCGTCCGGTTTACAGATATATCGTGGCAATAACCAGGCAACACGCAGATTACCAGTCTTCAATCGTTCGCGCCACCACACGGCGGGCCACATCAACCAGAGCATCGGCAATGGCACTTTCCTCGGACTTGGCCAAAGCACCGGAAACATAATACGTGGTGTCACCCGAAAAAGCCGGCTCCTGCCAGACCACCTTTTCATTGACCGGATCCCAGAGAGTCAATGCCAGAGTCACGGTCAAACGGTACTCCTTCACATCTTCATCATCGGTCAAGCGCAAATCTCCCCGTTCGAAGGAAAGCACCTGACCCTGCAAAACAAGATCAGCCCCCGCCTGGTCCGCGATTTTGAGATTGCCGTCAAAAATAAAGCGATCCACCACCGCATTGCGAATTTTGGTTTCCAGACCGGGAATATAAATCTTGCGCTGATCCTGGTTAAGGTAATCGATATTGTTGGCAAACGGCTGAACAAAGATAGTCTGATAACGGCTGGAAATAACCGAACCCGTTGTATAGGCACAACCGGGCAAAGAAAGAAGAAAACACCCAAGAAGCCCGGTCAACAGCGCGGGAAACGTTCTCATTTAACCTCCGTCGGGATTTCAGCCAGCAAGGCTCTGGCCTGGTCGGCCCAGGTTGTCTGGCCATATTTCTGCAGAATCTGCTGACAATAAATACGTGCGGACGCATACTTCTTGTTCTTCATGTAATACTTGGCAACAACATACGCATTCTCCGCTTCTTTCTCGCTCAAAAGACGAATTTGTTCCCTGGCCTCCGCCGTCAACTCGGAATCCGGATTGGTCTTCACAAAATCCTCAAACCCGGCAACTGCCGCACTGGTGACCTGCTGATCATACTGCGGGGCTACCGAGCGCTTGGCGTCGGACACCGCAATCTGATAACGCGCAGGCTCGGCCCATTCGGAATCGGGATAATCATCCAGGGTTTTCTCAAACTCTTCACGCGCCAGCTGATGCTCTCCTCTGGCCTGGAAATAAAGAGCAATCTTGTATTGCGCCGAAGCCGCAAACTGCCCGTAAGGATCATTTTTGATAACCTTGCGAAAAATTTCCACAACACGATGCTCGGTGCCCAGCAGCGTTTCAGCCAGCTTTCCATCACGGGCTTTGCCTTCCATTAAAGCAATCGCCAGTGCATACTGACGCTCAACGGCCTTGGGGCCCAGCTCGCTAAAAGGATACTTGTCCAGAACCAGTTGATAAGCCTCCACCGCCACCGCATATTTGCCCAGGATTTCATAAACACGGCCAATGTCAAACTGCGCGTCGGCCGCTTCACGGGCTTTGGAATAATGCTTGATCAATTTTTTGAATTCCCGTAACGCCTCCGCATTCTGTCCGGCATCCAGGAAACTGCGGGCATACGCCAGCTGCTCTTTGGGAGAGTCCTTAACAGCATATTTGGGATTCATCCAGGTACCGCTCTCAGGAGTCCATATCCAGAACGCCTGCGCCGGAAGAGCCGGGATCAGCAGAAAAAAAGAAAACAACACGCTAACCAGAAGACGATATGACATAGGAATGGCCGGTAAAGGTTGTGTGCTGATATATTCGTGGGTCAATCTAACACAGCCAGCCTGGTTTGTCAACGCAGTGCGCGGGCAAAAAAACACCCCTCTTCGGTAACGAAAAAGAAGGTAACGGCAGGAATTATATTGATATCCCGGCAACCGGACGAATGGACAAAATGGTGGGCACAAAGCCGTCCACCTGCAGGCTTTCCAGATCCTGTTGCGCCACCGGCAAAGGAACCCCCTTGCCGTCCCGGCGAATCTGCATGTCCCAGTTGGCAGAATTCAGATCAATACCACCAACGGCATCCTTGTTCTGCAAAGACGCAGCCTCGCTAACAGCCTGCCCCGCATCAATATTGGAGCGAGCCTGAACTGCAGTCAAAACCGCTCTGATATCCGAAGCGTCAAACCGAAACTCAGATAACTGCAAGCCGCGCCCGAACTGATCATCCGTAAGAACTCTATCTATATCCAAACCCGGGTCAAAATAAGCAACCCGATCATTGCTCTGGTCTGGCAACAATAGACCATGTCCAAGCAAGGCATCAAATATGTCCGGAGCCCTGTCCTTGAAGACCGCAACAAAATCCGCGGGGGTCACACGCACTTCAAAATCCGGTCTCTGCCTTTCAGCCCAGACGCGGGCCAAGGCTCTTAAAACATAGTTGACAACATTAACCTCATTGGCCGGATTCACCCGCGAACTCTGCTGCATCAAGATTGTCAGCAGACGCCTGATCGATGGCAGTTGCTTGACTTCATTCCAAAGACGCTCCAGCTGATTGATATCCTTAACATCGTCTGGATTCATCCTCACTTGCTTTGCCGAAAAGTCAAATGCCGGCAGCAACCGTCGCCACTCTTTGGTCATGATGGAAACGGACACATTAAAAGCCTCTATGTCTATAGGACTTCTCTCGCCATCGGCTTGCGCGCTGCCTTCTTGCAATATCTGCTCTATCTCGGGAACATCTACCTCGTCTCGCCCCAGAATATCCGAAGCATCCAACCCAAGACTTTCCAACAATAGCGGCAAAACATACGACACCGGAGCCCCGTTCTGAGCGGCATCGGCGATATCGCCCATTCTCTTTGGTTCCAGAAGTGCTGCAGCAGAATCAAAAGCCGCGTCTTCCAGTTGCCGCGCGGCATCACGGGCCGCCAACGGCAAAGCGGCATAATCAGAAACAATTTGTAATTGGGCTGGATCCTGTCCGCGCGCCAACCCGCCGGAAAAATATTTACGGGGGATAAGTTCCTGCGAATACTGATCCACATCCTCCCGGATCATGTTAAAAACCCCCTTGCGAAAAGCCTCCATATATTGTTCCCAAATCATGCGATTGGCCGAACATTCTGCGCCCTTGCCGGAACAGTCAGACTGGTCAATCCCTGCCACCCGGGACTGATCGGCATAGACCCGCCCCAGAATAGATTCCTTGAGCGCCCGCTTGTACCAGGTGGCCAGAACCATAGCTGTACAAATCTGGCGCAGAACAGTAAAACTTTTTCCCTGGTTAACCTCGCGCTCTATTTCCGGAACAATAACATCCCGTAAAACTTCGGACGACAAACGGACAAACTCCTCGTCATCACCCACCGGACTGTTGAGCACGGGCGCGGCCTGTCCAGCCTGGCTCTTGTAGGCCAGATAATCTCTTTCGGTCATAACCCGCAGGCGCTGGGTCAGAAGATAGGCTGTTGTTCCTTTTTCGTAGACAACAGCCGTGTCCGGAATAATCCAGACCTTGTTAAAACTTTCCAGCGGCACATCCGCAGAACCAAATTTCTCATGCGCCCGGCGATAGAACTCACTCCAGTACTTTTTCCCCAGCTCGGTATCGGGATGCGTCAAGGAGGCCGCCAACTGTTTAAGCAGATAGTCCTGAGCCAGAAGGTCTCGCCCCATAGCTGTCAAACCAAACTGATCATCAACCAGCCGATCCCCCTCATAGGGCGAAAGGTTAACCCACTGATCGGTATCAGGAATAGTCAACGCCGTCAGGAAATATTTGACCAACCGGGTATATTCTTCCTGTTTCTGATCCGGCGTCAGGGCTGCGTCTCCCTTACGAATAAGAAAATCAAATTTCAGGGCATTCATCGGATCAATGGTTACGCCCTGCAAATAGGCCGGAGTGAAAGCCTCCGATGGGGGCAGCAGTGTTCCGGGTTCAGGCATAAGCTGCATAACAGATTGTGCCTGCGCCAGACCGGTCGGCGGACGCACACAGCTCCAGCCAAATATAACCAATAAAAATATCGCAGTGACTCTTTTCATAACAACTCCCGGGATAATTGAAAAAACCTTATCACACCACTAATAAGTATGGAACATTACCCGCCAAAAGGCAACCCGGCCGGCAAAAGCTAATTTGTTGACACGTATCTGTTTCTGACAAAACAAAGCCCCGCCACAAAAAGAATGTAATACCCGCACACAATGCCGGTGGAAACCTGCGGCAGCGCCCAGACGCCACCCGGGACCAGACTGAAAAACCAGGCAGCGGCTACCAGAAGATTGAGCGCAATATGCAGACTCCCCGCCACGAGCTCTCCCAGCGGAGAAAAAAGACTTCCTGTCATAACCACTCCCACTCCCAGCGCAGTAACCAGCGTGGCCAAAGGCACCACCGGCAAATTGGCCAGCAGTCCAACAGGGGTCAAGTTCCCGAAAACATACGCAGTAATCCCGGCCGATCCGGCCCAGGCCGCCAGGGAAACAATCAGGCCTTCTCTGAGCCAGCGCAGTAAAGATGAACCGCCTTCTGTCCCTACCCACGGCAGAAGAAACATTGGAGAAACAAGAACAATAGAAAGGACACAAATAAAAGAGAGCTGAAATCCAACATCAAAAAGCTGACGCGGATCTGCCAATGCCATAGCCAGCAATGCAAACCCGACCGTATTGAGCATGTCCTGATCGCGCTCGATCACAAAAGCCAGCAAAAAAACCGTACTCATCCACGCAGCGCGTACCACCGGCGGTTCTCCTCCAACCATAAATGCGTAAAACCAGGCCAGCAGCAAAGACAAAACAAAACTTGCCCGGCGGCCAACCCTGAGCGCACCCAGAAGCATGACAAATATCGAAACCAGCAGCGTAATATTGAGCCCACTGATGGCCACAATATGGGTCTTGGCAGGTCAATGCAGGGGAAAGAATCCTTGCTTTGGATGGATGCAACTGCTGGAAGGAAACAGTCAATGTCGATTTTACCGTCGATATTGACCTTTATTGAAGTATTCAGAAGCTGAAGCACAGCTTTTTTCTGCTGATATGTAAACTGCTTCATTCCCTCTTTGATTTTCTTGACATAATCAATCGCATTCTTTATCTCTTCTCTCTTATCTTCCTTATTCAATGACAATGTCAAGTCCTGCTTTGTTCTCTCAAGCGTCTCCCGATTCTTTCTTAATGAATCCATCTGCTCTCTTAACTGCTCAATTGTAATAATAGACTGCCTGTACGCTTCAAGAATCCTATGCTCTTCTTTATCCAAGCTGTCGAGAAGCATCGAAATCCTTGAAAGCTCTTTTTCAGCAGCTTCCCTGCCAAGTTTCTCGACATCCGGTTTGTTCCTAACAGCATGCTCAATCAAATCCGGGTTCTGAAATATCTTTACAACTTCGTTCCAGACTGAATCTTCAAGCTTTCTTGCCTGAACATATCTGAGCTTGCACTTCACAACCTTATCAAACCTGTTTTTTACAAAGTGCGTGCACCGATAATACAGCATAAAATACGGGCCATACTTCTTGCCTTTCTTTACCGTCACCTGCTTATCTGCTGTCCCCGCAACAGTATTTCCGCAATCCCCGCATTTCACCATGCCTTGAAGAAGATAATCGTATTTTGCGTTTCGCTCTGAATAATTCCTCCTGTTTAAAAGAAGTTCCTGTGCGCGATAAAACTCTTCGTCAGAAACAATCCTCGGAACATCAACCAGAATCCAGTCCTTTGAGGGCTTAAGCCCTCCTGTCTTTGAGTCATGCTTATTCGCGTGCCATTTCCCAATATAGATTGAATCACGGAGAATGTCATGAACCGCATCCTCTCTCATCTCATGACCTTCTTTTGTCCTATAGCCAAGCTCTCTTAATTTTCTTGTGACCTTAAGGATTGAGAAATCAGGCTGGTTATAAAACTCAAAAGCTAACCTAACAACCTCTGCTTCTTTCTCATCAACAGTAATTTTCTTTGTCGCCTTATCATATGAATACCCAAATCTTGCATTAGCAGAACCTGAATAATACCCTTCCTTCGCTCTCCTTAATTTCCCAAGCTTTGACCGTTCCATAAAAGTATTCCGCTCAAGTTCAGCAATCGAACCGAACAGCGATAGAACGAAATTTCCAAGATAAGTCGAGGTATCAAATGGCTCAGTGATTGAACGGATGCTGACGCTTGATTTCTTTAGCTCATCGACTGTGTTTAGAAGATGCTTGTTGTTTCTGAAGAATCGGTCAACTCTGTAGACAAGGACAAGCTGAAACCTTCCTTCTCTTGAATCTTCCATCAGTCTTTGAAACTGTGGTCTTTCAAAGCTCGTGCCTGAATAGCCGTCATCAATGTATTCGCCAAATACATCATACTTATTGTCTGCCGCATGTTTTCTTAATAGCTCCATCTGGGAGGCAAGCGAGAAATTCGAAGTCTGCTCCTCTGTAGAGACACGGGCGTATAAAGCAACTTTTGTGATTTCCTTGTTCTCAGTCATCACTGCCTGCCTGTTAGTTTTTTAAGCTTCTTTAAGTCTTCTTCTGTCCAATACCGATAATTATTCATCGGGTCACGCTTTGCTTTAGGCACTTTTCCGGCATTCTCCCAGTTGTAATACGTCCACCGGGTTATGCAAAGCTCGCGCTCAATGTCTTCAATATAGTATCGTTCTTCCATACCGTATACTTTACTATAGTTTGTAATAGTAGTCAATCCATAGATTACCCCCTGCCTTCATTCTTCTCTGATAACTCAATTGCATACAGAACAACCTTCACTATATCCTTTAGTAATGCCGGATTGTCCGACGTATGAACTTTCAAATTAGGTCTTAGAATCTGTTTTCTAGTCGGAAGAATAGCGATGACCTCCTTTAATATTTCTTCCCTGTCCTTGTCAGAAAAATATTTTGAGTCAGCCCATTCATCAAACAGCGACAGCAAGTCTCTATCCGGGAATTTACTTTCGTAATCCCGGAACTTTTCTGCCTGTTCTCTGATAAAGGCTTTGGATGCCATATTGGCAGTCTCCATAATCAAAACTTCGTCCACAGGTTCTTGTATTTTCTAAGCGAAAGAATGTAATTCTTGATGACGTTCTTCCCATTCCTTATTAGCTCGACTCTTGAAATGTATTCAAAGGAATGAGGAGCATATTTCCTTAACGCTTCGGTAAAATCAGCGAAAACTTCCTCACACTGTTCATAGTTGCGCTCGTTCCAACACTCGTTCATCACGTTATCAACGTAGTTGTTCAGCATTTCCCTTTTCCATGCTTCAGAGATTGCAGAAAGAACACTGCCAAGCCCGCCCTCAGTGCCGGATGTTGCACGAAACAAAGCCTCGTCAAAATCCAAAATCTGCTTTAAAAGCCGTTTTGCTTCTCCAAGGGCAAAATTATTGCCGGGGTCAAAACCATGAAACATTCTCATGTAGTAAAACCGCATGAAGTCAGCAAGAACGCTCTCAAACTCTTCGCTGGAATAGACGACTGAACTTTTTAGCTGATACGCGCCCCGGACAGTGTCATGTGGCACTTCGATTTCTCTTACCAATCGTGCGGGGTGAAGCCTCTCAAGCATTCGTGCAAATCTTCCGGGCATAAATTCCTCCTTGTTAAATCTGGTCAAAAATTTTCTTTTGCGGTTGAACTTTCTCAGCCTTCTTTTCGACGCCATGTTTCATGTAATACTTTTCAAAGCACATTGCCTTAATTTGCTCAGACAAGTCTTCTCTGTCAGAGCCAGGCCTTGGAGTGTTGATTTTCACAACCTCGTTATCACGGCAGACAAATGCTGTGAACGGTTTTAGTTTCGTAAACTCTTCCGGCGGGATTCTTGTCGATTTTGAGATTTCCTCCGCATCTTCCCGGCGGAGCTTGAAATAAATCTGAGTGCCTGCAATCGCAAGAACATCCCTTGTCTTGCCCTCGACCTGACTCAAATATTGATGCGCAAAAATTACAGAAAGTTGATACTTAGATAATGCCGATACCTGAATATCTAAGTCACCCGGCCCCATATAAAATTCGTCTTTTATCAGGGTGAACGGTTTTCTCTCGTGGAATGGAATGTTCGCTCGCTGAATTATGAGATTGTTTACAAACGAATCGAACAAGCCCGCGAGAAGCGATGCTCTTTGTTTTCCGATTGAGCCGCAGGAAAGATTGACGAGACAAAGCTTGCCATTCTCCATTATGTCCTTAAGAGAAATCTTGTTTTTATCGTCTTCAAGTGTAAAGAATCTTAGACTGCCCTCATCGAGCAAGAGATGACTAAGCCTGCTTAAAACAGGAGCCATCGAGTCATAATTTGAATACTGGATTTCATCGAGAAAATTAATGACAATCGGATGGGTTATTTTTGATTTAATTTTTTCACGGATTACTTTTCCCTTTGCGCTTTTTGAAAGAAGAAGTCTTAAATCAGCGAAATTGATTTCCGGAACGCTCGCATAAATATAAAACACGCACGAAAAGCCGAACGCCATCTTTGGCCCAAACCAAGCCTGACTATTCTTTGTGCTGGTGATTGTTTCCATGCTTGCGCTCATGTCATCACTGAACTTTCCAGCTCCGACAAGAGAAGCATTAAGATTTTCTCTAATGGTCAACAACGGGGTCAGACCTTTTATCCCAAAATCAATGAAAACAACCTTACTAATTAAATGAACAGGGATGCGCGACATAATGCCCGAATTCAAATCACCTTGAAAATCAACGACCATGACTGACTCGCCATTCTCAACTTTCTTAATAGCCAAATCAGCCAGTAAGACTGACTTTCCTGCACGGGGCGCACCCATGATATGGATGTGCGGATTGAATCGCTGGACTGGTGAAAAGACACCAACCCCCTGCCCGCAAGCCCATGTCCCAAGTAGCACGTCAGACTTTTCTGCTGTCTTCTTTGGATAATCTCCGGCAGGAACTCTTAAAAAAATATCATCAAACTCCTTATCTCCCATGATACCGACAGGCATATGAAGAATGCCAGCAAGCTCATGCGAATTGACAAGAAAGCCAGAATGAAATGACACGCGGTCATTTGCCATCTGCAATATTGCTTCCGGGGTGAAATCTTTTCTAATCAGGAAAGCTTTATCGTCGTAAACGTAATTCGCTATGAAGGCATTAATAGATGCTTCGCATGTTATGTCAGGGAGTAGAAGGCGAAAACTGCACGAGTAATACGACCTGAATTCCGGGCTTTTGTATTCAAGCTTTTTGTTTACCGACCCTGCCTGTTCGCTGGGACTTGTCACGCGGTCAATCCCGTGAATTGCCTTCCATTCAGTATCAACGCATTCTGAAACTATGGCATGTACTGCTCCTGAAAGTCCCATGATTAGAACCTGGTAGATTCCCTTCTTATCCTCAGGAATTTGAAGGAACATCTGAGCAAGAAGATTAAGAGGACTTACGATAAAACCGCGATATGAGCTCATGTTTTTATAGAACGGGGCTGAAATATCAGGGACAAAGTCATAGACGACAAGACTCCCTTCATTCTTTTCCGGTTCAACAATCTCCGTATGAACATGTGAAAAGAAAGTCTTTACTGCTGCATCAACAATCCGGATATCCGACTCCTCACCATAAAAACTGATAAGGATTTCTTTGCAGTTGCCCCTAATTTCAAAGACAATTTGCGAAGCTGTATTGTGTAGACTTTCAGCAAATTGTTCCGAGAGCAGGAAGAAATTCTCAACATCTGCTTTCGCAGGATAGACATTCAGCGTCTTTGGATTCTTGTATGAGAATTCAGTTACAGGAGAAAGAAGCCTCGGCGTCAGATTAACTGGCTTATCTGAAACCTCGTGCGTGCAGGCATTCATGTTATTGTTCTGAAGCTCACACAAAGACATCTTCTTCAGCGATTCTTCGACGAAGTATTTAAGAAAATGCGAACAAGGAACTGACATAACCTTCTCCTATATGATTGCTTTCCCCGTTTCACCCGCACCCGGCACAGACCAGATGTTTGCCTTTATTCCCGATTGAATCAGTTGCGGCATGGTGGTTATCCAGATGAACCCATCCCTGTCTACCGACGATATAATTCTGGATATGGATTTAAGCCTAGCTGTGTTGTTTGCAATGAAGAGAACTCTAAAACGGGTAAAGTTACAGCTGAACCATTCTTCATATTCTTTCGTCTCGTTCTCCTGAAACATCGAGACGTATTTGAGAAATTTTTTCTCAATATCCTCGTTATAGGAAGGGGCGGGCGAAGATATAATTTCCGTTCCTGAACAAATTTCCAGAAGGAATAATGCATGCTTGTTGTTCCGCTTTAGAACAAAAACGCCGTCCGGAATTATCTTGAGTTGATATCTCTCTCTCAAAATATGTTCCGGCATCACCTCGCATTCAACATCACCGCCTTTAAACTGGCTATAGATATCGACGAGAGTCTTAATGTTTTCCTGCTGGTGCCCAAGCTTTAAGGATATGCGGGGCTTTGAGTACCGGACGCCAAAAGACTTGGCGCAATCTTCAGTGAGGTAAAATAGATGCGCCGACTTCCCCACGTTGACACTCGGCAACATGACAAAAGACAATAGACCGCCGCTGACAAGCTTTCTCATACGACGCTGAACTGCCTTGATGTGCATACCAAACAACTCAGATATATGCCCGGAAGAAAGGCAATGAAACCTCGCTATGAAACTTAATATTTGTTTGTCCCGTTCCTGTAGCCTCATTGCCCTTCCTTTCCTTAGAATTGTTCTTCGTCCAACGACAGTTTGAATGGCTCAAAAACAAAAACTCCACCAATCCCGCCACAACACATGCATTTAATTGCAGTAGGTTTCTGCACCCACTGCTCCCCGCCAAAAATGTCAGCCTTTATTTCTACCCCCATATGCACCTGCCATCCGGAACCATTGCAAATCGAACATCTTTTCCACTTATGCATAAACGCCTCCTTAGAAAACGATTCGTTCTTTTCCTGTGTCACAATCAACTTTCACAATCTGCCATCCCCTGCCATGACAAACACTGCATGGACGAACATGAGGCGTTCCACAAAATTCATTCGATGAATATGACCTTCTTGATACTCCGCTTACTTCAAAGCCCTTGCCGTTACAGCAATAACAGTCACGTTTCTCGTCGTATTCGAACATAAATTGCCTCCATTTTCTTGAATCGGTTAATTTGATTTTTTCCCTCTTACGCATCAACTGCTTTTCGCCTACTTTCTTTTATCTTTTGTAGCGTCGATATATCCAAAAATAGTCGAGTAAATAAAGTGGTGCAAAAGCATTGCTCTTTGTGAGTCTTCAAGACGGATAATGATATTTTTTAATTCTCTGTTTATTGCTCTGTCTGCCATATCGATGCCCTTCTCTCCTGTAATCGGGATAACAATTCCCTCGGCAAGTTTCTGAGCAAGAAGACACAAATCCTGATTCATCGTGCCAGAATTAATAACCACATCTTCACCGCACGACAATTCGCAACTGCAAAGCGTTTCGTTTCCTTGTGACATGACGAGCCTCCTTGTTTTTAGTTTGTTTTTTGTATAACTAACCTTGTTTTACAAGCTGGACAGCTACTCAAATCTTTAGCCTGTCGAATCAAAACACTGCAAAAAACGCATTTATGGCAGAAAAATTCAATAACCATAATTCGTCTCTTCCTTCCGCCTTGCGCGCTCAGCCATCTCTTTACAGAATGTTTCAAAGTCATATCCATTCATAGAAACCTCCAATCAACGTTGATAAACTCCTCACTTATAGGCAAATTGGGCAATATATTCACCGTATCCTTATGAAACAAAATGACTTCTGGAAGAAGATGTGGGCAATTCGTAATCCCACGGGTCTCTCTCTTCAGCATTAAAACTGGTCTTTACCCGCTTGCCTCCACCGCACTCGTTCTCATGGATATTTGCGTTGAGAATCTCAAGATTCTTTTCAGGCATATAGACATGCTGCTTATTTACACCTTTTCCATGAGGAAGGATTTCAATGACTCCCGCCTCAATCAGGTCAACAGCTTCATTCACATAGGAATTGACTGTGTGATGCGATGAGGGGAATCTTAAAGAGGTAATCTGGCGTTCAGAGAATCCCGCACGCCTTAAGACAAGACAAGCGTAAGAAAGCGCGTCCTTTTTCTTGTCTCCATTGAAAAAGACAGAGCATCCCCGTTCTTTCTTGGGATTTTCAAATTGTTTCTGCTCTGCCGGGTTCATATCTCTTCTTGCCCTTTAACCTTGTAACTGACTCACCTAAGCCATCTACTCGGATAATAGGTCAAAAATATTCCCCCGACGAGTTACGACAATGCTTCCGCCTGTTACCTAGTGTTACCGAACGACAAAAGCAAAAAATTTATAATCCGCCACGCCTGATATAGAGGCATGGCAAATTTATTTACTCGTTTTTTCAGGAAGATTTCTTACTGTGAAGAATTGCAGTCGATACTTAAGGAGGAAGAAGAATTAATGCAGAGAATTAATGCGCGTTACCCGGAAGAGCAAGGAGGAATGCCTGACTTTGCAGGTCATCATGCAAACCAAGACCGCAATATTATTATGGGCATATGGCAACAACTGATTTACCTAGAGACAGAATCGCGTAAACTTGAGGAATTAAAAAAATTACTGGCAATTGAGGAAGGAAGACTGACTGAACGGGACAGGAAAGCAATAAACCAGATAAGAGTTAAATTTGAGAGGAGTCCGCTCTGGCTTCACCAATTAGAAGAACACCACAGACTCGTAGAAGAAATGGACAGGGTCAACAAAGGCGTTTCTGCTAGATACCGGGCAATCCTCAAAGAGATAGAAAAAGACGAGATTCAATTCTGGAAATTCTTGTATAAGACAAACTGGGCAATAAGAAAAGAGATGCTGGATTTTACGCGGGGCACCGCTTTATCCTACCGGGAGAGTAGGGAGCTTATTATACTGACCCCAGTTAACAAAACCGTCCAGATTGTGTAGAATTGAGCTCCAAACTAAAGGAGCCGATTCAAATGAAAAAGCGTCAATGGACTAACCAACAAAAAGCACAGATCGTTCTTGAAGGCCTTAGCGGGCAGATC
>CAJARJ010000003.1 GCA_903944345.1 Candidatus Omnitrophota bacterium
CAACGATACGCTCAGTGCAACCGGAACGGTGAGTGTTGACGCGGACGGGTTGACCACGGTGGCCGCGGCGGGAGATATTACAGCGGGTGGAGCGGTGAGCTTTGGGGCGGCAAAGAACGGTGCCTTGAGCCTGGCGGGAGATATTGATACTTCGGATGACAATGTGACCTTCGCGCGAGCGGTGACGCTGGGTGGGGATGTGGATATTGACACAACGGGAGCGGCCGCCGGGAACATCCTGTTTAGCGGGATGATTAATGCAGCGGGACACGCCCTGGTATTGGACGCCGGCGGTGCAGGGAATATAACCTTGAGCGGGGCCTTGGCGGGTAACGGTGCTCTGACTGTGCGTTCGGGGGCAATGCAGTCTTATCAGGTTTTGACTGTCGATACCCTTGATATTCAGAACGCAACTTTCAGTGTTCTTTTTAATGCCGGGATATCTGCAGACACATCGCTTGCTGTTAACAGCAGCGGCACAATCGGGATTAATGGCACGATCAATGCTGGCGGAACAATAGATATCAATGCGGATGGTCTTACAACCGTAGGCTCAGGCGGTGACATAACAGCAGAAGGTGCAGTTACTTTTGGCGCCTCGAAAGCCGGTGGAGTCAGCCTTTCCGCTGATGTAACAACCTTGGGCGCCCCGATAGCTTTTGTTCGCCCGGTTTCTTTGGGGGCTTCAGTTGTGCTCGATACGCATGCTACGACTGGGGTGGCGGATATATCTTTGTCCGCAGTCACAGCAAACGGGTTTGATATTTTGCTGGACACCGGTCATGTGAGCGGGGCTGATATGACGCTGACTTCTGTTTCCGGTGTGGGAAGTTTGACTATTCGTGATGTAGGCACGTTGAATGTTTCAGGCCAGATTGATGCTGATACGGGTGTGGTTGTCACCAGTGCGGTTGATTTGCTTGATTTTGCCGGTTCCCTGACAACACCGGCATTGACGTTGCCTGTAATGGTGACAAACTATGATTTACATTTGACCGGAGCGGCTGTTTCAATTGAAGATTCTATGGTTTTTACTAATACTGGCGCTTTGGTATTGGGCCGATCTGCCGGGACATTGTCTTTTGAAGGCGGTCTGACCGCATTAACCAGTTTGTCTCTGGAGCTTAATGGGCAAATCAACACACAGGGGTCTTTGGTCAATTTGTCCCGAAATATTCTCTTGGGCTCGGATGTGATTATAGATACCGGCAATTCCGCGACAGGTACGATTAACCTTGGAGATGTATCCAGTGCAGGACATCGCTTGACTCTGGATTCTGGCAGCAATGCAGGCGCGACTATCAATATGGGGAGCATGAGTGACCTTGGCGGAGGACTCGTTGTGGTTGATGCGGGAGGACTTGTTACACTGGGAGCTTTGGGCCAGACGGTAACAGGCAATATCCTGATCTCCCAGACCAGGGCCGGCATGAATTTTTCGGGGGCTGTTAATGCCAATACATTAGAGGTCACAGACACGGCGGATGCCCAGACAGTTCTTTTTTCCGGAGACACTTCGATTTCAAACCTTCTGACGGGCGCCCAACCTTACAATCTTGCTTTCTCGGGAGACTCCACGGTTATTTCTGGACATACTGTTTTCAATAATGCGGGTCTGCTTGTTTTAGGGGCGGATTCTTCTTCCAGTGTTGTTTTTAGTAATGGTGTTGATACGACAGGTGTTGCTTCGACCCGGATTGCCGGTTTGTTGGAAACAGTCGATTCCCCGATGGTTCTCGGGTCTGTGATAATGAACGATGCTTCTGTATTGCGTAGCGGTACAGGAACAATGGATGTGCAAAGCATTTCAGATGAAGGTAACGCCTATACTCTGACAATCGGGTCTGCAGCCCAAACCGGTGCTGTAGCTTTCTCCGGAGACGTGGCGATTGATGCTCTTGTCTTGTCCGGTGGGGCTTATCAGGTGTCTTTGCTGGGAGCTGCTAACGAGATTGAGCAGCTGCTGATTTTTAACAATACCGCCGGCGTTATTCTGGGAGATAGCCAGAATGACAGTTTTCTTTTTTCTTCCGGCGTGACGGCTTTGTCTTCGGCAGTCACTTTGTTCGGTCAGCTGATGACGAATGCTTCTGCGGTGACTCTGGGCGCGGTGTCTCTGGCAGGAGATTCGTTGGTTGATACCACCAACGGCGGGGTTTCGGCTTCTGGCGCGAATATTTCTGCGGTTAGTCTTGATGGATCTTCGGCATTGGTTCTGGATGCGGGGTTGTCAGGGAATATTACGTTCGCAGGCGACATAGGAAGTGTTCTTCCGCTTACTTCTTTAACGATTATGAATTCGAACGATATGTATTTGGGGAATGTGACTTTAACCGGGGCCTTGACCCAGCTGACCGGACAGGGAACAACCTCTTTGAATGCAGCCGTTCTTACCGGAGGGGCGGTGGAGTTAAGAACCGGTGCGATAGCTTTTACCGGACAGGGTTATATCAATGCGAATTCCAGGGGGGCAGATGTTTCGCTCTTTGCTTTGTCAGGGATGATCACCAGCGGAGAGGCTTTGACAGATATCACCGCAAGAATGCTTACTTTGGACGCTTTTTCCGGGATCGGTACTGCGGATAATCCTTTGCTGATCGATGCCATGGATTTGCGCCTTTTCCAGGCGGGAGCTTATTTGAGAATCGGAGGAGACCTTATTGTAGCATCCATTTACCTGAATGAGGGCGGAGAGATCAGTGTTAACGGATCCATTCTTGACGATGAAGATAGCGGGGGTATGGATTTTATTTCGGACGGAGACGTGATTCTACGGACGACGTATGGTGTGATCGGCACTGCCATGAATCCTCTTGAAGTGGGTATAGCCGGGCAATTGATCCTGAGTCCCGGAGGAGTTAGTGGTCTTTTTTCGGCCGTCATTAGCGGGAGGACCCAGGGGCAGCGGGTTTATATTCGCAATTTGCCAACGGGCTTTGTTCTTTTTAACAATCGTATTTTTGCCGGCCCGGTGGATCTGGTCTCCGGCTATTCACAATCCTTGGCTGTTCCCGAGCAAGGGCGCGCGGGGGTTATGAATGTTCCGGAAGTGTTCGGGCAGCTTCTTTCTGGTCCGGCATTTTTTTATTTTGGCGCCATGAACGATCTTGTGGCTGACTTCTAGGTTGATATTTTCCGAAACCTCCGCTATTATCTGAAGCCATATTCCGGTTCATTATTCTTATTTGAGGTCTTTGTGTTGCCGCAAGAGTCCACTCATATGTTTTCCTTGCTGAAAACTGATCCGCATACTCGTGCCCGCCGCGGGGTCGTCCATACGTCCCATGGGGACATCCAGTCGCCTTTTTTTATGCCGGTGGGGACCAAAGCAACGGTCAAGACACTGTCACAGGAGGATCTTCGTGTGATTGGTTCCGAGGTGGAGCTTTCAAATACCTATCATTTGTTTCTGCGCCCCGGTTGCGACATCATCTCCCGGGCGGGTGGATTGCATAAATTCATGAGCTGGGAGCGACCTATCCTTACTGACAGCGGGGGTTACCAGGTCTTTAGTCTGACGGATTGGCGTAAACTGACAGATCAAGGGGTCGAGTTTCAGTCGCACATAGATGGAGCCAGGCATATGCTGAGCCCCGAAAGTGTCATGGATATCCAGCAATGCCTGGGGTCCGATATGGTCATGCCCCTGGACGAATGTTCTCCTTATCCTTGCGAATATGCTCCGGCCCAGGATGCGGTGCGTCGCACATCTTTATGGATGAGGAGAACCCGGGAGCATTTTGACAAGCTGGGGATGCGTGAAAGAGGTCAGCGTTTGTTTTGCATTGTTCAGGGATCGGTCTATCAGGATTTGCGTGAGCGTTCTGCCCGTGAATTGCTGGCGTTTGATCCCGATGGCTGCGCGATCGGAGGGGTTTCTGTCGGTGAGCCGGTCAAGGAGATGTTTGAAGTCCTGGACTGGACAATCGGGCTTCTGCCGCAAAACAAACCGCGCTACTTTATGGGAATAGGCCTGCCTGACCAGATCGTGCGGGCGGTTGGTATGGGGGTGGATATGTTCGATACGGTTGTCCCGACAAGGTATGGCCGTTACGGCACCTGTTTTACTGACCGGGGGCAGGTGGTTATTCGCAATGGTCAGTATAAAGAAGATTTTGGTCCGCTGGATCCCGAATGTGATTGTCCGACCTGCCGGAACTATACCCGGGCTTATATCCGGCATTTGTTTAACGTGGGTGAAGTTCTTGGTCTTCGTCTGGCGGCTTATCATAACGTTTATTATTACGTCAATCTTTTACGCCGCATTCGTGCGGCCATTGAAGCTGGTGAATACAGACAGTTTTCGCAAGACTATCTTGGCCGGTATGCGGCTGGTAGTAACAAGCACTAGCGGCAAGTCCGGACTGGATATGATTTTTCAGGCTCTCAAATACCCTAATTTGCGTTTGTTTCTTTTTGGCCAGTTGTGTTCTTTGGTCGGGACATGGATGCAGATTGTCGCTGGAAGCTGGCTTATTTACCGTCTGACGGATTCGCCCTGGCTTCTGGGTGTTTTTGCTTTTGCCATGAACTTCCCGACACTGCTTTTTTCTCCTCTGGCCGGGGTCGCCGCGGATCGCTTTGATCGTCGGAATCTTTTGATATTGGTCAATGTTCTTTCCATGATCCAGGCTTTCGTTTTGTGGCTTTTGGTGTTTACCGGAATGGTTCAGCTTTGGCATTTGATGGTGTTGAGTATGGTTTTGGGTGTTTTAAATGCCTATGAACTGCCTTTGCGTCAGTCCCTGATCAGTCAGCTGGTTGACGATCACCGGGATCTTCCCAATGCGATAGCGCTGAATTCTTCAGTTTTTAACGGCTCTCGTCTGGTCGGGCCGGCAGTGGCCGGGGCGGTTATTTCCTTTCTGGGAGAAGGGGTTTGTTTTCTGGTTAATGCGCTCAGTTTCCTTCCGGTGATAGCAACCCTGCTGGCCATGCGCCTTGCCTCGCATCACCGAGCAAGCGCACAGCCGGATAGCGGCGGGATCCGGGCGGGGTTTGCTTATGTAAGGGCCTCGATGCCGATCAGGCTGCTTTTGATTATGGTTTCAGTATTAAGTATGGTCAACGGGGCTTTTTACGCACTGGCACCGGTTTTTGCCAGGGATGTCTTTGGTGGCGGTCCGCAGGTTTTGGGTTATCTGTTGTCTTTTTCCGGGTTCGGGGCCTTTCTGGGTGCGGCTTATCTGGCCGGACGCAGAACGGTTATTGGCCTGGGGCGTATTGTGGCGGTTGCCGGAATTGCCGCCGGAGCGGCGTATATGGTTTTTGCTGTTTATCCGGATATCCGGCTGGCGTCCTTTGCAATATTTTTGTGCGGTTTTTGTGTCATCGCCAGTATCGGGGGGATGAATATTATTATCCAGACGCTGGTTGATGAGCATATGCGCGGACGGGTGATGAGCATGTATGCTTTGGCTCTGGTTGGCATTTCTCCTTTTGGCAGCCTGGCTGCCGGTGCGCTGGCTATGCATGCCGGAGAGGTAACGGCCATGTTTCTGTCCGGGATACTGGCCATGGCGGCGATGGGATATTTTTGGTTTTGTCTGCCATCTTTTCGGGCGAAAGTCCGGCCGATCTATGCGCGTAAAGGTATTATTCCTGAGGTTTGATGCGGAGGGCGCATGTTGCGTATTGATGTGATTACAATTTTCCCGCGGATGTTTTCTGCGGTTCTGGACGAGTCGATCATGCGGCGGGCCAGACTCAAGAAGTGTGTTGATCTGCGCGTGCACGATTTAAGGGATTTCTCGGAGGACTCGCATCGCAAGGTGGATGACCGCCCGTTCGGGGGCGGCCCCGGCATGGTGATGACTCCGCAGCCGCTGGTTTCCGCGGTCAAGAAGATTCGGGGCAGAAGAAAAAATGTCCGGGTCATTTATTTGTGTCCCGGCGGAGTAACCTTCACGCAGCAGAAGGCCAGGGAAATGGCGCAGGGGAAGGCGTATATTCTGGTCTGCGGCCATTACGAGGGGATTGATGAACGCGTGCGGGAGCTGGTCGTAGATGAAAGCCTTTCGGCCGGAGATTATGTTTTGACAGGAGGAGAAATTCCTGCGATGCTTGTCATTGATGCCGTGGTCAGGCTTTTGCCGGGAGTCCTTGGTTGTGCGGAGTCGATCGCGGAAGAATCCTTCGAGAATAACTTGCTGGAATATCCGCAGTATACACGTCCTGCAGATTTTTCTGGCAAAAAAGTACCCGCTGTGCTATTATCCGGCAACCATTTGGCCGTAAAAAGATGGCGACATGAGCAGGCAGTGGCCCGCACTCAAGCATTTCGCCCGGACTTGTTAAAGAAGTAGGAGATAATCATGGCAGGCAGGTTGGACAAATTAAAGGTTATTGAGAAAAAATATCTTCGTAGCGATATGCCTTCGTTCAATGTGGGGGATACCGTAAAGATGAAGATCAAGGTGCAGGAAGCGGACAAGATTCGTTTGCATTCCTGGGAAGGCATCGTCATTCAGAAGCGTGGTACGGGGGTCAAGGCAACTTTTACCGTACGCAAGGTTTCTTTTGGCGAAGGCGTGGAAAAGATTTTCCCGGTCAATTCTCCGGTCATTGACAGCATCAAAGTGGTCAGCAGGGGCGATGTCAACAGAGCCAAGTTGTATTTCTTACGGGACAAGTCCGGTAAGGCCAGCCGTATCAGGACAGAAGTCGTTCCTGTCTGATGTCTTTGCCTGGCAGGGATTTTTTTCGGGGCAGTTCTGCCTCTCTTGATGGTCTGGTTCATTTTGATAAAGCGAAAGCCGATGGCTTTCGCTTTATTTTTGGTGTCGATGAAGCCGGACGAGGCCCTTTGGCCGGGCCAGTAGTGGCTGCGGCCGTGTGTGTGCGCGAGGTTTCTTTTATCCAGAAGATTGCAGACTCAAAAGTTTTGACAGCATCCCGGCGACAGCTGGCTTTTCACGAAATATTTGAACGCTCCTGGGTCGGGGTGGGACTGATGAGTGAATTGGTCATTGACCGGGTAAATATTCTTCGGGCCTCCCATCTGGCCATGTCCCACGCCGTGCGGGATCTGACGGCAAGGATGCGTGGTCATGTTCCTTCTTTTGCGCAAGCCGGACAGGGATCTTTCGTCAAAGTTCTAATCGACGGGGATTCTTACTCGGGCAGTCTTCCCTATCAGATCGAAACGGTTGTTAAGGGGGACGCCAAAAGCCTCTCGATTGCCTGTGCCAGTATCGTCGCCAAGGTGATCCGGGATCGTTTGATGGAAAAATACGATCAGGTCTATCCCGGTTATGATTTCTCACGTCACAAGGGATACCCTACCCGGGCTCATTGTTCCGCGGTCAATCGCTTGGGTTTTTCGCCAATTCATCGCAGGACTTTTAATTGTCCTGTTTGAGATAAGCCTGACAGATGTTATCCCGGAGATATTTTTATGCGGTCGCATATTCTTGGCAGGAATGGCGAAGGTTTTGCAGCTCGTTTTCTTTCCGCCAACGGCTATACGATTCTTGAAACAAATTATCGCGCCTCTTGCGGAGAGATTGATATTGTCGCCAAAGACGGGGACATGTTGTGTTTTGTAGAGGTCAAAACCCGTTCCGGCCTGCAGAACGACCCTTTTGAAGCTGTCGGGCCGCGCAAGCAGAGGGTTCTGGCTCTGGTTGCCAGAATTTACCTGGCGGAGAGGTATGGCACAGACGAAATCACCTGCCGTTTCGATGTGCTGGCCGTTTACGAAGCACAGGATGGTTCTTTGTCCGGAGATCTGATCAAGGATGCGTTTTATCTGCAATAGGGCCGCGGAGGCGTCGTCGTTATTTCTTCATGTATTTGCTCTCCGGTTTTGTTTTTGGGATGCGGTCATGAAAAAAAACAGTAAAATTTGCAAATTTATATTTTATAAGGTATTATTTATTTAGTTTTACGTTCCGCGAGCATCTTTTCAGGGTACAAATTCTCGTAAATAGTCTTGGTCAGAACAGCAAACTTCTTTTTTTCATTTCAACATCTTCTGAATGATCCGTTACGCTGATATTACTTTAAGTGATTATCTGGAAAAACTCTCGGCCCGCGAACCTGTTCCCGGGGGAGGATCGGCGGCAGCCTTGACTGCGGCCCTTGGCGCGGCGCTTATTTGCATGGTTATTCGCTACTCGGTCGGCAAAGGCAAGCCGGAAAGTATCGAGGCGGATCTGCAGTCTTCTTTGCAGCTGACAGAAAAAGACAGAATAGAACTGACCGGCCTTGTGACCGGTGACTCCGAGGCGTATCTGGCTATGCGGGAAGCCAAGAAAAAGGGGCCGGAGGAATATAAAATTGCTACAGAGGCTGCCAATCAGGTTTCTTTACGAATCAAGACTTTATCCGAAGACTTGCTGGCAAGAACAGTTTTTTTGCGCAAGGAAGGCAATCCTTATCTTTTAAGTGATGTTGCGGCTGCTGAAGCCTTTTTGAAGGCGGCGATTGCGACCTGTTTGGCCATGATGGAGAGTAATACATGACAGCCGGAATTCTAGACGGGAAAGCCCTTGCCGTCAGCTTACAGACCGCTTTAAAGCGTGAAATTGATGATATTCGTCAGCAGTCCGGGGCAATTCCTGTTTTTGCCAATATTGTTGTTGGTCACGATGCAGGCGCGGCATCCTACGCAAAGTCCCAGCAAAGAACCGCGGAAGCCCTGGGAATAGATTTTCGTTTCCTGCATCTTGCGGCGACGGCCACACAGCAGGAATTAACTGAGCAGATTGCTCTTCTTAACAATGACCGCTCGGTGCATGGCATCATGCTGCACAAGCCTTTGCCGGAGCATATTGATTTCCAGGCGGCGGTTAATGCAATAAGCGTGCACAAGGATCTTGAAGGGATGAATGTCACCAATCTTGGCGAGATGTTTCTTGGGAATTTCCATACAGTTCCATGTACGCCTGCCGCGGTTATGGCGCTTTTGGCCTCGAGCGGCATTGATCCTGCCGGAAAAGATGCCGTTATTGTTGGTCGCAGCGAAATTGTTGGCAAACCCCTTATTCACCTTCTATTGCAGAAGAACTGCACGGTAAGTGTATGTCACAGTGCCACCAGCAAGGCCGGACGACTGGCTGAGCATATTTCCCGAGCGGATATTCTGGTTGCCGCACTCGGTCGTCCCGGGTTGATCCGGGGGGAGTGGGTTCAACCCGGGGCAGTGGTTATTGATGTCGGTATTAATTCAGTTGCCGGGAAAATTACCGGAGATGTCGAGTTTGCTTCGGCTGCGGAACGAGCCGCATTTATTACGCCCGTTCCAGGTGGAGTTGGACCAGTGACCGCGGTTTGTCTTATGAAGAATGGCGTGGAACTTTTTAAACGTCAGATCGGGTTGGGGGTATGAGAAGATACGTTCTTGTGGGACATTCTGTTTCGGTGGTTGGTGCCATGACGGCTTTGCGCGGGTTTGATCCGCAAGCGGAGATTGTGATTGTCAGTTGTGACGGGCACCGGCCATATGACCGGATGCGTCTGGTTGAACTTTTGTCGCGCAAGACGCGCGAGAAAGATATTTTCCTCGATCTTGAAGAATCTTCCGATGAAGAAAGGTTTCGGCTTCTCCTGGATCAGGAAATTGTGCGGATTAATTTCTCCCGACGCAAGATATTTTTCTCCGGAAAAACGCAGCTCGAATACGATGTTTTGATCCTGGCGGATGCTCCGCAGCTGCGTTGGCCTGATATCAAGGGTTTGCGCCGTTCCGGTGTTTTTACGCTGGCCAGGCTGGATCAGGTGCGTTCGCTCATCCGGTATCTGCCTTTTATGGAAACAGTTGTCCTGCAGTTATCCGGAACGCAGGGGGTTTCTGCTGCGCTGGCCTTGCAGGCATTGGGAAAAGAGGTTGTTGTCTTGGAACCGGCGGACAGGTTGCTGCCCTCTTGTCTGGACCAGGAGTCATCGGCGTTGTTGTCCCGTTTTCTGACGGAACACTCGATCCGGGTGATTACGGAGAATCAGGTTGTAGATGTTTTGGGTGACACAGAAGTCAAGGCGGTTCGTCTTAAAAGCGGTAAAGTGCTGGCATGTTCTTCCTTGGTGCTGGAAAATGTTGCTGCGGATTTACGTTTTCTGCTGGACACAGAGTTATTGCTGGCCGAAGAAAGGATTCCCGTAACAGCGGGATTTCGTTCCAATATCCAGAGTGTTTATGCGCTCGATGCCGTCTGCCATATGGAGTCTCCGCTGGTTATCGGAGGGTACGGCACTTCGCGGTTGTGTGCCCAGGAGCAGGCTCTGACTGCGGTCAGGAACATTTCAGGGGAGGACGCCGGGTTTGCCTGTCCCGAGCCTTTCGGGGAGCAAGTCCTCAGGAGTTTTTCTTCTTCGGATGATGTTATGGTTTTGGAGCCTGTTCCCGGAGTATCAGGTGTTTGACCTCGGTGGTCGCCTGGGGCGCATCCGGGTTTATCCGAAAGGTGAGATTATGGGTAGAACAACTGGTCAAAGTGTGTTCGCTGGACTGATTGCTTTGGTTGTGGGTATGGCAGGGATTTTCTACGGGGCGAGGGTTGAAGCGGCAGTGACCTCACAAGATCTGGAACGAGCCAGAAATTTTCGTCGTCAGGCTATGGCTGCCCAGAATGTGGGGGATCTCAACCAGGCTTTGTTGCTTTATTCCCGGGCGGCAGTTTTTAATCCCGAAGATGCGGTGCTTTACAATGATCTTGGCCTTGTTTATCAGGCGCTCAAGAAATATCCTCAGGCGAAAGCGGCTTTTCAAAAGGCAATTGAACTGGATCAGCGTTATTCGGCGCCGTATTACAATGTCGGCTTGCTTTACAAGGAACAGGGGCAGTTCGATCTGGCTGTTTTCAATTTCAGAAGACGTGTGGACATGGGCGATCCGCTGGATCCCTGGACTTTAAAGGCCCAGGAAGCTCTGGAAGAAATTTATGCCCGTCTGCCGGCGCTCAACCGGGAGCGGATCATCGAAGGCGCGGCTGAAATGGAATTTTATATCGCTCGGGACAAGTTGTTTGCCCGGGATCTGGCGGCACGTCAGTCAGTTACTGATTTTAATGTCGCATTTATGCACGGTCGCGATGCTTTTCGCAATGCCAATTACGGATGGGCGGTCAAGCATTTTGAGGATGCCTTAAGGATAAATCCAGAGTCTTATGAGGCCAAGCATGCGTTGGAGCGGGCTCGTCAGCAATTTAGTCGTGAGGCTATGGGCAGCGCCCTTAATGAAACCCTGGCTAACAACAGGGATAATATTCTTGATCAGTACGTTGTCGAGGCTCAGTCCATGTTTCCGGAAAGCGGGCAGTAAGGAATGACAGAGGCTACGGTTTTCCTGATCGACGGTCACGCTTTGTGCTACCGGGCCTTTTTTGCGGTGAAGGAACTGCGCAATTCGTCCGGACAACCAACCAACGCGGTCTTTGGTTTTCTTAACATTCTTCGTAAACTGCAGAAAGATTTCTCGCCCGGTTATTTGGCGGTCTGTTTTGATGTCGGTCGCAAAACCCGGAGGCACGAGCGCTACAGCGAATACAAGATTCATCGCCAGGCCATGCCGGAAGATCTTGCCCTGCAGCTTCCTGTCATCCGTGAATTGCTGGCGGCTTTTCAGATTCCGGTTTTCGAAAGTGAAGGATTTGAAGCTGACGATGTCATTGCAACTCTGACCAGGCTGTTTTCTTCTGAGGGGCATCCGGTTGTTATTGTTTCGGATGATAAGGATATGTGCCAGCTGGTGACCGACAAGGTCAGGATTTATAACAGCCGTCGGGATGTGCTTATGGGGCCGGATGAGGTTGTTTCCCGTCTGGGCATTGTTCCGCGCTATGTTCCAGACTATTTGGCCCTTGTGGGGGATGCCAGCGACAATATCCCCGGGGTCGACGGAATCGGTGAGGCCACCGCGAAAGATCTGATCCGCAGTCATGGTGGACTGGAAGAAATTTACAGTTCTTTGGAAACGCTCAAGCCAAAACTTAAAGATAAACTTGAACATGGGCGGGCGTCGGCTTTTTTGAGCAGGGAGTTGGCTGTTGTGGATGCTCACGTTCCGCTTTCTCCTGTTCTTGGGGATCTGGCGGTCAAGCCGCCGGACGAGGTGATCTTGCAGTCTTTGCTGAAAAAGCTGGAGTTTCGGGCTTTTGTGCCTAAAGAAAATGTGCAAACGCCATTAGCCGCTAATGGGCCTGACGCTCCTGCTGTCGAAATTTTAACTGATCCGGTTCTGCTGGCGGAAATAGCGGTCTCCTCGGGACAGTTGGCTATTATGTTCTTTTTTGACGACATCGAGGGGCATCTGGTGGCGCGGGATTTTATGGCTTGCACCGCAGAAAAAATTTTTCGTTTCCCGGTTGCAGCTTTGCCTGACATAGCGGAAGTGCTTTCTCACGCGCAGGTCGAGAAGGTGTGTTACGGTTTCAAGGATCTTTACAAGGCCTGTCGGGCGGCGAACATTTCTTTGCAAGGTAATGTTTTTGATGTCCTTCTGGCCGGTTACCTTTTACGCTGCGGGCGCTCTTCTTTTGCGGTGACGGATCTGGCCAGGACATATTTGGAGTCCGCAGATGAAAGCGAGTCCGGACAGCTCAAGGCCCTGTCGGTGCTGGCGCAGCCTTTATCCCGCGCGCTGCACCATGAAGGCCTTTATGATCTTTATATTTCAATGGAGCGCCCGTTGGCACTGGTTTTGGCCGGAATGGAGCTCGAAGGGGTAACAATCGACGCCGCTTTATTGGCGAATCTTTCCGCAGATTGTGCTCGCTCGATGGAGGAGATGACTGGCAGGATTTATGCTTTGGCCGGGACAACATTTAATTGCAATTCGCCCAAACAGCTTGGGCATATTCTTTTTGAAGTCCTTAATCTGCCAACGTCCAGACGCACTAAGACCGGGTTTTCCACCGATGAGGAGGTGCTTTCCGGGCTTGCGTCACAGCATGAATTGCCGGCGCTGGTTCTGGAGTATCGCGGCCTGGCGAAACTGAAATCAACATATATTGACGCATTGCCCAGGATGGCGGATCCGCGAGATGGACGTGTGCATTGTCTTTTTGACCAGACCGGAACCGAAACGGGCCGCCTGAGTTCACAGCGCCCGAATCTGCAGAATATCCCGGTACGGACAGAGTTCGGGCGGCGTATCCGTGGAGCTTTTATTCCATCTGCCCCCGGGAATGTTCTTTTGGCTGCGGATTATTCGCAGATCGAGCTGCGGGTGCTGGCTCATCTGGCCAACGAAGATAATATGAAGAAAGCCTTTCTTGCCGGGGAGGATATTCATAATTATACGGCCGGACTGATCTTTGATGTCGCTCCCGACAAGGTTACCCGCGATATGCGTTACAATGCCAAGCGTATCAATTTCGGGATAGTTTACGGAATGAGCGCTTTTGGCTTGTCCAGAGACTTGGGTTTGCCGCAGAGACAGGCCCAGGATTTTATTGACCGTTATTTCCTGCGTTATCCCGGAATTCGTGATTTTATGGACAATGTGATCGCCTCGGCGCGTTCGTCCGGGTATGTGGAAACGTTGGCGCATCGACGCAGGTATTTGCCGGATATCAACAGCCGCAACCAGACAGTGCGTCAGTTTGCCGAAAGGCAGGCAATCAATTCACCTGTCCAGGGAACGGCCGCCGATCTTATAAAGATGTCCATGGTGCGGTTATATGCAGAATTAACCCGTTCCGGGAAAAAAGCCCGGATGATCATGACCGTGCATGATGAGCTGGTTTTTGATACCCCGCAGGATGAATTGCAAACGTTGTCTGTACGGGTCAGAGACGTTATGCAGACGGTATATCCGCTCTCGGTTCCTCTGGAGGTTACGCTTAAATCAGGCCGAAATTGGGCAGAAATGCTTGATCTTTGAGGAGGGGGCAGTCTTGTTTGTTTTGGGAGTAACCGGAAGTTTTGGCGCTGGGAAATCGACAGTAGCAGCAATGTTGGCCCGTCTGGGAGCTGTAATTATTGACGCCGATGCTATTGTGCACGAATTGCTGTTGGCAAACCGGAAAATTCACAGGGATTTGTGTGCGCTTTTTGGATCGCAAATCATGGGAGAATCCGGAGTGGATCGCGCCAGGTTGGGCAAGATCGTTTTTGATGATAAACTTGCTTTGCAGAAGCTCGAAAGAGTGATACATCCGGCGCTCGAGCGCGAATTACGCTGCCGGGTCAGAAAGATCAATTCCGGGGTGGTTGTTCTGGATGCAGCTCTGCTTATTGAAACAGGCTGGTTTCGTCTGGCGGATGCGCTGATCGTGGTGCGTACCAGACTGGACGAGCAGGTGACCCGTGCGGGACGACGCACAGGATTGGCTCGCCAGGATGTTCTCAAACGGCTTCGCCGTCAGATGCCCTTGAGGGAAAAGCTCAAATACGCAGACTTTGTCATTGATAACAGTGGCAGCAGATCTGAAACATATAGACAGGTAAAAGAAATGTTGAAGAGGATACCTCATAAAGGTCAAAAGGAGCTGGAAGATGAGAGAGCCAAGAGAACGTAGTCTCAACGGAAATGGTCAGGGCGGCGGGACCAGGGAACGGACTGCGCGCAGCCGGGATGCAGTGGTGGAAGCGACTCCTGACAGCGAGACACTGCCGGCGAATCCTTCCGGCAAGACGCTGAACATCGAGGAGCTCAAGGAAATGAAAATGGCCGAGCTTTCGCATACGGCCCAGGATTTGGGAGTCAGCGGGGTGAGTGCCCTGAAAAAGCACGACCTGATTTTCAGGATTCTGCAGGCTCAGGCCGAGAAGGAAGGGCTCATGTTCGGTTCCGGCGTTCTGGAGATCTTGCAGGAAGGTTTCGGGTTCCTCAGAAGCTCCAAATACAATTATCTGCCTTGTCCCGACGATATTTATATATCTCCGTCACAGATCCGCCGTTTCGACCTGAAAACCGGAGACACGGTCAGCGGGCATATCCGTCCTCCGAAGGAAGGCGAGAAATATTTTGCCCTCCTGAAGGTCGAGGCTGTCAATCTGGAGAACCCCGAGAAGTGCAAGGACAAGATCCTTTTTGATAATCTGACGCCGCTTTATCCGCACGAAAGGCTCAAGCTGGAAACTACTCCCAACGAGGTGTCCATGCGGGTTATGGATCTTCTGACGCCTATCGGCAAGGGGCAGCGTGCCTTGATCGTGGCTCAGCCATACAGCGGTAAAACGGTTCTGCTGCAGAAGATCGCCAATTCGATTACAACCAATCATCCCGAAGTTGTCATGCTGGTTCTGCTGATCGATGAAAGACCTGAAGAGGTCACGGACATGCAGCGCAGTGTCAAGGCGGAGGTTGTGTCCTCGACGTTTGACGAGCCTGCCGAGCGGCATGTGCAGGTGGCCGAGATCGTGATCGAAAAGGCCAAACGCCTGGTTGAACACAAGCGCGATGTTGTTATTCTTCTGGACTCGATCACCCGTCTGGCGCGCGCGTATAACACGGTTGTCCCTCATTCCGGCAAGATTCTTTCCGGTGGTGTTGACTCCAACGCTTTGCACAAGCCCAAGCGTTTTTTTGGTGCGGCCAGAAACATAGAAGAAGGCGGTTCGCTGACCATTATTGCCACCGCTCTGGTCGATACCGGGAGCCGTATGGATGAAGTTATTTTTGAAGAATTCAAGGGAACCGGTAATATGGAATTACAGCTTGACCGGACCCTTTTCCAGCGCCGTATTTATCCGGCTATCGATATCAAGCGTTCCAATACCCGGCATGAAGAGCTTTTGCTGGGGAAAGATATTCTGGCGCGGGTCTGGCTTTTGCGTAAGGCGTTCAATGATCTTAATTCGGCGGAAGCCATGGAGCTTTTGATCCAGAAGATGTCCCAATCCAAGGACAATGCGGAATTCTTGCAAAATATGAACAGATAATATATAATTCCCCTCTTTTATGTAAGGAACAGCCTGGGAACCGATTTCCCGGGACAGCTAATAACAAGGAGTTGTATTTATGAAGGACGCGATTCACCCCACTTACGAACCGACCACGATCACGTGTGCCTGCGGACAGGTTTTCCATACCCGTGCGACCAGGAAGAACATTCGTGTCGAGATTTGTTCCAATTGTCATCCTTTTTACACCGGATCCAAGAAGATCCTGGATACAACCGGACGTATCGAGCGCTTCCAGAAGCGTTATGCTAAAGGAAAGTAATCTTCGCAAGCTCGGCGAACTGAAGAAACGTTTTGCTGAGCTGCAGGAAAAACTGGCTGATGCGGCGGTTATTACCGATCAGGACGTCTGCCAGAAGCTCGCCCGGGAATTTGCCGAGATAAGCCCTGTCATTGAAGATTACAGTGCCTATGAACGTGCGCTGGGACAAATCGTGGAAGCACGCGATATCCTGGCCAACGAGACAGATTCGGAACTGCGTTCCATGGCTTCCGCCGAAATCCAGACGCTCGAACAAGCGGCGAAGGCTTTTGTCGACAGCATCAATGATTATTTCAGTCCACAGTCCAAAGACAATGACCGTCCGGTCATTATGGAAATCCGTGCCGGAACAGGCGGACTTGAGGCCAGCCTTTTTGCCGGGGATCTTCTGCGGATGTACAGCAAGTACGCGGCATCCCGCAAATGGAAGATGGATCCCATTTCCCTGAGCGAGTCAGAAAACGGAGGTATCAAGGAAGTGGTTTTCAGTGTCTCCGGCAAGGCAGTCTGGCAGAGGCTCAAGTGGGAGAGCGGCACCCACCGGGTTCAGCGGGTTCCGGCTACCGAGGCTTCGGGAAGAATTCATACTTCTGCGGCCACAGTCGCGGTTATGACCGAACCGGAAGAGATCGATCTTTATATCGACCCTAAAGACCTCAAGGTTGACGTTTACCGGGCTTCCGGCCCGGGAGGTCAGGGCGTTAATACGGCTGATTCGGCTGTTCGGATTACCCATTTGCCAACTAATACGGTTGTGACCTGTCAGGATGAGCGGTCCCAGCTTAAGAACAAGATCAAGGCCATGCGGGTGCTGCGTGCCCGTATGCTCGACGCCAGAAGGCAGGAGCAGTTTCAGAAAGAGGCGGCTTTTCGCAAGGCCCAGGTTGGCACCGGTGACCGTTCGGAAAAAATCCGGACGTATAATTTTCCGGATAATCGTGTCACGGATCATCGCATCGGTTTTACCACGCACCAGCTTCCGGCCCTGATTGAAGGGGACATGGACGACCTGATCGAGGCCTTGCTGCGGTCCGAAGAGGAATCTTCCGGCGAATTGTAACCGGCGAAGTCTGTCTTTTTATTAAAGTTTTCCCCGAAAGTTTTATGTCCGAAGACGAGCTTTTCTTGACAGCGATCCTCAATTGTTCCCGCAGTGATCTTTATATCCGTCAGTTTGTTCTGACTGATTCCCAGCAGCAGCAACTTGATCTTATGCGTCAACGCCGATCAAACCAGGAGCCGGTTCAGTATATTTGCGGCTTTACCGAATTTATGGGGCTGCGTATGGCGGTGGGGTCCGGTGTTCTGGTTCCCCGGCCCGAGACAGAGGTTCTGGCCGACCAGCTCGTCCGCGAGTTAAAAGCCGGGTCGCATTCTGAATGCCGTGTCCTCGATCTGGGGACGGGTTCGGGGTGCCTTGCGATTTCGGTGGCCAGTTTTGTCAGGCAATCCTATGCGGTTGCAGTCGATTCTTCGGTGGAGGCTTTGGCCTTTGCGCGTGAGAATGCGCGCCGGAATGCCGTGCAGGATCGGGTCAGTTTTGTACAGATGGACATGTTTTCTTTTATGGAGCAGGACACCGGAGAGTATGATGCGATTGTTTCCAATCCTCCGTACATTCCTTCTTCACTGATTGACGGACTGCCTGCGGATGTGAAGATGGAACCTCGATTGGCGCTTGACGGAGGAGCGGATGGACTGGATTATTATCGTCGGCTTGTTCCGCTTTCATTGCGTCTTTTAAAATCAGGAGCCATGCTGTTGTTGGAGTTCGGGGACGGTCAGGAGAAGTCTTTGCAAAACATCTTTGAGCAGGACCATGCCTGGGATAAAATACGCCTTTTGGAAGATAATACGGGCAGACCGCGTGTTATAATGGCCTGCAAAAACAAATTTCCACTACCAACAAAAGATAAAAGACATGGATAAGCTTATTATTGAAGGCGGCCGACCTTTAAAAGGCGAGGTCAAGATTTCCGGTTCCAAGAATGCCACGCTTCCGGTGCTGGCGGCAACCCTGCTGACAGACGAAACCTGTGTGCTGCGCAATGTCCCCAAATTGCTTGATACCAATACGATGGTTCGTCTGCTCAAGGCCCTCGGGAAAGATGTTGACTGGGATAAAGATAAACTGATCATTATGTCCAACGGCAAGCCCAGTCCGGTAGCGGATTACAAACTTGTTTCGACGATGCGCGGGTCGATCTGTGTGCTTGGACCGCTGTTAACTAAGTTGGGAGAAGCCAAGGTTTCGCTTCCCGGTGGTTGCGTTATTGGTGTGCGTCCTGTTGATTTGCATGTCAAGGGTGTCGAGGCCTTGGGCGCCAAAGTCGAGGTCGAGGCCGGCTATATTATTGCAAAAGCCCGTCGTCTTAAGGGAGCCAGGGTTTATTTGGGCGGAGCCTCCGGGCCTTCAGTTCTGGGAACAGCCAATATCATGATGGCAGCAGCATTAGCCGAAGGTGAAACAATTATTGAATGTGCGGCCTGTGAACCTGAAGTCGAGGAGCTGGCCAATTTTCTTAACGAGATGGGCGCGCGTATTCGCGGGCAGGGCAGTCCCCGGATTATTATTCACGGGGTCAAGAAGTTGCACGGGGCGGATTACAGGATGTCTGCGGATCGTATCGAGGCCGGGACGTTTATTTTGCTTTCCGCAATGGCTAAGAACAGTAACATCGTTGTCCGGGACTGTGATTATCATCAGTTGACGGCGCTGGATGATGTATTAAAGAAAGTCGGGGCGACTGTAGTGTCCCAGAAGGATGTGGTTCGTGTCAAGGCCCCCAAAGTGTTAAAGCCGGTCAGCGTGACCACTTATCCTTATCCGGGTTTTCCAACCGATATCCAGGCCCAGTATATGGCCCTGATGTCGCTGGCAGATGGCGTGAGTGTTGTGCGGGATACCGTGTTCCCGGACCGGTTTATGCATATTGCCGAGCTTAACCGCATGGGGGCCCGTATTCGTCGCGAGGGAGGCAGTGCTATTGTGGAGGGTGTTGGTGAGCTTTGTGGCGCTCCGGTGGTGGCCTCTGATTTGCGAGCTTCTGCTGCATTGGTTATGGCCGGACTGGTGGCTCGCGGAAAAACAGAAATTCGCCGGGTTTATCATCTGGATCGCGGTTATGAAAATATTGACCACAAGCTGGTGATGCTCGGCGCTTCAATCAAGCGCGAGAAAGAATAAGTAGACCGATACCCGCTTGGGCGGGTATTTACCTGTGGAGTGCCGTATGCTGCTGATGATAGATAATTATGATTCCTTTACTTTCAATATTGTCCAGTATTTGTCCGAGCTGGGAGCCAAAGTCAAGGTGTTTCGTAATGACCAGATTTCACTGGAAGAGATCCGCCGGCTTGCTCCGGAACGAATTGTTATTTCTCCGGGGCCAGGCAGTCCTGACCGGGCGGGAATTTCGGTTGACGTGATCAGGACTTTTTCCGGACAGATTCCTATCCTCGGGGTTTGCCTTGGGCATCAGGCTATCGGTTACGCTTTCGGCGGAAAAATTGTCCGGGCTGCCGGGCTTATGCATGGCAAAACTTCCCGGATTGAGCATAACGGTCAGGATCTTTTCCGGGACATGCCCAATCCTTTTACTGCAACCCGCTATCATTCGCTGGTTATTGAAAAGCAATCCTGTCCGGCCTGTCTGGAGGTTACGGCAACCAGCCAGAATGATAACGAGATTATGGGGGTGAGGCACCGGGAGCTTCCTTTGTGGGGCGTGCAGTTTCATCCGGAATCCATCCTGACCGAGGGCGGCAAACTTTTGCTGGGCAACTTTCTGAAGTGCTAGCCCGTTGGTTGTCCTGGAGAATTTTATGCTGGATATTTTACAGAGGTTACGTGAGCGCGAAGGCCTGAGCCGTTTACAGATGCGCGAGGTCATGACCCGCATCATGTCCGGTCAGGCTCAGCCTGGGCAGATAAAAGAGTTTTTGCTGTTGCTCAATGACAAAGGTTTTACGGTTGAGGAGATTACCGGCGCAGTCGAGGTGATGCGGCAGTTTGTGGTTCCGGTCTCTTCGGCGTCCTCGTTGGTTTTTGATGTGGTCGGAACAGGCGGGGACGGCAAGCATACGCTCAATGTATCAACCATAGCGGCTCTTGTGGTTGCTGCCAGCGGAGTGACCGTAGCCAAACACGGGAACCGTTCGGTTTCCAGTCGTTGCGGAAGCGCCGATGTGCTTGAGGCCCTCGGAGTCAATCTGCTTTTTGCGCCCGACAGGATTGCCGGTTGCCTGGACAAGGTCGGGATTGCTTTTCTTTTTGCCCAGGCCCATCATCCGGCCATGAAGCAGGTGGCCGCGGTACGCAAGGAACTGGGCGTCAAGACGATTTTTAATATCCTCGGGCCATTGACCAATCCAGCCGGAGCCACACATCAGTTAATCGGGGTTTATGCGCCGTTTCTCTCCGACATGGTGACGCAGGTTTTGTTCAATCTTGGCTTGCGCAGGGTGATTGCTGTCCACGGTGCGGATGGTCTGGATGAGATCACGACAACCGCTGCGACCAGCATTACCGAGTTGCGCGACGGCCGGATGACCACAGTGAATATTACCCCCGAAGACTTTGGCCTTGCCCGTGCCCGGGATTCCGATTTGACCGGGGGAGATGTTGGGGAGAATGCCGGCATTGTGATGGACATCCTTTCCGGGTCACAGGGCCCCAGACGGGATATTGTTCTGATTAACTCGGCCTATGCCTTGTATGCTGCGGAACAGGTGTCCAACCCGCATGACGGCCTTGTTCTGGCGGCCCGTTTGATCGATTCGGGCGCGGCCCTGTCCAAGCTTGAGCAATTAAAGGAGTTTACCAGCCGTGCCTGCTGATTTTCTGGAAAAAATTATTCTGTCAATACAGAAGCAGAACGAACTGCGCCGGGCTTTCCGCGAGAACATCAGAAAACATCTTGATGCCAGTGAATATCCCCGGTACAGTCTTTTTCGCAAATGTATTTCTGTGCCCGGCAGGATCAATCTGATCGCGGAAATAAAAAAAGCTTCGCCTTCTCGCGGACTGATCCGGGATGATTTCAATCCGCAGGAGCTTGCGCTTATTTACGAGCAAAATGGAGCGGCGGCTATCTCGGTCTTGACCGAGGAGAAATATTTTCTGGGCAAGTCCGAATATCTCGGGCTGGTGGCCGCCAGGACGCGCCTGCCGCTGCTTATGAAGGATTTTGTTATTGATGAATTGCAGATTTATGAAGGTCGTTACCTGGGGGCCAGCGCGGTGCTTCTGATCTTGGCTGTTCTGCCCGATCAGCGTGTCAAGGAGCTTATGGCCTGTGCCCATCGGCTGGATCTTGATGTGCTCGTCGAGGTGCATAACGAGGAGGAATTGCGGCGGGCCATTGATCTGGGGGCCGGGATTATCGGGATCAATAACCGGGATTTGCACACTTTTCGCGTGGATGTGGCCAACAGCGAGCGGATGATTCCGCTTGTGCCTGCAGACAGGGTTGTTGTTGCCGAAAGCGGGATCAGTTCCCACGCCGAAATTCTTCGCCTGAAACAGGCGGGGGCGCATGCGGTGTTGATAGGTGAAACATTTCTAAAAGAGCGGGATGTCGCCCGAAAAATCAAGGACGTGATGTATGACCAGGGTGAAGATCTGCGGAATCACCAGTAAAGATGATGCTTTCAAGGCAATCAAGTTTGGAGCCGATGCTTTGGGCTTTGTGTTTTATAAGAAAAGCCCCCGTTTTATTTCTCCTTCCCGTGCCCGCAATATTATCAGCATCCTTCCGCCTTTTATCAGCACGGTCGGGGTCTTTGTTAACGAAAAGTCCGGAGCCATTGGGGACATTGCCGGGTTTTGCGGCTTGACCCACGTCCAGCTGCATGGTGATGAAGATCCGGCGTTCTGCCGTCGCATGGAACGTTACCGGGTGCGCCCGATCAAGGCTTTCCGGATCAGTGATACTTTCGATTTCGGGCTTATCCGCAAATACGAGGGTATTTCGCTTTTATTTGATGCCTGGAAAGAGGGCGTTCCGGGCGGAACCGGGGAAACCTTCAACTGGGATATCCTGCGGCAGGCCGATATTCGCGGTTCCTGGACCCTTTCCGGAGGACTGACACCCGATAATGTGGCCCAGGCGGTTGGCCAGCTTAATCCGTATGCGGTGGATGTTTCCAGTGGAGTCGAGTCCGCTCCGGGGATCAAGGATCATCATAAAATGCAGTCCTTTATTCTGAATGCGGGGCATAAATAAGAAAGCCTCCGCATGACGGAGGCTTGAAGGATTCGTAAAAAGGCCGATAAAGTTGGAACGGGGGGGATCGCTCCACTTCGCGCTTTGGCAACGCAGCCACCATATTACCCAGAACGAACAACTCCGCTCATCATCGCCATCAGGCGATAGCCCGGACGCCACAAGGGCTAAGGGCCAAAACAGGGGCGGACAAGGTAATGAAGGTCTGTCGCTTTGTGTCCCCGGCTTTCGCCGGGTTTACCTTTATCGGCTAGGTTGAATATAGCATCTGTTTTTTCAAAAGACAAGGCTGCCACCAAAGAAAAGTTGATTTCTTTATGTCGGAACGTTCTTCTCATTACCGTCGGTGGCTGGAAGAAAAAGAGCAGGAGTGGGAGCAGCGCTGCCGGTGCTGCGGGGCGTGTTGCGGGGCTCTGGAAGATCCTTGCGAGCAGCTGGCTTTCTCCGAAACCGGTGCAGCTTTTTGTCGTGTTTATTCCCGTCGCTTCGATGAGGAGCACAAAACCCTTTCCGGTCAGCCCGTCACCTGTGTCCCCGTACGCTCCAAACTGCACACCTCCTGGCCGGGGGATGAGATGTGCGGGTATAAAAGAAGAGCGGATCAATGCTCAAGTGGGATCTGATCTCTTTTCTGGGGGGGCGAAGGATGAAATTGATCTGTGGTCGAAAACCAAGGGGCAGGCATAGGGCATTTTTATGAAGAGAGCTTATTATTCGGACTCAATTAGTTGTTTTCGGGAAACATCAACAGATGTGATTTTGGGCAAGATTGTTCGAGGTTCCGAATTCGCTGTGGAAGCAGAACAGCGGGATGCATGGTTAGAGGAGATTAAGATTCTCCGTGAGGTGCTCCGGACTGTTGAAGGGGCCGTTTATTTTGAATATTCAGTTCCTCGCATGGGGCGTCGGATAGATGTTGTTCTTCTGATTGGGTCGGTTATCTTTGTTCTTGAATTTAAGGTTGGAGAGAAAAGCTTTATAGTCTCAGCTGAGGATCAGGTCTGGGATTATGCCTTGGATTTAAAAAATTTCCACGAAACCAGTCACGATCATTTTATTGCCCCCGTTCTTATAGCTACAATGGCTAAAGATAGCGAGGCTGTTATAGCGCTAACCCCGCAGAACGATAAAGTATTCTTTCCTATTAGGACTAACGCCTGTTTGTTAAATGAAATATTAGTTCGGACCTTGTCCCTTTGTGATGGTTCGGTTATTGATGGTACTCGCTGGGAGGGCGGACGTTACTCTCCAACGCCCACGATTATTGAAGCTGCAATGGCACTCTATAGTCGACATTCAGTCGACGACATCTCCCGTAAAGAAGCGGAAGCAATCAATCTGACTCAGACGTCAAATTCTCTTTCTGAGATTATTAAAATATCCAAAGATTGTTCACAAAAAGCGATTTGTTTTGTTACCGGAGTGCCTGGGGCTGGAAAAACGCTGGTGGGCTTGAATATCGCGACAACGCATAATGACAAGGATAGTGATCTTTATAGCGTTTTTTTATCGGGTAATGGCCCGTTAGTTAAGATCCTTTGTGAAGCTTTGGCTCGCGACAAAGTCAGTCAGGCGAAAGAACAGGGGAACAGGGTCAAGAAGGGTGAAGCATTAAGTGAGGTTAAGACGTTTATTCAGAATGTGCATCATTTTAGAGACGAGTGTTTGCTTGATTTAGGCCCTCTTCATGAGCATGTTGTTTTGTTTGACGAGGCGCAGAGGGCTTGGAACAAAGAGCAAACGTGCAGCTTTATGCATCGCAAGAAGAATAAGCCAGGGTTTGACCAGTCGGAGCCGGAGTTTCTGATTTCGTGTTTAGACCGACATTCTGATTGGGCCGTTATTGTTTGTCTGGTTGGCGGTGGCCAGGAGATTAATACTGGAGAGGCCGGTATCAGCGAATGGGTCGAATCACTTAATCGTTCTTTTCCGCAATGGTCTGTATATATTTCGCCACGGCTTTCAGATAGTGAGTATGGGGCTGGGGATGTTTTAAGGACGATCCAAACTCGTAAGCAGGTTGAATATCGGCCGGAGCTGCATCTTTCTGTATCCATGCGGTCTTTTCGAGCCGAAAATGTTTCGTTATTGGTAAAGCAGTTGCTGGATCTCGATGGTGATGCTGCGAAGATGACGTTCAGTTTTCTGAAAGACAAATACCCTATTGTGATCTCTCGTGATCAGGCGAAGGCGAGGGAATGGTTAAAACAGCAGGCCCGGGGTTCTGAACGATATGGGGTTGTTGTGTCATCGCAAGCTCAGCGGCTTAAGCCGTACGCGATAGATGTTAAGTCTCCAATGGATCCTGTGCATTGGTTTTTGGATGGAAAAGAAGACGTCAGATCGTCGTATTATTTAGAGGATGTCGCGACAGAGTTTCATGTTCAAGGCCTGGAGTTAGACTGGGTGTGTGTTACATGGGATGCCGACTTCAGATATACAAAGACCGGGTGGGAGCATTTTTCTTTTTGTGGCGACCGTTGGAATAAGATCAGGAAGTCTGAGAGGAAGAAATATTTAAAGAATGCTTATCGTGTTCTATTGACTCGGGCAAGGCAGGGAATGGTTATTGTGGTTCCACCGGGTGATTCTAATGATCCAACGAGAGAACCGGATTTTTATAATGATACGTTTGAGTATTTGAAGAGTATAGGGTTCCTTGTTATCTAATAGACAATCCGTGCGACAATCCGTGACACACAGAATTGTTTTATGACATCTTTTGACATTTTTCTTGATAGGTTCGTAAGAGCCTGAGCAGTTTCAAGTTTCTTTCCGATCCGACGACGCAGCCTGTCTGTAGTCAATCCGTGCATCGGTTTTTTTCAAGCCATATGGTTGACCTGTCAACAATGTTGTGCTATTCTTTGGCGAAAGAGGTTGATGTGTCAACCATTATGGATGTGTTTGCAGGCAGAAAAGGAGATCGGTTATGACAATATCAGAAGCAGTCTTGTTGACTATCCCTCTTGTCTGGCTTCCCTGGGAAATATTTGTCAGCAAGGATATGTCTGCCTTCAAGTTCCTGCTTCGCTGGACGCTCTTGCTGGCGGGGTGTCTGATGCTAAGTTTTTTTATGCATCAAAAACTGGCCAAAATGATGGGCGGAGAGTGGACGTGGGGCGATGCAATATATTATGGATGGCTGCTCTTTTCATTTTTTGCGATACTGCAGATTGTGAAAAAACAGTTGGGTCGGGCATTGGGAAAGCTGATTCGATGGCCGGCGAATGAGAAAATGCGCAAAGCATTTGTTTTGTGCACATATTATCTGCTCCTTTTTATAACAATGATCCCGTTTTTTCTTGCCATGACAACAGTGCATCGGGTCAAAATAGCCGATGCGTTTACCCCCGAAACAGCGCTGGGCGTTGAATATAAAGATGTCGGGCTGAAAACGCAGGACGGCTTAACCCTCAAGGCCTGGTTTGTTCCGGCCAATTCCGGTCAGGCGGTTATTATTGCGCACGGGCTGGGGGCCAACAAATCAAATTTTATTGGCACGGTTGATATGTGGCATCAGCTTGGATTTAATGTTTTGATCTTCGATTTCCGCGGGCACGGCATGAGCGCCGGGCATACTGTAACATTTGGATACCGGGAGCGTCTGGATGTCCTGGCGGGCTTGAAATATCTGACGGAAAAAGAAGGGTTTACCCCTGACCGGATCGTTGGCTACGGTGTTTCTTTTGGCGGAGCGGCCATGATCCATGCTGCCAGTGAAATGAAGCATTTCCACAAGATCATCATTGATTCTTCGTTTGCCAGTCTGGACGATATGGCAGACACAATTATTAACTCGGAGCCCATTATCCCGGTATTCTTCCGGAAGCTTTTCAAGGAGTTGGGGCTGTTTTTTGTCCGTCTGGATACCGGTGTTGACATTCGAGAGCATTCTCCTGAGCGGGTTGTTGGTCAGCTCGCAGGAACTCCGCTGCTTTTTATTCACGGCAAGGGCGATCCTCTCATTAACTGGAAACAGACCGAGCGTTTGTTTGCGCGGGCAGAAAGCCCGAAGAAGTCTGTCTTCCTGGAAACAGATGGGCATTTTGGGACAATGTCTGACCCGGGGTATGTTGCTATGATCGGTGCTTTTGTCGCAGATTAAAAACAGGTCCGGGCGATTGTTTTTTATGATCTGATTTCCATCCGTTTGCCGCTGTGGTATACTGCCTGCTTATGAGTAAACAGTTGATCCGCGTATACCACAATCTTGATTTCGAAGATGTCCGCGCACATACCCTGGAGTATGGTGTTTTGTCGGGTATTTGTTCCAAATGCAAGCACCTCAATGTTCGTCTGGAAGATATCGGCTGCCCCCAGTGCGGGACATCATTCAAATATATTGCCTTTCAGAGTGTCCGTGAACATTTGCCAAAGCTGCTGAGAATATCCCAGGAGCGTTCGGGGGTGCAGTTTATTGATTATCAGGATTTCAAGCGGATCGAGGGTGAGCAGAAGGCGCGCAGTATTCTCGGTTAACGGTGGCGGCCTGATGGCCGGTTTATACAGAAGGTGGTCGTGTGGCGGACAAGAATCGATTGGTCAAACTGGTTCGAAAAGTTCTTTCTATCGACAGCCAGAATCCTCCCGGCAATGAAGTGGCGATTGCAGACTTTGTGGCGCAGGACATGCGCTCGCTGGGGCTGGATGTCAAAACGATTTCTTACAAGAAAGACCGTCCGAACGTTATTGCCGTGCTAAAAGGTTCGCTGCCTCGCAAGGAGGCGGTTAGGGAAGCTTTGCTTGTGACCCCGCACACGGATGTTGTTCCCGTCGGCAAGGGCTGGAAGTATGATCCTTTTGGCAAAGATGTTGTCGGTTCCCGGATTTACGGCCGGGGTGCTTCGGACGATAAGGGAAACCTGGCTTGCGCCATGGAAGCTGTCCGCGCTCTGGTAGAAGATGGTTTTCGTCCGCGCAAGGACATTATTCTGGCGGCTACAGCTGACGAAGAAACCGGAAGTCATGCGGGCATCAAGCCTTTGCTTGAAAAAGGTGTTCTTAAGCCGCGGCTGGCTTTGGTGCTGGATTCGGTGGATTATCATACGATTATCGCCCAGAAAGGGCTGTTTCATTGCAGGATAAGAGTGTTTGGACGCAAGGCGCATGGAGCGGTCAACTGGAAGGGGATTAATGCCATCGAGCAGGCGGCCCGGATCATTCAGTTGCTCAAGGCTCATGCATGGAAATTCCCCAAACACTCCAGATTGAATCATCCGACGGTTAATGTCGGCACCATTTCCGGCGGAGACAAGGTTAATATCGTGGCGGATTTCTGCGAGTTTTCGGTTGATATTCGTTTCATGCCGGGCATGGATTCCCGCGCGCTTATTGCCCAGGTCAAGGCCTGCGCCGCCGCCGTGACCAAAAAATACGAACTGATTATTGATGATCTGCAGCAGCCCTATGAAATTCCCGAAGACAATATTTATGTGTCTGCGTTTATTCGCGCAGCCGGTGCCTGCGGCAAAAAGGCCAAATTGATGGGATCGGACGGGGCGACTGTTATTTCATTCTTTCAGCATCAGAGGATTGCGGCGTTTGCTACCGGGTTCGGCAAAAGCGGCACACTGCACACCAATGACGAATATGCCGAAATTCCGACTCTGTTTAACGGAGCGCGGATACTCGAACGTTTTATAAGGGATTATGATGCGTTATAGTCTGTGTGGATTATTGCTGGTTTTAATAGTTCTTTCCGGCTTTTCTGCGGTTGCTGCCGATGCTCCCTTTCTACCGGGCGAAACGATTCATTATTCCATCAAGCAGATGGGGGTCAAGGTCGGGAAGGCTTCGCTGGTATTTGAAGGGGAGAAAAACCTGGACGGTCAAAAGACCCTTCTGATTGTTTTTACTGCGCAAGGCATCAAATTTTATGACCAGGAACGGATTTATGTTGATCCCCAGACGTTCCGTCCGGTCAGGGTTGTTCGGGATCTGGATATTTTTGGCCGCAAGGAAAAAATCGTTGAGGCCTATGGGCATGACGGCCGGGTGCATGTGCGTAAAGATGCCGGCGGAAAACTTAATGCCTGGACGCTGCCCCGTCAGGGCGCTATTGACAATATTTACGGATTCATCTATCGTTATCGGCAGCAAGCTTCCGGTTCCCGGGTTGAAAAATTTAATCTTTCACTCCCGACACTGGATGTTGTGATGCAGCCGGCCAACGAAATGAGTTTCCGCGTGGGACGCGATCTGTACCGCGCTGTTCTGATCAAAAGTGTGCCGTCCAAGTATTCTATCTGGATGGACACTAGTCCGCGCAGGTTCCCTTTGCGCATTGCGGGGGCGATTGGTTTGGCTAATACGGTTATGACAATGGTGAATCATGAAGAAGAAAATTAACGCGTCAATTTTTCCGGATACCAATGGTCATTATGGAGATCTGGGCGGGCGTTTTGTTCCGGAAACGCTTATGTCGATCCTGATTGACCTGGAGAGGGAGAGTCAGCGGGCTTTCCGTGATCCGTCTTTCCGGAAGGAATTTGCTTTTTATCTGAAGAATTTTGCCGGTAGGCCGACAAACCTTTATCTGGCTGAACGTCTGAGCCGTCACCTGGGGACGCTCAAGGTTTATCTTAAACGGGAAGACCTTTTGCATACCGGTGCGCACAAGATCAATAACACCCTGGGGCAGATCATTCTGGCTCGGCGGATGAAGAAAACCCGTATTATCGCCGAGACGGGAGCCGGTCAGCATGGGGTGGCCACAGCAACGGTTTGCGCTTTGTTTGGTCTCAAATGTGTGGTTTACATGGGGGCCGAGGACGTTGAGCGCCAGGCGCTGAATGTGGTGCGCATGAAGCTGTTGGGGGCTGAAGTTATTCCTGTGACCAGTGGGTCGCGTACCCTTAAGGACGCCATGAATGAGGCCATTCGTGACTGGGTGACCAATGTTCGGGACACTTTTTATTTGATTGGTACAGTAGCTGGTCCGCACCCGTATCCGTTGATTGTCCGCAGGTTCCAGTCGGTGATCGGCCAGGAGGCCCGCAAGCAGTTTCTGGCACTCGAGGGCAAGCTGCCGGATCATCTGGTGGCTTGTGTCGGCGGCGGAAGCAATGCCATGGGGTTGTTTTATCCCTTTTTTAATGATGACAAAGTCAAAATGACCGGAGTGGAAGCGGCCGGACACGGACTGGACACCGGGGCCCACTCGGCCTCTATTTCCAAAGGAGAGCCCGGAGTTCTGCACGGCTGTAAAAGCGCGCTTCTTCAGGATGACGATGGCCAGATTCGTCTGGCGCATTCCATTGCCGCCGGACTCGATTATCCCGGTGTAGGCCCGGAACATTATTATTACAAACGTATTGGCCGTGCCGATTATGTCGGGATTACGGACAAGGAAGCGATTGAAGGGGTCAAACTCTTGGCTTCCACCGAAGGTATTATTCCGGCTATTGAGTCGGCTCATGCTTTGGCTTGGCTGCCCAAATTGGCCAAGCAGGTCCGCGGCAAGAAAACGGTTATTCTGTGTCTTTCCGGACGGGGAGACAAGGATATGGGGACAATCAAGGATCTTTTGTTTTCCTGAGGATGCACATGAATCGTATTGATCAGAAATTTGAGAGTCTTCGTGCTGCCGGTAAAAAAGCGTTTATTGCTTTTATTACGGCGGGTTATCCGGATTTGTCGGTCACCGAGGCTTTGGCGGCCAGGTTTGAAGAGGCTGGCGTAGACATTCTGGAGCTGGGTGTTCCTTTTTCGGATCCGTTAGCGGACGGTCCGGTTATTCAGGCGGCTTCGTTTGAGGCGCTTTCCAAGGGAGTCACTTTGCTCAAGATCCTGGATTCGGTCAGGGCTATCCGCAAGCAGACACAGATTCCTCTGGCGCTGATGACATATTACAACCCGGTTTTTCATTTTGGGGAAGAACGCTTTGTTCGTGAGGCCAAGGCCGCGGGTGTGGACGGTCTTATCATTCCGGATTTGCCTGTCGAGGAAGCGGGGGGACTTGTTCGCGCAGCGCGTGAAGCCGATCTTTCAACGGTCTTTTTTCTGGCGCCTACCACGACCACTGATCGTATGCCTGGCATTCTCGAGGCTTCTACCGGTTTCGTCTATTTTGTTTCCGTGACTGGAGTGACCGGATCGGGGGTAACCGTTCCTGAAGATATTGCCAGAAGTATTTCCCGGGCACGTAAATTGACCCGTAAACCGGTTTGTGTCGGTTTCGGGGTTTCCACTCCGGCACAGGTCAAGGCTTTTGCTTCGATCTCTGACGGAGTCATTGTAGGCAGTGCTATTATCCGTCAAATGACCGAACATTCACAAAAGCCCGATATGCTTGACCGGGTGAGCGCGTTTGTCAAACAACTCTCTTCATCATTGTAAGCTTCCTGTAGGGGAGCGGGCGAATTCCTTCGTTATATATGTATAAGAAGTCCACTCTTTCCAATAATTTGAGAATCATTTCCAGGGAATTCAAAGACCGTGAGAGCGTTGCTGTCGGGGTCTGGGTTGGTGTCGGCGGACGCTTCGAAGACGATGCCACCAAGGGCGCAGCCCATTTTCTGGAACATATTCTTTTCCGGGGAAGCCTCAAATATCCCTGTCATGAGATCAAGGGGTCCATCGAGGGTGTGGGTGGCTCGCTGAACGCCTTTACCGGTGAAGAGCAGACCTGTTTCTATGCCCGCGTTCCGGCCAAACACTTTGACCTGACGATTGATATTCTTTGTGACATGGTCTTTTTCCCGATGATTCAGAAGAATGATCTCGAAAAAGAACGGGGCATTATTCTGGAAGAGATCAAGATGTATGGGGATCTTCCGCAGTACCATGTTCTGGAAATGCTCGATGCCATGGTTTGGCCCGAGCATCCTTTGGGGCAGAATCTGGCGGGTTCAAAAGAAACGGTCGGGCGAATGACCCGCACGGATCTGAGGGATTTTCACCGGCGTCATTATTCGCCGGATAATATTGTGGTCTCTGTTTGCGGCAATTTCTCACATGAGCGTCTTGAATCCTTGCTTGAAGCCAAACTGGCCAATTTTTCCAGTCAGCCCAAGGTTTCCTGTCTGCCTTTCAGCGGTTTACAAAAAAAACCGCAATCCGGTTTTTTTCGTAAAAAGACAGAACAGATGCATCTGGCAATCGGGGTGCCTTCCTTATGCTCCGAACATCCCGATAGTTACGCCCTGGCGGTTCTTAATATCATTCTTGGCGGCAACATGTCCAGCCGTCTGTTTGATGAATTGCGGGAAAAAAGGGGCCTGGCCTATTCGATTTACAGCACGACCAGGACTTATGCGGACACCGGGATGTTTATGATCAAGGCTGGTGTCGATAACAGCAAGCTCGTTGAGGCGGTCGGATTAATCGGCAAGATCCTGCGCCAGTTGCGTCGGGGTAAGGTTTCCGAAAGCGAATTCACCCGTGCGCGGGAGTATTATTATGGCCAGTTTGTTCTGGGTCTGGAGGATGCCACCGAACATATGATGTGGATTGGCGAATCAATGGTCGAGCGTGACCGTATCCGCACATTGGGCGAGGTTGTCAGCCGCATCAACAGTTTGACGCCTGATGATATACGTCGGGTTGCTTCGGATATTCTGAAAGAGAAATGTTTTAATCTGGCCGTGGTCGGCCCGATAGAGGAGGCCCAGGAGAAAGAGCTTTCGAGAATGGTTGAGCAGGGCCTTTATTCGTGAGGGGGCTCTTGGCTAGAAGAGTTTTTGCGATTGACAGTTGTTCGGTTCTTGAGTAGACTTGAGGCTACATTTTTAATTTGGCAGGTTATTTCAGGGAGGTCTTATGGAAGCATTATCGTTTTATGATGTTAAGCTGAAGACAAAGTTCGAATCTTCCAATTATACTGTTCAGGAGAAAAGCGGTCGCTTTTTTGCGGTTGCCAAATCTCCGAGCGGTCCGCATGAGTGCTGGCGGGTCTTGAGTAAAGACCAGGCTGCCAAGTTGAAGAAGTGAAAAATACTCCTTCTGCCAATAACAATTTGTTGCCAGCAGCAGATGTTGCCCGGATAATCGCCCGGGTGGCTTCCGACAAGAAGGCCGAGCATATTGTCATTCTTGATATGCGGACTATTGTCAATTATTGTGACTATTTTGTGCTTTGTTCGGCTTCCGGTAATCGTCACGTCAAGGCGGTAGCGGACGGAGTCGAAAGCGGCCTTCTGGAGCACGGGATCAAGGTGCGTTATTCTCAGGGAGTCGACAGCGCTGGCCGCAGGAGCTTTCCATCGTATATGGGAAAGTCTGTTGCCGGGGCTGCTGAAGAATCCGCTCGCGGGCATTGGGCCTTGCTGGATCTGGGGGATGTGGTGGTGCATATCTTTGAGTCGGATTCACGTGATTTTTATGGTCTGGAGCATCTCTGGCAGGGGGCGGCCAAGGTCGAATGGTAGAGTCCATGTTTGATCAGATTCAGTTTCGTTTGGCGGAGGTTGTCCGCGTGGCCGCGCTTAAGGTGTGTGGTTCCGGAATCACTGTCCCCGCTGTCGAGATTGATTCGCCTGCCCACAAGGAACATGGAGACCTGGCTTGTAATCTGGCTTTAAAACTTTCCTCGCTTTTGCGCAAGAATCCTTTTGAGATCGCCGGAATGCTGGCTGTGGCAGTTAAGGAGCAGCTGGCGGAATCTTCTTTGCGTGATACGGTTTTATCGGTTGAGATTTTTAAACCGGGATTCATCAATTTTCGTCTTGCCCCTCAGGTGTATCGTCTTTTACTCGCGGACATTTTGGCCAAGGGCGACTCTTACGGGAAAACCGGTTTTGGGCAAGGCAAGCGGGTTCTGGTCGAATTTGTTTCTGCCAATCCTACGGGACCGTTGACGGTGGCCCATGCTCGTCAGGCAGCCGTGGGGGATGTTTTAGTCAATGTCCTCAATTTTACCGGGCATCATGCCGAGCGCGAGTTTTATGTTAATGATGGCGGCAATCAGATCCGTACGCTGGGTCTTTCTGTGCAGCTAAGAACAAAAGAGCTTTTTGGCGCCAAGATAGAATATCCTGAGGATTGTTATCAGGGAGACTATATTGCTGAAATGGCGTCGGTTTTTGCGCAGCAAAAAAAGATGGCGTCTTTGGCTGATGCCGAGGCGATATCTTTCGAAGACTATTGTTCGTTTGCCAAAGACTATCTGATGGAGGTTATCCGCGAAGATTTGCGTATTTTCCGGGTAGCTTTTGATAACTGGACTTTTGAAAGCCAGGTCTCCTCGCAGGAAAAGATCGCGGCTACTCTGGAGGAACTGCGCGGCAAGGGGTTCATTTACGAGAAGGAAGGGGCTCTCTGGTTTGCTTCGACCCGTTTTGGTGACGACAAGGACCGGGTTGTGCGCAAGAGTGACGGTTTTTATACCTATCTGGCCCCGGATATTGTTTATCACAAAAACAAATATGATCGCGGGTTTGATCTGCTGGTCGATATTCTTGGTCCCGATCATCATGGCTATATTCCAAGGATCAAGGCGGCAGCTCAGGCCTTGGGCCGGGATGCGTCTGCGTTGGAAGGTTTGATCATTCAGTTGGCCACCATTTTTCGTGATGGCAAACAGCTGCGTATGTCAACCCGTGCCGGTGAATTTATTACCTTGCGCGAAGTGGCCGAAGAAGTCGGTACAGATGCAGGCCGCTTTTTTATGCTGATGCGCCAGGTCAGTCAGCAGCTGGAGTTTGATATTGATCTTGCCAAGAAACAGGCTTCAGACAACCCTGTTTATTATGTGCAATATGCCCATGCCCGGATTTCCAGCCTTTTACGCCGGGCCAGGGAAGAGTCCGGTTTGCTGCCGGCGGCGTCTTTCTCGCATATAGCCGAGGAGGCGGAAATTGAGTTGATCAAGTGCCTGCTGGCCTTCCCGGAATATCTTAATACCTGTGCGCGTGATCTGGATCCGTTCACCCTGACCCGGTACACCCAGGAGCTGGCGGCGGCTTTCCATCGTTTTTATGACCGTTGCCGGGTTATTGATGATAACCCTGCTGTCGCTGTCGAACGCTTGGCTCTTTGTCAGGCAACGCGTCAGGTCTTGTTTAGCAGTCTCAAACTTCTCGGCATTACCGCGCCGGAGAAAATGTAATATACCTATATGTCGCATTCCAGACGTTGGCGCCTGCAACCGCAGTCTCCGGAACTTTGCAGCCGGATAGCTGCAGAATTATCCATTCATCCTTTGGTCGCCCAGGTGTTGGTCAATCGCGGAATCTCCTCCGGCGATCTGGCCCGCTCATTTCTCAAGCCAGACCTTGATCAATTGCATGACCCGTTTCTTCTGCCTGGGATGGACAAAGCTGTCCAGCGCCTCAGGTTGGCCTGTCGTAATTCCGAAAAAGTGCTGGTGTATGGTGATTATGATGTTGACGGAGTGACGTCGACCGCTGTGGTCTGGAGGTATCTTCGATCCATTGGCCTGGAGGCTTTCAGGTACATCCCTCATCGTATGGAGGAGGGGTACGGATTGAATTCCGAGTCCGTTTCTGTGATCAGAGACCAGGGGGTGTCGCTGGTGATTACGGTGGACTGCGGAGTCACTTCGCGGGAGCAGATTCAGGCGCTCAGGGATCAGGGCATTGATACGATTGTTATCGATCATCACGAGCCTGAGGAAGGGGCTTTCCCACAGGCGGCTGTAGCTGTTATTGACCCCAAATGCGAGGGCAGTACTTATCCGTTCAGGGATCTGGCGGGCGTTGGTCTGGCGGCCAAATTTGTTCATGCGGCGTCCGGCAAGTTTCCTTTGCATGATCTTGATCTGATAACTTTGGGGACTATTGCTGATGTTGTTCCTTTGCGCGGGGAGAACCGGATTATTGTCCAGGCCGGGCTTGGTTCTATTTATCGTACGACAAAACCCGGGCTGAGGGCACTCATACGCCTGGCCCGGATTGAAGGCAAGCCCGTGACCACTTACACGGTCGGATTTACTCTGGGGCCAAGACTTAATGCAGCCGGACGTATGGGGACAGCCAAAACGTCTCTTGATTTGCTGCTTTGCGAAGATGATGCCGCTTCAGATGGCCTTGCCGAGTTGCTTGAGGAGCATAACCGTGAACGGCAAAAGATACAGAATTCGGTGTTTGAGCAGGCGGCGGCCATGGTCGAGGACGATCCTTCTTTTCGTGAACAGAAGGTGCTGGTTGTGCATGGTGATAATTGGCATCGGGGGGTGTTGGGCATTGCCGCTTCCAAGTTGACCGATCGTTATGCCCGTCCTTCGGTGGTCATATCTTTTTCTGATGGTCTGGGTACCGGGTCCGCGCGTTCGATTGAGGGCTTTCATCTTAATGAGGCTTTTGCCGCCTGTGCTTCGGCATTGGAATCGTTTGGCGGGCATAGCCGGGCAGCCGGATTGAAGGTGCGCCGGGACAAAGTGTCAGATTTACGCGCCCTGATTAATGTTTTTGCCGGCAAGAACCTGGCAGCGGATATGTTACCGGTTATAGATGTGGATGCACAATTGCCGTTAGCGCAGGTTTCCATGGAGTTGCTGGGACAGCTGGCGGCGCTTGAGCCATATGGCGAGGCTAATCCTGCGCCGTTTTTTGCGACCAGACATTTGCGTCTCAAGACTTCCGTGCAGGTGATGGGCAAGGAAACGGTCAAGTTCTGGGTGACTGATGGGCGAGTGGCTTGCCAGGCTGTAGGTTTCGGGATGGCCAAGGTTTGTTCTGATCTGAAAATTGGTCAGCCAGTTGATATCGTTTATAATCTGGCTGTGGATGACTGGAATAAGGTTGCACAGCCGCAGTTGACGTTGAAGGATATTCGGCCGGGGAAAAGCGGTCAGAAACAATAAAAAAGCCCCGACTTAATCGGGGCTTTTTTATTTGTCAGTCTAGAAAGTATTAATTCTTTGCGGCATTCGCACGTTGAACCGAGGCTTTTCCTGCCTTGGTGATTTTGCCGGCACGAATCATGCGGGCAGTAACCCAGACATATTTGACAGTGCCTTTTTCGTCAACAGCTTTGACACGCTGCAGGTTGGGGCGGATGACCCGCAGGGTTTTTCCTACGATCTTGGAACCCGCGCCGCCTTTACGGCGAACCATACCGCGTCTTTTATATTTACGACCGGAAGTCGGCCCTGCACCGGAAACAACACAACGTTTGCCCATAAAAAATCCTCAGTTTGTCAAGTTTTATAACAAGATGTAAGATTTTAATGGATTAGCTGTCTTTGTCAAGAGATTTTACTTAAGGACTTGTTATTGTCTGGTTGCACTATTTCCAGGTGCGCGTAACTTCTATGCTGATTTTTGTCCAGGGATGAGTTATAATCCATTTTGTATTCCATGACCACTTATATAGGTTTACTTATGAAACGATGTCCTTATTGCGCGGAAGAAATTCAGGCTGCGGCGGTGTTCTGCCGTTGGTGTCGTAAAGATTTGACCTGGACTCGTGGCAATGCCCGCGGATTGATGCGCAAGGTGCTTTGGTTATTGCTTCTTGGCGCGGGGATTTCTTTTTTTTTGCCTTTTGCCCGTTTGTATTGGCCGATGGCAGGTGTGCAGTCTTTTTCTGCGGCGGGAGTTCTTTTTGAACTTTCCCGTCCTTTTGCTCAGGAAGGGAAAAGGACTCCGGACGGGCGCTTTGCTCTGGATGTGCGTTCTTTGGTCGGGAAAATGGATGCTACGGGCTCGGGGGAGTTGTTGCGTTCACGGCCTTTGTATCGTGTGATCCCTTTTGGCTTTCTGTGCGGAGGGTTAGCCTACCTGCTTCTGATCTTTTCTGCCATCGGAATATGGCGTAGACGGATGGGTTTTGCCGGGGCCGCGGCTTTTGGGGCGGGGATAATGAGTCTTTTTTTCTACGTGGCGATTTGTCTTGTTGATGATTTGGTGCAGGCGGTTGTGGCTTCCGCGTTTGCTCCGGGCAAGGATAATCCTTTTGCGGCTTTTGCATCCGCCTTTGTGCAGGGGATTCGTGTTGAATCTTCCGGGGCGGTCTTTTTTCTTGGCGGCGCGGCATTCCTGATTGCGGTGCTGTGCCGGGGGATTGCGGGCAATCAGGCGGAATAATCCGGGTTGAATGGAGATAATATGAAAGAATTAAAGCCTTTTGTCGGACGCTCTTTTGTACCGGAGCAGGTCGATCTTGCTCGCAGGGAGGATGTTGTTCGATTGCTGCAGGAACTTTTGGATCGTCCGGTGGAGTCTGTGGTGGATTTGGAGCGGTGGCTGTTGGATCGTTCGGAATTTGAAGCGGCCCTGGGTCAGACGGGCAGCTTTCTTTATATCGCAATGACCTGCGATACTTCAGACAGTGTCAAATCCCAGCGCTATTTGAAATTTGTTGAAGAGGTCGAGCCTGCGGTCAAGCCGCTGGAGCATGCTCTTGATGTGAAGTTTCTTGAACTGGAAAAGCGTTTTTCGCTGGATAAAGACCGGTATGCGATCTACAGGCGTTCGTCGGCGGTTGCGGTCAAACTTTTTGTTGAGCGTAATATTCCTTTGCAAACCCGGCTGGCGCTTTTGTCTCAGGAATACCAGACGATTTGCGGGGCAATGATGGTAACCTTTGATGGTCGCGAGCAGACTTTACCGGAAATGTCCAGGTACCTGCAGGAGACCGATCGTTCCTTGCGGGAGAGGGCGTGGAAAGCGGTTGCGTCCCGCAGGATGCAGGAATCCGTACGACTGGAAGAGTTGTTTGATCGTATGCTTATATTGCGTAATGAACTTGCCCTGAATGCCGGATTCGCGAATTTCCGGGATTATCAGTTCGAGGCTTATCAGCGTTTTGATTACGGCCCGCAGGATTGTCGGGCCTATCATCAGTCCGTTGAGGAGGTTGTTGTCCCGTTCTTGAGGGAAATCAATGCACTCAGACGCGCACAGATGGGGGTGTCAACTTTGCGTCCCTGGGATACGGCGGTAGATCCGCTGGCCCGGCCCGCGTTAAGGCCTTTCAAGGATGTTGCACAATTGCAGAGCGGCGTGGGGCAGGTGGTGCGCAGGATAGATTCGGGGCTTGCTGAATTATATGATGAGATGGCTGCATTGCAGTTGCTGGATCTGTCAAGTCGTAAGGGGAAAGCTCCCGGTGGCTATCAGAATACTCTCGATGAGTCGCGCAAACCTTTTATCTTTATGAATGCCGTCGGCCTTGATGATGATGTCCGTACTCTGTTGCACGAGTCCGGGCATGCGTTTCATGCGTATCTTTGCGCACACGAGCCTTTGGTGGATTATCGGCACGCGCCCATGGAGTTTTGTGAGGTGGCGTCCATGTCTATGGAGTTGATGGCCAATGATCATCTGGATGTTTTTTATACCCCTGCGGATGCCAGACGTTCTGTGGTGGAGTTTCTGGAAGGGGTTGTCACGACATTGGCCTGGGTTGCGGTGATTGATGCCTTTCAGCATTGGCTTTATGAGAATCCCGGTCATTCGGCTTGCGAGCGTTCGCAGGCCTGGCTGCGTTGCCATCGCCAGTTGAGCGGGGATGTTCTGGACTGGTCCGGGCTTGAGAATGAACGGACTTCTTTATGGCATCGGCAGCTGCATATTTTTGAAGTTCCGTTTTACTACATAGAGTACGGTATTGCCCAATTGGGAGCCTTGCAGTTATGGCGTCAATTTCGTAAAGACCCGCAGGCTGCGGTGGCGAATTATAAAAAGGCATTGGCCTTGGGCGGTTCGCGTCCTTTACCGGAACTTTTTCAGGCCATGGGCATTCGTTTTGATCTTTCCCGGGAGATGATGGTGCCTCTTTTGGCGGATGTGCGCGCTCTCTGGAAGGAGTTAAGCGCATGAGCAAAAAGGATTTGATACGCACGGGGCGGTATTTACGTCTGGTTATTCGTGACGGCTGGGAATATGTGGAGCGTGTTAACAGTTCCGGGGTTGTTATTATTGTCGGCAAGACCGATGAGGACAAGGTTGTGCTGGTCGAGCAGTTCCGGCATCCGGTGGGCAAGAATACGATTGGTTTCCCGGCCGGGCTTGTTGGCGACGATCGGGGATGTCGTGGTGAAGACGTCCTTGCCGCTGCCAAACGGGAGTTGCTGGAAGAAACCGGCTATGCAGCCCGGAAATTTCGTGTATTTTTTGTCGGTCCCGTTTCGGCAGGAATGTGTGCGGATATGGTTACGATCGTTCATGCTTCCGGTTTGCGCAAGGTTGCTGCTGGCGGAGGCGTTGACGAACATGAACAGATCTCTGTACATGAAATTCCTTTGGGGAGAATCAATTCTTGGCTGCGGGCGCAAGTGAGAAAAGGCAAGTTGGTCGGGCCGAATGTTTTTGCCGGGCTTTATTTTCTGGAGCACTGGACGCGATGATTGAGAAATTGTCTCATGAGCAGATTGTCGCACGGCAGCTCGCCGGGCTGGGAGTCTCGCGGTCATCTTTGGCAGTAATACTGGAAGATATCCGCAGCCTTAACAACGTGGGCTCGATCTTTCGTACTGCCGATGGAGCCGGGATTGAAAAGTTGTGGTTGTGCGGCTATACCGGTTATCCTCCGCAAAGCGGAATTGCCAAAACATCTCTTGGCGCAGAAGAAAGTGTTCCCTGGGAGTATCGCTCCAGCTCGGTCGAGGTGGCTAGGCAGCTCAAGCAGGAAGGATACCGAATCGTCCTTCTTGAACAGGCCAGGGACAGTTATAAGATCGGTACTTTTTCCCCTTCGGGCAAAACCTGTCTTGTTCTTGGCAACGAGATTGAGGGGGTGTCATCGCAGCTGTGTGCAATGGCGGATGATGCTTTGGAAATCCCCATGAGAGGAATAAAGAATTCCCTGAATGTGTCCGTTGCTTTTGGTATTGCGGCTTATTTCTTAACGGTTAATCCGCAAGCAGAATCCCGCCGACCCGGTTGAAATTTCCTGCTGACCAGTCACTCCATTCCTTGATCAGAAAGCTTCCCTGAGCCAGGGCTTCACTGTTTTGTGTCCGTAGTCCGTCCATTAACAATGTCAGTCCTTTGAGATAGCGATCAAAAAAGATTGTCGTTGTCACGGGGTCTATTTTGCCGAGGATCGCAGGATTTACCAGGCGAGCATCCTGGATGCGTTCCTGAATCTCGGTGATCAGAATTTGCAGATTTCCCAGGGAAGTTATGTTCGTATTGGGGATTGGCCGGATGGCTCTGCGAAAATGCCGTATGGATTTGGCGGTTGCGGAGAAGCTTTCTGCCGGGGCATAGATGCTCAGGATCGGTAATACATGTTTTTTCAGGAAAGTCCGATTGTTGACGGATATGGTTTCTCTTTGATCTGGACTGTCGGTAACAATCGCGCAGGGGGAAAAAACTCCTCGTGGATAGGCAAGGGAACAGGAAGCGTTATCGCAGGCAACATGCTCAAGGCGCAGCCTGTCCTTGAATTTTTTTCGAAGCAGAGGCCATAGCGGGTATTCCCATGACTCGCCTTTGAACGAAAGGCCGATGTTGGGGCAGGCTAATTCGTCCAGTTTTTCCACCGCACGGTCATAGGAAAAACGAAAGTCCGGATTGTTGCTGAAATACTGCGCCTCTCGTGACTGCAGGAAGATACTTTTTGGTCCAAACCATGGCCGGGAACGGTTGAGAAAAAGCCAGGGGGCGCTGGCAACAAGAAGAAAAAAGGCCACAGACAATAAAACCCGGCTGCCTGCTACAGAGAGTGTCCGGGTGATCCAGGGGGCGGCCAGCAAAAAAAGGGGAAGATGATAGCGAACATTAAAAGGTGTCCAGCGGACAAAGATGGTAAACAGCAGGAAGCCCGCCAAAAGGCTTAAACCGTAACCGTGGGGATATCCAGCGGAACGTCGCAGAAACAGGTTCCATACAGACACAAGCGCGGACAGAAAGATAAGGAGTGTATGCAGAAAGTTGCCGGCAACGTCCTCGTGAAAGGCGTGCCCGGGCAGGTCAAATTTGGGTTGCCCCGGAGACATTTTGTCAAAGTTTCCGACACTTCGACGTATGATGGTGTTCCATGATTCAAGAGGTAGAGTAAAATGTCCGGCCAGATTTCGTAAAGTGTTGACCAGTATGCTGGAAGCGGAGGGGTGCTTGATCAGCATGTTTTCTGTTTCCGAGGGGGCTATAAGTGTTTGTGTCAGCTGTAATCCTCGAAGGAGAAACGGGGTGTTTATCGCGCCGAGGATAAAGATCACGATAGTGGCATGCCCCAGGCCTTTAAGCATGTTTTTGCGCATCAGAAGAGCGCTGGTCCACAGAAAAAAGGGCAGGCCAAAGATAATCCCGGTGCCTTTGACGCCGGTGGCCAGGGCTATTGAAATTCCGGCCCAGAGGCTGTTCTGTAAGTCCATTGTGCGCATAGACTTGAGCGAGAAAAGAACGAAAGACATAATCCACAAAGAGTTGATCTGTTCGTTCTGGGTGCTGACAGCCTGCAACAGGCCCATGGGAACGGTTAGCGCCACAACAGCAGATATAATCTGTCCCCGGCGGTCCAGACCAAGTTCTCTGGAGATAAGAACGGCGGCGATCAGGACGCCGGTCATGGCAATCCATTGAGCCATGTTGGCCAGGGAGTCACTACCAGTCAAAGTTTGCAGATGCAGCAGGATGTAGGCACCTGCGGGAGGATAGTTTAGCTGCTTGAGAACCCAGCTGGGGTAGTTGCTGACGGTGTGGTTTTGTATCCAGTGCGCAACTCTGGCCATGTGTGTGGTCAGCGAGTCCCAGGTGTTAGGAGGAGTTACCAGAGCGGTTATTCCAAGGGTCAGGCAATAAAGGAAGATGCCTGTCAGCAGGATAAAATCCTGCCGGTTGTAAGCTTGCGGAGGATTTACTTTGATTGGGAGTTTGTTCCGGAAAAAATCCCCGGAGATGGCAAAGAGAATGGCCGCAGAGCAAATCAGCCAAAAACTGAGCAGGCCGGTCAAATCAATAAGGCCGAGCCACCCAAGGGTTTCTGTACTGATAACGATCAGCAGTCCCGTGGTCAGGAAAGTCTTAAGTAGAGGATCCAGGATCATTCTTCCGCTGCGCAAATGAAAGAACATAAACAGCAGGATAAATGTGCAAAAGACAGAGGCAACGGGCATTTTAGATAAACTCCGATAGTGGTGGAGGACTGTGGCTGTTGAGTTGAACTCAGGCGTATCAACAAGCTCACGTCGGTGCTTTCTGATGTCAGATATTTTAGGTTATGCCTGTTCAAAGTAAAGGAGTATTTGCCTGATATTTGCCGGTTTCAGGAGACCCGGAAGTTGTTTTTTTGTAAAGACTTTAAATTTTTATTTGACTTGGAAGATGCGGTACGTATAATAAAAATCAAGCATTTACAACAACAGCAACAACTCAATCGTTATGGCGATAAGAGATTCTGCTTTAAAAATTGCATCTGAATTCAAGTCGGCCTTCCTCGTTTCTGCTGCCGAAAAAAAGCCCCGTTCAAATTCGGGGTCTTTTGTTGGTAGAATTGTCGGGGTTAAAAGAAAGGATAATGCCGTGGTAGATCGTAAAAAGTTACTCCTGATCAAAGAGGTTGTTGAAGAGATCAATCGTCACAAGTGGATTCAGAGCGAGATGGTCGGTTATGACATCGGATTCGACAAGGCCGCTGACGACTGGTTCAAAAAATATGCTGCAGTATGGGTCGAGCATCATATGCCCAAGAACGAAAAAAGCACTGAAAAGGCCGCAACCAAGACTACAAAGAAGTCTGCAAAAAAATAATTTCTCAGTTGTCAGCCTTGTTAATCAGGGCCCGGTAGTCTACCGGGCCTTTTTAATCTAATTTTACACAAAGGAAGCGGTTATGTACAAACTGGTTTTGATTCGTCATGGAGAGAGTACTTGGAATAAGGAAAACCGTTTTACCGGCTGGACAGATGTGGATCTTTCCGAGAAGGGGATGCAGGAAGCCGCCGAGGCCGGACGTTTGCTCAAGGCGGAAGGTTTCGTATTCGATATTGCTTTTACTTCGGTTCTTAAACGAGCGATCAGAACGTTGTGGTTTGTTCAGGATCAGATGGATCTGTTATGGATCCCGGTCGAAAAGACCTGGCGTCTCAATGAGCGGCATTATGGCGGATTGCAGGGACTCAACAAATCCGAGATGGCTGCTAAATTTGGTGATGAACAGGTGCATATCTGGCGCCGCAGCTATGATGTTCCTCCTCCAAAGCTGGAAATTTCTGACGAGAGGTATCCCGGAAAAGATCCGCGTTATCAGAGTCTATCTTCTGCCGAACTTCCTCTTACAGAAGATCTTAAATCCACTGTCGCCAGGGTGATGCCTTACTGGGAAAAAAACATTGTTCCGGCTATTAAGTCCGGTAAGAAAGTTGTGATTGCGGCCCATGGCAACAGTCTTAGAGCCTTGGTCAAGCACCTCGACGGTGTTTCTAATCAGGATATCGTCAGTCTGAATATCCCCACAGGTACTCCGTTGGTGTATGAACTGGATGAAAACCTGAAACCGCTCAGTAGTCGTTATCTTGGAGATCAAGAGCGAATTAAGGCTGCAATGGCTTCAGTAGCCAATCAGGGCAAAGCAAAATAATTCTGCAAAAAAGGATGTGTAGCATGCGTTTTGATATTCCTGATACCCCAGATGAGTTGCTGCGCCGCAGCCGTGAGAATATTCGTAACGTTAACCGCTTTATTCCCCTGATTGTTCTGTTTGTCGCGGGAGCGCTTTTTCTTGTGTCCAGTTTTTATTCGGTCGGACCCGATGAGGTTGGCGTGATTAGACGTTTTGGAAAATATGTCCGGACCGAGCCGCCGGGTCTCAACTGGCGTTGGCCTTTTAATATTGAAAAGCTTAATATAGTCAAGGTTCAAAGGGTCATGAAAGAGGAATTTGGCTTTCGCACTGTCCGCAGCGGAGTTCAGTCCGAGTATTCCCGGGAAGATTTCCAGAATGAGTCTTTGATGTTAACTGGAGATTTTAATGTTATTGATGTCACTTGGGTTGTGCAGTTTCGCATCAAGGATCCAGTAAAACTGCTTTTCAATGTCCGCGAGCCCAAAGCAATCATCCGGGATATTTCCGAGGCTGTCATGCGTCAGGTGATCGGGGATACTTCCGTTACCGAAGCGTTGACCACCCGCAGGATGGAGATTGATCTTGAAGTCCAGACTAGGTTGCAGGAGTTGCTGGATTCTTACGATTGCGGAATACAGGTGCAGTCGGTTATTCTGCAGGATGTCAATCCTCCCGAGGCTGTCAAAGCGTCCTTTAATGAGGTCAATGAAGCCAAGCAGGAAATGGAAAAGGTCGTTAATCAGGCCTGGGAGGCTTACAATAAAGTTGTCCCGCGGGCAAGTGGTGAAGCCGAAAAGACTTTGCAGGAGGCGGAAGGCTACGCTGTCATGCGTGTTAACCGGGCCAAAGGTGATGCAGCCAAGTTTATTGCTACCTGGGATGCTTACAAGCAGGCCAAAGATGTCACCGAAAAGCGGTTGTATCTTGAAGCCATGCAGGAAGTCCTTCCCAAGGCCGGCAGGAAGTATGTGTTTGATGGCAAGGGGACTCCGGTGCTTCCGTTACTCAATATTAACGAGGGGGGTATCAAATGAACAAGTTTCTCCCTGCAGCTCTTGGCGGGCTTGCCGCCGGACTCGCGCTGATAGTTTTTTCTTCTTTTTATGTGGTTGACGAAACCGAGCAGGTTGTGGTTACCCAGTTCGGCCAGCCGGTTGGAGAGCCTGTTCGCCAGGCAGGGTTATACTTCAAGAAACCTTTTATCCAGGAAGTGAACCGTTTTGATAAAAGGATTCTGGAGTGGGATGGAGATCCTAACCAGATCCCGACGCTCGACAAGCGTTACATCTGGATTGACAGTACCGCCCGCTGGCGGATAGTGGATCCGCTCCAGTTTCTTAAATCATTTGGAACGGAATCGGTCGCCCAGGCTCGTTTGGATGACATTCTGGATGCTGCCACCAGAGATGCTGTTTCATCAAACAATCTGGTCGAAATTATTCGTAATACGAATAATATTATCCAACGTGAGCAGTCACGCGTGAAAGATAATAATGATATTGATATGATTCATTTGTCTGATGCCGATCTTGAGTCGGTACGGTTTGGCCGCGAAACTTTAACCGGAGAGATTCGCAAGCGTGCCGCCCAGCGTTTGTCAGGTTTTGGGATAGAACTGGTGGATATCCGGATTCGCCGGATTAACTATGTTCAGGATGTGCTGCGCAAGGTTTTTGAGCGTATGATTTCCGAGCGTAAACGCGCAGCGGAACAATATCGTTCCATGGGGCAAGGCCAGAAAGCCGAGATCGAAGGAAAGACCGCGCGTGAGCTGGAGCAGATTCGTTCCGAAGCTTACCGCAAATCGCAGGAGGTTCTGGGTCGTGCGGATGCCGAGGCGATTAATGTTTACGCTGATGCCTATAATCGGGATCCTGGTTTTTATTCTTTTCTGAAAACCCTGGAAACCTATCGGTCGGCTATTGATGCCAATACGACATTGATGCTTTCTACTGATAGTGAATTTTTCCGCTTGTTTAAAACGACAGCGCTTCAGCCCTGAGGTATCATAAACCTTGGATCGGAATTAAGTTTGGATAATTGACACTCGTGAACATAAAAAAGCCGCCAGGCCATACAGCCTTGCGGCTTTTTTATCTCTTGGACAACGCTTAAACCCGGATTGTGTAATAGGCGTTGAATTTTCTCAAGATTACTGGAGGTGTTTTGTTTTGCGGCTTGATTACGCGAGATTATTCATTATAATCCTTTTATGACGCAAACAGGTGTTGTTGAATTGAGAATTGTTTTTAAAAAAGATTTGCCGGCAGCCCGGGAGATTCTGGGCCTTTGGCTGTCAACGGCGGGTATTTCTTGTGAACGTCGCATCGAACAAGAGGGGCTTGGCAAGTCCTTGTCGTCAGTGTCTGTCTATTTTCCGGATCGAACAACAGCATCCGGGGTTTTGCGGCAATTGCAGCAGCAGAAGTTTTCCCATATCAGCAGTTCTTTGCATACTCATCGCCGTCAAGACTGGGAGTCTGCCTGGAAAAAAGGGTGGAAGCCTTTTTCTTTGACCAGGCGTTTTCATATTATTCCTTTATGGCAGGAGGATCGTCTTTACCCTGCAGGAAAGGTTCCGGTTTTTTTGGATACGACCAATGCTTTCGGAACCGGGCTCCATGAGACTACCCGTTTTACGGCACAGATCATTGACCAGCTTTCCGGAACTTTTTCTTCTTTTCTTGATATTGGTACAGGCAGCGGCATTCTGGCTGTTGTGGCGGCCAGGCTTGGAGCCAGCCGGGTGCTGGCTTTTGATATTGATCCTGATGCGGTGAGTGTCGCAAAAGCTAATCTTGCGGCTAATAATCTTTCTCTCGTAACGGTGCGCAAAGCAGATATTGCCCGTTTTGTCCCTCGAAAATTGTTTGATTGTGTTGCCGCCAATCTGGTTACTCCTGATTTGCTTCGTTGTCAGGAGTCGATTGCCGCGTGTGTCGCTCCGGGAGGGCATCTGGTTGTTTCCGGGATATCTTTGGCCAGTTTGCCGCTTTTTTCCCGGAGTTTCAGTCCGGAAGGCTTTTCCCGGGTCAGATTGGTTAAGGGGAAAGAATGGGCGGCAGTTTTGTTTCGTCGGCATTTGTAAAGAAAAGCTTCTTGCGATTATTCGCAAGGGCCTGGTTTGGAGAATAAATATGGATGCAAAAAAACCGTTACCAGTTCCGTTGGGGATGTTGGTCTGCGACAGCATTATCGAGGATCGCCGAACCGGCAAGAAATCATTGATCGGGTTATTCAGCACCGTGACCACGCCACAGATGCCTTGTGTGCTGGGGCATTTTGGTGTTTTTATTACAATGACTGAAGGTATCGGGGAATATTCCTGCAGGTTACTTTGCAGTTATGCCGCAGATGATGCTGTACTTGGAGAGACCAATGGGAATGTCCGTTTCAATGATCGTCGTGAAGTTGTTGAAATCGCTCTCGATGTCAGGGGATTGAGTCTTGCCAGGTATGGAGAGTACCGTTTTGATTTTTACTGTGGAGGCGGATTACTGATTTCTCGGATGATAACCCTGGTGCCTCCGCCTGCAGTCAAATCCTGAATTTTTCTGTCCGGGCCCATGCCTCCCGCGGGGCTATTTCCTATAATCCGTTTGAAATGCATCCGGTCGGCGTTATAATAAACGCCGTTGGTTCTTGTCCTGGATTTTTCTTAATCCTGATGGGAGTATCTTTACTCGTTAGGGAGAGTTTAACCTAAGTTGGTTTGAGAATGGCAAACAAGTACGTTCTGGGGATATCTGTTCTCAATGAAGGGGAGAAGCTGCACAGGGTTCTGTCCCGTTTCTCTGACTATTCTCTTTATGATGTCCTAATTATGGATGACGGATCAACCGACGGTTCAGTGGAAAGAATTCCTCCGAATGAACATGTGTTTGTGGTCCGTCAGGGGGTGAATCGTGGTGCCGGCCATAGTGTGCGGGCGTGTTTGCGTTGGGCCAGAGCGCGCGGCTACGAGGCGCTTTTCCTTGTGGCAGGTAATGACAAGGATCGTCCCCAGGATGTGGCCAGGCTTGTTGAGGGGATGGCACAGGGGTATGATCTTGTCCAGGGCTCGAGATATTTACCGGGCGGAGGCTTTGGCAACATGCCTTTTTATCGCACGATTGCTACAAGGTTTGTTCATCCACTTCTTTTTTCTTTGATCAGCGGACGCCGGATTACCGACAGCACCAATGGTTTTCGCGCGGTTCGGCTGACATTGCTTGCTGATCCCCGGCTGGATCTGGATCAGGAATGGCTTGATGGCTATGAACTGGAACCGTATTTGTTTTACAAAGCGATCAAGCTTGGTTACAGGGTCAAGGAGGTTCCGGTGACCAAGATTTATCCTCCCAAAGAGGATGGTTACACTAAAATGAAGCCGTTTAGCGGCTGGTGGAGTATTTTACGGCCGCTGGTGTATCTCGGGTTAGGCCTAAAAAATTAAACGGTGGCTATGTATTTTACGGAAGGTCGCGACAGAGATGTTGGCTAAATTGACACCGGAACTTTTTTTGCGTAAGTATTTGATTTTTTGTTTGATCTTCATGGTGCTGGCCGGCATTGCCCTGCGAATCTGGTTTTTGCCCGGCGGAGGCTTCTTTTTTTATGACGAAGGTTTGTATTTGAAACATAACCTTCCGGTACTGGAGTTTATTTCAGCGCATCCGCAGATGGGGGAGGCTGACCGCCAGCAGGCGGCTTATTATTATTTCCGTTCTGCTCTGGGTAGTGGCAAATCGCTGTGGTTTTTGTTGATTGATTCCCGTTTTCTTTGGGGGGCCCTTGCGGACTGGTCTTTCTCCAAGGTTCTTTCCTGCTTTTTTGGGCTGATCACGATTCCGCTGGTTTTTCTTTTTACGCGCCGTCATTTTGGTTCGTTCCTCCTGGCCTTGTTGGCATCCGCGCTTTTTGCCTTGTTACCGGGGGCGGTGTTCTATTCCAGAACCGGTTTGCAGGAGTCTTTGAGTATTTTTCTGGTTCTGGCCGGGTTTTATTTCTATTTACAGTCGATAAAATTGAATTGGCGCGTGTTTATTGGGGGAGTTTTTTTTGCTCTTGCCTTTTTTGCCAATTACCGGCTGATCATGTTGCCGTTTCTGGTGGCTTTTTATGAATTATGGCGCAATTATTTGTCCCGTGAGGGGGCCGGATGGCGTAACTATACCTGGGCGATGTTGGTGTTTTTCTCCGGAGTAGTTCTTGGAGGGAATCTTCTGGAGGGCATCAATACCCGGGTTATTGCCATGTGGGTTTTCTACCAGGGGCAGGAGGCCGGAGGTGCTTTTTCCTGGGTTAATCTTTTTTCTTATCCTTTTTATGTTTTCCGTATGGAGTCCGTGCTCTTTGCGGCAGCTTTCTTCGGAAATGTTTTTCTTCTGCTTCGTCGACAATGGGAGCAGTCCATCTTTTTTGGCCTGATCCTTTTTCAGATGTTCTTCTTTTCCTTTACTGAGGAAAAAGGGGCGCGTTATCTTGCGGTCATGTTGCCTTTTATGGCCATATCTGCTGCGTTTTTTCTCAGGCATTTATGGCGGGCATTTCCTTCCAGGCGTATTGTTCTTCTGGCGGCGGCTTTGTTAATGACGGTAGGAATGTTTTGGCAAAGTTTTCTGATTTCTTCAGCACGTTCAGCGCATGAAAATGCGGCAGAGTTTCTGCTGGCACGGGATCCCCAGGCGAAGTGGATGGCTTCCCAGGAGATGGTCGAAAGTCTTTATGTCTCGCCACAGGACAGAGTAAAAGCTATTCCTCCCTCTTTTGAGCGGTTGCTGGAGCTTTATTCGCAGGGATACCGCTATCTTGTTTTGGATGCACAGGCCTATGTTTCTCTTGCCGCCAGTCGCAAGTTTGTTCCTCCTTTAAAGGATTATCTTGGTTTTATTGACGCTAGGGTTCCGCCACTTCTGGTTATACCGCATATGAACAGAGCTCTCGGAGAACGTTTTGTGCTTGAGCATAGTGAAAACTTGTCGGATTCGCTGCGTTTTCTTTCAGCTTCCGATTCCGAAAAAGCTTTTTCTTTGAGAATTTATGACCTTGCAATGGTTGTGCCGGAGATGCTTAAAATTTATCAGCAGTCAAAATTGAGGCGGCAATGACAGTCAAGGTGAAAACTCTTCCTCTTTTTGAGGCAATGGAGACTCTCCAGCTTCCCGGATTGAAGGACAATCTTTTTTCTTCGCGGCAATGGTTTAATGTCATTCGTGCGGCTTATCATCCAGACCTTTTTCTTAAATACATCGAGGTTGACGGGGTTGTCCGCACTTATGTCGTTTATACCGTGGTCCGTAATTTTCTGGAATGGAAAATATGTGTTTTGTCTTATTCGGATTATTGTGATGCGTTTGTTTCCTCGGCAGAAGACTGGAGGATTTTTTTTGATTCCTTGCGCAGGGATTATCCGGAATACCGGATTGCTTTGAGGACTTTTCGTGATGCTGCGGCGCGCGCTTGCGGACTTTTTCATGAGCTTAGTCGCGAATATGTTCATACCCTGGATTTGTCCGCTGATATTGATACGCTCTGGAAGGGGCTTGAGGGGGGATTTCGCAATCAGGTTCGTCAGGGAGAGCGCCGGGGGTTGGTTTGCCGGGAAGGAACCCTTGCCGATTTATGGTCTTTTTATCTGTTGCATGTCAGTTTGCGTAAAAGAAAGTATCGTATTTTTGCCCAGCCGTTTAGTTTTTTTCAGGCAATCTGGAAAGAATTTGTTGAGAAGGGTAACGGGTTTCTTTTGTGTTCCTTTGATCCGCGGGGTCAGATGGTTGGCGGTAATGTTTTTCTTGTGCACGAAAAAACACTTTATTACAAGGTGAACACATCTTCTGCGGAAGCACTCGATCTGCGTTCGAATAATGTGCTCATGTGGGAAGGAATAAAGCGGGCCAAGGAGAGAGGGTTGACTTCCCTTGATCTTGGTTCCAGTGGTCGGGAGCAGGATGGTCTTGTGCATTTCAAGGATGGCACAGGCGCCAGCCGGGGCGATATTATTCATTTGGGGTATCATCCCCCCGGCTACGTTTTCAGCCGCAAGCGAATTCTTAAAACATATACTCGCCTGATGACACAGGCATGGGTTCCGGATACAGTGACTCGCATGGGCAGTCATCTGATCTATCCTTTTCTTGCCTAGGGTTTTCTATGACGTTAAAAGATTTTTTTGATGATTGGACGTCTGCGGCCAAAAGCAGCTATGCCCAGCGGCAGTGGCTGCTGAGCAAATGGGAAGTTTTCGATGGCATTGAATGGTCGCAGGATAAGATCAATGTTATGCTCGGCACGATTCTTGATGCTTTAAGGCCGGAGAAGGAACACCTTTTTCTTGACCTCGGTTGTGGGGGGGGATGGATAACCCGGCTGTTGGCCGGACATGTGCATCAGGCCGTTGGTCTGGATTTTTGTGCGCATATGTTATCGGTAGCCGCAGCGTCTTCTGCGGGGTCTTGGGTTCAGGGAGATATCGGGCGACTGCCGTTTAAAACTTCTTCGGTTGACAGGGTGCTGAGTTATTTTGTTTTTCTGAATTTTCTGGATGATAGTTTTGTCGAGAAGTCCTTGCTGGAGATTCATCGGGTTCTCGCGCCGGGTGGAGTGGCTTTGATCGGACAGATGCCGGACGCGGCGGGTTCGCTGTCGTATGATCGTTCAAAAAAAGAGTATATGGACTATTGTTCCGGGCAGATGCATCTGGGCAGGCGCAATGATCAGGACAGTCGGGCGCCGTTAAGGACATTTGACCGAGAAAGTCTTGTGCGCTTTTTAAGAGACAAGGGTATTGTTTGTGATATTCGGCCGGCCTTTAATCCTTTCTATCGTCAGGGAGCATCCGTCACGGTTGAGTGGCGGTTTGACCTTTTGCTTCGCAAGGATTATTCTGGTGACAAATAAAATACTATTCTTTTTGTTTTGTTGTGCCGGACTTCTTTTATTGCAGAGCAGGGCCTGGGCCTCATTAAAGCAGGAGTCCCGGTCCATGCCATTTTTTGGTACTGTTGTCACTCTTAAGGTTTGTTTTGAGCCCGATCAGTCGACGGCCATGGAATCAGCCTTCGGGCAGGTGTGGCAGCGTTTTGGAGAGATCAATGCCCGGCTGAATACTTATGATCCTGCCAGTGATCTTTCCCGTCTTAATGCTGCAGCGGGCCAGGCCGTTCGGGTGAATCAGGAGGTTGCCGACTTGCTGCAGGCATCGGAGCGTTTTTCTTTGGCCACACAGGGAACTTTTAACGTTGCCGTTGGGCCACTATTGGATCTTTGGCGGGACTGTTCACGGGACAACCGGGTTCCATCAAGAGAGGAAATTCTGGCGGCCAAAAGCTTGATTGAATCGTCTGTCTGGTCTTTTCGGGATGACGGCGCGGTTGCGCTTGCCCCCGGGGCCTCCGTAACTTTGAATGCGATTGTTCCCGGCTATGCGGCTGATGCGGGGGCTCAGATATTAAAACAGGCCGGATTTAAGAATTTTTTTGTTGATGCCGGAGGGGAGATTTACGCATCGGGTCACAATTGCCAGAGTCGTCCATGGCATATCGGAGTGCGTGATCCCGGCGGCAGTTCCGGGGTGTTAGAGGTTGTCGAGGCCAGGGATGTTGCAGTCAGTACTTCCGGGGATTATGAAAAGTTTTTCGAGATCAAAGGGCAAAGGTATTCGCATATCATCAATCCTCTGACCGGATATCCGGTTACGGGGGCAGTAAGTACGACTGTGATCGCCCCGACGGCACTGGAAGCTGATGTCTGGTCAACAGCTCTGAGTGTTCTCGGCCCGCGGATGGGTGTCCCGCTCATCAACTCTCTGGGGGACGGTTATGGTGCTTTGTTTCTTGTCAAATCTCCGGCGGGTAAGATTGAAAGATACTCTACCTCTGGGTATGATCACAGGCTGTTGGAAAAAGACCGTAATTTTTGAAGGAGCCAATATGCAGCAGTATCTCGATCTGGTTCGGCATGTTCTGGATCATGGTGAGAAGAAAGATGACCGCACAGGAACCGGAACCCTTTCGGTCTTCGGTTATCAGATGCGTTTTGATCTTAGAAAAGGCTTTCCTCTGCTGACAACAAAGAAAGTTTTGTTTGATGCGGTTGTGCGCGAACTGCTCTGGTTCTTGCGCGGCTCGACCAATATTCACGATGATCTTAGTGCGTATACTCCTATCTGGAATGCTTGGGCAGATGAAAGTGGTGAATTGGGTCCGGTTTACGGATATCAGTGGCGGCGTTGGGAGCGTTTTGTTCCGGACGATTCTTTGTCTGGAACTTTTCGCCGGGAGCATGTTGACCAGATCGGCCAGGTGATTCGAATGATCAAGGAAAATCCGGATTCAAGAAGGCTCATTGTCAGTGCGTGGAATGTCGCAGATATTGACCGGATGGCCCTTCCTCCTTGTCACGCTTTTTTTCAGTTTTACGTTGTGCAGGGGTATCTGGATTGTCAGCTTTATCAGCGCTCGGCAGATATTGCGCTCGGTGTTCCCTTCAACATTGCCAGTTACGCCCTGTTGTTAAGCATGACGGCCAAAGAGTGCGGACTGACGCCAAGGTTTTTGATCCACACCTTGGGAGATGCTCACGTTTATTTGAACCACATCGATGGCCTGCGTCTGCAGTTGACCCGGAGCCCGGGCGCATTGCCTGCGCTGCAGTTGGCCGACAGGCGTGTTTTGGAGCAGAAGTTTGAGGATATTCGTCTTTGCGGGTATAATCCGCAGGCGTTTATCAAGTTTCCTATAGCCGTCTGAGAGGGCAGGATGAAAGGTTTCACAATAATTGCTGCTTGTGATGCTCGCAGTGGTATTGGCAAGAATAATGATTTGCCCTGGAAGCTGTCGGCCGATATGAAACATTTCAGGGATTGCACGATGGCTCGCCATGATCGCGGCGAGGCGCAGAATGTGCTGATTATGGGGCGCAGGACATGGGAATCCCTGCCGGAGCAGCGCAAGCCACTGCATGGAAGGCATAATGTTGTTCTTTCGACGGGTGAATTGTCTGGACTGCCATCTTCCGTCGATCATTGCCGCTCTTTGAATGATGCTGTTATGCGTTATTGCGCGGACGAGGGTCACCGTTATGGCCGGGTTTTTGTTATCGGAGGAGAACAGCTTTACCGTTGCGCGATTCAACATCCTTCTTGTGAGGCATTGTATTTGACAATGATTGAATCAGTATATGATTGTGACCGCTATTTTCCTCCCATTCCTTCTGCTTTTCGTGAGATTGCTCGGACTGCTCCGATGATTGAGAACGGATTGACTTTCTTTTTTTCAGAATTTAAAAGAGATATTCCTTAATAGTATTGTTTTCCTCTTACTTGGCTGTTTTCTGTTCAGATGTCAGAACGTATTTATTTTTATGATCTTTTTTTGAGAAAACGTTTTCTTTATCCCCCGAGTGTCGGTCGATAAATCTTTGTATATCAGTAGCTTGCGGATGGAATTCAGCGTATAAATATTTCTATGATTTTTTGTCGATAGGATCGTATTCACTTCTCAGGGGGTATATACTTCTTTTGTGAGGAGTGCGGTTTTATTATTAGATTGGGGGGGGCGATATGACTACTGCATCCAGAAAGAAAATTATCCTTTTTCTTGCCGAGGACTGTTGTGGGTTGAAGCCCCGTCTGGAGTTTCTTGAGGAGAACGGGTATGTTTGTTTGACGTCGGATAGTTTCCAGGAGGGGCACCGAAAGGTCAGGGATTTGGACGTTGACCTGATTGTTCTGGAGGAACATCTCAAAGACATAACCGGGCTTGAGTTTTGTAAAAGAATCAAGGCTGATGAGTGCACGTGTTCTGTGCCGTTGATAGTTTTGACCGAGAAGGATGACAGTGGTGTTCGGATCAAGTACTACCGACTGGGGGCAGACGACTGCCTGTTGGCATCTATTGTCAAGGATGAGTTGCTGGCCAAGATTGATGTAATGAGCAGCCGCAGCAGTACAGATGAGCGCGACCGTAAAGGCTCCCGGCAGAATATGGCGCGGGAAATAAGCCGCATTATTGAGCAAGAGATGATTTTACCGCATTTTCAGCCTATTTATTGTTTGAATCCTTTTCATTTGCTAGGCTTGGAGGTTCTCAGTCGACCGATTGGTTCGGAAATGTTTACGGATCCTAATGACCTTTTCAAGGCCGCAGAGAAGTTTGAGCTTTATGATTCGCTCGAAATGATGTGTTGGAAGAAGGCCACCGAATCTGTAGCCCATAAAACCCGTAATGAAAACTTGTTTTTTAACTGCGCTCCCCGGTTGATCGAGGAAAGAAAGCTGGATGCTTTTTATGGTATTTTCAGAAAAGCCCAGATGCCTTTTAATAACGTTATTCTTGAGATTACGGAGCGTTCGTCGATTAACGAAGAGTCGGTGTTTAGCCAGAGACTCTCCGGGTATCGGAATGACGGGTTTAGCTTTGCGGTTGATGATGTTGGCAAGGGGTATTCCAGCCTGGAATCGATTATTTCTACCAAGCCGGAAATAATAAAGATTGATCAGCATATTATCCGGGGAATTCAAAATGATCCGGTTAAGGTCAGCATTACCAAATTTATTGTGGCGTTTTGCAAGGAGAGCGGCATTATTACGGTGGCAGAAGGAGTGGAGACCGAGCCAGAATTTAGTGTGGTTAAATCCTTGGGGGTGGATGCCGTTCAAGGGTATTATTTATTTAAGCCGGTCTCGGATCTTAATTTGCGGGAGATTAAGGATGTTTGTGTGGCTTATGTGTAATTTTTTTCTGAAATAACAGCTGTTGATTCCTGATTGTAATATAATGATGGCATCCTGTGAGGGTGCCGTTTTTTTTATATCTTTTTTATCCGGAAGAGGGGCGATATGTTGGTTCAGCGAGCCAGTGGAATACTGTGTCATGTCTCTTGCCTGCCATCCTGTTTTGGTATTGGAGATATTGGTCCGGAGGCTTCGGCTTTTGTTTCGAATTTGGCAGCTTCGGGCCAGAAGTACTGGCAGTTGCTGCCACTATCCCCGACGAATCCGGCTTTGGCCAATTCTCCCTATAGCAGCGCGTCTGCGTTTGCTTTTAATGAGTTATTGATCAGCCCAGAAGGCTTGGTGCAGGATGGTTTGCTGCTGAAGCAGGATTTGGAGTTGTTTGTTCTGCCGTCTTGCGATTCGGTGGATTTTGAAGCCGTGGCACGCAAAAAGCAGGATATGCTGGATCGGGCCTGGGAGGCATATTGTTCTACCGCTTCTTCCGGGCAGGTGATACCGGAGGGAGAATTTGAATTTTTTGAGTCTGCTCAGGCAACATGGTTGAATGATTATGCATTGTTTGTTGTTCTTAAAGCCCGTTTTGCGGGGGCGGCATGGATTGATTGGCCGGTTCAATTCCGGGATCGTAATCCCATGGCACTTTCTGTGTTTCAAATAGAGAATGCCGGGCAGGTTCGCAAGGAAAAGTTCAAACAGTTTCTTTTTTATCGTCAGTGGCTCCGTTTGCGGGGCGAATGTCTCAGTCATGGGATTCTTCTGATCGGGGATATTCCGATTTATGTCAATTATGATAGCGCGGATGTCTGGAGGCATCCCGAATTCTTCATGCTGGATGAATCCATGCGTCCGGCTGTTGTGGCTGGAGTTCCTCCCGATTATTTTAGCGAAGAGGGGCAGCGTTGGGGGAATCCTATCTATAATTGGCCGGTTTTGGCGGATAACGGTTTTTCCTGGTGGATAGAAAGGTTTCGGCACAATCTTGCTCTTTTTGATGAGGTGCGAATAGATCATTTTCGTGCTTTTGCCCAGTATTGGGAGATCCCGTCGACTGAAAAGACGGCTAAAAAAGGACGTTGGGTTGATGCTCCAGGAAAAGAGCTTTTTACTGCTTTGCGCGAACATTTTCCTCTTTTGCCGGTGATTGCTGAAGATCTGGGGATTATCACGCCGGATGTTGACGCTTTGAAGGATCGGTTCGGGTTTCCGGGAATGAAAGTTCTTATGTTTGCTTTTCATAATGATTATTTAAAAAGCCGGGATCTTCCGGAGAATTATCAGTCTTTGAGTGTGGCTTACACAGGAACACATGATAATAATACTTTGCAGGGTTGGTATAATCATGATTTGACACCGGTTGAAAGAGCTAATATTCGCAGTTATTTCGGGTGTGATATTCCTGCGGATTCGATCAATTCGGTTCTTATCGCTAGACTTTTGTTTTCCGCAGCAGGACTGGTCATTATTCCATTACAGGATGTGTTGGCCCTTGGAGGGGAGGCCCGGATGAATAATCCAGCCTTGATTCTGGGTAATTGGAAATGGCGTTTGGGGGAGCGGGGCTTTCATTTGGGTAAATTTGAGTATTTGCGTCTTTTGACAATAGCTTCCGGTCGTTGCGGTGAAGGGACTGTATTGCGCGTAGGATCTTTTCCGGAGGTGCTTGCTTGAAGTTTGCTCTTTTGTTGATGACTTGTTTTTTGTTCGGGGGTTGTCTGGCGTCGGCTCCGCTTCAAGATTCTTCGCTGAGTAGGCGGCAGTCCAGGTTTGCTGTGGAGATTCTTGCTCCCGGGGCATTTTCTTCTGGGGGCAGTATTGCTGTAGATCCTTTCCTGGCTGGACAGGATGTTGCATCAGGCCCTCAGTTAAGTCGTTTTTCGCTTATGATTGTCAAGGGAGCGGCTGAGACAATTGCTGACAAGGCTGGAGCGTTTTCTTTTTGTGATCCACAGTCTCCGCAGAAGGCTGATTTTTTTGTGACTGGTCGGGTGGAAAAGTTTTCTTTTCCTGGAAAGGTGACGGGTTTTTTGTCCGGAGATACCGTGCGGATCAGGATTCGTGCGGAAATTCGTCATGCCCGGACCGGGGATTTGCTGGCTCGCCTGTCAGCCGTTCGCGTTCCCTCAGCAGAACAGCGCTTGCTGGATTTTGAGGCTTATGATATAGGAGTTTCTCTGGCAGGAGTCTTTGTGGATGCGCAGTAGGGGGCAAATGAGCGATTTGTGGTGCATATTGATTGGATGTGTTCTTCCAAGGAGGATTCGGTGATTGTAGTAACGGGCGGGGCTGGATTTATTGGCAGTTGTCTTTTGGCCAGGCTTAATGAGCTGGGTATGGGGGAAATTATTGTCGTAGATCATCTCGATGATCAGGGACTCAAGAAGGAGAATCTTGCCCGGAAGCGATATCGCGCTTTTTATGACAAGCAGGACTTTCTGGAGAAAATACGCCGGGACGAATTGTTGCAGGAGGTGTCCTGCGTTTTTCATATGGGAGCGTGTTCCTCGACAACTGGCACTGATCGGGATTATTATATCAGGAATAATTTTGAATATTCCTGTGAGGTTGCCCGCTGGGCGCTGAACAAAGGGGCACGTTTTATTTATGCCAGTTCAGCTGCAACTTATGGTGATGGCGATCAGGGGTATTGCGATGATCCCTCTTTAATTAGCCAGCTGAGACCTCTGAATTATTACGGAGAATCAAAGCAGTTGTTTGATGAGTGGATAATGGCGCAAGGACTTTATGGTCAGGTGGCTGGACTCAAGTTTTTTAATGTATATGGCCCTAATGAAATGCACAAGGGCGATATGCGCAGTGTTATTGCCAAGGCTTATGAGAAGGTTGTCGCCGAAGGGGTCATGATTCTTTTTAAATCAGACCGCCCGGATTATGCTGATGGAGAGCAGAAAAGGGATTTTATTTATGTCAAAGATGTTGTTTCGGTTATGATCTATTTAATGAGGAATACCGCTATTAATGGTATTTTCAACCTTGGTACTGGCCAGGCAAGAACCTGGAATGATCTGGCCTTGGCTTTGTTTGCTGCGGCGGGGAAACCGCCCAGAATAGAATATGTGGCTATGCCGTCACATTTGCGCAATCGTTACCAATATTTTACCCAGGCTCAGATGGGGCGATTGCGGCAGGCCGGGTATACAGATGAGTTCATGCCCCTCGAGCAGGCGGTGAGGGATTATGTATTGTATCTTTCCAGTGGTTCCCGTTGGTGATCCAATAAGGAGGCGTTTATGCCGATTATTATTTTTTTAGCCAGCATGCTGGTTATAGCCTTGGGCGGTTTGGCGTGGCTTTTTTCCAAGGCAGGCAGGGAACTTTCGGATACCAGGTCGGCCAAGCCTCTGCAAGTGGAAGATGTTTTTTCTTCTTCAGCACCGGTTGTCCAGGTGCCTGGAGGGAACCTTGTGGACGCATCTGAAGAGAATTCCGCTTTGAAGGAAGAGATCAGGGTTCTAAAGGATGAAGCGGCTGCCCAAGCCTCGAGCTCGCTGGAGATTATTACCCAACTCAGGGAATTAAGCGAGCGACTGCAGTCCGAGCTTGACGTTGCGGCAAAAACGGCCTTGGAAAGAGGTTCGGCTGATCAGGAAAGTCTTAAGCATTTCAGAGCGGAGAGTGTTGCTTTTCAGGAGGCCGTTGCCGAGAAAGAGCAGGAAATTTCCCGACTGAAGGATGAATTATTGTTGCTGGAAAGGATGAATTCTTCGGAGGAGGTTGCAAAAATACCTGCTCTGCAAAAAGAGTTGCAAGAAGTTCTTTCCAGTAAAGAGGGTATGGAAAGTCGGATTGGGGGGCTTGAGCGAGCCTTGTCGGAGCAGGAAGAGAAGGCTTCTGCCTTGCAGTATGAACTGACCAAAAGCCGGGCACAGGCTGCCGGGTTGGAGCGGGTTTGTGCGAACTCCAATCGACAGGTTGAGGATCTTTCCCGGCAGATACGGGATATAAATATAGATAATGATGAGTTGCGTCGCCGGGCCGGATTTCTTGGGCGGAGTATGGATGATTTCAAGCGTTTGAATATGGAACTTCTCAAGCGAGAGAAGTTGTCGCGTTTCGAAGAAGAAAAAAACCGGGAGCAGGTCAGGGAGATCGAGCGTATTTACGACGGTGTTCTTGCGCGTCTAAGTGCTGCGGGATTGAAAGAAGAGGACTTAATTGAAAGGTGACCGGGCTATGAGGTATGTGAGTCTTTTTGTGGTTTGTGTTCTTCTGGCCGGATGTGCAAGTGTTCTGGATTCGCCTCGGTCACTGCTTGGGGTTTCAACCCGTGACCTTGAATTGAGGCGTTCGCATGCCGTTTATAAGACGTTGTCCTGTTCGGCAACGGATGCTTTTGATGCTGCTGAGGCATTTGCCATGGCAAATAAATATCTGGTTTTTCGTAAAGACCGGGCGGGACTTTTTCTGGTGTTGATGCATATTCCCGGAGCTGTTGACACGACAGAGGTTGGAGTTTTCCTGGTTCCGCTTGATGAAGGCCGTAGTGTCCGGATCGAGGTCTCCTCACGGAGTTCTTTTGCCCGTAGAGTGGTTGCCCAGACCTTGTTTGCCGATTTTGCTGACGATTGTCAGGTCAGGTAGCGTGTCTATGGATAAAGCGGGACTTGTTCAGGACATTATTCGTACCGGAGCTTTGCTTTGGGAGAAGAATTTAGTTGTAGCGTTTAATGGGAATCTTAGTGCTCGCATGCAGGAAGGTGTTCTTTTGACTGCGACTGGTTCCTGTTTGGGTTTTTTGACGGAAAATCATGTTGCGCATGTGGATATAAACGGAAGAACTCTTAATGGGGTCGAGCCTTCCAGCGAGAAGCTTTTGCATTTGGCTGTTTACGGGGCTTTTGCTTCGGTCAATGCTGTTCTGCACACACATACTCCTTATATAAATGCCTTCTTTCTCAAGAATACCAGCTTTGTTCCCAGGACCTTTGAGGCGGAGCGATACTTGGGGAGTGTTCAGGCTCTGGATCAGGAAGATATTAATGTTAAGGATGTCGGGCCTGTTTTGCGGGCGCTCGAACGCGGAAAAATCGTTGTTCTCCGACGTCATGGGGTGGTTTCAGTTGGTGCGGATCTTTTTGAATGTTTCGCCAGGGTGCAGTTGTTGGAAGAGCAGATCAGGATTGAGTCGTTGGCGCGCCTTTTTTAACTTTTTTAAAGAAAACGAATAATTCCTGTTGACAAGAACAAAATATCGTTGTATTCTTGCTAAGTTCTTTTTTGAAGCGTTGGTTTTTCTCGCGAGCAACTGCAGCGACAAACCACCAAAGTTCGATAGAAACAAAAACACTTGACAAACAGATTTGTTTTTGGTATTCTTGTGACCCTGCTGAAGAGCAGCGAACGCTTTTTTGTTCTTTGACATCTTGTTATTCAATCAGCCATATTAATTTAGCCAAGTTGTTTCTTGGAGAGTTTGATCCTGGCTCAGAGTGAACGCTGGCGGCGTGGATTAGGCATGCAAGTCGAGCGATCCCGCAAGGGATAGCGGCAAAAGGGTGAGTAACACGTAAGTAATTTTCCTTTAAGCCGGGGATAGCACCGTGAAAACGGTGGTAATACCCGATGTTATGTTTTTTTCGCATGAAAGAAACATCAAAGATGGGGACCTTCGGGCCTGTCGCTTATTGATGAGCTTGCGTACCATCAGCTAGTTGGTAGGGTAATGGCCTACCAAGGCTAAGACGGTTAGCTGGTCTGAGAGGACGACCAGCCACATTGGGACTGAGACACTGCCCAGACTCCTACGGGAGGCTGCAGTCGAGAATATTTAGCAATGGGCGAAAGCCTGACTATGCGACGCCGCGTGCAGGATGAAGGTCTTCGGATTGTAAACTGCTTTTGTTAGGGAAGAAACCTGAAACGTTAACAACGTTTCAGCTGACGGTACCTGGCGAATAAGCCACGGCAAACCCTGTGCCAGCAGCCGCGGTAATACAGGGGTGGCAAGCGTTACTCGGAATTATTGGGTGTAAAGGGCAGGTAGGTGGCTTTGCAAGTGAGGGGTGAAATACCACGGTTTAATCGTGGAACTGCCTTTCAAACTGCTTAGCTTGAGAGAGATAGAGGAAGATGGAATTCTCGGTGTAAGGGTGAAATCTGTAGATATCGGGAAGAACACCAACGGCGAAGGCAATCTTCTGGGTCTTTTCTGACACTGAACTGCGAAAGCTAGGGTAGCAAACAGAATTAGATACTCTGGTAGTCCTAGCCGTAAACGATGAATACTAGGTGTTGGCTCCTTCGGGAGTCGGTGCCGAAGCTAACGCATTAAGTATTCCACCTGGGGACTA
>CAJARJ010000004.1 GCA_903944345.1 Candidatus Omnitrophota bacterium
ATTTTTTTAGCGGTTGTTGAGATGTCTTTTTCGTGGTATACTTCGAAAGTCACTCGTTATGTAACAGGAACATAAGCTTTTGCCAACATTGAACTTGAAACAATAAAACGTTTAACGCAGCATTTTCTGTTGCGGAAATTAAAAAAATCAGTATTCCATTGAATTTGTCCAAAAAGGTATTAGAATAAAATTATGATAACAGATCAGAATAAAAGAAAAACACATCGCTTTGACTGCCTTGTTCCGGTTGACGGCAAGGACGGTTCCTTGTTTTCGCATTCCAGAACTGTTGATATCAGCCGTGAGGGGATTGGCTTTTTGTCCGATCATGCCATTCCCTTGAAAGAAAAGATTGCTATCGAGCTTTCCGTTTCTCCCGAGTCTGAGCCAGTGCTGGTTGTAGGCGAGGTGCAGTGGGTTCGTAAAATCTCTGACTCGGACAAGTATCGGATAGGTCTCAGGTTTGCGGATATTATTGATGGATCTCCGGAGCAACTGGAGCGGTCTTTAAATCACAGACTTCCTTCCCGCGACGAAGTTCAGGATTCTTTATAATACATAACCGGATTGGGATTTTTCATGGAGCCGCCAGAACAGCGACTTTTTTCCCGTTTTGTTTCGCGCTTCCCCACCAAGTTCAAGGACTCGGTGGAGGAGTACGGCCAGGAAATTTTTTTGCGTGATGTTTCCGCGACGGGAGCCCGGGTTGTGTCCCGCAACAGGCTTTTTATTGATGATGTCTTGTCGTTATCGGTCAAGCTTCCCGACGGAAGAGAACCGGTTGAACTCAGCGGGCGCGTACGCTGGGTGCATCATCCCTCCCCCCAGGGATGGGAAGCCGGTTTGCAGTTTCATAAAATTGACCTTATGCGCATTCATCGTATCGTAAGATTCACTCTCGATACCCCTTCTTTGCTCTGAAAAAACCTTCTTGCAAATGCCAGTTGTGCCGGGTATAGTGTTTTTGATCAAGAAAAGCTATATCTGTCAGAGAATGCATGTCTAAACAAGTGAGGGAAAATGAGAAAAATAGCTTCTTTGTTTATTCTTGTGCAGTTTGTTGCAACAGCCGTTTCTCCCGGGCCGGGTTGGGCCCAGACTTTGTCGGCTGCGGGGCTTTTGCCCGAGCCGGGCACGCCCCTTTCTTTGTCCGAAGCCTTTACTCCGGCGTATCTGCAGGGAATGGTTATCAATCCCGCCGATCCCTTCAAATTTGACTTTATCATCCATCGGGGTGACGAACAGCTTGCGGCTGATCAGAAGCAGGCGGAATACACCCGCTTGATCAAGTATTTTCTGGCCGCGCTGGCAGTGCCCGATCAGGAACAGTGGGTGAACCTTTCTCCGTATGAGCAGGACCGGATCATTCCTGACGGCATGGGTCTTACCGAAATGGGGCGAGATCTTTTGGCGCAGGATTATATTCTTAAACAGTTGACCGCATCGCTGAGTAACCCGGATTCGGCAATGGGAAGAAAGTTCTGGGACACTATTTACGCCCGGGCTTACCAGAAACTGGGCACAACCGATATTCCGACGGATGTCTTTAACAAGGTCTGGATCCTGCCCGACGCCGCCGAGGTTTACGAAAAAAACAATACCATGGTGGTTGTCAGGCATCATCTGAAGGTCATGCTCGACAGCGATTACCAGGCGATGAAAGAAAATGCTGTTCCGGCAGAAATTGATGCGCAGACGGCGGAACTGTCCCGGGAAGTGATGCGCGAGGTAATTCTTCCTGTTCTGGAGCAAGAGGTGAACGAGGGGCGTAATTTCGCGCCGTTGCGCCAGGTGTACAGCGGAATGCTGTTGGCGACGTGGTACAAGACAGCTCTCAAGGAGTCCATTCTGGGCCAGCTTTACGCGGACAAACAAAAGGTCAAAGGGGTTGACCAGGATCCGGTTAATAATCAGCGCATTTATGATCGTTATGTAGAAGCTTTTCGCCGGGGTGTGGTGAACATGATCCGCGAGGACGTGGACAAATATTCCAATGAGGTCATTCCCCGAAAATATTTTTCCGGAGGATTTCAAAGAGAGCGGGGGGTTTCGGTTACAGATTCTCCTGAGGCGGCCCAGCTGGCCGCAAGCGTGGAGGAGTCTGCGGATTTTGCAGCTGTTCGGGTGAAAGATCCGCAAGAGGATCTGGCGCCGACGGCTGATTCTGCCGCCGCCTTCATCATCCCCCTCGCCGAGTATGCGGAGGATTATCCAGGTTTTGTTGAGCGCAAACAGTTCTGGCCGCGAAGAAAAGCTGTTCTAGCTTTTGAGGCGCCTTATCGTTACTTAGAGCAAGACAAACGATTTGCTCTTTGGGATATTTCTTTTGTAGGGCCCAATTATCAGCCGGGACCGTTATCGTCCGGGTGGATGAAAGCCCAGCAAAAGCTGGCCCGAAAGTATGCTCTTTTGCTATGGGAAAAAGAATTCTCCAACTTAAAACCAATAGAGCAAAAAAGTATTCTAATGTTTATTCTTAAATATTCTGAATTTCAAGAAAAAAAAATAGGATTGATGTCGTTGGTTTATTTGAGAATGGATCTTGTAGCAAAGAAGAAACAGATGATTTCTTCCTGGCTTCTTTTAGTTCGTGAGTATGAAAAACGATGGGCTCAAACTTATCCGCAGGCAGTCGCGCTTATCGAAGAAGTTATACCCCGGCTTATGGCGAGATGGGAAGCTATAGTAGAGCCGGCGGAATATACACATGGTAAGTACGTATACACTCGTTTTACAGAGGGCGATATTGAAGCAATGAAATTGATGGAGTCTTTTGATGGGCAGCCGGAAGCATTGGTGGGGTCCGCGCTGGCTCTTTTGCAGTCTCTTGAAGGCGGGACATTGCGAGGGTTGAAAACACCAGTTCCTGAGGACATTGCCGTTCAACAGGAAAGATTCTTCCGGGAAGTTTTTCCCGACCAGATAGGGTATCAAATCAATACTGATCCTGAAGGAAGAATGACGATTGTTTTTGAAGGGGTAAAATCAAAGGATTCGAGACTTGCGAAAGAAAGGGAAGATCATGAAGCGCGGATGAATGACTGGGCCTCCTCCCCGGACAAGCCCCTTTCCTCTATTGAAAGATTGCAGGTCGCGGCAAAACCCGAGGCTTTGGCCGGAGATCCTGTGGGCGGTATTGATTTTGCCCAGTCCAATCTGAATATGCGCATTAAACGCGACGGCGCTGGAGTGCCCTTGCCAGCCAGTCAGCAGGATCTGGACAGCATTCATATTAACGGACTGGTGCCGGAGATATTAAGCATTCAGCCGCTTCAGCCCGGGCAGATCATCAGGTAGGGCCTGGCAAGGATATAGGCTATTGATAAAAAGGCCGGGTATTATCCCCGGCTTTTTTGTCGAAATTTTTTTCTTCGCTTGTTCATTTTTCCGTCTTGCGATAAAATCATTTTTTTAATTCTTACTATTCGGCAACACGGGGTTTAATCCAATCAGAGGAGTGTTTTGTGGAAAGGTTTTTTGAATATTTGCCGGACGGAACCACCTTCCGGTCGCGTGCGGCGGCAGCCGTTCGCCAGGTGTATGCGCCGTTGTGTTCTCCCGATGGCAAAGGCATCAAATCGGCGATTACGCCCCTTTTGTCGGGCGACATCAAACTGGACAAGTTTCATTACCTGACCAGGCCGGCTTCACGGGAAGACTTGCGCCAGCCGGTGCGTAATTTTTATCTGGATATAGTGGAAGGCGGAATTTTTGTTTTCTCCAATCCGCTCAAGGCCGAAGTTACCGTTGAGGTCGGGCAGTTGTGGCACAAGGTGGTTCAGCGTTGCCCCGCGCTTGGCGTTGAAGTCACGGCTCGCACTTTTGTTCCGCTTGGCGGCGGAGATGCGGAACTGACCTGCTATAGCGTCCGTAATATTTCAGACAAAACTTTGCAGCTGACACCTACTGCTGCGATTCCTGTGTTTGCTCGAGCGCTGGCCAACAAGCATGACCATGAGCATGTTACGGCTCTGCTCAACCGGGTTGAACAGCTGCCTGACGGCATTGTAGTCGAGCCTTCGATGATGTTTAACGAGGAGGGGCACAAGGCTTGCGCGAGTGTTTATTTTGTTTATGGAGCCGAGGGGCAGGGGAACAAGCCTGTCGGATCGTTCCCGACGTTTGAAAGTTTTCTGGGCGAAAGCGGAACCTGGAGCCGTCCGGAAGCTGTTTTTGAAAGCCGTTCTCCGAAGCTTCTTTCTTCGGCCGAGCGTCAGGGGAAGGAAGTAGCCGGTGCCTTGCGTTTTTCCCGGCAGGAGCTGGGCGCGGGAGAGGAAAAACATTTTATTGTGTGTATCGGCATGGCGGAATCGCGCGCGGCGGCGGCAGAAGTTTTTGGCCGGTTTGCTTCGGTCGATCTTTTCGGGAAAGCCCTGAAAGAGAACGAGGAATACTGGACGGCCAAAACAGCGGTGATCCGTTTTGAAACCGGAGAGAAAGACTTTTCTTCCTGGATGCGCTGGGTGACCCTGCAGCCTGTCCTGCGCCGGATCTTTGGCTGTTCTTTCCTGCCGGATCACGATTACGGCAAGGGCGGCAAGGGCTGGCGGGATATCTGGCAGGATCTTTTATCGCTTATTCTTATCGAGCCGGAACAGGTGCGCTCCACTCTGCTCAACAATTTTGCCGGAGTGCGCATTGACGGCACGAATGCCACGATCATCGGACAGAAACCCGGAGAGTTCATTGCCGACCGCAATGCCATCACCCGGGTCTGGATGGATCACGGTGTCTGGCCGTTTCTGACCACGCAGCTTTATATTGACCAGACCGGGGATACGGGGATTCTTTTTGAAAAAGTGCCGTATTTCTGTGACCCGCAAATGGCACGCTCCACTCGCAGGGATGAAAACTGGACGCCTGCATGCGGGGAACGCCTGCGCGAACGCCAGGGAGAGATTTATTATGGAACGGTGCTGGAGCATATTCTTGTCCAGCATCTGGTTCAGTTTTTTAATGTCGGCGAACACAACATGATCCGTCTGGAGAGCGCTGACTGGAACGACGGTTTGGACATGGCTTTTAATCGCGGCGAGAGTGTGGCCTTTTCGGCATTCTATGCGGGAAATCTGCTGTCCATCGCCGGCCTTCTGGAAGAACTTTCCCGGCGGGCTTCTGTTGGGACGGTTTTGCTTGCCCGTGAGACCGCTCTGTTGCTGGACACCTTGTTTGACCGGCTGGATTATGAGAGTCCCGGGCAGAAAAAACAGCGCCTTTTCGAGGAATACTTCAAGGCGGTTCAGCCGGTTCTTTCCGGCGAGGTTATGGAAGTTCCGGTTGCGGATCTGGTGCGCGATTTGAGGGCCAAGGGCGAATGGCTGGCAAACAAAATCCGTTCCCAGGAGAGCCTGAGCTTTAAAGATGCCGGCGAAGAGTATGCGTGGTTTAATGGTTATTACGACAATAACGGCGAACGGGTTGAAGGCCCGAAAGATGCGGGCCTGCGCATGACTTTGACCGGTCAGGTTTTTCCTCTTATGCATGGGGTTGCGTCTGCGGATCAGGCTCGTGCGACTGTCAAGGCGGTTGAGAAGTTTCTTTGGGACAGCACTTTGGGAGGTGTTCGGCTGAACACGGATTTCGGGGTGGGGCATTATCCCGCCATGGGCCGGGCGTTTGGTTTTGCTTTTGGTACCAAGGAGAACGGTGCGGTGTTCAGTCATATGGCGGTTATGTACGGCTATGCGCTTTACAAGTGCGGACTGCCCAGAGAAGGTCGTGCCGTTTTGCGCTCGTTGTTCGATATGAGCGTTTGTCCGGACCGGGCCATGATCTATCCGGGTATTCCGGAATATTTTGATGCCCAGGGCCGGGGCATGTATCACTTTCTTACAGGTTCGGCCAGCTGGTATGTTTTGACACTTTTGACGATGGCTTTTGGTGTTCGCGGAGAACTGGGCGACCTGGTTTTGTGTCCGCGTCTGGTCAGGGAAGATTTCGTTGCTACGGAAGTTTCGGCAGATTGTCAGTTTGCCGGGCGGCAGTTGCGGGTTACGTATGTAAATCCTCTCAGGCTGGATGTTGGGGAATACCGGATAGAGCGTATAACGCTTAATGATCAGTCGGTCCATTTTGATCGTCGGGGTGCGTGTGATATCCGTCTGGGCAGAGATCAGATCACCGCCAGCGCGGAGTGCGTGCAGATCAGGGTTTTTCTGGCGGCCTGACAGTCTGGGCGGCGATGTGCGGATATTGTTTTTGACAAAAACAAATCAGATGTTAGGATAATCTTTCAAAAAAAGATTTTTGAGTTGTGCTTCAGAATCCGTTTATTCTAAAAAGGAGACTTCATGAAGCGTTTTTTAACATTCTTGTGCGGAACAGTTCTTCTGGCGGCATCCGGATGCGGACAAGCCTCCAAACCAGCCAACCAGATCGAGGTCTGGCACTGGATGACCGATCGGCATGAAGCCTTCGCCACTCTCGCCCGCCAGTATGAGGAACAAACCGGAATTAAAATCAAGCTTGAACTCTTCGCCCCTTCAGATACTTACACTCAGAAAATAACCGCTGCCGCACAAGCCAATGTTCTGCCGGATCTTTACGGCATTCTTGACAAGAAATCTATTGTTGGGGCTTTTATTAAAGCCGGGCTTGTGGCTGACCTGACCGCGGATTTTGAAGCGAATAATGCGGCCTGGGAAAAGGCAATGTATCCTAAAGCTCTGGATGTCATGAGGTTTTCTGCCGGCAATATTGATGAAGTCAAGCCGGGAATTTACGGAGCGCCGCTGGATGTGACCAACATTCAGATGGTTTATAACAAGGAATTGCTTAAAAAAGCCGGCATTACCAGGGTTCCTGCAACCTTTGATGATTTTCTTGCGGCGATTGACGCTCTCAAGCGGGTTGGGGTTGCTCCATTTGTTTCCGGTTTCGGAGAAATGTGGATTGTAGACTGTTTCGCCTCCAATTATGCTTTCAATATTATGGGGCAGGACAAGGTTATGGCGACTTTCCGCGGAGAGGTCAAGTACACTGATCCGGACTGGGTGAAGGTTTTGACCATTTTCAAAACACTGGCTGATCGGGGAGCGTTTATTGACGGCATTGTTACCAAAGGCAACAAGTATGCCGAGCAGGATTTTGCGTTGGGCCGTGCGGCGTTTGCCTTTAACGGTTCATGGTGCGTCAATGTTTATCGTGATATGAATCCGGATCTGGATTACGGCGTGGCATCTCTGCCGGCTATGGATCAGAGCCGTCCGGTCAGAAGCTGGGGCGGAGCGGGCTCTTCTTTGGTGGTGAACGGAAATTCATCCAACAAAGACAAGGCGATCGCTTTTCTTAAATGGTTGACGGCTAAGGAGCAGCAGGCTTATTTTGCCGAGACAACGAACAATCTTCCTGCCAACCGGGATGCGGGCACCGCCATATCGCCTGTACTTGCAGAGTTTTCAAGGCTGGTTGAGCATACGACACATCCCAGCATTTGGCCTTTGAATGAAGATCCGTTGGTCATTGAGGCGTTTGACAAAGGAATCCAGGCGATCATTATTGGTGACAAGACACCCGTTGAGATTGCCGAACAGGTTCAGTCGGTGAAAGAGCGTCAAATGAAAAAGGCGGCCAAATAACCATGTTTTCCCGTGCGGATATCCGATCTTCAATCAAGGTTACGGCGCTGGATGCCGGCAAGAATGCTCTTTTTGTCCTTCCGGCGGTAGTTATCTTCAGTACTTTTTATATATACCCTTTCTTCGAACTGATTAATCTTTCCTTACATCAGTGGCCGGGTATCGGACCCAAGACTTTTGTCGGTCTGGAGAATTTCCAGGAATTGCTTTCAGACAAGGTATGGTGGCTGTCCATGTGGCATGCAGCCTATATTACCCTGATTGCACTGGTCTTCCAGAATGCTTTGGCCTTTGCTTTGGCTCTGGCGTGTGACCGGGAAATTCGCGGGCAAAAGTTCTACCGGGTAATATTTTTTATTCCACCGGTTCTTTCGGAAGTTGTGGTTGGTATCCTTTGGAACTGGATACTCAATGCCGGAACGCAGAACGGTGAACATATCGGGTTATTGAATTATTTTCTTAACGCTACCGGATTGCCCCAGCTTGTGCACAGCTGGCTGTCTGATCCCAAAACAGCCCTGACGTGTATTGCTGTCGTTCATTCCTGGAAAGGCTTTGGTTGGGGTTTTATCATGTTGCTGGCTGGTCTGCAGACGATTGACCGCCAGCTTTATGAAGCAGCCCGGGTGGATGGCGCCGGCAGCTGGCGGACATTCTTGAATGTCACAATTCCGATGATGATTCCTGTTATTATGGTTGTTGTTATTTTAACTATTCTGGGGTCGATGCAGGTTTTTGTTTTGATTCTTTCTTTGGTCAATCAAGGCTTGGTTTATCATACCGAAGTTCCTGTTACGCGCATTCTGGGTTCCATGCAGGGCACCAAACAGTTCGGTTACGCTTGCGCCCAGGCCGTTGTTTTCGGCGCAATTCTGGTTATGGTGTCTTTCTCGTTTAAGAAAATATCCAATCTGGCAAAACAGGCATAAATCATGAGACTCAATCGTTATATTCTGCAAGACATCTGTAAAAACACCGTTTTGCACATTTTTCTTCTTACGGTCACAATTTCTTGTCTTTTCCCTATTTTCTGGATGGTGCGCTCGTCTTTGATGACCAATCAGACAATCTTTGTTGACCACTCTTTCTTTCCGGGACAGCTAAACTGGCAGAATTATGCAGAAGCCTGGGTTAAGGGGCGTTTCGGGATTTATTTTTTTAACAGCATTATTTATACCGTTTCTGTAGTTACGGGAATTGTTGTGGTCTCTTCCATGGCGGCTTTTGCGTTTTCACGGCTTTATTTCCCTGGTCGCGATTTGATTTTCTATATCTTTGTTGCGGCCATGATGATTCCTTTGCCCGGATCGTTTGTGCCTTTGTTTGTCATGATGAACAAGCTGCATTTAGTTAATACTCGAATCGGTTATATTCTTTGCATGATCAATGTTGGTTTGTCGTTGAGCATTCTCTTACTTAAGACTTTTTTTGATAAAATGCCGTCTGATCTTGAAGACGCCGCGCGTATTGATGGCTGTAACCGTTGGCAGATCTGGTGGCATGTGGCGCTGCCGTTGGCCCGCCCAGCTTTGGCTGTTATCGTTATATATAACTCCCTTAATGTCTGGAATGAGTTTATTCTCGCCAATCTTTTGCTCAACGACAAGACGCTCATGCCTTTGCAAACCGGATTAATGGCGTTTAACGGAGCGTTTCAGGTTGATTATCCGGTGTTGATGGCAGGGCTGACAATGACTGCGATTCCGATTGTTGTTGTTTATCTTATGATGCAAAAGCATATTGTTAAAGGTCTTTCGTCCGGGGCGGTAGTGGGGTAATCTTATGCGTAATACCTTCTGTTCCAAAATTGTCGTGTCTTCTGTGATGACTTTTGCTCTTTGCTCCGGAGCATGGGCTCAGCCTCAGGAGTCTTTGTCCGGAAAAAGTTCCACCGATCTGGTCAAAATGGCGTGGTCGGCCTCCAATCGTTCGGCCTTCGAAGAACTTCAGGCTATTGTTGTCCAATTGCGCTCGGCCTTTGAAGAGCAGGCTATTGCCCAGACTGTGCTTCTTTCCGGGTTTCCGGACAGAGACAAGATTGAAGATTTTAAGGTGATGAATGATTTTGCAGTTGTCCTGTTTGTTCATGCCGAAGCTTTGATGCATACAGGTAAAACGGAGGAAGCGATCAAGGCGTTTGAAGCCATTATTACCCAGTACCCCTACGCACAGTCCTGGGATCCCAGTCGTGGTTCTTATTGGTCCGTAGCAGAAAAGAGTCATGCCAGTATCCAGGCCATGAAGGGGCTGGATGAAGAGGCCGAGGGTTCCTCAAGTCATGCGCCGGAAACAGTCCCTGTTTTGTCCAGAAAAGGAAAAGTTCGTGTCGTTGATTACAGCCGTTTCGGGACTTTTAGCGGAATTGGAACCAAAGATTACAGTTTTAGAATGCGCAGTCTAAGTGAACTGGCGGACGCTGTTGGAGAAGGTATTTATCCCAATACAGGAGATGTTTACAAGAATCCGCGTTTTAAAGCACTTTTTCGGGAGGGACGGCAAGAGGGTTCGCATTGGGATTATGTGAATACAAAGGATCTGGAAGCTGCTTATTTCAAGTGGGCAACAGCTGCAGAAAATCCCGGGGTTAAGCTTTTTTATATGGCTCTTGTTTTCGAAAAAGCCAAAATGTATTTGCAAGCTATTAAGGCGTATCATGCTTTGGTGGTGCATTTTCCGACAAGTTCGGGGGTCACATACTGGCATACACCGTGGTATCCTGCCCAGGCAGCGGTGGCCAAAATCAAGAATATTTTGCGTCAGAATCCGCAGTTAGGCCTGGTGTATCGGGACGCAAAAGTGAGAGTTCATAACGGAAACGACAGCGATACGGGTAATGATGTGTTTTTGGTTTGGCCCGGAGTGATCCAGAAAGGGTCAACGGCAAAGATCGGGCGCATGGAGCCGTCTGCCGTCAGCCTGACTCGCGGGGGCAAACAAGTTAATTTTGTGAAGTATGCCAATGGACACTGGCAAATGCAGGTGGATGGCAAACCCTTTATGATCAAAGGGATAACCTACGCTCCGACCAAGATCGGGCAGAGTCCGGACAAGGGCACGTTAGCCAACTGGATGTTTGAGGATACCAATGACAACGGAAAACCGGACGGTCCTTACGATTCATGGGTTGACCGTAACCGTAACGGGATTCAGGATGCCAATGAGCCTGTGGTGGGTGATTTTCAGTTGATGAAAGAGATGGGGGCTAATGCCCTGCGCGTTTATCATAATGGTAATCAGATTAATCGTGAGCTTCTGCGCGAGCTGCATGCCAAATATGGTATTTACGTTGCTATGGGGGATTTTCTTGGCAAGTATACTCTGGGATCAGGCGCTGAATGGTCGGTGGGAGCTGACTATGAAAATCCGGTTCACAAGGCCAGGATGATGGAAAGCGTTGAGTCGATGGTTAATAGTTATAAAGATGAGCCATTTATTTTGATGTGGATTCTTGGTAATGAAAACAATTACGGCGTAGGCTGCAATGCGGACAAGAAGCCGGAGCAATATTACAGGTTTGTCAATGAAGTCGCTAAAAGAATCAAAGAGTTGGATCCTAACCATCCGGTGGCGATTGTTAACGGAGATGCCCAGTTCCTTGAGTTATTCAGTCAGTTTGCGCCGGATGTGGATGTTTTTGGTGCCAATGTTTACCGAGGTGATTACGGGTTTGGCTCATTCTGGGATGACATTAAAACAATTGCAGACCGGCCGGCATTTATTTCCGAATACGGAGCCCCCGCACATTCACGCAGAACCCCTAGAGAACAGGCCGAGCGGGAACAGGCGGATTACCATCGCGGTAATTGGATGGATATTGAGGCGAATTCGGCCTTTTCTGCCGAGGGAGAAGGCAATGCGGTTGGAGGCTTTGCTTTTGAATGGGCGGATGAGTGGTGGAAAAATTACGAGCCTATGAAGCATGATACAAAAGCGGATGTTATCGGACCGTTTGCTGGTGGCTTCTATTATGAAGAATGGTTTGGCTTGACCGGCCAGGGTAACGGTCAGCACAGTCCGTTTCTCAGAGAATTGAGAGAGGCCTATTTTGCTTATCAGCGCATGTGGAAAAAATAGCCTTGGCAGATTCAAAATAATATGTCATAATTGTGCCTATATTGCACAAAAACGTAGATTTCATAATTAAAGGAGGCAGGAATGAAAAGGTTTATTGGGTTAAGTGCCGTTATGATTCTTTTGGCGGCTGGGACAACGGTTGTTTCTGCGCAGAGTCTTTCCAAGGCTGATGCGCCGGCGTCCTACAACTATGGAGACAAAACGTCCTCGACATTGACCACCAAGGCGTGGGAAGCTCTGAAGAACAAGGATCTCGATGCTGTTCTGGCGTACACCAATATGTGTGTTTCTCTTTATGCCGGCGAAGCAGCCAAAATGCAGGCTGGACTGAATAATTTCCCGACAGGTTCTGATCAGGAAGTTTTTGCGTTCTGGGCTTTGAATGATGTTGCTACTTCTTTGTATATTCAAGGCGAGGCTTACTATCAGGCAAAACAGGAAGCCAAAGCTAAGGAAATTTTTAATCGTGTTGTCAAAGAGTTTTCCTATGGTCAGGCTTGGGATCCGGCCCAGAAGATTTTCTGGAAACCGGTTGATCCTTCACGCGATAAGCTTAACATGATGGAAAAGGGACTGCAGCTGGATTTCGGCGACATGACCTCTTCTTTTATGGCCAAGCAGGCATGGGAAGCGCTCGCAGCCAAGAACTATCCCGCAGTGCAGGAATATGTCAACAAAATTGTTGCCATGTATGGAGAAAAAGCCAAAGAAATGCAGAAGAGTCTCAAAGAGGTTCCGTGGGAATCCAAGGACAAGATTTTCTCTTATTGGGCGCTCAACGATGTTGGAACTGCTTTGTTTATCTCCGGTGAAGCTTATCGTCAGGAAGGCAAGACCGCAGAAGCTATTGCTGCTTTCCAGAAGTTGATTAATGATGTCCGTTATGCCCAGTGCTGGGATCCCCAGGGCTGGTTTTGGAAACCGGCAGATGCGGCAGAGCAGAAACTTGCTGCGCTGGAAGCAATTGCGAATATGAACAAAAAGTAAGCAGAAGTGTGCAGTGGTAATACTCTGATGTTGCTAAAGGCTACGAATTACGGGATTCTGTTAATTACGCTGATAGCTTCAGGGTGTTCTTCACAACAGCCTCAGCTCGACAATAAAACGACCTCTTCGGACGCCATGTCCGAAGAGGTCGTTTCTTCTTCAGACAGCAAAAAGTTTCAGCCTTTCTACGTCTATCAGGATAAGCATTCCAGAAATCGCTTTACGCCATCTGGTTATATGCCTAACGGAGAATGTCTTGATCTTGATGACGGTTGGCAATATGACCCTAAAGAGGGCAAAACTTCAATTCGTATAGTTTTTGATGTGGTTTGTTCGCGTGAGAGCCGAAAATGGGCAGGGATTTATTGGCAGAACCCTCCTGACAACTGGGGCTCCAGAAAAGGCGGCTATGACCTTTCAGGAGCTTCCAGGCTGGTTTTTTGGGCCAAGGGAGAGTTGGGGGGGGAGCGAATTGAGGAGTTCCGCATGGGGGGGATTGGTCAGGGACAGGATTATCCGGACAGCGATTCCGCTGCAATTGGCCCGGTGATTCTGACTAAGGAATGGAAACTTTACAGCATTGATCTGCGCGGGCGGGATCTTTCTTATATCAGCGGAGGGTTTGCCTGGTCCGCCAATGTTCAGTTTAATCCGCATCACTGCACCTTTTATCTTGACGATATTCATTTTGAATAAGATATACTTGTAGCCAGCCTGAACATTTTTCCTGCTCTCGACGGATTGTAACAAGCTATTCTTTCTATCATTGTGAAAAAAAACAATTTTTAGTTGAGAAGGGAGTGGCGCTTTGTTATATTTAAAGCGATTCATAACCTACACAGGGATAATACAATGTCAAAAGCGATCATGCAGTATATCATCCTCGTCATCGTTTTTCTGGTTGTTTGCGTCGGAGTGGCGATTTTTGTTATTCTGCAGAAGATCGAGCTGGAAAAACAGAATGAAGTTCTCAATGGTCAGGTCGCCGAGTATGAAACCAAGCAACAGTCGCTGACTAAGCAGATTTCGACTCTCACCGAAGAAGCCAACAAGGTTCGCACCTCTCTTGAAAAAAAGAATCAGGAAGCTGAAGATCTCAAGCGTAAAAATACCACCATCCAAAGCGATCTGGACAGAATCACCGAAGAGTTGGATCAGGTTGCCCGTGAAAAAGAGTCGCTGAATTCCAGGATTGGTACACTTAGCAGTGACCGCGACAAGTTGATGCGTCAGGTTAGCGAAGCGCAGGAGTTTCAGAGCGAGCGAGATCGTTTTGCCAGCAAAGTCAAAGAGCTTGAAAAGATTATTTCTGAGCGCGATGCCAAGGAACAGGCGGCGGTGACCCAGCAGCAGGAAGAGGCTCAGAAGAAGGCGGATCCTGACGGAGTGTTTGCCAAAGAAAATGAAGAATACACGGCTCGTTTGGAACGGGAAAAAGCCGGACTTCTTATTGAGATTGACAAAGTCAAGCAGGAGCTCGCCGAGGTTAAACTCAAGATCACAGATCTGGTCAAGATTAATAGCGACCTTGATGTGGAAATCGGAAGGCTTAAAAACGAGAAAGAAGAGATTGTTGGTCGTATCAAGTATGGAGAAAATCTGGCGGACAATCTTTCTATCGAGCTGGCCCGCGCTCGTAATGACCAGAGAATGACAACCGAGCGCGCTTCCAAAGTCGATGAAGACAACAAGGCTTTGCGCAGTGAGATCAAGCAGTTGACATCGACCAAGTTGTCTCTTGAAAAGAGTATTGCCCGTCTGACAGATGACAAGGCGGTTATTGAGAAGAAGCTTCTGGAAACTGAAGGAATTATTCAGAGTCGTATTGACGAAATCTGGAAGATTAAAAAGGACATCGACAAGCGTTTTGATATTGCTTCGCTCAAGACCAACTCGGCGCAGGTTGAGTTGGCTCCGATTGTGGTCAATGCCAATGGTCCGGTTGATTCCAAGCTGGTGACTTCGTTATCTACACCTCGGCCTTCGGGTGTTGTGGTTAGTGTGAATGAGGATAACAATTTTATCGTTGTGGATATGGGCGAGAAAAGCGGAGTCAAGCCCGGTGAGCAGTTCCGTGTTTATCGCAATGGCGGACAGATTGGTCTGATTGAAATTATACAGGTTCGTCAGGATATCTCGGCTGCAGATATTCGCCAGAAGAGCATGTCTTTCAAACCGGGTGATACGGTCAAATAACAGCTGTGGTCAGCAGAAACGCCAGTATCAGGGATGTTGCGAAACTTGCCGGAGTTTCTATGGCAACGGTTTCCCGGGTGCTGTCCCGTTTTCCCTCTGTTGATAAAAAGAACATTCTCAAGGTTGAGGCGGCTGTTGCCGAGCTCAAGTTCCGGCCGAATATTTCCGCCCAGCGCCTGGTTAAAGGCTCCAACAATACAATTGGTTTGGTGATCCCCAGTTATCCCGGGGTTTTTCATTCGTTTTACGGGATTGAACTGATCCGTGGGGTTGGTCATGCGTGCGAGGTTGCGCGGCAGGATCTTGTCTTGCATATTACCGATGGCAGGAATTCGTTGAATATCGGATATCTGGGGGGAGTCATCTTTGCAGATATTATCGAAAATAGCGGGCAAATTCGCTCGGCCTTGGCGAGCGGGGTGCCGTGTGTTGTGATCAATAATGTGGTTCGTGATATGGCGGTCAGCTATATTGCGGTGAACAATTACAAGGGGGGAGAGCTGGCTGCCCGTCATTTTGTTGCCCTCGGACATGTGCGCATCGCCACCATTACGGGGAATCTCAAGACACAGGCAGGTTTCGAGCGTCTGGACGGTTTTATGAAAGCACTGGATGATTCGAGTATCAGTGTTCCCGAAGAATATGTGTTTCGTGGAGACTATTCCCGGTATTCCGCCAGAGTTGGCGCGGAGCGACTTTTTAATCTTAAGAACCGGCCCACGGCGATTTTTGCCCAAAGTGATGATATGGCGCTGGAAGTTATTGCGGTTGCGCATGAGCGCAGGCTGCGTGTGCCGGAAGACGTATCAGTTATAGGGTTTGACGATAGCCCTCAGGGAATGTCGGCGGCTGTTGGTCTGACCTCAATCCGTCAGCCAGTTTTTGAAATGGCGGAACGTGGCGTTCATCTGCTGATGGAGCTTATTAGCGGACGGCGCAAAGAGAATTTGCATTTGCTGCTTGAGCCGGAGCTTGTGTTGCGCGATTCGTGCGCGGCCCGTCCTGCCATGGTCAGATCCCGCACCAGGCGCTGATTTCGTTATTCGACAGAAAGAATTTCTATGGGTAAGATATACGGCTGTATTGTGATCGGCAGTGGTCACGCCGGAGTTGAAGCGGCACTTTTATGCGCCCGCATGGGCGTCTCAACCGTGATGGTCAACTTTTCGTTTGATACGATCGGACTGATGAGCTGCAACCCTGCTATCGGCGGAGTCGGTAAAGGTCAGCTGGTGCGTGAGGTGGATATTCTCGGCGGCGAAATGGGGCGTGCGGCTGACCAGACCGGAATACAGTTTCGTCAGCTGAATGCCGGTAAAGGCCAGGCAGTGCGTTCGTCCCGGGTGCAGGCTGACCGGACACGGTACAAGCAGTATATGCAAAAACGTGTTTTGGAGCAGGAAGGGCTGGAATTTTGTGCGGGAGAAGTTGAAGCACTGGAATCCGTGAGTGGCAAGATAACGGGTGTTCGTCTTGCTGATGGAAATTTTCTGCTGGCTTCTCAGGTGATCGTGACGGCAGGAACTTTTCTGAACGGTCGATTGCATATTGGCCCTTCGATTACTCCGGGGGGAAGGATTTCCGAACCGCCGTCCTTGAAGCTGGCTGCAAGCCTGCAGTCTCTGGGGTTTAACCTCAGGAATTTCAAGACCGGAACTCCACCCCGCCTGGATGGGCGAACTATTGATTATGCCTGCATGCAAAGGCAGGATTCGGACAGTCCGCCGCTGCCTTTTTCTTTTCGTACAAAAACTATTGCTTCGGACCGGTTTCTTTTGCCTTGCTGGATTACCCGGACTACGGAACATACCCATGAGATTATCCGGAAAAATTTTCATCTTTCCCCGATGTACTCCGGGCAGATTGATGCAACCGGTGTTCGTTACTGCCCTTCGATCGAGGACAAGCTAAAGAAGTTTGGCGAGCGGGAGAGCCATCATGTTTTTCTTGAGCCGGATGGAATAGATACTCCGGTGATTTATCCTAACGGGGTTTCTACGGGGCTGCCGGCGGCGGTTCAGGAAGCCTTTATACGGACTATTCCGGGACTGGAGCGGGTAGAATTTGTCCAGTATGGGTATTCGATTGAACATGCCGTGATCGATGCCCGGGAGCTTTCTCCGACGCTTGAGTCCCGCAGGGTCAAGGGGCTGTTTTTTGCCGGCCAGCTGAACGGCACGACAGGCTATGAAGAAGCTGCGGCACAAGGGGCCATAGCCGGGATCAATGCGGCCCTGCGGCATAAGGGCGAGCTACCGTTTGTTCTGGGCCGGGACGAGGCTTACGCAGGGGTTTTAATTGATGATTTGGTGACCAAAGGGACTAATGAGCCGTATCGCATGTTCACTTCCAGAGTGGAACACCGGTTGTTGGTGCGGGAAGATAATACGGACGAGCGCCTCTCACAGTATGCGTTTCGTATGGGGTTGATGTCTGAGAGCGAATTTGCAGCGATCAACCGCAAGTATGAACAGGTGCGGCGCACTCGCGTCAGATTAAGAGAAGTAGCGGTTTCGGCACAGGAGCTTAATCCGGTTCTTGAGGCCGCCGGCTCAGCGGTGGTGACCCGTAAAAGCGTGCTGGAAGATATTTTGCGGCGACCGGCTGTTTTCTGGGCTCAGCTGGCCGGCCTCGATCCGCAATTGCAGGAGGTCGATGCTGCAGTTGCCGCCCGGGTGGAATATGATGTCAAATACGAAGGTTTTATCGAGCGGCAGAAAAAAGAACTGGAGAAATTCCGGCATCTGGAAAATATTCGTATTCCGGAAGAGTTTGATTATGCCGCGGTGCATTCTATATCGCATGAAGTGCGCCAAAAATTGGAGGCCCAGCGGCCGCAGACGCTGGGGCAGGCTCAGCGTATCTCCGGAGTTACTCCGGCGGCGATTGCGGTTTTGATGATCAGTCTGAAAAAATACTTTGATCTTCATCGAAAAGAGGAATGATGCCGCGCAGGAAGTTTCTTTTTTTGGTCGGTCTTGCCGGATTGCTGCTTTTATCTTTTGTGCTGGCTCGTCTATTTACACGGTCGGGCAATGTTGTAGAATCCTTTTTTATGCATTCGCATCCGGGATTGGCGGCGCCGGTTTTCTTTGTTGTTTTTATCCTTTCGTCTTTTATTATTCTTGATATCAAGGACATTCTCAAGATTGCAGCCGCACTGGCTTTCGGGGCCACGGGCAGTGCCTTACTGATCTGGCTGGCGGAGCTGGTCAATTGTTGGCTGTTGTTTCATCTGGCGCGCCGCTATGGCCGGGAGTGGGTCGAGCAAAGATTTGGAGTGCGTGAAAAACATTTGTCCTGGGTCAAGCGGTTCTATTCGACGGGAGCGATATTTGTGTTGCGAAGCCTGCCGGTTTTTCCTTACCGGATTCTGGATGTTGCCTATGGGCTTTCGGAGCTTTCTTTCCGGAAATATTTTGTGATATCCGCTTTGTCCTCGCCGATAAGGATATTCTGGCTGCAATTTATTTTGGCGGCCATGGGCGCGGCGGTTTTTGATCAGCAGAAGATGACGCAGTATTTGCAGGCCAATCCGGACTTATTGAAGGCAAGCCTGGCTTATCTTCTGGTAAGTCTGGTTGCGGCTTTTGTTGTCGGTAAAAGACTGAAGTAATCTTGTTTTGGAATAACGGAAAACCAAGGAGCGAGACATGTTTGGAATAGGACTTCCGGAAGCGCTGGTGATTGTTTTTATTGCTCTTTTGCTTTTTGGGGCCGAGCGTTTGCCCGGAGCTGCCCGGGCTATGGGGAGGGCTGTGGAGGAATTCAAGAAAGGGCTGCGGGAACCCTCGGCGTTTGTTCCGGCTGCAGATGATGCCCGGGACAACAAATGACGCCTCGCTATTCCGGTGAGTTACCGCAGATGGATTTTATCGGGCATCTGGCCGAGTTGCGCCGGCGGGTTTTGATCAGCCTGTTCTTTTTTACATGTATTGGTGCGGCCTTGTTTTCGCAAGGGGCAGCGCTGGTTGCGGGGCTCGCCGCTCCGGTGCAGGGCGTTAGCCAAGGGTTTATTTTTATTGATCCCCTTGAGGCTTTTGGAGCACAGTTCCGGGTTGTAGTTTTGGGCGCGTTCTTTGTTTCTTTACCGGTTATCCTCTGGCAAGCCTGGTGTTTCTTGTCTCCGGCTTTATTTGTGCCGCTTCGGCGAGAGCTATTTTTCTGGCTGGCTGGAGCTTTGGGTTGTTTTTATGGCGGAATTGTATTTGCCTATAAAGTTTTTCTTCCTGTGGCGGCAGGATTCCTCTTGCAATTTGGCGCACAGATTGCCCGGCCGCAAATCAGTATATCCGCATATGTTTCGTTTGCTTCCTTTCTGCTTCTGGCGGGAGGTTTTATTTTTCTGTTGCCTGTAGCCATCGCCATGCTGAGCAAGGTAGGGATAGTGAGTCCCCGGCAATTGTCCGCTTTTCGCAAATACGCTTGGCTTTTCCTGGTGGTGATCGCAGCCGTGGCCTCGCCCACGCAGGATGTTTTTAATCTGTTTCTTTTGGCCCTGCCGATGATTATTTTTTACGAGCTGGGAATTATTCTTTCCCGCCTGAGCAGGCGAAGAAAGAAAGAGTGACCCCGGAAAGGTTTCAGGTATTGGCGATCCGGCGCCAGTCGGTAAAGACCGGGTCGAAGCCGTGATCCCGCAGATAGCCCAGGGTTTCTTCTGCGTCACGTTCGTCGGCAATATCAAACTGCGGGGCATTTTCGCGGGAGCCTTCCAGGTAACCTCCGACGGTGGTTCGGGAACCGACTGATATGCGCGAGACGGCAATTTCCAGGGCCCGGTTGCGGAATTCTGCTGATTCGCGGGTGGACAGATTGATGCCTGTGCGCGGAAAAAGCAGACGGGTCAGGCAGAGGATTTTGACCAGGGTCGTGTCATCGACGGCTGTTCCGGCAAAGTTTTGGCTGTTGATGGTGCGTAGCCGGGGAAAAGACAGGCTGTATTCGACCCCCGGAAAAGATTGCTCCATTTCCCGCAGATGGCTGTAGAGGGCGTACAGGTCTTCGGCCAGAGGCCCGAGTCCCAATAAAATGCCCAGTGAAATCTGGCGCATCCCTGCGTGTGCGATACGGGCAGGGGCATTGCGGCGGAAGTCGTAGTCAGTCTTTTGTCCGGCCAGATGAACTTCCCGATAGCGTGAGCGGTCATAGGTTTCCTGGTAAATGGTTATGCCGTCCGCTCCTTCCAGATAAAGTTCCCGGTAGCCATCGTTGCTCAAAGGATAGATTTCCAGCGTTATCCCCTGAAAGTATTTTTTAGCCAGTCTGATTGCGTTTTTGAGGTAGTCCAGCGGTGTCGCTTGCGGAGATTCTCCGGTCAGCAAAAGAATGTTTTGTATTCCGGTTGCGGCAATGGCCCTCATTTCCCGGTCGGTTTCTTCGGCGGAGAGTTTGACCCGCTTGATCGGATGATGGCTGTGGAATCCGCAATACACGCAGTGGCTGGAACAGTAATTGGAAAGATAAAGCGGAGTATAGAGTCCGATCGCGCGGCCAAAATACTGACGTGTGGCTTTGCGGGCCGCCTGGGCCAGGCTTTCCAGTTGTTGCACATTCTGGTTTTCGAGCAGGTTCTGGATGGACGCGGGGGATATGGGCATTGCGGCGGGCATGGTGCGGTTTCAGGGGTGAAGAAAACCGGTCAGAGGAGAAGATGCCTGCGCCTGTTCACGTTTCTCAGGCAGGCCGCTCAGAAAGGCTTCACGCCCGGCGGTAACGGCACGGGCGAAAGCCTGGGCCAGAAGAGGAGGATTATCGGCGATAGCAATTGCGGTATTGACAAGAACTGCGGCGGCCCCCATCTCCATAGCCTCGCAGGCCTGGGAGGGGGCGCCGATACCGGCATCGACAATAACCGGCAAAGGAATTTCTTCGATGAGCACGCGAATAAAGTCGCGGGTGCGCAGGCCCTGGTTAGATCCGATAAAGGAACCCAGCGGCATGACTGCCGCGGCACCGGCCGCCACCAGTTGTCGCGCGGTATAAAGATCTGGCGAGATATAAGGCAGGACGTTAAAGCCCTCGGCGGCAAGAATTTGTGTTGCCAGGACTGTTTCGGCATTGTCCGGTAAAAGATATTTGGAATCATTAATCACTTCAATTTTGACCCACGAGCCATACCCAGCAGCCCGGGCCAGGTGGGCGATACGCACGGCCTCTTCGGCGGTTCGCGCACCCGAGGTGTTGGTCAGAAGGGTTATGCCTTCGGGAATATATTCCAGGATATTATCCTGATGGCGTTCGGGGTCAATCCGGCGCAAGGCAACCGTGACAATTTTTGTGCCGGAGGCAAGGATGCTGGTTTTCAGATCGGCTTTGTTGGGAAACTTTCCGGTGCCCAGAAGGAATCGGGAGGAAAATTCTTTGCCGGCCAGGAGCAAGGAGTCGGACATAAGCTTAGCCGCCTCCTACAAAGGTCAGCAGCTCAACCGAGTCTCCCTCTTTCAGGGCGATGCGGGGCCATTGTTCGCGGGCGATAATGGCTTTGTTAAGTTCCGCAACCAGTCTTTCCGGAGGATGTCCGGTCTGGCACGCCAGCTCGATCAAAGTCGTTCCGTCGGCAACAGGTTTATCTTGTCCGTTTAGAGTGATAAGCATGATTAGGTCATCTTACGGCAGCGGCGGGCAGAAATCAAGCGTTTCGTACTGTCCTATTTTCGGGGTATTTTGTTTTGAAGTGAATTGGCAGGCGGTTAAGTTGGTGCTAGGATAACTTGTCCCGGAGGGCCTTTCGCAAGGAGGGCACAAGAGGATATGGGGCAATCTAGCGATTTATTCAAATCAAGGAGGTTTTTATGTCGGCAGGAATATTCTGGATCGCTCTTTATGTCGCGCTCATGATTTTCTTTTTGGGAATCCGCATTGTTCGCCCGACCCAGCGGGGCTTGATTGAACGATTCGGGAGATATAACCGGTTTGGTGTGCCCGGGTTTAACTGGATCATTCCTATGGTGGAAAATATCTATCTGCTTAACGTCACCGAACAGATGATTGAAGCCAATCCGCAGGAAATTATCACCAATGACAATCTTAACGCGAAAGTGGACGCCCAGGTGTATTTCAAGATTCGTCCTGACGAGCAGAGTGTCAAGAACGCGGTTTACAATGTCCAGAACTGCCAGTACCAGATTGTGAATCTGGCGCGGACGACCCTGCGCAATATTATCGGCACCATGACGCTTAAGTCTGCCAACAGCGAGCGGGGAAAGATTAATGCCGACCTGCACGCGGTTCTTTTGCGGGAAACCGAGAGCTGGGGAATCCAGATCGTGCGTACGGAACTAAAGGAAATCGATCCGCCCAAGGATGTGCAGGACACGATGAACAAGGTGGTCAAAGCCGAGAATGAAAAGATTGCGGCTATCGATTTTGCCACCGCCAGAGAGACGGAGGCTGATGGACAGAAGCGTGCCGAGATCAAGAAAGCAGAAGGTATCAAGCAAGCCAGGATTCTTGCCGCCGAGGGTGAAGCCGAGGCGATCCGTCTGGTCAATGAAGCTGCCGAGAAATATTTTACCGGCAATGCCCAGCTGCTGCGTCGGTTGGAAATGGTCGAGAATGCGCTTAAGGACAATGCCAAGATTGTGGTGCCTACAGGCAGCGATCTGGTCAATGTGGTCGGTGAAATGGCCGGTATTGCGCCGCTAAGAATGCCGGAAAAGAAAGATCGCGCCTGAGTTGAGGGCGACCAGTTCATGCAGGGCGCGACCATAAGTTGGACTGTCGATTAAAAGGGGAAGCTATGATTAAAGGTGTGTGCGCGGCGAGTGTGCTGTTGTTTGTTTTCTTGGCGGCGGGAGTTCGCTCCGAAGAGATTATCAAAAGCAGCGGAGCTGACCAGTCTTCGGTCAGCCTGACGGTTTATAATTCGAACGTCGGGCTGGTCAGGGAGGTTCGGCGACTGACGCTGCCGTCCGGTACCGGAGAGCTGCGGTTTATGGATGTGCCCTCGGGCATTATTCCGGAAACTGTGCTGGCCCATTCCTTGACGGCCGCCGACAGGTTCAAGGTATTGGAACAGAACTACGAATACGATCTTATCAATCGCCGGCGACTGCTGGACAAATATGTTGGCAGGAGGCTCAAGATTGTGCCGTTTGATCAGTCTCAAGGCAAGGGCGATCCAGTCGAGGCGACACTGATTTCCAACAATGACGGTGAGATTTATGATATCAACGGTGAAATTTTCCTGGGCCACCCCGGGGTGGCGGTCTTGCCGGATATCCCTGACAATCTGATTGCCAAGCCGACCTTGATGTGGCTGTTTGCCAACGAAACCCGGGAGCCGCAGGATATCGAGGTGGCCTATATGACCAACAATATTACCTGGCGGGCCGACTATGTTCTTTCTCTCGACAAGGAGGATCGCCTGGGAGACCTTGCCGGATGGGTCACTATAAATAATCAAAGCGGGGCCGCCTACACGGATGCGCGGCTGAAGCTGGTTGCCGGAACGCTCAATCGGGTATCTTCCGAGGACAAGATGGAGAGCGTCCGCGCGGCAAAGTCACTTGCTTTCGCCGAGGTAGCCGATGCGGGTTTTCAGGAAGAATCTTTCTTCGAGTATCATCTTTATGATCTGCAACGCAAGACAACCGTCAAGGATCGGCAGACCAAACAGATCAGCTTGCTCGAAGGTAAGGGAGTTCCGCTGCGCAAGGAATTTATTATTGATAACGCCCAGAACTGGTGGTTCTGGCAGGCGTATTCCGAGCAGGAAGAGAACAAGCCGGTCAAGGTTGTGGTCAGTTTTCGCAACAGCGAGGCCGACCGTCTGGGGATGCCGCTGCCCGAGGGGATTATTCGTCTTTACAAGCAGGACAGTGCCGGAGGTTCCCAGTTTGTCGGGGAAGACCGTATTGAGCATACTCCCAAGGATGAAGAAGTTCGGATCAAGGTTGGCGAAGCTTTTGATGTGGTCTCACAACGGCGTCAGGTTAATTTCCAGAGGATATCCAACCGTACGATTGAAACCTCGTGGGAGATCCGGATCAGGAATCACAAGAAAGAAGATGTTCTCGTGCAGGTGATTGAGCCGATTGCCGGGTATGCCGATTGGCAGATTCCGCAGGCGTCGTATCCTTACACCAAGGTTAATGCGGCTAATATTCGTTTTGAAGTTCCGGTGTCCCGGGATGGCGAGGCCATTCTGACGTATACGGCCCAGGTGACGCGCTAGAGTGTCTGTCCCGGAGAGGCGTTCTAAAAATGTTTTTTATATGCTAGAATGACAGCCGTGTCCGAGCGTATTTGCCCCCATTGCTGCAATCCCATTTATGACGACGATGCTTTGTTGTGTCATTTCTGCGGCAATTCCGTCGGAACCGGCAGTAGCGGGGCCATGGGGCTTATGCGTGGGGCCGGGATGAAGGTTTTTTTGACCGTGCTGGCGTGTCTGCTGGTGCTGGGGATGATTTTGCAGATGATCTGATAATTATTGAAAGGACAAGCATGCCGTATACAGCGAACGACATTCGCCGGGTCGAGGAGAAGTGGCAGGAATATTGGCAGAAGAACAGGATTTTCAGTGCTGCTGTCAACCAGGGCAAGAAAAAATATTATGTTCTGGAAATGTTCCCGTATCCCTCGGGCAAGATTCATATGGGGCATGTGCGCAATTACACCATAGCGGACGTGATCGCACGTTATAAAATGATGCGCGGATTTAATGTTTTGCATCCTATGGGCTATGACGCTTTCGGGCAGCCCGCCGAGAATGCCGCGATCAAGCGGGGCGTTTCTCCTGCGGAATGGACGTACAAGTGTATTGATGACATGCGTGTCGGGCTGCGGCGCATGGGGTTCTCTTATGATTGGGAGCGCGAGTTGGCAACCTGCGATGCGTCCTACTATAAATGGAATCAGTGGCTGTTTCTCAAGATGTTCGAGAAAGGCCTGGCGTATAAAAAGGCTTCTGCGGTTAACTGGTGCCCTTCCTGTGAAACAACCCTGGCCAACGAGGAAGTTATCAACGGAGCTTGCTGGCGCTGCAAGAACGAGGTCGTCCAGAAGGAGCTGGAGCAGTGGTATCTGAAGATCACACATTATTCAGAGTCGCTTCTGGCTGACCTGCAGCGTCTGGAGAATTGGCCGGCAAGGGTGCGGGCTATGCAGGAAAACTGGATTGGTAAAAGCTACGGAGCCGATATCTTTTTCAAGGTTTCCGGCAGCGATGAAACTATTACGGTCTTTACGACACGTCCGGATACTATTTTTGGAGCAACGTATGTTGTTCTGGCTCCGGAACATCCCTTGACGGATCGTTTGTCGCGCGGGACCGCACAGGAAGCGGCCGTTCGAACCTTTGTTGAAAAAGCGGCGCACACATCAAAAAGCCTGCGGGTGTCCGGTGATGCCAGGAAAGAGGGAGTTTTCTCCGGGGCGTTCGCGATCAATCCTGTTAATGGCGAGAAGATTCCGGTCTGGATTGGCGATTACGTGCTTATGGAATACGGCACAGGCGCCATTATGGCCGTTCCGACTCATGACCAGAGAGATTTTGAGTTTGCCCGGCAGAACGGTCTGGCAATGCGGGTGGTTATCACGCCGTCCGTTGGTGAGAAGTTTGATCCGGAACAGATGGACCGGGCTTTCGAGGACGGCGGCGTCTTATGTCAGTCTGCCCAGTTTGACGGGATGCCCAATGAGCAGGCCAAGAAAGCCATTTCCGACTGGATGCAGGCAAAGGGTATAGGCCGCGTGAGTGTTCGCTGGCGTTTACGCGACTGGCTGATTTCGCGGCAGCGTTACTGGGGCACACCGATTCCGATGATTTATTGTCAGACCTGCGGAGTCGTGCCGGTAGCGCAGGATCAGCTTCCGGTCAGACTTCCGGACAATGCTCCGATTACCGGAGAAGGCGGCAGTCCGCTGGCCAAGGTTCCGGAGTTTGTGCAGGCGGCCTGTCCCAAGTGTGGACGATCAGCTCGTCGGGAGACGGACACGATGGCCACTTTCTTTGATTCGTCCTGGTATTTTCTGCGTTACTGTTCCGCACATGATGACGGACAGATTTTTGATCCTGTCCAGGCGGCGTACTGGATGCCGGTTGATCAATATATCGGCGGGATCGAGCATGCAATTCTGCATCTGCTTTATTCACGTTTTTTCACCAAGTTTATCCGGGATCTTGGACTGGTAACCGCGGATGAACCCTTCGAACGGCTGTTGACCCAGGGGATGGTGTTAAAAGACGGGGAAGTTATGTCCAAGTCGAAAGGCAATGTGGTTGACCCCGATGAAGTGATTGCGAAGTTCGGGGCGGACACCCTTCGCATGTTTATTCTTTTTGCCGCGCCGCCGGAAGACCAGCTGGAGTGGAATCCGGCAGGACTGGAAGGAAACTGGCGGTTTATCAACCGCCTCTGGAATGCCGTTGAACAACGCTATGTCCGCGAAGCTAGTGGAGAGTCTGCCCTCGATGCCGGGGACAAAAAACTCGAGTTTGAACGTCATGCGGCGATCAAACGGGTGACGGAAAGTATGGAAGGCGGTTTTAAGTTCAATACAGCGATCTCCGCGGTGATGGTTCTTATGAACGCGGTCGACAAGTACCCTGACCCTTCCGGAGTGACGGCCAAACAGGCCCGTTTGAACAAAGCGATCGAAACGGCGGTTCTTTTGCTGGCACCTTTTATTCCGCATGCCGCCGAAGAGTTGTGGGAAATGATGGGCCAGCGGATTTCTTTCGGGGCCGGTTCGGTTGCTTTTGAACCCTGGCCAGTGTTTGACGAGGCCGCTTTGGTGACCGACAAGGTAAAAATTGTCGCCCAGGTCAACGGCAAGGTGCGGGCGGAGTTTGAAGTCCCGCGGGATGTGGACGAAACATTTCTTCGTCCGTTGGTGCTGGCAGACGAGGCGGTCATTCGCCACATGTCCGGGCAGGAGATCAGGAAATTTATTGTGGTTAAAAACAAGCTGGTGAGTATTGTGACCGCAGAGAAGGCGCAGTGAGCGGGGCCTGGCGTGTTGTTCTGTTACTCATTGTCGGGGCGATCATTTGTGCGCCTGTTTCTTTCCTTGGGCGGTTAAAACAGCTGACCCTCCCGGCTTTGACGGCGTCAGATCTGAAGCAGAGTTCTTTGTCTTTTTCCGATCAGCGCACGCGGGTCATGCGATATTTTTATGCCGTCGATCAGATTTTCTCTGCTTGCGCAGCGGCCACACACACGCACGACAGCAACGAAGTTGTTCCCGCTTGCCGGCGTTCTGCCAGATTGTTGGCGCAACTGATTTTGCCTCGGGGACTGCCCGCGGATGTTTCCGCAAACCTGGCTTTTTATCATCAGGCTGTGATTAATGAATCATTCCTGCTCGCCGCGCGCTGGGAGAATACGCGCAAGGAGGGCGGCGGCTTCTGGCCGTTCTTGCGTTATTGGACGATTGACACCTGCGGCACTAACAGCGTTCCACAGCGGATCTTGCGTCTTTATTCTCTGGATTGGGGGCAGGTGCGGGCCTTGGGGCCGGCGCTCGACCTGGAGTTGGGAGATTTTCCGGGCAATTGATTCTCAGGGGCAGGATTTCCAAGGCAGAAGAAAAGAGGTGTCTTTGGGCAGGAAGATTCTGATAAAACTGTTTTGGTGTTCTCTCTTGCTCTGGATTGTTGCGGCTTATCAGCGGGAACGTCTGCCGCCGCCATCTTTTGTGATGGAGCCACTTCTGCAGGAACCGATACAACTTCCGGCGGACGATGCGCAAACGTTTCGGGCCAGGGCCCGGAAGCATTCCTATGAAATAATGCCGCTTTTTTCTTATGAGTTGTATGGCATGGTTGTTAGCCGTCACCACTCAGACAGCTGGTTTGATTATCATCATGAGCAGTGGAAAGATTTTCTGAATGTGGCGGATCTTTGTGTGATTTATGCAGACAATCTGCGTTCCAATGTCTATCAGAAGATGCGTTTCTCCTCCACCGATTATACTTGTCATTTCCGCTGGAGCAGTCCCGGTGTGGGGGAGTTCTTTAATGGAAAAGCTTTGTCCAATAATCATGTTTTGACCAACAAGCCTTCACTGATTAAGAAAATAAAGAAAGTTCGTCCGGGTGACCAGATTTATATGAAAGGTTCACTGGTCAATTATTATGAACAGAATTGCCCTGAATGTCTGCGGCCTTCCAGCATTTCCCGCGACGATGAAGGGCAGGGAGCCTGTGAGGTGGTTTTTCTGGAAGATTTCAGAATTTTGCGCACGGCTCGTCCAGTTTGGCGGCTGGTTTATTATTTGGCCTTTGGACTGACGTGTTTGTTGCTGTTTTTTTTGCTGAGAATCCATGAGGCGATTGCCTGGCATGTGGCCAGGTTGCGCGGCGCTTCCCAGGCGCTGCAAGAGGATGGTGGCTTGCCGGATGAGGCGCAAGACTATTCGCAGGATCACTCACAGGATGATTCGTCTTTCCCTCCCGGTTCCGGGCCAGACAGATAAAATCTTTTGACAGCCCGACTGGGGATTGCTAGCATAGGGTTCCCTTGAGTCCTTCTTTCGCCCCGGATGTCGCCGGGGGCCAATGCTGTATCTGACCAAACAGGAACACTCTCTTTTTGTATTTTTGCTTCTTGCCTGTCTGGGTGGCGCCGTATTTGTGGCGTTGGCACAGGCAAACCCCGTATTGTGTCAGGCAGTCTCTTTTATTGAACGCTCTCGTGCCACACAAGCCGTCAATATCAATACAGCAGACTATCACGAGCTGGTTACGGTGTCCGGGATTGGTCCCTTGACGGCACGCCGGATTCTTGCCGAACGCCGCCGTGCCGGAGATTTTGCTTCTGTGGACGAATTAAAACGTGTCCGGGGTATGTCCTCAAAGCGTATTGGGCAGATTTCCGGCCAGATCAGGCTGAGGTGAGTGCAATGCGGAGCGTGACCTCTACGCATCGCCCGTTATTCTGGCTGGGTGGGGCTTTTGCCGCAGGGATAGTTGTTTTGGGAGAAAAGCCTGCTTTCTGGCCGTTACTGGTTGGCGGCATGGCCGTTTTTTCGCTTGCCAGTGCAGTCGTCTTTTTTCGTTTACGGTCTTCATCTATAGTATTTTTGCTGTTGGCGGTTTTTTGTGCGGGAGGGTTGTGGTATCGCCATGTCAGTATTTTGACCCCGGCTCATATTAGCGTCTGGCTTGGGCGGGGAAAAGAAGCGTGTACTGTCCGGGGCATTGTTTTGTCGTATGTGAAGGCGGGATCTTCCGGTATCATTCCCCGCAGTACGTTTATGCTGCAAGCGCAGTCTGTCTGCCGGATGGGAGAATGCCGGAGTGCCGTTGGCACGGTTCTGGTCAATCTTTTTGTTCCGGTAGATTTTTCCTCCGGAGACGAGGTTGTTGTGCGTGGCAAGTTGCATCGGCCTGGAGTTTTTGGTCCGAGTGCTCGCAGCTCTTATAGAGATATTCTCAGGAACAAGGGGATCGAAGTTTGTCTAAGCGTCAGGAAGGCGGACCGGCCGCTTTTGACGCGTCGGGCGTCTTTATGGTCACTGCCTGCGGCGGCCCAGAGAATGCGCAAGCACTCCGCCCGGCTTTATGAACGCTATTTGCCGCCGGAAGAAGCCGGGCTTATGAAGGCTTTTATGCTGGGGATGCGGGAAAATATTCCCGCGCATGTTTATCGCCTTTTTCGTGATACCGGGACGGCGCACGTCTTACCAGCTTAATACACGAAATCGCCTAAAATTGAGCTTTAAAGCTTCATTACCTGATGAAAATAAAGAGGTTAAGAAAATAGCGAGTGGGAAGAGATTTGTCAGCTCCTATGCCAGTATTCCGCCTAAAATGGCAGATAAATTGACTGCTTTAGCAAAGAAGCTGAAGGTGACAGAATCCGAGGCTTTGAGAAAGATTCTTGATAAATATTTCAAGGACATTGAAAAGAAGGGGTTGCCTTACGAGCCGTTAAGGAAGACCCCGCCTGTTGGACTAAAGATGATTCCCCGGACTATTGGCAGGGAGCAGGCAATTAAGCTTCGGGAGCTTTCAAGGAAGACCGGCAGGAAGATGAGCGAGTTGATTAGGGAAGCTGTGGAGATGAGGGTTGACTACATCTTGAAGGATATGGAAAGTTAGATTAATAAATATGTAAAACTAATTGTGCAAGAAATTTATACCCTTAAAATATGAATAGCAATTTGAATAGGTCGGTCAGAGATTTCTTGAGCCAATTACGGCTTTGTGTTATTGTAAATAACTTCAAGCGGTAGCGTGTCAAGAATTATTTTATCTAAGATGGTTTTTGTTGGAGGATTTTAATGAAAAAAATGCTTCTTTTGAATGATAAAGCTATTCCAGATTTTCTTCAATTTATTAAGTTAACAAAAGAACAGCTTCATGAGTTGCATTCTTTTCTGAGAAGAAAAGGGTTTGAAATTGGGATAGAAAGTTGTTGGGAGCTAGGCACTCTTCTAGGAGTTCAAAGCAGAGAAGCAATTGATTTGTTAACAATTTCTCAATTCCTTTTCGACCAAGTGCAAAAATTTAATTTTACAAATGAGGAATTGGTAACAGCTATACAAGAAGCTATACAAAATAATGGTCAAAGTGCGGATGCTATAAAAGTATTTGAGGCTCAACGAGAAGATTATATAGCTTTGTTGAGAGACCCCGTCATTCAGGAAGGTATAAAAATTCGTGACCTTCAGTCGGGAATTATTAAATATGCCAGTGATTTTAAGTCTTTTTGTGATTACAGACCGTTATTTAGTGCAGATAGAAAAGAAATAAAAGGCTTTGTTCCCGCTATCTTAGTGCGTATTAGGACAAAAGATGATTTCGGAGAAAAACAAGATATTATTTTTCAGTTAAACGAAGATTCTCTAAATGAACTAATAGAATTTACGACAGACATTAAGAAAAAATTAACTACGTTGAAGAAGTATGAGGGAGAGAAGATAAAGATTATTGGATGTTTGGGAGAGTACAAGGGCACTAATGTCGAGTCCAAGTAGTAATATTTTAGGAGTGTAAAGATGCCGGATGTGATGGAATATAAGAAGACAGAATTATTTCCAGCGAGACGCGGTTCTGTAAAAGATTTCCAGAGGTCAAGATTCTCGGTTGATGACACCTCTTCTGACGTTCCGAAAACTTTTAATACTGACACAAGTCTCTTAGTGGCATTAATTGATTCTTTGGAGGAAACTCAGTCAGAATCAGCCAGCCCAATTGAGAAAGAATTGTTGTATAAAAAAGTCAAAGAGTTGTTAAAGAAGTTGAGCCAAGAAAAGACTGTTTTACGGAAAGAGTATTATGATGGATTGGTAAGAGAAGTTTATGAAAATTCTGCTCGCGTTGAAATCGCTCGTAACAACGGGACTATTAGAAGAGATTTGTTTCCGTATTCGGTTTTTAAGAATGGGATACCTCAGGCTGGCGATGCTATACGTTATGCAGCCATACAGTATGATAATGGGGAATATGGCGGAGAGATAGAAATTAAAGGGCCTGCAAAATTGAGTATGGATAATGTGTCGAATTTAGAATCATTGATGGATAGTCTTTGGAAAAGGCTTAATAAAAAGTGATTAGAATTCACGTCGTTGAATGTGGCAATGGCGATACGATTCTTATTGAGTTCCCAAATGGGAAATTTGGGTTGGTTGATTGCAATCTTTATTCATCTGCTTGCCGAGAAACAGGTTCCTGCCGTACTTATAATTATCTTTTAAGTGCAATCAAAAATAAAAAACTTTCATTTGTTTGTTTGACGCATTTTCATGAAGACCATTTCACGGGAATGGCAGATATTCTTGATTATTATGAAGAAGATATGGAAATGTATATTGATTGCGGGAGAGTTTTTCTTGATGGCATTTTGAATACTAAATATGCAATTGATTATTGTACTAACGGTTTGAATAATAAAAACAATGAGTTAAAACGGATATGCGACAAAGTAACTCAGATTGAAAGGGCTGGAAAGAAGAAAAGTTTTTATACAGATTTAAGTTTTGAGGTAATGAACAATTCTGCTCCTATTTTGCCGCTTGATTTAGGAAAAGGAGTTTCAGTAAAGATACTGCTTCCCTCTAGATATTCTATGAGTGCTTTCTCCAGATATCTAAGATGGAAATCTTTCTTGTGTAGACAAAGAGCCGATAATCCATCTCGTTTCGTCAGTAATATTAGTTACAATGACATTTCTTTGATGTTATTAATAGAATATCAGAAAACAAAAATCTTTCTTTGTGGAGACACGTCAAGACGCGGATGGAGTTATTTATTAAAAAATGAGGAAAATATCGCGGCAAATTTTGTAAAGGTAAGTCACCATGGTGCTAATAGTGGGAATCATCCAGCAATATGGGATAGAATAAGTCCGCAAGGCAGAGCTGTTGCTGTAATATCAGCAGATGGACAGAAACATCCTAGTCAGGAACTTTTGAATGAAATAAGACGAAAAGCGAAAGTATTTTGCACTAATATATCGAAACATTGTGATGATTCAAGGGGTGATATTTTTTCTGAATCAATAGACAGTGTATATATGATGGGTGACGAGATTGTAGATGTATCTTGTAAGGAGGCGTCCTTACTAAGTAATAAATGTTACGGAACAATGGTTTTCGATATAGATAACGAAGGTTGTGTTGGTTTGAACTGGTCAGAACATCAACGAGCAAATTGTTGTTAGCGTTGAGCGCATATTTAGTTTTATTTCTTTTTTTAATATTTCCCTTTGTTAGTTTTTAGCTTCATTCAACTGGACAGCAGTTTTATCATCAAACAACGAATCACAGCTTAGGCAGTAAAAGACACCATGAACAGGCAGGACTTCCTGTTTTAGCGGCTCATCGCTGAAAATAAGTGAACAGTTCGGCATCTTGTCGTAAGACCCGTCAGCTTCGCACCACCCGGAAACCTCAGAAATGTTCTCACTTCCACAATTTTTGCATGTCTTAATTGATATAGTATCAAATTCTTGACTCATTTATTGCTCCTTTACGCGAAATATAGCATAGATATTGAGCGAAAACCATATTTTCATTGATACAACATCAAAATAATAAAAATGTCCGAAAAGGTCAGTTTTTGGCGCACTCATCCTATTTACAGGACAAATAATAAGAGTATAATATTTTATTCTACTTATGCGAAATTGGGAGAGTTCTAGGCAATGGGAATTTTAAGCGATACTATTTCTTTTTAGGAACCTTCGCTCACAAGGCGAGGGTTTTTGTTTTTAAAGGAGACAATGTATGGGATACGAAGTTGATTTTATGCCAGTTGGGGAAGGCAAGCGTGGCGGAGATGCAATTTCTTTACGATACGGCAATCTTAATGGCGACAGAAAAGAACAAATTGTCGTAGTGATTGATGGCGGCACAAAGGAGTCCGGTGAGAAGTTGGTAGCGAATATTAACCAGTGGTATAAAACAAACGAAGTGGATTATGCTGTGTCCACACATTTACATGCTGACCATTCATCTGGACTTTCAGTTGTTTTAGAGAAAATGAAAGTAAAGAAGTTGTTAATGCATCGTCCTTGGAATCATGCGTCGGATATCAAAAATTTCTTTCAGAATGGCAGGTTGACCGTAACCGGCCTTAAGGATAGCTTAAAGGCATCGCTTGAAAATTCGTGTGAGCTAGAAAAAATCGCTCAGCGGAAAGGAATACCGATTGTTGAGCCATTTTCTGACAACGCCGGAGTTATTGGCGATTCGTTAGTAGTGCTAAGTCCTAGCGTAAAATTTTATGAGGCGTTATTACCACATTACGTTGAGACTCCTGAGGCTAAAGAGCCTGTCGGAGTGTTTGAAAAATTTTATGAAGGGGCTAAAGAAGCAGTAAGGTGGCTTCAGGAAAACTGGGGAATTGAGACACTTAAAGACCCCGAAGAGAACAAAGTTAATGCTGAAAATAATTCTAGCGTTGTGCTCTTGTTGCGGGTTGACGGTAACCAAATCCTTTTTACAGGAGATGCTGGTGTTGAGGCATTGAATGAAGCGATTGCAAAAGCTTCCTCACTAGGAATTGATTTAAGCAAAGTTTCGCGTATACAAATACCGCATCATGGGAGCAAACATAATGTTGGGCCTACAATCTTAAACTACCTTATTGGGCCAAAGAATAACGAGGAAAAGAAACTTAAAACTGTTTATATTAGCGTGCCTAAAGAAGGAGACCCAAAGCATCCGTCGAGGAAAGTGGTAAATGCTCTGAAACGTCGCGGAGCAGATGTCTACGTGACTAAAGGAAACACATTGCATCATTGGATTGATGCTCCGGAGCGTGCCGGATGGAATTCTGCTGTTCCATTGGGTTTTTACAATGAAGTTGAAGAGGATTAGCGAGGTCAAGGATGGCTACATTGCAGGCTAATATTCAGTACTTTCAATATCCTTCATTATTAACACCGCCAATCTTGCGTGCCGCATACAGCGATAGGACGGCATGGCTTATGGCTGAGATGTCTCGGCTTGCTTACATCAAGTTTGAGACTTCCCCAGAGAATATGGGATTACTTAGTGCAAGCTTAAACACGGCAGGATTCCAGCTTGTTTCTACTTTTAACGGCACTCGTGTTAGCGGGATTTTAAATACAGCCACTCCTGGTGATGCTGTTTTCTGAGTACGCATGGTCTTGCGCGCAGTGAGGCGTTTTTTAGACAGTGCTCCTCCTGAGAAGTTTATTTGGCAATAAGCGCGACGCGCGAGGGCGAC
>CAJARJ010000005.1 GCA_903944345.1 Candidatus Omnitrophota bacterium
AGAATTGAGCTCCAAACTAAAGGAGCCGATTCAAATGAAAAAGCGTCAATGGACTAACCAACAAAAAGCACAGATCGTTCTTGAAGGCCTTAGCGGGCAGATCGAAATCGTGAAACTCTGCACCAAATACGAGATTGCTCAAACCCAATATTACAAGTGGCGCGATAGATACAAAAATCTGGTCTGGAACAAAATAAAGATGGCGACAACATACATAAAATTGAATCGTTCGTTTGCTCCAATTCCTAAGGAGGTGGCTCTTAGCGAAGACGACTACGATTTAGGAACAAGTTGGGGGTTAACAATTACGAAGAAATGGGATGACCTGTTAAATCTCTATAGGGTTGTAATTCTTTCCGAGGCTGGTGCTGGAAAAACAGAGGAGATGAGGGCTGCAGCTAATAGGTTAAGAGGTGAAGGGAAAAGAGCATTCTTTTTACGCCTAGAACATGTGGGCTCTGGCGTCGAGACTGCGCTTGATGTTGGGACTCCTGATGATTTCAACGGTTGGCTTTCGTCCCAAGAGGAAGGATGGTTTTTTCTCGATTCAGTCGACGAGGCGCGATTGAAAGGCGCGTGTCAATTTGAAGAGGCTATTCGTAAATTTGCATATCAATTGGGTGGGAATATTGAGAGGTCTCATATTTATATTACAAGTCGGGTGAGCGAATGGCGACAGAAAACAGATCTTGCATTTATCGCCGATAAGTTTCCCTTAAAAGAGGCAAAGCAAGAGCAACAAAGTGAAATTTCGTCAACACGGCCTAATCAATCAAGTAATAAAAATTTTACAAATTCTGAAAATAACGTTGATCCTGCTGTTTTTGTGCTTTGCCCTTTGGATAGTTCGCAAATTTTGACATTTTCTAGAGAACTTGGCGTAAGCGATCCAGATAAATTCTTACTAGAACTTAAAAGAAAAGAAGCCGTTGTCTATGCAAAACGCCCAGGGGATCTTACAGAATTAATTGCATATTGGAAGGCGCATGGAGATATCGCAAATCACAAAATCATGCTGGAGGAGAGTGTATCCTTAAGGCTTCAAGAAAGAGATCCCGATCATGCGGCTGTATCTCCGCTAACTATTGAGGACGCGAGGTGTGGTGCGGAAATGCTTGCTGCTGCCGTAACGTTTCAGAAAAAGAACCGCATCTTCGTTCCAGATGGGGACGCTGTTGCCAGTGAGGTGTCAATTAATCCTCGGGAAGTTCTTGGAAAGTGGGATAGCAATAAGACTAGGGCGCTATTACAACTACCTGTTTTTGATGTGGCTATTTATGGAACGGTCAGATTTCATCATCGGAGTGTGCGGGAGTTTCTGACTGCAAAATGGTTATGCCGTTTGTTGCGAGAGGGAAAATCGCCTCGTGCGATTGAAGGACTGTTTTTTGCGGAGCGATATGGGGAGCGCGTTCTTATCCCGTCCATGCGGCCCATTCTTTCGTGGTTGTTATTATATGACGATAGAATTATGGAAAAAGCCGTACAAATAGCGCCAGAGGTGCTTATTCAGGGAGGAGATCCTTCGTCCCTGCCGTTCTTGGTTCGAAAGAGTGCAATAGAGAAATATTGCAAAGGCTATGCTCATCATGTAAATGGGTGGTTCTCGTTTGACATGGCAGAATTGAGGCGATTTTCCAGTCGCGATTTGGCCGAAACGATACGGCAGCTTTTAGTAAGTTATCGGGACAATGACAATATCTGTCAATTACTCCTTGATATGATCTGGCAGGGAGACATTGTGGATTGTTCCGAGGAGGCTCTCACTTTTGCTTTGGACAGATCGCGAGATCGATATACGCGTATTTGCGCTGTCCGGGCGCTTGGTGCAGTTAGAAAATCAGAGCAGAGAAAAGGCCTGGTTAAATCATTTATTGCCGAATTTAATACGCCAAATGACGGACGGTTAATCGGGGAATTAATTGATGTGGTTTCTCCAGCCGAAATTAGCGTACAAGACGTTTTATTGCTGTTAAAGTTTGTTGAGATTGATCCCGAACAAGGGTATCTAAATACTTCTTTAGACTTACGATTAAAGAAAATTTTGAGCAATACATGGACTGCCCTGGAAGTGGCGGAGTTCGTAAATGGGGCCGTTTTGCTTTTAAAGGAACCGCCTTTTATTGAAAGACGTTATTTTGAAATTTCCAATCGCTACTGTTGGTTACTGCCTTTTGCCTTTCAGGCTGTCGAGAGAATGATTAAATGCAAAGATCAGAATGTGTTTAATGAGAGCATGCTCTTTGTCCTGTCGATTGCCCCTGAAACAGGCAATTTCTGCCGCTATTTTCATACTGAAAAACATTCCCTTGCAGAACTTGTGCCACAATGGCCAGAACTCAATCGTGCGTTATTTTGGTTTGATGTTTCTTTTCTGCGCAAGAAGTTAACCGATGAAAGTAAGCGATTGACTGATGGTTGGCCCTTGGTAGTACGAGGACATTACTGGAGGTTTACTGCTCAGGATTTTGATTATTTTATCGAGGCTGTACGTCTCGAATCCTGTTTTGACGATCGCTTAGTGGCATTGTATGAGGCGTTTGAGATTTACAGGGTAAATGGTCGCGTCCCGAAACAAAGAAAACAGTTGAAAGAATCGGTGCGTGGATTCGCTGATCTGGAAGAGAGGTTGGCGAGTTATCTTCATCCTCCACCTATGCCTGCTGATGTCAAGAAGATCAGGCGAACATCAAGAAGTTTTGAAAAGAAGCAAGCGGATCGTGACAAGAAAGAGGCAGCGGGTCGACAAAAATGGCGTCTTTGGTTGCAGGCAAATCCAGCGGTCTTGCGGGATACCAGCATCGCTTCTGCGGGAAAAGTTTGGAATGCGACGAACTATTTGTTGCATGAAATATGGGATAAGCAAGAGAGCCATAATCAGTGGGCGCGAGCGGATTGGAAGATGCTTATTCTTGAGTTTGGACAAGATGTTGCCGAAGCGTATCGGGATGGCTGTATAGGCTATTGGCGGAAATATTCCCCTAAAATTCAGTCCGAAGAGAACGAATATCAAAATAGCACACCTACGGCAGTTATTATTGGGTTGAGTGGGCTGATGATGGAATTCCAGGCTGCCCCTGATTGGCACCAAAGATTGTCTGATGGGGAGGCGGAGCTTGCTTCTCGTTACGCGGTAGAAGAATTAAACGGTTTCCCGATATGGTTACAAGGTTTGCACGCTGCATTTCCAGATGTAGTCGAAGAGCGGATATTGGCTGAGATAGAATGGGAATTTGCCAGATTTAACGGTGACGCCCCATGCCATTATGTCTTAGATGATGTCAATTGGCAGGCTGATTGGCTGAAACCAAAGATATCACATGCTATTCTTTCTTTTTTAAAACAATATGAGCCTCGGCATGATGATACGGTAAAAAAGGCACTTGAGGTTGTTCTTTCTAATGGGACGCTTGATAAAGATTCTTTTATCGCAATAGCAAGGGCTAAGATTGGCGCTCAAATATCGAATGAGAGAAAAGCTGTCTGGATTGCTGCTTGGATGGGGATTGATAGTGAAACAGCGTTTAAGGAATTAAAAGTTTTTTTAGAGGGCATTGCTGATGCGGAGTCAGCTACTGCGGCAGCGATGGTGTTTCTTACTGAATTGCTTGGTTCAAGGAGGGAGCGAGTTAATCGAATTTATGATGATTATAAGAGGCCATCGACTTTGCTTTTGCTCAATAGATTGATGCATATATATATTAAGAGTTCAGACGACATTCATCGTAAAGGTGTTTATTCGCCGGGCTTACGGGATGACGCACAGGATGCGCGCGAGCGTCTTTTGCAATTTTTGCGAGAGGTGCCAGGTAAGGAAGCATATTTAGGGTTGCTGGAGTTGGCAAATGAGCAACCAAACGAGAATATGCGAGATTGGTATGCTGGTGTTGCTCGGCGACGTGCTGAATTAGACGCTGAGTTGCCGATGTGGAGATCAGTTGATATAAAACTATTTTCTGATGAAGCGGAGAAGTGTCCGTCGACTCATCGCGAGCTCTTTGATTTAATGGTTACGCGGCTATCTGACTTGAAAGATGAACTGGAAAATGGTGCAAATAGTAATGCTGTTACTTTTCAAGATGTCCAAGAAGAGAGAAAGCATCGTATTTATATTGGAGGCTGGTTACAAGACCATAATTCTGGGCTGTATGGCGTATCGCCAGAAACAGAGCTTGCTGATCGGACGAAGCCGGATCTTTATGTGTCTAGCAATGGAATATTAGGGCATGTGCCAATTGAATTAAAAGTTGCTAATAATTGGACGGTCAAGGACTTGGAGGATGCTTTAAAGACTCAGCTATGTGGTCAATATCTTCGGGACATTGCCGTGAACTTTGGAATTTATTTACTCGTATATCTAGGACAAAAGCAATGGGAAGATCCAGATACAAGGAAGGGTATTGATTTTAATCAGTTGATTAATCGGCTTGAGATTTTGGCTGAAGAAATTGTTAAGAAAGATAGAAAAATTGAGGCGCTCAAAGTCATTGGTATTGATCTTGCGAAAAGAATGAAGCCTGTAGCTGTAGCATCTTCTTAAGTGAGGCTGATGAATGGGGCGTTCTGGTTATTTTTGTGTCGAAGAAATCACAATAGGACACTAGAATTTTAGTGATAACGAGGTAAAGAAGAATATGGAGGCGTTCATGTCTAGTTTAAAAAAAGAAACTTGGTTCTATACAACAAGCAGGGAGAAATAATTGCTGTCTACCCTTACGGCAGCGAGGAGCAATGGAGATATGAACGGGTTTTAGAGATATTATTGGAGGCCGATAAGAAGCGACTTGATAAGGTGCTTGAAAAGCGTCGGTTGAAGAAAAAGGATACTTGCTTAATGTCGGGAAAGATACAACGTGAGGGGCGTTTTTGGGTTTATATTGTTCGGTGCAAGAATGACACTTATTATACGGGTTACACGAGCGATATCGAGCAACGAATTGCCCTGCATAACAGTGGGCATGGGGCGAAATATTTAAGGGGCAGAGGGCCGGTGACGCTGGTCTTCTCCAAAGAGTATCATTATTGCAAGAATGCATTGGATGCCGAGCGAAAGATTAAGAAATACACTCGATTTCAAAAAGAAGAACTGATTGCTGTTTATGAAAGAAATAATAACAAGAGTTAATGCTGCCCCCGCTGATTTGTCCCCAGAGGGGACAAATCACTGCGCGGGGGCACCCGTGTCCAGGTTTGGGGGAAAACCAAAGGTTTTCCTCCAAACCTACGGGTGCCAAATGAACGAATACGACTCCGAACTCGTTAAATCCATTTTGACCGGGGCGGGGTATGAGTTTGTCGCGGATGCGGCGCTTGCTGATATCGTGATGCTTAATACCTGCTCTGTCCGCGAGAACGCGCACCGCAAGGTTTTCGGCAACATCCATGAAATCCGCCATGCTCGCAAGGGGCGGTCGGTTGCTATCGGAATCCTGGGCTGTATGGCCACGGCTTTGCGCAAGGATCTTTTGGAAGATAAAAGCCTGGCGCTCGATTTTGTGGTCGGCCCCGACAGTTACAAGCGTCTGCCGGATATCCTGCGGTCGGTTACAGAAGATCACACACAGGGCTATGACGCCACGCTTTCAGAATTTGAAACTTACGCCGATGTCTATCCGTCCCGCACAGACGGCGTCAACGCCTGGGTGGCGGTCATGCGCGGGTGCAATAATTTTTGTTCATTCTGTATTGTTCCCTTTACCCGAGGGCGTGAACGCAGCCGCTCTTTGAACAGTATTGTTGAAGAAGTCCGGCGTCTGGCTGCCGAAGGCTTCCCCCAGGTTACCTTGCTGGGACAGAACGTTAACTCCTATCACGACAGCGGGCATGATTTTGCCGCACTGCTGGAAGCGGTTTCCCGTATAGAGGGTATCCGCCGGATCCGTTTTACTTCGCCGCATCCCAAGGATTTTCCGGATTCTCTTGTAGAAGTGCTGGCGCATAACCCCAAAGTCTGTAAACAGGTGCATTTGCCTTTACAGGCCGGTAATGACCGGGTTCTTGATCTCATGCGCCGCAACTACACCTCGGCTGATTTTATGCAACTGGTCGGGCGTCTGCGCAAGGCTTGTCCAGGCCTGGCCTTGTCAACCGATGTGATCGTAGGGTTTCCTACCGAGACCGACGCGGAATTTGCCGATACAATGCGCGTCATGCGCGAGGTGCGCTTTGACACGGCGTTTATGTTCAAGTATTCGGTACGTGAACATACCCGTGCGGCACGGGAACTGCCAGATGATGTTCCCGAGGCAGCCAAAACAGAGCGGATTGTGGCTTTGAACATGCAGCAAACAGATATTTCCCTGGAATGCAACAAGGCCCTGGTGGGGCAGGTGCAAAGTGTTCTTGTCGAGCAGGGCTCCGGTTCGCGCAAAGGTGCCGCGGCATACGCCCGTAATGATGCCAATAAAGTGGTTGCTCTTGTAAGCGGCCAGTTTGTTCCGGGCCAATTTGTCGATGCCCGTATTATCCGCGCCACGCCGCATCAGTTGAAAGCCGAACCAACCGTTTCTTGAAATTCATACTGAATTGGGCTATAGTACTTTAATACTTTTTCCCCGGGGATTATATGAATCATGGCGTTTCCCTAACTTCCGATGAACTTTATTCCAGATTGAAAAATATCAAGGTCGGCGCCAGTGTGTGCCAGTACTCCCGCAAGAAGTGTGATGAACTGCTTCCGGTTATAAACGAGATCCGTCAGCTAAAAGCCGAGAAGAACGCGGTCATTCTGGTACATTCCTATGTATCTCCAGAAATTGTTTACGGCGTAGCCGATTTTGTCGGCGATTCTTATAAACTAAGCCGCGATGCCATAAAATCCACCGCAAAGACCATTGTTTTTGTTGCTGTTCGGTTTATGGGGGAGACTGCGAAAATTCTTAATCCTGACAAACAGGTCATTGTTCCGGCTCCGGATGCGGGGTGCACCCTGGCTGATTCCATAACGGCAGAGGATGTACGCAGCTTGCGTACCCGTTTCCCGGGGCATACTTTTGTATGCTATGTGAATACCAGCGCTGAGGTCAAAGCCGAATGTGATGTCTGTGTCACATCGGCCAATGTTTACAAAATTGTCAGTTCGCTGCCGAATAATAATATCTATTTCCTGCCCGACAAGTTCATGGGGCAGAATCTGGTCAATGAAATGAAAAGACGCGGCTTGCAGCGTAATATATCCTTCTGGAACGGAACATGTTACGTGCACGAGGAATATAAACAGGAAGACATCCTCAAGGTGCGCCTTGAATATCCGGATGCCCGGATTGTCAGCCATCCCGAATGCAATGCTGATGTTATCCGTAACTCGGATTTTGTTGGCGGAACCGAGCAGATGCTCGACTATATGCGCACAACCGATGCGCGGCAATTTTTGATGCTGACCGAATGCGGCCTTTCTTCCCGTTTGCAGTCCGAATTTCCCGAGAAACAGCTGGTTGGCAGTTGCACCTTGTGCCGATTCATGAAGTCCAATTCGCTCGGCAATATTCTGTCTGCCTTGCGCGATCCCGGATCGGCTGAAATTATTAAAATCGAAGAATCTGTCCGGGTAAAAGCCTTGCGTTCACTGGAAGCAATGTTTCGTTACGCTGAAGCCGTTCCAGCCGCCCCTGGCAAGTCCTGCGAATAAGAGCCAGGGCCGCTTTAAACTGTTCGGCGGGAGAGGGAAGTCAGTTATGGTTTATACCAAGACCCAATTTGTCCGGTTTACGTCTGCATTAATACTCAAAAGCGGGTCAGTCCTGCCCGAGACAACTGTTGCTTACGAAACTTACGGTCAGCTTAACAGCAACCGCTCGAATGCTATTCTGATCTGCCACGCTTTTACCGGCGATGCTCATGCTGCTTTCTTTCATGAGGGCGACACCAAGCCTGGCTGGTGGGACGAAATGATCGGCCCCGGAAAACCCTTTGATACAGACAAATTTTTTATTATCTGTTCCAATGTCCTGGGCAGTTGTAAAGGAACTACCGGCCCGGCCTCTGTTGATCCGGCGACCGGGCATCCTTACGGCCTGACATTCCCTGTCATAACCATTCACGATATGGTTGCGCTGCAAAAAATGCTTGTTGATCACCTGGGGATCGAACGCTTGCTTTGTGTTGCCGGCGGGTCTATGGGAGGAATGCAGGCGCTCACCTGGGCGGCAACTTATCCCGATGCAGTTGCTTCGGCTATTGTTATCGCCGCCTGTCACCGGCATACGGCCCAGCAGATTGCTTTTCATGAAGTCGGACGTCAGGCCGTAATGTCTGACCCCGACTGGCAATCCGGAAATTATTACGGGCATTCCATTCCCAAACGCGGGCTCGCTGTGGCCCGTATGATCGGACATATCACCTATATGAGCTGGTCATCGATGGATAAGAAATTTGGCCGTAATCTGGTCGGCAAGAACGTGAGTTACAACTTTTCCAAAGAATTTCAGGTCGAAGGTTATCTGGAGCACAGAGGCCAGACTTTTGTCGACCGGTTTGATGCCAACAGTTATCTGTATCTGACCAAGGCCATGGATTATTTTGATCTGACCGCCGAGGGTCGCAAGCTGACGGATGTTCTTCGCAATGTGGCCCAGGATTTGCTGATTATCAGTTTTCAATCTGACTGGCTGTACCCTTCTGATCAGTCCAGAGAAATGGTGCGAGCACTTAAAGCCAATGATACCGATGTTTCTTATATAGAGATTAAGTCGGATTATGGCCATGACGCTTTTCTTATGGAATGTCCGGACCAGGCACGCGCTATAACCAATTACCTGGCCAAGGTTTCTTTCGAAAGGAGAGAAACATGATACGCCTGGATTACACTATCATTGCAGATATCATCCAACCCGGATCGCGGGTACTTGATCTGGGCTGCGGCAATGGAGAACTGCTGGCTTTGCTCAAACAACAGAGGAATTGCCGCGGCACAGGAATAGAAATAGACGACCGTGCCGTTCTCAATGCTATGGAGCGAGGTGTTTCGGTGGCACACGGAGATCTGGATCGGGATCTGGATGTTTACGAAGATAAACGGTTTGATTATGTCATTCTCAACGAAAGCCTTCAGCAGGTTGTAAATATCGAAAAAGTTCTCGAGGATGCCCTGAGAATCGGCAGCAAAGTCATTGTGGGAATTCCTAATTTCTGCCATATCCGGGGTAGATTCCAGATATTTTTCAAAGGACAGGTTCCGGTCACTCCCAATCTGCCCTATAAATGGTACAATACCCCGAATCTGCGTTTCTTGAGCCTCAAGGATTTTCGTTTCTTCTGTCAGGAAAAGAGAATTACAATTGAGAAAGCTTGTTATATGTCTTCCGGGGAGAAAGTGCTTTGGCAATCCAATCTTTTTGCTGATTCCGGCATTTTTGTTCTTACCAAGGCCTGATGTCCTTCTTTTATGAACGAAACATTTTCAGTCAGCGAACTTAATCAGTTTCTCAAAGATATTCTTTCTGCCGGCATGCCGCGCTCTTTCTGGATCTGCGGAGAGGTGCAAGGGTATGACCGCAATAAAGGCCGCCAGCATTTGTTCTTTGAGCTGGTTGAAAAAGATCCCCTCACTAACGAGATCAGGGCTCGGGCCAGCGCTGTCATATGGGGAGGGGTTCGTCAGAAAATCGAAACGGTGCTCAAACGTAGCGAGAATGCTTTTGAGATCAAAGATGATATCGAAATCCGTATCTTGTGCAAACTCGATTTATATGTCCCTCATGGCGCGATACGATTGATCGTTGAAAATATTGATCCAGTGCACACTTTGGGGAAAATTTCCCAGGATCGCCAGAAACTGATTGCCGAATTGACTGCTTCCGGGATTCTGGAGAAAAACAAGGCACTTGCTTTCCCCCAGGTTCCCTTGCGCGTTGGACTGGTGACGGCCTATGATTCAGCGGCATATAATGATTTTCTGGGTGAACTCAGAGGATCAGGTTTCAACTTTAAAGTGTTTTATGTCGGAGCCCTCATGCAAGGCAAAGGGTGCGAACCTTCGGTTTGCGCCGCAATACAAACACTCAATCGAAAAAAGGACCTTGATGTCATAGTAGTTACAAGAGGAGGGGGATCAATAGCTGAACTCAGCTGTTTTGATTCAAAAGCTATTGCCCTTGCTGTTGCCGGATCTAGGTATCCTGTTCTTAGCGGGATCGGTCACGAAATCAATACCACTATTACCGACCTGGCTGCGCACACTTTTGTCAAAACACCGACAGCTGCCGCCCAGTATCTTATTGCACAGGCAGCCGCCTTCGACCGGCTTGTTGATGAGCGCATGTCCAGCATCTGCCGCAGGGCAAATGAGTGTGTTAAAGATAATATGAACAGAGTCCGCAAGAATGCTTTTCGTCTTCAGCAGGCCTCTTCGCTCTTTTTTCGTGATATTCGCAGCAAGCATGTTCGCCTGGAAGAATTCTGTCGCAATCGTTCCGCATTACTGCTTCGGCAACAGGACGAGCATCTCGTACGCCTGTCCCTGCAGTTAAACAAGACAATTCATTTGCGATTGACCAGTGCAGGAACTAAAATAGCAGCAATCGAAAAAATGATTGAACTGGCTTCTCCAATCAAGATTATGCGCAGAGGTTTTTCAATTGTACGTAACAAAAACGGGCGGATCGTTCGGTCAATCCAGGACGCCCGCCAACAAGACATCTTGACTAACGAAGTTCCCGATGGCATTATCATCAGCCAGATTACCGGAGTCAGCAAGGAGATTGCCCGTGAATGACATGAAATATTCCAAGGCCATGAACCGTCTTGAAGAAATCATGAAAGATATCGAGAACGAAGATGTTGATGTCGATGAAATTTCCCTCAAGGTCAAGGAGGCCGTAGCTTTGGTCAAACTTTGCAAGGAAAAGGTCCTCAAGGCCGAGATCGAGGTTAAAGAGGTAGTTGACGGTTTTGATAAGGATAATATCTGAGAGGAGTTGATATATGTTTTGGTTCTGCGTTTTTATTGCAGTTATACTTACTGCCATCCTGGCTGTTCAGATTTACTGGGTGTTTGTAATGCAGAAAGCCCAGAAACAGTATCTGCAGGAAGCCAAAGAGAACGGACGACCGACCATGTGGGATGTTCGGGAGGTTCTTAAAGAAGGTGATCGTGATCTGGCTGTTCAGCTCTATTGCGAAATCTTCTCAATTGAGGACATCGAGCGCGCCCGTAAAGAAGTGGATGAACTCGGACGCAGTCTGAATCTCTGAATATGTCGAAATGGCACACAGTCGCCTCAGTTGATTCAGTGGTTGACGGCAAAGGGATATCGGTTACTGTCCCTGGACGCCGTAAGCCTCTGGCTTTGTTTAAATCAGCAGGCCATTTCTATGCTGTCAATAACGAATGTCCACATGCGTACGCACCTTTGTCCGGTAGTTCGATAACTAACGGAATCATAACCTGCTGCTGGCACGGAGCGAAGTTCGACGCCCGTACCGGAAAACCACTGGATACCGCAGCCTATTCGGATTTGGCCACTTTTCCGGTGCGACTTTCCGGAAACGATGTTCAGATAGAATTCTAGTCTGCTTTAATTTCACACAAGCAACCGGAGCCTTTTTATGTCTGATTGTGTTTTCTGCAGGAATCTGCCCAAGATAATAGAAAATGATCTGGCTTATGCCATTTATGATATCAATCCGGTCTCGGACGGACATGCTTTGATTATTCCCAAAAGACACACCAGTGACATCTTTGAAGTTACAGCAGAAGAAAACACTGCAATGCAGGAACTTCTCGCACTCATGAGAGAACGTATTATTTCAAAGTATGCCCCGGATGGTTTTAATATCTGGAGCAATTTCGGTAAAGCCGCGGGGCAAGTGGTCATGCATACCCATATACATCTAATCCCTCGTTACAGTGGCAGGGTGCTGCATATCAAGGACCATCTCAAGGGCAATATCGAATAATGAGTCTTACGCATTCCGGGGGTTTTGTTTTTATGAATGCAAAACAAACTGCAGGCTCCTGGTTTCTGGCAACTCGTCCTCAAACACTCTGGGCTTCAGCGTCTCCGGTCATTATCGGAACAGCCTTGGCCTATCGGGACGGCGGCTTTCATCTGTCATCTGCTCTTGCGGCGTTATGCGGGGCTTTACTGATCCAGATTGGCACTAATTTTGCCAACGATTATTTTGACACTCAGAACAAAATTGACCAGCCCGGAAGCCATGAGCCGATAAGAATCACCCAGGGAACGCTGCTTCCTGCAGCGACAATCAGACTGGCTTTTACTCTTGTTTTTCTGGCTGTTTTGCCATTTGCTTACTTTCTGACTTTGCGTGCCGGCTTGCCGATTCTCTTTCTTGGCATTATTTCGATCTTCTTTGGTTTCTTTTACAGTGCCGGGCCGCGTCCATTCTCACATCTTGGACTCGGGGATATTCTGGTTCTTGTCTTTTTCGGTCCGGTAGCAGTTGGCGCTACTTATTATTGTCAGGCTTTGACAATAAACGGCACTGTTTTTCTGGCAGGCTTGTCCTGCGGGTTTCTTTCAACCGCGATCATGGTCGTAAATAATCTACGTGACATTAAAACCGACCGTCTGGCAGGGAAGATCACGCTTGCGGTCCGTTATGGGGAACGTTTTACGCGCTATGAGTATGTTTTCTGCCTCCTGGCGGCCAGTGCGGTTGTTCCGCTTCTTATGGTGCTGTCCAAAGATGGCAGTTTCCTGAAACTTATACCGGCGGCCTTTATTTTTGCATGCATACCCCTGATTCACGATTTACATATGAGCAAAACGCCTGAAGATCTTAATATGGTTTTGTCCGCAACCGGACAAGTGCTTTCTGTTTTTACACTCCTTTTTTCAATTCTATGGATACTATAAAAATTGTTGCTGTTAATCTCTACAATGTTTCCTGTGGCTTGCGTAAACCGTTTACGTCCCGCGGAGTGGTTACCAGTCAGCGGCATTCCATTCTGGTTCAGTTTATAGGTGATAACGGGGAAATGGGCTTTGGTGAGGCATCACCCCTTGAGGGCTTCAGTCCAGAATCCCTGAAAAAGGCCCGCCATCAAATGAGCCTCCTAGCCAAAGAATGGAAGAATCGTAATGTCCCCTGTAAGGGCGAAGAGCTTGTTCTTTTTTTACGGTCGGCCTTTGACAGGACTGTTAACGCTTCCTCGGTCATTTTCGCCTTCGAATCTGCCGCCATAACAATGGTCGCCCGCTTCAAAAATGTTGCGCCTTGCGAAATTTTGCATGCCGGGAGCACCCGTTCCGTCCCTTCAGCCGGTCTTTTGCAAGGAAGTGTTAGTGAAGTGGTCGATGAGGCAAGACTCCTCAAGTCTCGTGGATATTCTGTCTTCAAACTGAAAGTCGGGTCAAGAAATATTCCTCTTGATGTCCAAAAAGTTGAAGAAACAAAGTTGGCTATCGGCCCTCAGGGACGGCTGCGACTTGACGCGGATCGTTCCTGGCATTTTGACGAAGCTCTGCTATTTGCCCAAAACATTGGTAAGAACCAGATCGAGTTTATTGAAGATCCCTGTTTATCGCAAGATCAGTGGAACAGGTTTGTCCGTTTGTCTGATATCCCGGTTGCTGCCGATGAGTTTTTGTCCGGTACGGATAATTTGTCGCGGAAGAACATGGAAACCATCCCGTACCTGATTATTAAACCCACTGTGTGCGGCGGAGTCATTGCTGCGTTACAGTTGATGAAAAAAGCTGCGCAGAACGGACAAAAAGTTATCATCAGCTCTTCTTTTGAGTCGGGTGTAGGCTTAAGGATGCTGGCCAATCTGGGCTGTTTATCCGGTCAGGCGGCGGGTCTTGGCACCAGTGAATGGCTGCAACAAGACATTCTTTCACAGCCGCTGGTTGCATCCGGGGGAATAATCACAGTCCCGGCGCTGGCTCTGAATGTTGACCTTTTTAGAACTGACATCAAGGCATCTTTGGCTACTTTCTGATGGATTGTCCTGTTGCCTTTCATGCCCGGGAGAATCCGGATCGTATCGCCCTTTTATGGGGAAAGCGCAGCCTTTCCTGGGGGAATCTCAATGACTATGTTCATGGGACTTGCAGGGCGCTGAAAGAAATCGGCGTCAGGCCCAACAACCGCTTCGCTGTTTTGTCTACCAACACCCTTGAAACGATTATTATACTTCTTTCTGCCTGGCGGGCAGGCGCGTCTGTTCTGGTTCTTGATCCGGCCTTATCTTTGTCTATCGGACGAAAAATTCTTGACCAGTATAAAATTGACCTGCTTTTTTCTGATACCAAAGATTATAAGGCCTTTTCAGGACAACGCCGGACAGTCATTCTCAACAAGGTTATTTGCAAACATAACGATTTATTCCTTTCCCATAAATTGCCCGGTATTAATCCCGATTCCAGCGGTCTGCTGCTTGTTCGTAATGCCGCCCAGGAACTGGCTGCATACAACACGGTCGATTATGGACAACTGTTTCATTGTGCCGAAGAAGATAATCAAAAGACTGCCTATGGATCCACAAAAATCTGGTTATTACCGTTCCCTTTGCATCATATATGGGGACAACGAATTCTTTTCAGAGGGCTGGCTGGCGGGGGAGCAATTGTTTTGCCGGAATTCGAGTCGGACTTTCTTAACGATCCCGCACAATTTTCCATAACACTCGGATTCTATAAAATTACTCATATATTCTGCCCTTTAGTGCAGTTGGGTGAACTCGTTAGGAATTCGGCTGTTTTAGCTTCTTTACGCTGTCTGGATGCCATTCTTGTTGAACAAGGATCGCCGGATTCCACGTTATTGGATAAAGCTTCCGGCCTTTCAATACCCTTAGTGGTCAGTATTAACGGATAGTTAGGCTATTTCTTTTGAAGATTGCTTGCAACCGCAGAGACTTATAAAGTTCTTGTCGCTTGCCTGTAGAGGGAATAGAATGTAATAGTTATCGGCTAATCCAAAACTGAAAGTAAGAAATGTTTATTTATTACACGCAGATCAGTCTTCATCATACAGACGCTTTTGGCAGGCTTTTTTTCGCCCGACAGTTTGACCTTGTTTACGAGGCTAAAGAGAAACTTTTCGAACAAATCGGCCTTTCTGTGCCATATATGCTGGCCCTTAAAGAACTGGACTTCCCGCTAGTCCATGCCGAGTCGGATTATAAGGCTGTTCTTTTGCCAGGAGACAAGATCACCATAGATGTTAACATTGATAAGATCGGTGAGACATCGGTGATTTTTTCGTATCTCATCAAAAAAGCTGACGGGACCATAGCCGGCACAGCCAAAACAGTCAATGTTTGTGTCAATAAACAAACAAACCAGAAAGCCCGGGTCCCCGAACTGTGGAGAGAGAAACTTCTCTCTCAAGCCCTGTTGTAAGTATTCTCGTTTCCATACGACCAACAGTAAAATTCACATCACACTATCAATCGTGGAGGACGTATATGTCTTACAAATTGCCCCAGTTAAAATATTCTTACGACGCACTCGAACCTTTCATTGATGCCAAGACTATGGAAACTCATCACTCCAAACATCATCAGACCTATGTTGACCGCTTTAATGCGGCTATTGCCGGAAAACCTGATCTTGAGAAGATTGACGGTGAAACTCTGATTGCCAATATTGACCAGGTTCCTGAAGACATTCGTACTGCAGTGCGTAACAACGGTGGCGGTGCGGTCAACCATACTTTCTATTGGGATATTATTGCCCCCAAAGCAGGAGGAGAACCCCAGGGACATATTGGCGATGCTATTAACACATTATTCGGCTCTTTCGCCGGATTCAAAGCCAAGTTTTCTGATGCTGCGGTGACACAGTTTGGCTCCGGATGGGCCTGGCTGGTTTCAGCCAAAGACGGCAAGTTGGAAATTGTAAAGACGGCCAATCAGGACACCCCCTTATCCTCAGGGAAAAAACCGCTTCTGGCAATAGATGTATGGGAACACGCCTATTATTTGAAATATCAAAATCGTCGCCCTGAATATGTAGAAGCATTTTTCAATGTTATTAATTGGCGACGGGTAGATGAATTGTATACTTTTGCTAAAAATAGCAGCAAGCCATCTTGCGGCTGTTCCTGTTGCTAAATATGGAGTGTGAATGTAATATGTGTCTTTTAATAAAACTCTGTTTTGAATTCTGATAACTATAATATCCTCAGGATTCTCAAGAAAAAGCGGTTTAATCCGCTTTTTCTTTTTTCTGGTATCTTTAACAATAATATTTCGCAGGAAAGACTTTATTAATGATGAAATCATGGAAAATCCCCGCACGGTATCAACCCAAGGGATTCAAAATAATTTATGAGGACGCCGATCTTATTGTAGGCGAAAAGTCGCCGGGTATACTGACTGTCGCGGCAGCATGGGAACGAGTGAACACCGTTCATCACGCTTTGAATCTTTACGTGCGTAAAGGCAACTCCAGATCACGCAAATCGGTTTTTGTTGTTCATCGCCTGGATCAGGCGACTTCCGGGTTGCTGATCTTTGCTAAAAGTGAAGCCGTCTGCCAGAAACTTAAGAGCGAATGGAAGAATGTGCGTAAAACATATTTCACGGTCGTACATGGCCGGCTTAACGTCCTTTCCGGAGAGATATCAAGCTTTCTTCAGGAAGATGAGGATTACATGGTGCATGTAACCGATCAGGATGATAAAGCTAAATTTGCTATTACAAGATACACTGTTGTCGCGTCTGCTCATTTATTCAGCCTGCTCAAGATTGATCTGGTGACGGGCAGAAAGAATCAAATCCGGGTGCACATGGCCTCGGAAGGCCATCCTGTTGTGGGTGACGGGAAATACGGCCCGGCGCAAAAGAAACATTCGCGACTGGCCCTGCATTCGCAAGCCTTAGCGTTCAATCATCCGGTAACTGGTGAACCCATGCTTTTCGATTCCGCTGTTCCGGCATATTTTTATCAATTGGTTCCAGCGAATTTGCTCCCTTAATTGAAAAGTTTTTTAAAAAACTTTCTTTTTATTGTATTGTGTTATAATTGTAACAAATTTTTAAAAGGCTATGTGTTGAGCTCAGGAAGGTGAGGGAAGGGATAAACAGCCACGCATACCAACAAAGTTTTTGCTAAGTTACCAGGTGCCTAATTTGGGCACAATTATACTAAACAGGAGAGACAGGATGAATTTGTACGTCGGCAACCTTTCATATGAAGCAACAGAAGAAGATTTGCGTCAGGCTTTCAGCCAATTTGGAGCAATCGACAAGGTTTCCTTAATGAAAGACAAGATCAGCGGTCAGTCGAGAGGTTTTGCTTTTGTTGAAATGCCTTCGAAAGAAGAAGCCGAGGCTGCAATCGGTTCTCTTAACGGAAAAGATCTTAAAGGTCGTCCGATTACTGTGAACGAAGCTCGTCCTAAAACTGAAGGCGGCGAAAGACGCGGCGGTTTTGGTGGCGGACGTGGCGGTTTCGGTGGCGGCGGCGGTGGTTTTGGTGGCGGAAGAGATCATGGCAGACGCTCGGATCGCGATCGTTATTGATCTGTTTTCCATAAATGTGCAATCTGTTCAAAAATCCCGTCAGCCTAAAAACTGACGGGATTTCATAAAACTTACTTTCAGGAAAGGAATAGGTCTAATATGTCAAAAAAGTTTTCCGGTTTTTGTCTGACTTTAATCCTTCTTTTAACGGCTTCTTCCTTGGTTTTCGCTCAAGCCGCGGCTCCTGTTGACTCTCCCGAAAACAAGACCATTTTTTCCTATAAGAAAGAATTGGGAATGACGGATGAACAGGAAAAGAATCTGAATTCTATTCTGGAAGAATTCCAGCAGTATTTTAATGCAAAAAAAGATTCGTTAATTGCTGTGGAAAAAGAAATTGCCGACTTGGTTACTTCAAAAGGCAGCCTTGAAACTATCAAAGCAAAAATAGATGACCTTGCCAAACTTAAGGCTGAGGTTACATTCAAGGATATCGAAACTTCACGTCGCGTTGAATCTGTTTTGAAACCTGAACAGATTGAACAGTGGAAGATGATACAAACAGAAGCTATTGAGATGCTCAGAAATCAGATGGCTGCGGGGCAAGCATCCACGCCTGCTCCCATGGAAACTGTTAAGTAAGCTTCAATGTTCTGTGTGCATTCTATAAATCCGGGTCAGATTACTCTGGCCCGGATTTATTGTTTTCTAAAACGGGCAAGTACTTGAACGAAAGTTTACGCCATGTCTTTCTGGCTTATTAGTGCCGCGACCAACTGTATTACAAGCCTTCTTCTGGGTGCTCTTGTTTATTTCCGTAACAGGAAAAACCCAAGAAATATCACTTACGCACTTTTTACGCTCAGTCTTGCTTTGTGGAGCTTGTGTTACTGCTTATGGCAAACCAGCACTACAGCCGAAGCGGCAATATTCTGGTGTCGTTGGCTTATGGCTTTTGCCGTTTTTATTCCGGCAACCCATTTGCATTACATCTGGGTTTTTCGGCAGAAGCGGAACACTTTCTACCGTTGTTCAACGCGTACCCTATACTTAATTTCTGCTCTTTCAAGTCTGTTGTGTTTTACCCCGCTTGCAATCAAAGACGTTCGTCCCCGTTTAATGTTCGACTACTGGCCGACCGCCGGAGATTTGTTCTTTGTCATTTTATTAATCTGGCTCTTGCTTGTGTTTCTTGCAGTTAAAGAGCTTATCGAGCACGTAAGAACGACTTCAGACCCAAGTCGTAAAAGGCAGGGGATTTACCTTCTGATCGGCAATATCATTGGTTGGGGCGGTGGAGTGACCAACTTTCCACTCTGGTTCGATATTCCTGTTCCTCCCGCAGGTAATATCTTTATTTCTCTCTACGTTATTCTTATTTTCTACGCCATTGTTCGCTATAATTTAATGGATATCCGGGTTGTTTTTTCTTCCGCAGGTATCTTTCTTGCAGTTTATTCTCTGGCATTTGGCTTTCCAATATTTCTTTATTGGCAAGGGATGCACTTTCTTGCTCTTTGTTCCGTTGTTCTTTTTGCGACTCCCGCCCCTTTTATCTATAATTTTCTGATGAAACAGGCAGAAGAAGCCATATTTATTAAAGAGCGAAAGTATCAATATCTTCTTCTTCAGTCAACACGGGTTTTAAGCCGGTTGAAAACCGTTCCGGAGATTACCCGGTTTGTTGTTGACACGATTCATCGTATTGTCCAACCTGGAAGTGTTGCTGTTTATCTGTCAGAGGGGGCGGGTTTCTATCTGGCGAGTAAAGCTGGACATGCTGATATCTACCCGGAGCAAATCGCTGGAGCTTCGTCCATTACCAGATACTCAAAATTGTTTGGTCCTGGCTTTATTGACGACCTTTGGCAAAAAGATCTTCTAAATGACGTTGCGTTTATTGACCAGCAAAGAAATGGCAGAAATCGTGTCGAAGTCATTATTCCAATCAAGCGGGATTATCAACTCAGCGGTTTTATGTTTCTTGGAGCAAAAATTGATTCCGTGCCTTATTCAAACAAAGATCTTACGGTCTTGACCAGCGTTCTGGATGCCATGCTTGTTACTTTGGAGAACGCAAATTTCAGAAAAGAAGAAGACGAGCGTCGCAAAAAAGAAGACGCTATGGCGCGAAGGGAATTTCTTGACCAGATTGTTTCTGCAATGTCGCATGAAATTAATAATCCCAATCAGGCTGTTATCATGGGACTAGGAACAATAATATCCTGCGCACAAATTTATCAGGAAAGTAATGACCCCGAGATTATCAATGCCATCATCAACGTCGCGGAAGAAACCGAGCGTACAGCTACATCCATATCTTCACTTATTGATAATATCCGTACCTTCTCACAGGAACACAAAATTGAAGTTCTACCCATCGATATCCGCGATACTCTTCCCGTTCTCGATGCCATCGGCAAACCAATCTTCAAGAAACACCCGAATACCACCTTTATTAAGGATATTGACCCTGATCTGCCGCTGGTTCTGGCTGACAAGGTTCCTGTAGAAGAAATCCTGCTTAATTATCTTTCCAATGCGTGCTATGCTGTAAAAGGTAACCTGGAAGGGAATCGTTTGATCACTTTGAAAATAAATCGAGTCGCATCTGATCGTGTGCGCGTAGAATTTATTGATAATGGACAGGGGATAGCCGCGAACATCCTGAAGAATTTATTTCAGATCCCTACAACTACCAAGGGCAGTAATGAAGGCACCGGACTGGGGCTGTGGCGAATCAGAAAGATTTGTGATGCTATCGGCGCCCAATACGGGGCGTCTTCGGATGGGCCTGGCAAAGGGTCTCGCTTTTGGGTCGATTTTCGTGTAGTGGGAGCAGATCAGAATGACTGAAAAAAAGAAAATTCTTATCGCCGAAGACGATCAACGGATTGTCAGCAGTTACAAGCTTCTTTTTCGTTTTCAAAAGAATCTTGCGGACTTTAATCTTTTCTGGGCTGAGACAGCCGCGCAAGCGCAAGCTCTCTTTCTTCAGGAGAAACCTGCTTTGACTTTGCTAGATCTCGGACTTGGCGACGGCATCCCCGGGTATGATGTTCTCAAGCAACTTCAGGGACAGGTTCCGGACTCCTGCCGAATCGTTGTTTTGTCCGGCTATTCTGAATATGAAGACATGTGTCTTGCTGCCGGAGCCGCGGCATTTCTTAAAAAACCGCTGACGAAGGATCAATTTTTAGCAACAGTTCTTGAACATACCAGATAATACGCATAAACTGGAGACATTATGAAAACAGTTCGCAAACATTATCATGATATCGGTTCCAAGTTGCACAGCAGTCTTTTTACTGCCGGAGCAATTAAGGATGCATTGCAGTCTTTGGTTTGCCGGGAAGAGGATCAGGCTTTATTACTTGATCTGATCAATAATTGTAAAGCAGTAGAGGATAATTTAATGGATCTGGAACGTCAGATCAGCCTCGCCAAACTGCTTACATACCGTTTTCTCGGACCGGAAGCCTCTATTGATGAGTTAAGTAATAGCATTATCAAGGAAAATACGGCTATCAAACTGCTGATTGTTGATGATGACGAGTCTATCTGCAACGTCCTGGCCTCTTCCTATGAAAGAAAAGGATTTGTGCTCGCCCAAGCTCAGGATTATTGCGAAGCATTGAAAAAAATCAATGAATTTCGCCCGGATATCGCCATCATTGATCTTTATCTCAAAAACGGAAAAGAAGGCATTGATATCCTTAGATATGTTAAAGATTTTCTTCCGGGAATTAAAACTATTGTTATGACTTATGAAGATCAAGAAGCAGAGCTCCGCTGTGTTCACGAGCTTTCTCCTGATGAATTATTGATCAAGCCGGTTCGCTCTCAGGCTTTGGATGCCAAAATCAACGGTTTAATAAAATCTATTAGGAATTAGGTATGGCCAAAACAACTTTAGCTACCGAAATGTTATGGCGCTCGCTGCGAGAACAACGACTTGTTCTTCCAACCGATTTCTGGTCCCTTCTCAATAAGTGTTTTTTAAGTGTTCTTTCCGATATTCAGCAGACCGTAGAATCCTGTCCGGACACCGTTCCAGCGCCTGTTTCCGGACGAATTGTTATTCAAATCGAAAAAATGATCGTTTTATTTCGTCAGATGAAAACCAGTCTCAACCCTGCGGGGTCTTCCTCCAGTGACATCGTGATACCATCTGATGTCCGTTCCCTGATGGCGCATTATCTTGGCAATGATCTTCAAAGGATGCTCTGGGTTGCCGACGAAGGAGGGAGCGATTCTCGTGCAATTATTCTGGAGTGTGCAGGTGATATAAAGGCCTTTTTTATTCGCTTGCGAGCAGAAACAGGTGAGCCCGCCTCTTAAGGGATCACCGCACAGAGCTATCGTTCCACACAAGCCCCCGAGATATGAATACATCTGACTTCCATATTCCGCAAAGCGTTCTTTCGCTTTGCGACACACTTAATCATTCAGGTTTCGAAGCTTTTCTGGTCGGCGGATGCGTCCGTGACCAGATAATGGGCATAACTCCTGCTGATTTCGATATTACAACAAACTGCCTTCCACATGAAACAGCCCGTATTTTTTCCTCCAAAGGTCTTTTGGTTGTGCCTACCGGAATCCGTTATGGAACCGTTTCTGTCATGGTCGAAAATGTTGCCTACGAAATAACAACGTATCGCAGCGAACAAGGTTATTCTGATGGTCGACACCCTGACAATATTTCTTTTCTTGGCAACCTGCACGCAGATTTAGAACGCAGAGATTTCACAATCAATGCCATGGCATTTGATCCCTTGACAGCCAGGCTCGTGGACACTTTTGGCGGCCTGGACGATATTGAACATAAAGTGCTCCGGGCGGTCGGTAATCCTCTGCAGCGTTTTAGCGAAGATTATCTGCGAATGCTCAGAGCCGTCCGGTACGCCTCTCGTTTCTCTTATGCAATAGATCCTGAAACTTTGTCGGCTATTAAACAGTCGCATAGCGGAATTCTTCAGATTTCCCAGGAACGCATTCTTAATGAACTTCTCAAGATGGCTTCTCAGCCCGGTTCAAAATTTGCAGATGCCTTGATACTACTTAAAGAAACCGGCCTTTTGACGGATATTCTCCCGGAACTTGATTGTCTCGAAAGTTATCTGTGGGATGCCACATTGTCGTCATTACGACTTAATACTGACCATGATCCGACCCTGAATCTCGTTATTCTTTTCCATAACGTTTCCGGCCACAGTCTTTCTACAAACAAGCCTCAGTCCGATATTGCCGTAATTTCCCGAATTGCCCGCCGGATGAAAATGAGTAATCAGCTTAGAGACGCGTTATGTTTCACAAGTATTCATCACGAGTTTTACGCGCCAACTCATCAACTTTCGAATCATCAATTCGTTCATTTAATGCAGCATCCCTGCTGGGAACTCTTGTACCGTACAATTTTCCTTTATTATTCTGTTTATTCTAACTTTGACTTGTCCAGATGGCAGCCAATCGAAACAAAGATACGCACTTTATATCGTTACTATTTTGAAGAAGGCAATCTCGAGATAATCCGCAAGCTGATTAACGGAGATAGGGTAATGACGATAAAGAAGTGCCTTCCTGGACCGGAAATCGGAATATATATCGATGCCACAATTAACTGGATACTTGACAACTCTGTTGATATAAACGAAACTTCTGATATTGATCTTTTTATCGGGAAGCTTTAACAAGCCATAATCCCTTGATCTTCATATTTAGAAAGGTCTTTATGCAAAACCCGGGTTCATTCTACGGTCACCATTCTCTGGAAGAAGCGTTCTTTATTAAACGTGATGCAGAACTAATCGAGCAACAGAGAAAGATTGCGAAAATGCATCGCAGTCGGACGGCCCTCAGCGATGTTTCAGGCATTACCAATCCTGACGTCCTGGACAAACTTTTGGAACTTGAAATCACGCCACAAACCTTGGCATCTCTGGCTGTGGTTCCACTGCTTGAAGTCGCCTGGGCAGATGGGCACGTAGATGCCCGCGAACATAAAGCCGTCCTTGATGCCGCAAAACTTAATGGTTTCAAAAAAGACGATCCCGATTATGCATTGCTGGATAATTGGCTCAATCACCGGCCTTCAGATAAGCTTCTTCATGCATGGGTTCACTATATCCGGGGCCTTTGCGAAACATTGGAACCAGCAGAAATTCGTGCACTGCAACTGGAGCTTATTGGCAGAGCAAGAAAAGTTGCAGAGGCCGCTGGAGGAATTCTTGGCATGGCTTTAAAAATTTCTCCTAAGGAAAATGCCGTGCTTAAAAAGATGGAGGCCGCTTTTGTACACAGAAAATAATAAGTCTAAAAAAATCAAAATAGAGCCTTGATTAATTAAAAAAGCAGGTGTATATTTGAAAAGTAAGCGGACTTTGTTTCTATAAGTCCTAACACGGCCGGACAGGCCGTGAAATTAACGGGCAATGTTGTCCGAAAATATAAAGTAAAGAAGCTTTAAAACAATCCCTGGTTCAGGGTTTTATTAAGACATTGACGTCTTGATTCCATTCTTGGTTTCAAGGCGTTTTTTTATTTTAGAGCTCTGAGATTCCAATACTTCGAATAGAAGTCAATTGTTTGAACGATCTAGCAGTTACTTTAATATTCGGGCTTAAAGAAAGGACGGTATGTGGCAAGTTTTATATATTCAGGAAGAGATTCGCCCTATGTTTCCATGTAGTATCGGTTTGTATTAAAACAAAACTAATCATAATCATCAAAAAGGAGTGTGTTTTATGAATTCAGGAGATACAGCATGGGTCCTGATCTCGACAGCATTAGTTATGCTGATGACCCCCGGACTGGCTTTCTTTTATGGAGGAATGGTCAGAAGAAAGAATATCCTTAGTGTGTTGATGCAGTGTTTCTTTATTTTGTGCTTGGTCAGTGTATTATGGGTTGTATATGGATATTCTCTTGCTTTTGCTCCTGGAACCGGATTCTGGGGCGGCTTTAGCTGGTCCATGCTCAATGGTGTTGGTCTTGAGCCTTATGCGGATTATTCCGGAACCATTCCGCACCAGGCTTTTATGATCTTTCAGGCCATGTTTGCCGTCATTACTCCAGCCTTGATCATTGGTGCTTTTGCTGAAAGAATGAAGTTTTCTTCTTTTGTAGTTTTTACTGTTCTTTGGCTAACTTTTGTTTATGCTCCGGTTTGTCACTGGGTATGGGGGCTTGGAGGTTTTATTCGCAATATGGGCGCGCTGGACTTCGCGGGTGGTACCGTTGTCCATATTAACGCCGGGATCGCGGCACTGGTTACAGCACTTATGATCGGAAGACGAAAGAATGCTGAAAAACACCTGCCCTCGCCCCACAATTTACCATTTGTTGCGTTGGGCACAGCCCTTTTGTGGTTTGGCTGGTTCGGGTTTAATGCCGGATCTGCTCTCGGGGCAAATGGTCTTGCTGCCGGTGCGTTTGTTGTGACCAACACAGCGGCTGCAGCTGCTGGTTTAAGCTGGGCTCTTATTGAATGGGTGCGTAATGGCAAACCCACGCTTTTCGGTATTGCTTCCGGAGCAGTGGCAGGGCTTGTTGCCATAACACCGGCAGCAGGGTTTGTTAACATCTCTGGTGCTATTATTATTGGTCTTTTGGTTAGTGTTTTTTGTTACCTTTCGGCGGTTATAATTAAACCGTTGGCTGGTTATGATGATGCGTTGGACGCATTTGGAGTTCATTGCGTTGGAGGAATCTGGGGAGCATTGGCCACCGGCTTGTTTGCTTCAAAAGCCATTAATCCTGCCGGCAATGATGGACTTTTTTACGGAAATCCTGCTTTATTCATGATCCAGGTCAAGGCTGTTCTTTTGACTGTAGTTTATTCCGGTATCGTTACTGCGGTGATTTTTAAGGCTGTTGATATGGTTATGGGGATGCGCGTATCTTCCAAGGAAGAAGATGTTGGTCTTGATTTAACGCAGCATCATGAGCGCGCTTATACTATAGTTGAATAAGATTCAAATCTACCAAAACTGAAAACGGAGGATGCTATGAAAATGATAATTGCTATCATCCAGCCCAGTAAGCTTGATGATGTGCGCGACGAGTTATACAAGATCGACGTCAATCTGATGACCATCAGCGAAGTTTTGGGACATGGACGTCAGAAAGGCGTTACAGAGGTTTATCGGGGAGCCAAAGAAATGGGCAATTTCCTGCGTAAAATTCGTATTGAGATTGCAGTTAATGATAACTTCCTTGAACCGGCTGTCAAAGCAATTGTCAAAGGAGCAAAAACGGGCGAGACTGGCGACGGGAAAATTTTTATTCTCCCGCTTGACCAGTGTGTCAGAATCCGTACCGAAGAACGTGGCGGACTTGCCATTGGTTAATGACTGATTATTCTGATCCCGGACGGGGAGGAGCGGTTGTATTATTTCCTCTTCGTCCGGGATATATTTTTGATCCAAAAAATCTTCTTGCTGATAGCCTTTCTTCCTTTTGACATGGTTCAGATATTTATGTATAATCAACCTCCCCTTAAGTAGTGAATTCAATAATTTGGGAGGTCGTATGACCGAAGTCAAGAAAGTCTCTTCTGTGGAAAGTGAAAACAAGCGAAAAGCGCTGGATCTGGCTCTTGTCCAGATCGAAAAACAGTTCGGCAAAGGTTCAATCATGAAAATGGACGGCCAGATTCGTCTGGACGTCGATTCTATTCCAACAGGATCTATTTCACTTGATCTGGCGCTGGGTGTCGGAGGAATACCTCGCGGACGGGTTATAGAGGTTTTCGGCCCCGAGTCTTCCGGCAAAACGACTTTAACACTGAGCATTATCAATCAAATCCAAAAAAAAGGCGGAGTTGCTGCTTTTATAGATGCCGAACACGCTTTTGATGCAACATATGCTGCCCGCATAGGTGTCAAACTTGATGAATTGCTTGTTTCTCAACCAGACACCGGGGAACAAGCTCTGGAAATTGCCGAAACACTGGTTCGTTCCAATGCTGTTGATCTGGTGGTTGTAGATTCTGTTGCCGCATTAACGCCCAAAGCTGAAATAGAAGGCGAGATGGGCGACAGTCATATGGGACTCCAGGCACGTTTGATGTCCCAGGCTTTACGCAAATTGACAGCTGTCACCAGTAAATCCAATACTTGCCTGATCTTTATCAATCAGATTCGCATGAAGATTGGAGTTATGTTTGGCAATCCGGAAACCACTACCGGCGGGAATGCCCTTAAATTTTATTCTTCTGTACGAATTGACCTGAGACGTATCGAAACACTCAAAAAAGGCGATGAGCCTATAGGTAACCGGGTTCGGGCAAAAATTGTCAAAAACAAGGTGGCCGCCCCCTTCAAAGAGGCTGAGTTCGAAATCCACTTTAATGAAGGGATTTCCTATATGACCGATCTGATGGACCTGGCCATTAAACAAAACATTATTGATAAATCCGGGGCATGGTTTTCTTTCGAGGGTGAGCGGCTTGGCCAGGGACGCGATAATGTCAAAAAATTTCTGGAAGATACTCCCAAAATTGCTCACAAGATCGAGAAACTAGTTTTAGAAAAAATCAAGGCCAAGCCTCCGGTAAACGTTAAACCGGAGCCTAAAGCCGAAAAGAAAGACGATTAGTTTTTTATGGACAGTACAGACTTTCAGAAGGCGAAGGGATACGTCCTTCGCCTTTTGAAATTACGGCCAAGGACTCGGCTGGAATGCCTGCAAAAAATGGCAGTCAGAAAAATACCTCCGGATGTAGCTCTCGAGGTTGTTGGCTCTTTGGAGTCTTCAGGATTAGTTGATGATTCTGCTTTTTCCCGTTTATGGCTGCAAAGTCGTTTATCAAGATATGGTATGCGACGACTTGTGCGGGAACTGGAACAGAAAGGAATTTCCAGGGAGCAAATAGCACTTTCGGGTTATCCCGATCAGGCGGATTACGATGAAATTGCGGTAGCCCGTCGTATTGCCCAAAAACGGAGCGGTGTTTACAAGGGCGTTGATCCGCTCAAACAGAAAAAGCGCTTGTCTGATTATTTAATACGCAGAGGTTTTTCACAACAAACAATTAACCAGGTATTAAAGGACATATGACCGGTAACGAAATACGCGCAAGCTATCTTGATTTTTTCAGATCCAAAGGGCACAAGATCATCTCCAGTGATTCGCTGGTTCCCAAAGATGATCCGACCGTGCTATTCACGACGGCTGGAATGCAGCAATTCAAGCCACAATTTCTGGGACATCTAACCGGTTTTTCCCGCGCGGCTTCTTCCCAGAAATGTTTGCGCACAGACGATCTTACAGAAGTCGGAGTGACAGATTTCCATCATACGATGTTTGAAATGCTGGGCAACTTCTCTTTTGGTGATTACTTTAAACGTGAAGCAATTCATTGGGCCTGGGAATTTCTGACAATGGTTGTAAAGATTCCTGCGCAGAAATTGTGGGTTTCCGTTCATCGCGAAGATGATGAAGCTTATAACATCTGGCTCAACGACATCCGTCTTTCTCCCGAGCGGATTGTCAAACTTGGAGACAAGTCCAATTTCTGGCCGTCCAATGCCCGGCTGAACGGACCCAATGGCCCTTGCGGCCCTTGTTCTGAAATATTTTTTGATTGGGGAAAGAACGATTGTGCCAATCCTGACTGTAATCCTGACTGTTCCTGCGGACGATTTTGTGAAGTATGGAATCTCGTTTTTACTCAGTACAACAGAAAGGATGGCGGCATTCTTGAGCCACTACCGGCAAAAAATATTGATACGGGCATGGGCCTGGAACGTTTGACAGCCGTCCTTCAGGGCAAACACAACAATTTTGATTCGGATCTCTTTCAACCGATCATAGCCTGCATCATGGCTGCGGAAACAGCTAATGCTTTCAAACTAACTTTAAAAGAGAGAAGAATTATAGCTGACCATATCCGCGCGGTCACATTTGGAATCGCTGATGGCGTTATCCCTTCCAATGAAGGCCGCGGGTATGTTTTACGCCGCTTGATTGTCGATATGACCAATATTCTGATCATGTCAGGCGTCAAGAAACCTTTTATTCATACCTTTGTTCCAGCTGTTGTCAATATTATGAAAGACGCTTACCCTGAGTTGGTTCAGAAACAGGATGAAATTACAACTCTGGTTCTGCGTGTTGAAGAAGGTGTTTTACGTCTGAATGCCGAGATGGTTCCTGCTTTTCTTGCCGAGCTGGCGGCGCTCAGGCAAATACCTGATACCATAATGTTACCCAAACTGGCCGGGGAATTAATGTTTCGGTATCGTGATACCCACGGACTTTCTTTAGAGTTTATCCGGGTTAAAGCCGAAGAAATACTGTCGCCCGAGTTGGCCAGACAGGCGGATACAATTGTTCAGTCCTTGATGGATGAGCAAAAACAGCGATCACGTACCGGAAGCAAAATGCAAGGCGATGTTTTTCTGGCGGGTATACTGGATGTCAAGAGTTTTCCCAAAACCGATTTTGTGGGATACTCACAGCCTTCAGTTGAGGCTTCAATAATTGGAATCTTTGCCGATGGACAAACAATTACCTCTTTGAACGACTCCCAGCAAGCGGTTGTTGTTCTGGACAAAACTCCATTCTACGCTGAACAAGGCGGACAAACAGCCGATATTGGAATTTTACATGGGAAGTCAGGATCATTTGAAGTTACAGATACTCGTAAGCAAGGAGATGTTTTTCTTCATTACGGCGTTTGTAAAGGTAACCTGGCTGTCAACCAACCTGTCAAGGCGGCGATTGATGGTGAACGTCGCATGGCAGTTGCCAGCAACCATACCGCAACACATCTATTACAGGCTGCTCTGCGTCAGATTCTGGGAGAGCATGTCAAACAGCAGGGATCATTAGTTGATCAAAACCGTCTGCGGTTTGATTTTACTCATCCCAAAGCCCTAAGCCGGGAAGAACTGCTGTCAGTCGAGAATGTGGTTAATTCTTTTGTGCGACGTTGCGATAAGGTGTCCAAACAGGAAATGCTCATGCAAGAAGCCAGTTCTTCCGGAGCGTTGGCTTTCTTTGCCGAGAAATATGGTGAAACCGTCCGGGTCGTTACTGCTGGTGAATACTCCAAAGAGTTCTGCGCCGGCACTCACCTGGATTGCACAGGACAGATTGGTCTTTTCAAAGTTTTGTCTGAAAATGCGGTCGCTCAAGGTATTCGTCGTATCGAGGCTGTTACCGGAACCGGAGCGGTTGCTTTGATGAGAGAAAAAGAGGACATTCTTGAACGTTCAGCCAGTCTTCTGAAAGTGCAGGCGCATGAACTTCCGGTCAGACTGGACGCGCATTTAAAACGCATGCGTGAACTGCAAAAGACTGTGGCTGATCAAAATTTTCTGCTTATCAAAGAAAACCTCGATTCAGTGATTAACAAGGTTGTTGTTGCAGGAGAAGCAGCTTTTGTTTCCTGCATTTTCAAAAATACAGATATGGAAACCCTGCGCAGGCTTTCCGATCTTGTTCGCCAGCGTTGTACCTCTTTTGTAGCTTTATTGGGATCGACAACAGATGAAGACGGGGCCTTGATTATTTCCTGTTCAGATGATCTGGTCAAAAAGGGCTGTCATGCCGGAACCTTGATCAAGAGAATCACCGGCGTTTTCGGAGGCTCAGGCGGCGGACGTCCCAATATGGCTCAAGCCGGCTGCAAGGACCCGCAACGTCTGGCTGAAACATTTGAGCAAATGAAAAAGATCGTCAAGGAGAGCTCCGGACTATGAAACTTCTACAATTACAGGCTAATACTATCCAGGAACTTTATAATCGCAATTTTTTCTATCGCCGCCAAAGCACAGTCTCAAAAGTTTCCCGTATTGTTGATGATATCCGTTTGCACGGGGATACTGCGGTCCTGAAATATACCCGTCGTTTTGACCGCATCAAGATGACCGCAAAAGATTTAAGAGTTTCGGAAAGTGAAATCAGCAGTTCGTTTCAGGATATTTCATCGGACTTCATATCGACACTTAAATTTGCCATTAACAATGTTACGACTTTCTATAAGAAACAGATCAAGAAACCCGTCTGCATCAAAAGCGCTGACGGGATCGTGCTTAAAGAAGAATATTATCCTGTCGATTCTGTGGGCGTTTACATCCCTGCAGGAACAGCCCCTTTGGTATCGTCTGTCTATATGACAGTCATCCCTGCCCGTATTGCAGGTGTTCGACGGGTGGTTATTGCAACTCCACCAGGAAAAGATGGCCGGGTCAATCCGCACATCCTGGCTGTTGCCAATCTGCTAAATGTCAACGAAGTCTATAAGGTGGGCGGTGCCCAGGCCGTTGCCGCTCTGGCTTTTGGAACCAAAACTATTCCCCGTGTAGACAAGATAGTCGGGCCAGGGAACTCTTATGTGACTGAGGCCAAGCGCCAGTTGTTTGGATATGTTGATATCGATATGCTGGCAGGCCCCACCGAGCTTGTGGTCATTGCCAACCGTTACAGCAATCCTGAATACGTCATTGCTGATCTTGAATCGCAACTCGAACACTCTGGTGGTCTGTCCATCCTTATTTCCACTTCGAAAGGGCTGATACGACAGGTAAAAAACCGGGTTCAGGGAGGGTATGTCATATACGCGAAAAACATGGAAGAAGCTTGCGATATTGCCAACAAGATTGCCCCGGAACATCTACAAATTATGACCAATGATCCGCGGAGCGTGGCACGCATGATACGTAATGCGGGCGCAATCTTTCTGGGACCATTTAGTCCTACTCCGTTAGGAGATTATATTGCCGGCCCAAGCCACGTATTGCCAACTCTGGGGACAGCCAAGTTCTCTTCAGGATTATCATTGTCTGATTTCATGAAAACCAGTCATATTATTTCCTATTCACGAAAAGCACTTGAAAAGGTTCGTGAACCTCTGGAAAAAGTGGCCTTGATTGAAGGTCTTGTCAAACATGCTGAATCAGTTAATATAAGGTTCAGATAAGACTTAATTATTCAATGCGGAGCCTTTTAAATAAAAAGGTCCGTATTAAATTCGTTTGAAAAAGGAGCGCAAATGATACCAAGACAAGCGACAATCGAAAGAAAAAGTAAAGAAACGCATATTAAGGCTTCATTGAACATTGACGGGCGCGGAGATCGTTGTGATATCCGTACCGGTATCGCCTTCCTTGATCATATGATTGAATTGTTCGCTTTCCATGGTCTTTTTGATCTCAAGCTGGAAGTCATTAAATCAGATACCGCAATTGATATCCATCATACAAACGAAGATATCGGAATCGTTCTGGGCAAAGTTTTTAAACAGGCTTTAGCGGATAAAGCTGGGATCCGCCGCTTTGGCTGCGCAGGCGCACCCATGGAAGCAACCGTCGCGCGTTGTGTTCTTGATATCAGTGGCCGCGGGTATTTCAAATTCAATATCGAGAACGATAAACTTGTAAATAATGGAGAAAAACAGGAATATTCCCTGAATTATCTGGAGCACTTCATGGAATCTTTCGCACACAATCTTGGCGCCACGCTGTGTATAACGTTACAAAATGGCTCTGATGATGTGCATACAAATGTTGAGGCCGTTTTTAAGGCCCTGGGGCTGGCGCTTGATCAAGCCACGCAGGTAGATCCCAGAAGGGAAGGCATTGTGCCTTCAACAAAAGGAATTATTGACTGAATCAGGCGACACTTCCTGCCGGGTTTAATCGGAGAGATTGCCAATGATAGCTATCATTGATTATGGAATGGGGAATTTGCGCAGTGTTCAGAAAGCGCTTGAAGCTGCAGGCGCAAGTACCAAGATCGTTTCATCTGCCAAGGAACTGGATTCTGCCGACAAAGTTGTTTTGCCTGGTGTGGGAGCCATGAAACCGGCCATGGACAGGCTTGAGGAGCTGGGCCTAATTGAGCCTATACGGTTTTATGTAAGTTCTGGAAAACCTTTTCTCGGTATTTGTCTTGGGTTCCAATTGTTATTCGATCGCAGTTCTGAGGGCGGAGATGTTCAGGGACTGGGTATTATCTCCGGTGATGTTCGCCGTTTTCCAAATACTGTCAAGGTTCCCCAGATCGGTTGGAATAATCTCCTTTTGCCCAACGATGCTTCCTGTATGTTCCAGAAAATGCGAAATGACCTATTTGTGTACTTTTGTCATTCTTATTACGTTGTTCCTGAAGACGAAACTTTAGTGTCCGCATGGGCTCAATATGGCTTGCGCTATACCGCAGCTATCCAGCATAAAAACCTGTGGGGAGTGCAGTTCCATCCAGAGAAAAGCCAGGGGGCAGGGGCACTGCTTCTAAAAAATTTCGTTGAGACAATATGATTATCCTTCCGGCTATTGATATTAAACAGGGTCGCGTCATTCGTCTTTTCAAAGGACAATTTGACAAGGTTACCGATTATGGTGCTGATCCTTTGTCTATGGCCAAACACTGGGAAGATATGGGCGCACCTTATTTGCATGTTGTCGATCTGGACGGAGCAGAATCAGGAAACCGGATCAACCAATCCATCATTTGCCGCATAGCCCAAGACCTCAAAATTCCTGTCGAAACCGGCGGAGGCATTCGTTCGCACGAAACGATCAGGGAATATATGCAGGCAGGTATTTCCCGGGTTATTCTGGGAACCAGAGTCGTCAGCGACCGGGACTTTCTTAAACGCGCACTGGCTGATTGGGGCGAACGTATTGCGGTCAGTATTGACTGTTCCAACGGTTTTGTCGCACAACGAGGATGGCAGGAAACCTCCTCGGTTAAAGGCATTGATCTGGCTCGCGAATTTTCCGCCATGGGACTTCAGTACATTATTTACACGGATATAGCCAGAGACGGCACTCTTGAAGGGCCAAACATTACAGGGCTGCTCGAAATTCTTGATAATGTTTCTGTCAACGTTATTGCTTCGGGGGGAATTAAAGATGAGTCCGACATCAAAACTCTGTCCGCCCTCAAACGTTCCAATTTGTACGGAGTCATAACCGGCAAAGCCATTTACGAAGGCAAGCTTGATCTTAAACACGCTTTAGGGCTTTGCCAATGAGCCAACCCGGTTTGCGGACGACTTTTGTTGAGTATTGTCGTCGTGTTTTCTTTCTGTGTTCGAACCCGTTTTTTCCTTTCGTATTAGGCTTGATTTCTTTCTGCCTTATTATCGGACTGTTCTTCCCTCTTTTGAATGCAGAATATTTGTTCCATTATGATGATGGAACGAATTTCTTGCATAATTCCTGGGTAATAAACACTGAATTAACACAAATATGGAAGATCTTCTTTGCTGCAAATACAGCAAATCAAACCTATGTTCCCTTAAGCGTGCTGACTTTCTTTCTGGAGAACTATTTATGGGGACTACACGCACCTGTATCTCATCTGATTAATCTTTTCTTACATCTCGCTGTTGTTGTTTTCTTGTACCAGTTTGCCAGATTGATAGGATCAACGAGGATCACCGCATTTACCGCTGCGTTAATATTTGCTCTACACCCATTACATGTGGAGCCAGTCGTCTGGGTATCTGCCCGCAAGGATCTTTTGTTCTCTCTTTTTTATCTCTTGTCCCTGATAGAATATTGTCGGTACATTAAAGAACGTAAAGCCCAGGATTATTGCTTGTCTTTATTGGCCGGTTTACTGAGCATTCTCTCTAAACCTATGGCTATCTCATTGCCATTGGCACTTTTTCTGGTTGATTATTTAATGCAAAGACGGTTTGGAAAAAGATCCCTGTTTGATAAACTGCCTTTTATTTTCACCATTCTGCCCATTGGATGGATAACCTACGCGATGAACGCCCGGTCATCCTTTTTTATCTGGCCAGATTCTTTACTTTTCTGGTCTGATTGCGGCTGGTTTTACATATCAAAATTTTTCTGGCCTGCTGCGTTAACCCCCTTAACTTTACCCGATTTATCTGCTAATTGGCTTTCAGACAGATTTATTTTTTCATTTCTTCCGTTAACTGCTTCTTTACTTGTGGCTCTTTTTGTAAAAAGCAGGTTAATGTTCTTTTCTTTAATGTTTTATGTGTGTGGCACCTTCTTTCTCTGGCGCTTTGATCTGGGTGTCGATCTGAATTATGTTGCCGGAAGATTTATGTATCTGCCCAGCATCGGGTTTTGCCTACTGGTCGGCTTCTGTTTCGAGCAACTCCTTCGGCGTTTCAAGCCGGGATACTTTGCATGGGTTCTTCTTTCTGTTTTGATCATTTCTTTTCTTGTTTTGTCAGCCCGACAAGTTAGAATATGGCATAATTCGTGCGTTTTCTGGAAAGAGATCACTGCCCGCAATCCCGAATTTCCAGAAGGTTGGCGCTGGTTAGCTGCCGCCTATAACAATGGGGGAGAAGGTTGCTCCAGGCAAATTGCGCGGATGATTGCTGAAGATAAAAAAATATCCTGGATTAAATTTAGAAAAAAATATTCCGATTCTTATTATCTTAAAATTGATATCGTTCGACGAATACTGTCTTTACGCTATAGTCGAAAAGCATTGGAACTTAATCCTGAAGGCACCCAGGAATTGAATTATATCGGACGGGCTTTATTATTTCTTGGAAGCCCGCTAAAAGCACTTTACAACTTTGACCGGGCCATAGACCTGGATCCAAAGGAACCTTTACATTATTTGTTCCGAGCCAGGACTCATGCGGCATTAGCTCGATATGAAAAGGCAGTAACTGATTATGCTCAAACAATCGCTTTAGGTCATATTTCCGCTGAAACTTTCAGCGAGCGCGCAGATCTTTTGATACTGGCCAATCGGCCAAAGGAAGCTCTGGAAGACCTTAAGCGGGTTCTTGTTCATAGACCATTGAACAGGGACATTTATTCAAGATCATTTCTGGCTGCTATAAGAAGTTCGCAGCTGGAATTTGCCAATGATATTCTTACTCTGGAAAACAAGCTGTTTCCAAACGATATTTTATTGGACCAACACAAGCGATTACTTGAGCAGGCCCAAAGTCGTTGACAAATTTCTTTCGATGAACTTTATTTTACACTTTTGTTTAAACAATAACGGAGTATTATGCTGACGAAACGCATTATTCCCTGCCTGGATGTTAAAGACGGGCGAGTGGTTAAAGGCATTAATTTTGTCCAGTTACGTGATGCCGGAGACCCGGTCGAAATAGCCCGGGCTTATGATCTGGCCCGAGCGGACGAACTGGTTTTTCTGGATATTACAGCCAGCCATGAAGGCAGAAAGATATTTCTCGATGTGGTCAAGCGCACAGCCGAACAGATTTTTATGCCTTTGACGGTTGGTGGAGGGATTAACTCGGTCGAGGATATCCGGAGCTTACTTAATGCAGGGGCAGATAAAATTTCACTCAATACAGCTGCGGTGGCCAATCCGGCACTGATCAAGGAAGCTTCGGACAAATTTGGCTCGCAGTGTATTGTTGTGGCCATTGATGTCCGAAAAATTAACGGCGACTGGATCGTTTTCACGCATGGAGGCCGTCAACAAACCAACCTCCAGGCTGTGCCCTGGGCGAAAGAAGTCGAAAGGCTTGGGGCTGGTGAAATCCTTTTGACCAGCATGGATACTGACGGGACAAAAGACGGGTTTGATATCCCGCTGACACGTGCTGTCAGTGCGTCGGTAGGGATTCCTGTCATAGCCTCGGGAGGGGCAGGTGCGCTTGCTCATTTCTATGATGTTTTCAGCCAGACGGGGGCGCAAGCCGCACTGGCCGCTTCCATTTTTCACTTTGGAGAAATTGCCATACCACAGGTTAAAGGTTATTTAATGGAACGTTCCGTTTGTGTTCGTGTCTAATATTTTTTCAAGTTAAACGTATAAGCACCTGTGTTATCATCGAGGAATATCTATGCGGCGCCAGTCGAAACGTCCTGGTTTTTACTGGGTCTATATCGTTCGCTGCCGATTGGGGACTTATTATGTTGGTTGCACTAATGATCTTGAAAAACGGATTAAACGGCATAATACGGGTCAAGGTGCAAAATATTTAAGAGGCCGAGGCCCGGTTGAGCTTGTCTACAGAACAAAATGCCCAACCTTTGCTGCAGCCCTTCGTCTGGAATGGAAAATCAAACAGCTCTCACATTCAGATAAAGAAAGATTGTTGTCGCAATATTCTGCTCAAGCAGCTTTAACTGCCAGACAAGATCCAAAATCGACGAATGCTGATAAAAGGAAAAATATGAATGAAATTAACGAAAAAGAATTTCTCAGGCTTGCTTCCAAAGGTGGGCTTATTCCGGTATTTCGGGAGATCCCGGGCGACCTTGAGACGCCAGTTTCAGCCTATTTTAAAATCAGCAAGGCCAACAAATATTCGTTTCTGCTTGAATCTGTTGAAGGCGGAGAGAAACTGGCACGTTATTCTTTTCTGGCAGCAGCGCCAGAATGTGTTCTGGAGTCTAAAGGACGTGTGGCTAAAATTATTCGTTTTACAAAAAAAGGCCCTGTAGCCCATGCGGCTCCTTTTCGTGATTCACCATTGGAAATCGTTCGGGAGTTGATTAGTAAGTATAATTATGTTAATATCTCAGGTCTTCCGGGTTTTAGTGGAGGATTTGTAGGCTATCTTGGCTATGATATGGTTCGGTTCTTTGAGAATTTGCCAGAAAAAACTGAAGATGATCTTGGTTTACCTGATATGGTTCTGATGCTTGCCAAGGATTTACTGATCTTTGATCATTTGCATCATACGATCAAAGTCATTAGCTGTACGGAGATAGACAGCCATGATGACCGATTAACAAAAATCCGTAAATTCAGGCAGGCCCATAAAAGAATCGCTAAAATGGTTGGTTTATTGTCTGCACCTTTACCAAAATTGAAACGTGCCAGACAAAAATCGTCCTCCGCAGAAGCCAAAGCTACTGCCGATTTGTCAAAAACGAAGTACGAGTCTATGGTCAGCCGGGCAAAAGAAGAAATTCGCTCGGGTGAAATTATACAAGTTGTTCTCTCTCAGCGTTTTAAGGTTGATTGTCCGATTGATTCCATAGAACTTTATAGAACCCTTCGTAATCTTAATCCGTCACCGTATATGTATTTATTAAACCTTGACGGTCTCAATATTGTCGGTTCTTCTCCGGAATTACTTATGCGTTGCGAGAATGGCATTGTCGAAACTCGACCGATCGCAGGAACCAGACCTCGAGGGCATTCTCTGGAGGATGATCTAAGGCTCGAACAAGAGCTTCTGAATGATCCTAAAGAACGGGCAGAACATGTCATGCTCGTTGATCTGGGACGCAATGATCTCGGGCGAGTCTGCCGGGAAGGCAGCGTCAGGGTCACTGATCTCATGTCTGTTGAACGTTTTTCACACGTTATGCATATTGTCTCCAACGTCCGTGGAGAATTGGCTGAAGGACAAGATGCCTTAAGCGCGCTTCAATCTGTTTTTCCGGCCGGGACTTTATCCGGAGCACCCAAAGTCCGCGCCATGCAGATTATCGAGGAATTGGAAACAAAACGCCGTGGCCCCTATGGGGGGTGTGTTGGATATTTCAGCTTCTCCGGAAATATCGATACCTGTATAACGATTCGTACGATTGTTTTAAGCAAGGGGTCTGCTTATATTCAGGCTGGCGCGGGAATCGTGGCAGATTCAGATCCTTTTACCGAATACAACGAAACACTAAACAAGGCTAAAGCGCAAATAAAAGCGCTGCAATTGGCGCAACGGCGCTGAAGGTTTAAACAGAAAGAAAGGAAAGAGTTTCATGGAAGTCAAAATCAGAATGCAGAAATTTGGAAATGCTGCACAAAAGAATTATAATTGGAGGATTGTGGCTATTCCAAAAGAATCTCCTCGCGATGGCCGCGTACTTGAAATCCTGGGACATTATGATCCAGCCAAAAAGCCGGCAACATACAAGATTGATCTGGCAAAAACAGAGAAGTGGCTGAAAACCGGAGCCATTATGTCCGATACTGTAAAGTCACTTTATTTGAAATCCAAAAAAGCTAAGTAAACCGGAAAGGTTTTTCATGCAGACACCTGCCCAGCCGAATATCATCGCGCAGTTGCTTCCGATGGTGATTATTTTCGGGATTTTCTATTTTCTTGTTATTCGTCCCGAGCGCAAGAAGCAAAAAGACCACCAGCTACTGCTGGCCGGAATTAAGAAAAACGATGAAGTTGTTACTGCGTCCGGCATCCACGGTACTGTTGTTATCGTCAAGGACAAAACAGTAGTGCTTCGTCTTGATGAAAATTGCCGGGTTGAATTCGATAAAGAGGCAGTCCTGACAATTGTCAAGAAAGCCGAATAACCGCCGGTCTCCCTTTTTTCAGGGCAGATCCTGCTTGCGGAGATTCGTTACAACAAATTAAGGAAGACTTATGAGCAAGTCGCTTCGTAGCCGTTTTCTGATTATTTTTGGTGTTCTGGCCGGTTGCATTCTCTTCGCATGGCCACTGGAAAAACGCATAAACCTCGGACTGGATCTTAAAGGGGGGATGCATCTTATCCTCAAAGTCGAGACGGATTCCCTCCCGGCTAAAGATCGTCCAGATGCTGTTTTGCGTGCCATGGAAATTCTGCGCAATCGTATTGACAGCCTGGGTGTTGGCGAAACAGTTGTTCAGCGCCAGGGAGAAAACAATATTCTTGTTCAGTTGCCTGGTGTTACAGACCGGGAAACGGCTGTCGACATGGTTAAACGTGTGGCGCACCTTGAATTCCATCTGGTGGATGATGATTCTGCCAGAATGCAGGAGGCTCTTAAAGGCTCTGTTCCTGAAGGTGTTCTGCTCAAAACCATCAAAGATGACAATGATCAGATTCTCATAAGCGCGAAAGCGGCTTTACAGGGTTCGGCCATTACTGATGCCAAGGTTGATTTTGACCAAACCGGAATTTCTCCACAAATTTCCCTTTCCTTTAACGCCCAGGGAACCAAAGATTTTGCCGCGCTGACCCAGGATAATGTTGGTAAACGGCTGGCTATTGTTCTTGATGGGGAAGTGCTTTCGGCCCCTAACATTCGCGAACCAATTCTGACTGGCAGCGCCCAAATCAGTGGTCAATTTACTTTTGATGAAGCCTCACTCCTCGCGCTGGCGCTGCGTTCCGGTTCATTACCTGTCCCGATTCATATTGAAGAAGAACGTACAGTTGGCCCTCTTTTAGGACAGGACTCTATTAACGCGGGATTTAAAGCTGTCCTTATTGGTGCGCTTTTGGTGTTCTTTTTTATGATCGTCTATTATATGATTGGCGGTCTTGTGGCCACTCTGGCGCTTATGCTGAATTTGATCATGACTGTCGGGATCATGGGATTTCTTAATGTCATGCTGCCCAACTCACAAGTAACACTGACTCTGCCCGGCATTGCCGGTCTGGCGTTGACGCTGGGTATGGCTGTCGATGCCAATATCCTTATTAATGAACGTATGCGTGAAGAAATCGATAACGGCCGCCCTCTCGCCGCTGCTGTAAACGCAGGCTATGACAAGGCCCTGACCGCGATTATTGATTCAAACGTAACCACGATTATTGCTGCCTTCATGTTATTCCAGTTCGGGTCCGGTCCGATCAAGGGCTTTGCCGTTACTCTGACCATCGGCTTGTTAGCAAGTTTGTTCTCTGCTGTGTATGTAACACGTACTGTTTTTATGCTCCTTCTGGAGAAGAACTGGATCAAGTCCTTACCCATGTTGCGTCTTATCAAGGAAACCAAAATTGACTTTATCGGGAAAGCTCCAATCTTCATAATTGCGGCAATTTTGCTTATGACTCTGGGACTTTATAATCTTTACCAGAAAAAAGATACAGCTTATGGTATAGATTTTGCCGGCGGGCAGGTTCAGGAGTATCGCTTTACAAATCCGCTGTCTGCAGAAGACCTGCGTAAAGCTTTTAAAAACGCCGGGGTAAAGGATGCTGTTATTCAACAATTTGCACAAAATCCGCAGAATGTCATCATTCGAACACCTGAAGACACCTATGAGTTGGTTCAGCAAACACTCAAACAGTCTTTCCCAGGCAATGCCTTTGAAACTTTACGTATCGAGAAAGTCGGTCCGGTAGTAGGACAACATTTGCGCACACGTGCGTTCTGGGCATTGTTACTTGCCTTGTTGGGAATCATCATTTATGTATGGTTTCGTTTCAAGCATATCGATTTTGCCGTGGCGGGAGTTATTGCGCTTTTACACGACGTCTTTATTGCGATGGGGATCACGGTTCTTTTAGGACGACAGATTGACCTTCTGATTGTCACGGCTTTTTTGACAATCGCAGGGTATTCTATCAATGACACCATTGTTATTTATGATCGTGTTCGTGAGAATATCGCCAAGTCCGGACACAAAAAGTTTGTTCTCAAGGATGTTATCAATTTAAGTCTGAATCAGACCTTGGGCCGGACACTACTAACTTCTTTGGCGACTTTACTTGTGGTTATTGCTTTTTATTTCTTTGGCGGTGAAGTTCTTAACACCTTCGCTTTAACATTAGTTATTGGATTTATTGCTGGTATTTTCTCAACCATGTACATTGTTTCACCTCTGGTTATCTGGTGGAATCTGCTCAGAAAAACATCCTGGTGAACCTATAATGGGGAGTTTATTTGCTCCCTGAGCGGGGAAAGTTTGATGAAAAAGCCTTTACGCCTATGGCGCAAAGGCTTTTTCCTTAACCGGAGTCAGTATGTTCCGTTCAATAAAATATTTTGTCTCCCAGCATATTGCCTTCGATGAATTCTCTACCGGGCTCATTCGTTTCGGATACGCACGTGTCAAAACTGTTGCCCAGGAGGGGGAATACGCCATCCGCGGAGAAATCATTGACATCTTTCCTTCCGGATTCGATTCGCCGGTACGCATTGACAGTGAAGATGGTATTATCCGAAAAATCTTTTCCTTCCAGATAATCTCGGGGAAAAATGTCTGGGAACATGAAGCTGTCATAATTTTCCCGGTTAAAGGGCTTGCCCCGGATGAAGTTTTCCAGGAAGACATGCCGTTAACGCCTTTTGTGGATATCCGCAAGGGGGACTATGTTGTTCATAACCAGCATGGGATCGGTCGGTTTATCGGCCTCAAAGAGTTTGCGGTCGATCTAAAGCAAGTCGAGCATTTTGTAATTGAGTACCAAGGTGGAGATAAACTTTTTGTACCCCAGAAGGATCTTCATCTCGTCCAGAAATACATTGGCTTCACAAAAAAGCCCCCCCGTCTTTTCCGCCTTGGCTCCCGCGAATGGGAAAAGATCCGCAAGACAATAGAAAAACGACTCCAACGCCTTGCCTCAGAACTCCTTCACGTGCAGGCGTTGCGTAACAGCATGGTAGGGTTTGCCTGTACCAAAGACAATGAATGGCAGTCCGAATTCGAACAAACGTTTCCTTTTATTGAAACTCCGGATCAGAGTAAAGCTGCACTTGAAGTTAAGGCAGACATGGAATCCCCCCGACCAATGGATCGTTTGTTATGTGGCGATGTGGGATACGGAAAAACAGAAGTTGCCATGCGTGCAGCCTTCAAGGCTGTCATGAACGCAAAACAAGTCGCAATTCTGGTGCCGACAACAGTTCTGGCGGAACAGCATTATCTTAATTTTTCAAGGCGGATGAAGGACTTTCCTGTGCGTATCGGCATGGTTTCCCGTTTCAGAAGCAAAAATGAACAAATTCATACCATTAAAGAAGCCGCTGCCGGAAAAGTGGATATTATTATCGGAACGCATCGCCTGCTTTCCAAAGATGTACACTTCAGGGATCTTGGGCTGATCATTATTGATGAAGAACAACGCTTTGGAGTAACAGCAAAAGAACGACTAAAACATATGAAGCTGTTATGCGATGTGTTAACAATGACCGCGACACCGATACCGCGCACGCTTTATATGGCTATGGTCAGTTGCCGTGACATGTCCGTCATTTCCACCCCTCCGTCCAACCGGATTCCGGTTGCAACCGAAATCATCTGCTTTGATGAAGACACTATTCGTCTGGCCATTAAACGTGAACTGGCCCGCGGGGGACAGGTCTTCTTTCTTCATAATCATGTTGAAGACATTATTACTGTCGCAGGAAAGATCGCAAAACTTGTTCCTAAAGCTCGTCTTGGCATAGGTCATGGGCAAATGCCGGGGAAAGACCTGGAAAATATCATGCTTGATTTTCTCAAAGGCGAGATTGATGTTTTAGTCTGTACGACTATAATAGAATCAGGTATAGATATTCCTAATGCCAATACGCTGATTGTTAATAAAGCTGACCGTTTCGGGTTATCCGATCTGCATCAACTGCGTGGACGTGTAGGACGTACAAATATAAAAGCCTATGCCTATTTCATAGTCCCGGACAGATCAATTTTATCCGGTGTCGCGCGCAAACGGATGGAAGTTTTACAGAAATTCAGCGATCTGGGTGCCGGATTTCATATTGCATTCGAAGATCTTCAGATAAGAGGCGCTGGCAACCTCCTCGGGGAACAGCAGCACGGCTATATTTCCAATGTAGGCTTTGACCTTTATTGCCGAATGTTAAAAGGATCAGTCGAAAATCTTAAAAAAGAAATGGCTCGCACCAATGCTTAATAAATACTTTCTTTCCTGTTTTCTCCTGTTCTGTTTTTTTTATCCCCGTCCTTCTTTAGCCATCGAAGACGGCATTCTGGCCATCGTTAATGACCAGGTTATTACCATCAAAGACTTGCGCGATGCCATGAAAGGCGTTTTTTCCCAACTTAGAATTGAAGGACGTTCGCCGGCAGAAATTGAAGAAATAATGACTCAATATGAAACCAAGGGCATTCAGCAGCTTATAGAAGATCGACTTGTCCTTACGGCGGCCGAACAATCGGGAATTATTATTAAACCGGTCGCCATCGAAACCAAAATTCGCGAAATAGAAAGCAATTACCCTTCCTCCCAGGCCTTTCGTGATGCTCTTTTGAAAGAAGGACTTACGATTACTGATTTGCGCAAAAAGATTTCTGATCAGTTCAAAGGCCAGGTTGTAGTCGAAAACGAGGTGCGTGCAAAGATCAAGATCAACCCCCAGGAAGTAACCGCATATTTCAATTCCCATATTCAGGAGTTTAAGAACCGTCCGCGATTATACCTGAATTCTATCTTTGTCCAGAAAGGACTGGCGTCTGAGTCAGCCAAAGAGAAGATTGAACAAGCTATGGACCAGGTCAAGCTGGGCCGTGATTTCAAGGAAGTCCTCCAGGAATTCTCCGAGCTGCCTTCGGTTGGAGAGATCAGTTCGGACTCCCTGCGTCCCGAATTGAAAGATAAAGTAAGTTTCCTCAACATAGGACAGGTTTCGGAAATTATTGAAATGGACAACGGTTACTATATTTTCAAACTGGAAGGCCGTACTCCTGGTATTGAGGCAAGCCTGTCAGCTGAAAAAGATCGTATTTACCAAAAAATTTATCAGGACAAGTTTCGTCAACGGTTTAGGGAATGGATTGATGGTCTACGCAAAAAAACCTATATTGAAATCAAAGAATAAATTACCTCCAGGTAAGAAGCTGGTCGGGATTACCATGGGTGACCCTGCCGGTATTGGCCCCGAGGTAATTGCGGGAACCTTGAACTCTCCCGGATTCTCTTTACCCCGGGACACGGAATGTGTTGTTATCGGCAACGCATCTGTTTTTCGACTTGCCGGAGGCAAACCAGGCGAGGGACATATTTTTATTGATATTACTGCACAAAAACTGGCCCATCAACCAGGAAAGCCTTCGTCTGCTTCTGCCCGCGATTCTCTGTATTATCTCGAGCATGCGATCCAGATGTTAAAAGACGGACGTCTCTCGGCTTTAGTGACCGGACCTGTATGTAAAGAATCCATCGGACAATTCCTCCCGGGCTTTCGAGGTCATACAACATTCCTTGCCACGGAATTTTCCTGTAAAGATGTCGAGATGCTTTTTATTGCTCCTGGTACAAAAATGCTGTTGGTGACCAGACACATCCCCCTTAAAGATGTGGCCCGTGCTTTATCCGCCAGGAAAATTACAGCTGTTATTAATACTGCGGCCTTATGTCTACGGCATCAATTTGGAATCGTTGCGCCCAGGATAGCAGTTTGCGGACTGAATCCGCATGCGGGGGAGAACGGCCATATCGGCAAAGAAGAACAGGAACATATTATTCCGGCTATCCGCAATCTTTCAGCTTCTGGCTGGGATGTCCAGGGACCATTTCCGGCAGACACTCTTTTTGAGCCCCGTATCAGTAAAGATTTCGACCTGCTGGTAACCATGTACCATGACCAGGGCCTTCCGGTTTTAAAAGCAATGCATTTCGATAGTCTGGTTAATGTGACTGCCGGGCTTCCTTTTGTACGAACATCTCCGGCCCATGGAACAGCCTTTAATATTGCGGGAAAACGAATTGCCTCAATCGGTTCTATGCGGGCGGCAGTACAACTAGCCCTCAAGATGAGCTCATGAGCGACACTTTGTCCTTTTCACAGTCGATAAAATCTTCTGCATTCGTCCCCCGGAAGTCTCTCGGGCAGAACTTCCTGGTGGATCAAAGGATGATTGCCCGTATGGTCAGAGCCTGTGAATTTTCTCGTTCTGACACTGTGCTGGAGATTGGGCCAGGACAGGGAGCATTAACTTTCATTATTCTTCCCCAGGTGCAGCAGATTATTGCGGTCGAAACCGATGCCCGTCTTGCCGAGCAACTGATTTTGACCCAGCCGCCTGATAAACTTAAAGTCATTCACAAGGATTTCCTTAAATATGACTTTTCTGATCTTACCCCGCCGCTTAAACTGGTTGGGAACCTGCCTTATTATATTTCGACACCCATCATGCTTAGATTTCTTGAGCAGAGAAAGATTTTTACAGATTTCCATTTTACTGTCCAACTGGAGTTCGGCAAAAGACTGGTCGCGAGCCCGGGAACCAAAGACTATTCTTCTCTGACCTGTTTCGTGAACTATTTCACAGAACCCACACTGCTTTTTCATATTCCTAATTCGGCATTTCGTCCTGCCCCAAAAATAAAATCATGTTTTATGCGTTTGAAAGTACGCCCGCAGCCGTTGGTCAGGGTTAATGATGAGCCATTCTTTCTGAATCTTGTCCGTCTGTCATTTCTGCAGCGCCGCAAGATGCTGATCAATACGCTTTCGTCTCTCAACACCAGAACGCAATTAACGACGGCTTTCGAAAAGGCCTCAATTCCGCTAAACGCCCGCGCTGAAGAGCTGACCGTGGAACAATTCGGCTCGCTGGCTAATCAACTTACTAAACTTCATTCCGCTGGCAATAAATCTGAATCTGATACCTGTTTACTAATGGACGGATAGACATGGAAAAAAAGATCTATTACCATGATACAGATTGCGGGGGAGTCGTCTATTACGGACGATACCTTAACTATCTGGAAGAAGCTCGTACTGAATATCTGGAAAACCGGGGAATCTCGGTAAAAGCAATCGCCATACAGGGATTCTTTTTCGCTGTCCGCTCCTGCAATATTGTTTATAAGAGTCCGGCTCGTTATGGAGACGTGCTCGTTTGCGATGCAGTTCTCCGGGATCAGACTCCTGCACAGATTATTTTCATTCAGGAAATAAAACAAAAAAACTCCGGCAAACTGGTGGCAAAGGCTGAAGTCGCCCTTGTCTGCCTGGATAATGCCTTTCACCCCGTTGCTATCCCAAACCAGATCAAGGAAAACTTGCGATGAAGATTTCTGTCAAAATTGTCATGCTGACCGCAATTCTTCTGGGTATTCTTGCGATAGACGGCATTATCAGTCATGGCCTGCTCAAACGAATGGGGAATGAACTCCAGATTGTCGTTAACAAGGATCTTGTCCTGATTCACTCCGCAACGGCCATAACGCGGTTTCAGCTGCAGAAAGCTGTTGTTTTCGAGCGTGTCCGCCGCATCATTGAAGAACTTAATTATCAGACAACAACTGCCGCCCGGATGGATCATTTGCTTTTTCATCTGAACCTGGCCAAAACCAATCTCGATAATCTGGCGCGGGAGGGTGCTCAGCATATTGTTAATGCCAAAATGTTGATTGATGAAGGATTAAAAGTTCCTGCCGGAGAGGAGTCCAGCAAAAAACTTCTTCTGGTCTCGGGGGTACTCAGGGAAATTGAAACCGCGCATATCCATTACGACGCTCTTTTGGGCAATCTTTTTTCATCTGTTCTGGCTGGAAATTATGATATCCCGCTTGATGATCTGGATCAGATTCACCGGGATGAAAAAAAACTCGGAGTTGAATTGCAGAATCTGATTGACGCCGTTTCACGTTTTACCCATGAATCTCTGGGCAAGTCAGAAACCTACCAGAAAACAGCCGAACGTATCCTCTGGATCACTTTTCTTATCAGCTTTCTGGCTTCAAGCTTTTTGTGTTTCTCGATTATCTACAGTATTTTTGATCCTTTAAAAAGCCTTGTTGCCGCTGCAAAACAGATCGGGCGGGGGGATCTTGATGTCAACCTTGCTAGAACATCCAAAGACGAATTCGGTGAACTTTCCAGAACCTTTAATGAAATGTCCCGTCAACTCAAGGAGTCCCGTAAAGAACTGGAAGCCCAGAGCGATATTCTGCGGCGCAATCTGGAAATTACGGATCAGCAAAAAGCTGATCTTGAACTGGTTAACCGCGAGCTGGATCGTTTTGTACATACCGTCAGTCATGATATTCGTTCCCCCTTGATGGGGATAGCCTGGTATGCAGATTTTCTTAAAAAGCAGTATTTCGAAAGTTTTGATCAGAAAGGCAAGGACAGTCTGCTCGGCGTTTGCAAAGGAGTGGATCGTTGCAACATCCTGATCAAGGATTTGCTTGCCCTGACAAGAATTACCCGTGTACGAAATCCTTACCAGGAGTCTTCTGCCGCAAGAATTCTGGACGAAGTTATTGCAACTCTTGATTACAAAATAAAGGAAAACAGAGTCGATCTGAAAATTAGCCCCAACATGCCGTTATTGGTCTGCGATCCTATCAAGCTTAAAGAAGTTTTTCTTAATCTTCTGACCAATGCCATCAAGTTTTCTTCCGGATCAGATGTTCAACCGGTTGTCGAATTCGGTTTTCTGGAACATATCGACGAATATGAGTTTTTTGTCAAAGATAATGGTATCGGCATACCGGAGAAATATCATGACGAGATTTTCACCATATTCCATCGTCTTGATACCTCTGAAAAGTATGAAGGAACAGGGGCCGGACTAAGTATCGTTAAGAATATCGTAGAAGACCATAAAGGGCGAGTCTGGGTGGTTTCTTCTACCGGTAAGGGAGCGGTGTTTCATTTTACCATTTCCCGGCATCTCCAGGTCAAAACAGCATAACCCCAATCGTTTGAACCAGATTTTTCTTGCGGCTTCTACGCGGTAGTGCTACGCTGAACGTTCAATCTTGAGGCACTTAATTATGATCGATAATCAAACCGTTCAATATATAGCAGGGCTCTCGCGTTTAAGAGTTCAGGATCAGGACTCCAGTCGTTTTGCCAGGGATCTTGAAGTTATTCTGCATTATGTCCGGCAACTGGAAGAACTGGATGTGAAGGATGTTCCTGCCACCAGTCATGTTCTGAATATACAAAACGTTTTTCGTAAAGACGAAATTGCGCCGTCTCTAACCCAGGAGCAGGCTCTTTCCTTTGCGATAGAAAAGAATTCCGGGCATTACATTGTTCCCAAGGTTATTGAATGAAACTTTACGACCAGACCGCTCAGAAATTAAAAGAGCTCATCGCTTCCGGAGACATTTCACCGCAGGCTATTCAGCAAGCAGTAGAAGAGCGTGCCCGAGCTATTAATCCGCGCACCAATGCTTTCTTGCGTTTTTACGATCTGCCTTGCACGCAACATGGATCTTTCAGATTGCCTATTGGCTTGAAAGATAATCTTTCTGTCAAGAACCAGCTGGTTGGCTGTGCCTCACGTATCCTGGAAGGGTATCGAGCTCCTTATGACGCTCATGTTGTCGAGCGTTTACTTGAATCCGGAGCCATTCTGCAAGGCGCTTTAAATATGGACGAATTTGCTTTTGGGTCTTCAACCGAAACCTCCGCGTTTGGCTCCGCCCGCAACCCCTGGGACACCGAGCGCGTTCCCGGAGGATCCTCCGGTGGGTCAGCAGCGGCTGTTGCAGCCGGTCAGACGATCTGGGCGTTGGGCAGTGATACCGGAGGCTCAATCCGGCAACCCGCTTCTTTTTGCGGAATTGTGGGCCTGAAGCCAACTTACGGACGCATTTCACGTTACGGCCTGGTGGCTTTTGGTTCGTCTCTTGACCAGATCGGGCCACTTACCAAAGATGTCACTGACTCGGCTTTACTTCTAAACATCATCTCTGGCTTTGACCCCAAAGATTCCACATCAGCAAACTGTCCGGTTCCGGATTATACCCAAGCCTTAACCAGGGAAATTAAAGGGCTTCGCATAGGCATTCCCAGGGAATATTTTATTGACGGTATTCAACCCGAAGTTCTAAATGCAGTCCAATCAGCTGTCAAACTTCTGGAAAAAGCAGGTGCGCAGGTCAAAGACATATCCCTGGCGCATACAAAGTATGCCGTAGCCACTTATTATATTCTGGCCACTGCCGAAGCCAGCTCAAATCTAGCACGTTTCGATGGCGTCAAATACGGACGCAGAGCCCAGTCCCGCTCATCCGGGCGTCCGGCCATCATCGATTTGTACGAGACGACCAGAGAACAAGGATTCGGCGACGAAGCCAAGCGCAGAATCATGTTAGGCACATACGTACTTTCATCCGGCTATTACGACGCTTTTTATTTGCGCGCTCAAAAAGTCAGAACCCTTATCAAAAAAGATTTTGAACAAGCTTTTAATGAAGTGGATGTTATCGTTTCTCCGACGGCTCCAACAACAGCTTTTCGTCTGGGGGAAAAGATTAACGATCCTCTTTCCATGTATCTTTCAGATATTTTCACCATCCCGGCAAACCTCGCGGGCATTCCGGCCATATCTTTGCCCTGCGGTTTTGACTCGAATCAAATGCCGGTCGGTTTACAAATGATGGCGTCGCCTTTTGCTGAAGAAACACTTTTGAGAACAGCTTTTGCGTATGAACAGGCAACTCCCTGGCATACAGAAAGAGCCAGGTTATAAATATGGAATTCGAAACTGTTATCGGACTTGAAGTTCACTTGCAGCTCAATACCTGTACGAAAATTTTCTGCAGCTGCCGCAATCTCTTTGGTGATCAGCCTAATACAAACGTTTGCCCTGTCTGTCTGGGGCTTCCCGGATCGCTTCCTGTGCTCAACCGTAAAGTTCTTGATTTCGGAATCAGAGTCGGACTGGCACTGGATTGCGAAATCAGTCCTCTGGTCAAATTTGACCGCAAAAATTATTTCTATCCTGACCTGCCCAAAGGATACCAGATTTCACAATTTGACTTTCCGATAGCCCGTAAAGGACATATTTCCATAAAAAGCTCTGCTGGTGATAAACGCATAGGGATCACCCGGGCCCACCTGGAAGAGGATGCAGGAAAACTTATTCATAATGATCAGAATCGTTCAACCCTGGTCGATTACAATAGAACCGGAACCCCGCTGGTTGAGATTGTTTCAGACCCCGATCTACGTACAGCCCAGGAAGCTTATGATTATCTAACGGCCCTTAAACTTGTCCTTTCCTATCTTTCAGTCTCTGAATGTGATATGGAGAAGGGCTCTCTGCGCTGTGATGCCAATGTTTCTATTCGGCCAAAAGGTGACTCCAAACTGGGCACAAAAACAGAATTAAAGAACATGAATTCGTTTAGCGCTGTGAGGCGCGCTATCGATTATGAAGCCAAACGACAGGAGGGCATTCTTTTATCCGGCGGAGAAATTGTGCAACAAACTCTCCTGTGGGACGATGCCCGTGCTGTAACGCTTCCGATGCGAAGCAAAGAAAATTCGCACGATTACCGCTATTTCCCTGATCCGGATCTTGTCCCTTTTGTTCTCGATCCTGCCTGGGTTATTGCAGCCCGAGAAGCTCTGCCTGAACTGCCAACACAAAAACTATCTCGTCTGGTCGAGCATTACAAACTAAATATTTATGATGCAACGATAATCATTCAGGACAGGGAATTGGCCGATTTTTTTGAAGCCTGTTATCTCATTTATCCGGATGCAAAAAAAATTGCCAACTGGCTGAACGGACCACTGCTAAAGGAATTAAATGAGCGCAAGTGTTCTTTACATGACCTTGATTTGCTACCTGCGGTTTTAGCAGCCCTGATTGAAAAGGTCGAAACAGCCCAGATCAGCAATCTGGCTGGCAAAGAAGCTCTTTCTCTGTATCTGAACAAGAACGGTTCTCTCGAAGAGATTATCCGTAACAAAGGTTTTCTTCAGGTTTCTGATGACCAGCAACTCCTGACTGTAATTGATGAGGTCCTGCGAGACAACCCGGCAGCCGTCGCCGAAATCAAGAGCGGTAAAACGAATGTGACCGGATTTCTGGTTGGTCAGGCCATGAAAAAAATGCAGGGTAAGGCCAACCCCAAAAAACTGAATGAACTAATTACCGGGAGACTCCAGAATGAATAAGAAAATATTCGCTCTGCTTTTTATTGCCGCCGGGATACTAACTTTTGCGGGTTATGCCGTATCACAAAGTGAAAAACATCCTGTCCAGGCGGACGAAACAGTCCTGCAAGCCCAAAACGACCAGAGTGCGCCAATTCCGTTACTGGCACAAAAGTCTGACACCGATATTGTCACACCTCCTGAAGAAAAAAGCTATCTTAAGGACGATCCCAAAGCAGGAGATCTTTATACCCAGGCCGAACTTTTCAGCTATGCTCTGACAACAGTCCAGTCAGAATACGTTGACGAAAAACTGCCCAAGGAACTTATTTACGGCGCCTTGGGAGGAATGCTGGGGGCACTTGATCCCCACAGTCAGTTTCTGACTCCTGATGACTTCGAAGAACTCAGAACAGAAACCAAGGGTCAATTCGGAGGGCTGGGAATAGAAATAACGACCCGGGACGGTCTTTTGACCATAGTGACACCTATCGAGGACACTCCGGCATGGAACGCCGGACTCAAGGCAGGTGACAGAATTGTCAAAATTGAAAAAGACCTGACCAGGGACATGAATATAAGCGATGCGGTCAAAAAACTTCGCGGGGTCCCCGGAACGGCTGTCCATATCATGGTGCTTCGGGAATCCGAAGGTAAACTGCTTGATTTTGATATTGTCCGCCAGATTATTCATGTCCAGGATGTCAAAGATGCGCACATTATTGAAGACGGTATCGGCTATCTGCGTTTTGCCGAATTTCGCGAAAACTCTTATGAACAGATAGTCAAAAATCTCCGTCAACTTAAGGAGCAGGGGGCCAATGCGCTTATTCTTGATCTGCGCAACAATCCCGGCGGACTGCTGAATATTGCGATTGATATAAGCGAAATTTTCTTATCCAAAGGGCAGACTATTGTTTCTACCAAAGGCCGTCATCCTTCCCAGGACAGCATCAGTATTTCGCGCAACAAGAATAATGAATTCAAGGAATGGCCGGTTGTTATTTTGATCAATGAAGGCAGTGCTTCAGGCAGCGAAATTGTGGCGGGAGCGCTCAAGGACAATCGTCGTGCTGTAATTCTCGGCGTGAAATCATTTGGCAAAGGATCGGTACAGTCTGTTATTCCTATGCCTGACGGTTCCGGTCTTCGTCTGACCACAGCAAAATATTTCACCCCTTCGGGCATCTGCATCCATGACATTGGCATCAAGCCCGATATTATAGTCGAGCGCATTTATCCTGAACTTAAAGAGAACGAATCTGAAGATGCAGAGCCTTCAGTTCTCAAGAATGGCCTTAAAGATGCCGGTAAGGTTTTTGACTCGGTGGCAGAAATGGACGCGGGGCTAAATCCCCAAGAACAGGAAAAAAAGAAAAAAGAAGCCGCTCTCAAAAAACGTATAAGCGAAGACAATCAGATCCAAAGTGCGATCAGCGTAATCAAGGGCATTCGCGTTTACAAGACCTTATCATCGGAACCCGCAGATGGTTCGCCAGAAACAATCCGGTAAGTTCCCGGGATTTATTGCTGTTTTATTTTTGCTGATAGTGGCACTTGGTGTTTTCGGCATTATTACAATGCACAAAACGCGCCTTTCACCCGGCGTCACCTTGCCTAAACCCAAAAGTGTGCCGCCTGGAAAAACAGTCAAGAAGATCGCAGCCCCTGTTGTACCTAAGAAAATCAGGAAAGCCGGGGCAGTTCCTCAGACCGGAGTAATTGCAGTGGTTCTGGATGACTGGGGATACAATCGTTCCCATTGCCGCTCCCTGGCCAAAATCAAAGCCCCTATAGGAGTGGCCATTCTTCCTGGTCTTACATATTCCAAAGATGTAATTGCCTGCGCACTGGCCAGCGGTCATGAACCCATGCTGCATTTGCCTTTTGAGCCGCACCGCAGCAAGGAAATGTATACCGAAGATTACCTCTTAACCAGCGATGAATCAAATGAACAGACAAAAAAACGACTGGATATGATTCTTTCCGAGATGAAAGGAGTCGTCGGGGTCAACAATCATACTGGTTCGAAAGGCACAGAAAACCCTGAACTGGTAAAACTTGTTTTGACAGAACTCAAACGGCGTAAACTGTTTTTTGTAGATAGTGTAACAACCCCTAACAGTGTCTGCGGCACAGTCGCCGCAAACCTCAAGATGCGTATTGGACGAAGAGATGTTTTTCTGGACAACAAGAACGAACGCTCTGAAATTGAACGACAATTTTCCCGGGCCGCCAACATTGCCGAAGATACTGGCAGGGTTCTGGTCATAGGCCACGACAGAGTTCTGACTCTACAAATTCTTCTGGAGCAAATTTCTAAACTTGAAGCCAGGGGGCTTCGCTTTATTCCCGTTTCGGAATATATAAGAAAATATGAATATACTCGGAATTGAAACCTCCTGCGATGAAACCTCGGCAGCTGTTGTAACTGACGGCTCTGTTCTGCGTTCCAATATTGTTGCTTCCAGCCTTCCGGATCACCAGCGTTTTGGCGGAGTGATTCCGGAGATCGCTTCCAGGCGTCAACTGGAGTATATTTCCATTGTTGTCAATGAGGCCCTGAGCCATGCTGGCCTGCGCAAAGAAGACCTGGACGCAATAGCAGTTACTCTTAAACCGGGATTAATCGGATCCCTTCTGGTCGGTATATCCTTTGCCAAAGCCTTCAGTAAGGCTTTGGCAAAACCTTTTATCGGCGTCAATCATGTCCATGCACATATTTATGCCAACTGTTTGCGAAAAGCAGAAGCCTCTCGTGAGGCCGAACCTGTTTTACCAGCTATCGGCCTGGCTGTTTCCGGCGGCCATTCCAGTCTTTATTTTATTCGTGATTTCCGCTCTTTCAAACTTATTGGTGAAACACGCGATGACGCAGCCGGGGAAGCATACGATAAAGTTGCCCGAATCCTTGGACTCGGTTATCCGGGTGGCCCGGTTATAGACAAGATCGCCCGTTCTGTAAAAAACAACACCTTGCGTTTCAAATGTGCCCAGCTTGAAGGAAGTTATGATTTCAGTTTCAGCGGCATCAAGACTGCCGTGCTTTACCATGTCCGCGAACATCATGTCCAGCCTGGGCCGGAAACGGATTGTGTTGTCGCAGCCTTCCAGGAAAGCGTCGTTGCTTCTCTTGTAGAAAAAAGCCTTCTGGCTTGCCGAAAGAAAAAAGTTGGAACTCTGCTTGTGGGGGGAGGAGTTTCTGCCAATTCGGCACTCCGGTCGCTTTTATCCAGCCGCGCCCAACAAGAAGGAATCCGGGTTTTCTTTCCCCCGTTTGAACTTTGTACCGACAACGCTGCCATGATTGCCGGACTGGCATTTCATTATTATTGACGGCAATTTGGGATTCTGTTATTCTGCCTGCATCGTTCAAGGCAAATCTTCCGTCATTATCACTATATATTCTTGCGGAGCTGTATTATGGTTTTTGGCGAAAAAAGACCCGTCCCGACACAGACTCCCTTATCCGCGTCTCCTAAGACGGTGGAAATCAACGCCGAGATGCACGGTAGTCTTACCTTTAAAGAGAGTGTCGATCTTAAGATCAACGGTATTTTCAGCGGCTCTCTTGATATTAAAGGCACTCTGACCGTAGGTGTTAACGCCCAGATCGAAGGAGATATCAACGGCGATAATGTTATTATTGCCGGACGCATCAAAGGAAATGTCAGTGTCACCCGAATGCTGACATTAATGCCTACCGCTGTACTGATCGGGGATATTTCTTCCCCTAAACTCAATATTGTTGAAGGTGCTGTTTTTCAAGGAACAAGCCGAATGCCGTCCGAAAGCTCCAACGAGTCAATGAACATAAGGGAACTGGCTTCTTATCTTGAACTGGATGAATCTGTTATTATTGAACTGGTGCGTGCAGGAAAAATTCCTGTTATCAAGGACGGTGACTCGCTTAAATTCGAGCGCCGGGAAATTGATAACTGGGCTGTATCAGGAATTGTCAAATGACATTAAGCCCGTATGTTTCTGTTCGTGAGTCTGCTCAAATCCTCGGAGTAACCGATGGCCGTATCATGCAGTTAATTGAACAACGCAAATTGCAGGCCTACAGAATTGCCGGACAATATTTGCGTCTGAAACGCTCGGATGTCATGCAATTGAAAAATAGCGGGGACGTGGTGGCGGAAACAGTCAAGTTTCCTTATACTGCCCGGGAGCGTTTTCTGGACTTCCTGCTGTACAATGACTTTTATATTGCGGCCTTCCTGATCATCGGCGTTCTGATTCTTGTTGTTATGTTCTGGCGGTAGTCAGGATTTCTCTTGAAAAACACCATTTTTTATCTTATTATAATCGCTCAAAAAGATAGCTATTGATGCCGAGGTAGCTCAGTTGGTAGAGCAAGCGGTTCATACCCGCTATGTCGTGGGTTCGACTCCCCCCCTCGGTATTTTTTTACTCCTGAAAATATGGCCTTGCCCTGCCTGCATCCATTAGCCCTTAAAACACTGTCATTTATCAGAAACAAGAAACTTTTTATCAAGGGCGCAAGAGTCCTGATTGGCGTTTCCGGCGGGCCTGACTCTGTTGTGCTGTTTCATATTCTTAACTCACTCAAACACGAACTCGGGATTCTTCTTAAAATTGCCCATTTTGACCACAAACTGCGTCAGAATTCTGCGGTTGACCTTCTTTTTGTCAAAACGCTGGCCAAACGCCTTGCTGTTCCATTTATTCATGGTCGAAGTAAAACTCCGTATGCCAGGACCGGATCAATCGAGGAGGCTGCTCGTGAACGTCGATACCGTTTCTTTCTGGATGCGGCAGCTTCCTGGAAGGCAGATGCCGTAGCGTTGGGACACAACCGTGACGATCAGGCCGAAACAGTCCTGATGCGAATATTGCGCGGCACCGGAACCAGTGGTTTAAGAGCCATCCTGCCCGCACGATTGATAAACGGAAAACTTTTTGTGCGGCCCCTGCTTGAAGTGCCCAGATCCGAGATCGAAACTTACCTCTCAGAGAACAAACTTGAGTTCCTGACTGATCCAACTAACTGTTCGATGGATTTCTTTCGCAACCGCATCCGGCATCGAATCATCCCTTTTCTGGATAAGGAAAGCGGTCAGGATATCCGCTCCCATCTTGCCGCATTGGCTTTTTCTGCCGCTGATGAACAAGACCTCATTGACGAGAACCTTAAACCCGTCATCCGTTCTTATGCCAGATTCGAAAACAAAGCTGCAAAGATTAACCTGGCTGACTGGGGCAGCCTGCATCCGGCTCTTGGCCGGGCCTTACTCAGATATTGTATCGGTGAGGTGAAGGGAAATCTAAATTCCCTGACATTGAGCCATGTTCAGTCAATTGAAAATCTTATCAGAAATGGAGCCACAGGGAGCCAGACCCATCTTTGCGATGGAGTGATAGTCAGGAAAAAGGCCAAATTCCTTCTTGTTATAACAGTCAAAAGACTATAAAATTCATTACCTGTTCTAAGTGGCTGAGAAATTCTGCACCCGTAATAAATGCAGACGCCTTTTCTAAAATCAGATCGGAGCAAACATGTCTGAAGTACCTAAAAAAGTTGCCCCAAAAAGTCCTTCCCGCAAGAATCCGAAACAGGATCCGGGGCAAGGTAGCGGAGTCTGGATAGTATGGGCTATTATCATCGTTGTCTTTCTCATATTCGCCAATTCGCCCAACGTCAACAAAGGAACCTCAGGATCCTTAAAGATGTCCTACAGCGAATTTTACGCTCTGGTAAAAGAAAACCAGGATGCAGGCCAGATTCGGAAACTGGTTCTGACCGAAGGAGCGGAAAACACCCTGGAGGGAACCCTCAAAGACGGCGGGAAGTTTCGCGTCAATATTCCGCGTGACGACAAGGATCTTTTAGGAGTCATCCGGCAGAACGTCAAAGACTTTACCGTACAGCCACTTGAAACTTTCTGGTCCCAGGCCTTTTTCTCGTTTGTTCCTGTTTTTCTGATTATATTTTTTATCTGGTTTCTTGGTCGTCGTGGAGCCGAGATGGGAAACAAAATCTGGTCGTTCGGCAAGTCGCGTGCAAAAATCTCAGACAAAGGGCAGAACAGTATTACTTTCAAAGATGTTGCCGGAGTGGATGAGGCCAAAGAAGAGCTTCAGGAAGTCATCGAATTCCTGAAAGAGCCAAAGAAATTTGAACGACTCGGAGGAAAAATTCCAAAAGGCGTGCTGTTAGTAGGCCCTCCGGGAACCGGAAAAACCCTCCTGGCCAAAGCCGTTGCGGGCGAAGCCGGTGTCCCGTTCTTTTCTTTGAGCGGTTCGGACTTCGTTGAAATGTTCGTTGGTGTGGGGGCTTCACGGGTTCGTGATCTTTTTGAACAGGCCCGCAAAGCCAGCAAAACATCAGGAAAGGGATGTATTATATTTATTGACGAAATTGATGCCGTGGGCCGTCAGCGTTTTGCCGGCATTGGCGGGGGTAACGATGAGCGCGAACAAACTCTTAACGCCCTGCTGGTGGAAATGGACGGATTCAGCTCTCCAAGCGGGCTGATTGTTATGGCCGCTACCAACCGTCCTGACACCCTGGATCCTGCGTTGCTGCGTCCCGGCCGTTTCGACCGCCGTGTTGTGGTCGGGCTTCCTGATATCAACGGACGAGAGGGCATATTAAAAGTTCACTGCCGGGGTATCAAGATCGGTCCTGACGTGGATCTTAAAAAAATTTCCCAGCAAACCGTTTATTTCTCCGGTGCCGATCTGGCCAATGTCTGCAATGAAGCCGCACTGCTGGCTGCGCGTCGTAATAAAGACATTGTTGCACAGGAAGATTTCCATGCCGCGGTAGAAAGAGTCACACTCGGACCTGAGAAAAAGTCGCATACCACTTCTCGCCGGGAAAAAGAAATGACCGCCTATCATGAAGCAGGGCATGCTCTCTTAAGTCTGTTGATTGATGAAGTGGATACATTCAGTAAAGTTTCGATTATTCCGCGTGGCATGGCCGGAGGCTATACCCTTACACCACCGACAGAAGACAAGCATTATTACACCCGCAAGGAACTCTTCGGACAAATGACCGTTTTACTGGGTGGTCTGGTGGGCGAGGAAACTTTCATGAATGACTCAACAACCGGAGTGTCCAATGATCTGGAAAAAGTTGCCCAGCTGGCTCGCGGAATGATATGTTCTTTCGGAATGACCGACGATCTGGGCAAACGGGCCTTCGGACGCAGCGGCCATCCTTCTTTTCTCGGGAGAGATATCTTCGAGGAAAAAGAATACAGCGAAGATACCGCCAAAAGCATTGATCGTGAGATAAAGTCCCTGGTGGATAAAGCGTATGCACGGGCCCAGGATCTTATCCGGAAGAATCGTGAGAAACTCGATCTTCTGGCGCAATATCTTATTGAAAAGGAAGTGATTGATATCGACACAGCCAGAGTAATGCTCGGTATTACCGTCGCATGATTACCAATAACAGGCCTGTTTATTCTTTCCATGCCCGCGGCTTTAAGCTTGAGCTTGGACACAGAACCCGCCTGATGGGAATACTCAATATCACTCCGGATTCTTTCAGCGGAGATGGTTTGTTGTCTTGCGATGCTGTATCAACAGAAACTTCTTTAAGAAAAGCCCGTCAATGGATTAAAGCCGGAGTCGATATCATTGATGTCGGAGGAGAATCAACCCGGCCCGGAGCTTCCCGCGTTTCGGTTAAAGAAGAGGTTGCCCGAATCTGTCCGGTCATCTGTGCAATCTCGCGTATTCCGGGCGCTTGTATCTCGGTTGACACATACAAGCCGGAAGTTGCCCGCGAAGCGTTTGAAGCCGGAGCGTCTATTGTTAATGTCGTCCAAGGCACTCCGATCTCTTCCAAAATGCTTGATGTGGTACGAAAATATGATGCCGGGCTTGTTCTCATGCATATGCGCGGAACACCGCGTACTATGCAACAGCAGACCAATTATTCCCAACTTGTTCAGGACATTATTAGCGCCCTGAAGAATTCAGTTGAAAAATGCCTGTTATCCGGTATAAATAAGCAGTCTATAATTGTTGATCCTGGAATCGGTTTTGCGAAGACACCTGCACAGAATCTGAGCTTGCTTAGAAGTCTGGATGCTTTTCATGTTTTACAACAACCGCTTCTGGTGGGAACATCACGCAAATCTTTTATCGGGCAAATCATTAATGCTTCGCCGGAGAAAAGGCTTATGGGGACGGCAGCTACTGTAGTTTGTGCCATTACTCAGGGAGTTCATATTGTCCGGGTTCATGACCTGCCGGCGATCAGGCAGCTAACGCTTATGACCGATGCTATTGTAAACGCCCTATGAAATTCATGCTCTGGTCCATCATTAATCCTGTTCTCGAAATTCTTTTGTTGTCTTTTGTTTTCTACCGCATCCTGCTTTTCTTCCAGGGAACAAGAGCTTTTCAGGTATTAAGAGGCATGACTTACCTCCTGATAGCTTTTCTGCTTTCCCAACTCCTGGGATTTGACACCCTTAACTGGCTTCTGGAAAAGTTCTTTGCCATCTCTATCTTGGCATTTGTCATAATTTTTCAGCAAGAGATCCGTCAAGGCCTGGCCCGTTTGGGGCAAGGGCAGCTTTTTTCTATCTTTCTCGAAGAATCGGAAGTTATCGCGGTTATTGACGAAGCCATTGATGCCTGCTTTTCACTCTCCGCAAAGCGAACCGGATGCCTGATGGCTATCGAAAGAGAAGCCAAGCTTAAAACAATATCGGAAAACGGCATCCAGATGGATGCTATTGTCAGCTCCCAGCTTATCCAGACTATATTCCACCATGAAGCTCCTATTCATGACGGGGGGATCATCCTCCGGGGACAACGAATCGTTGCCGCAGCCTGCCTTTTTCCTTTATCCGAGAACCAGAATCTCAGCAAAATTATCGGCACCCGTCATCGTGCTGCGCTGGGACTGACAGAACAGACTGACGCCGTTGCGGTGATGGTTTCCGAGGAAACAGGCGAAATATCTGTAGCATGTAACGGCAGATTTATTCCTGTTACAGGAAAAGAAAACATGAAGACAGTTCTTATGGATCTGGTGATCACCAGGCACAAGGAGCACAAAGGATGAAGAACTTCTTTTTACACAATATTTCAATGAAAGTTATTGCTCTCGGCCTTGCCATCATTGTCTGGGTTTACGTTAATGGACAGATTATCCGACAGTAAGGGGGTAACCTATGCCGTTGCTTGGAGTAAACATTGATCATGTAGCCACTTTACGTCAGCAAAGACGTGAGGAAGATCCCGACCCGGTTAAAGCCGCACTGATCTGCCAAGAGGCGGGCGCAGACTCAATCGTCGCCCATTTGCGTGAAGACCGTCGTCATATTTCAGATAAAGATGTGCGCAGCATTAAAAAGGCCCTGCGCATCCGTTTCAATATGGAAATCTCCCTGAATCCCGAAATTCTTGATATAGCCCTTGCACTAAAACCCCACCAGGTCACTCTGGTTCCGGAACGGCGCAAAGAACTGACAACCGAGGGTGGCCTGGATATTATAAAAAACCGCTCGCTCCTTAAAAAAGCTTGCGAACGTTTCTATACAGCAGGCATTCCGGTCAGCCTTTTTATTGATCCTGTTATTGAACAGATTGACGCTGCCAGAAGACTTGATGTGCCCATGATTGAACTGCACACCGGCAAATATGCCGTGCAAAAATCTGCATTCTCCCGCAATGCGCAGCTTAAAATCCTGACCCGAGTTTCTGCACACGCCCGCAAGTTGGGCCTTATTGTTAATGCCGGACATGGACTTAAATATCACAATACGACACCGGTTGCGGCTATCCCCGGAATGAATGAGCTCAATATCGGGCATTCGATTGTTTCCCGTGCGGTTTTTGTCGGATTGGCCCAGGCCGTGCGTGAAATGTCTGCGCTGACAGCCAGGGGGCCGCATGATTGATGGCGTCGGCGTTGATATTGTCGAGATCGCCAGAATACGCAAAGCAGTTGAAACCTGGGGGGGACGCTTCCTTAACCGTGTTTTTAACCCCCAGGAAATACTCTATGCTCATTCCCATCAGTTTCCTTATCCGCATTTTGCCGGACGTTTCGCGGCAAAGGAAGCTGTCTACAAGGCCATCGGGATGAGAACTCTTTCCTGGAAAGATATTACAATTATTAACGCCCCTGACGGAAAACCCGTCTGTCACCTTAAATTCTCTATTGCCGGACATATTCATTTATCTATTTCCCACTCCAGGCATTATGCTGTCGCCAATGCCATCTTTGTTCGAGAGGCCGTATTATCCCATGAACCTTCAGTCTCTTTTGCGTCGCGAAAACACTGATTCCAGCAAACACGATTACGGTCACCTGCTCGTGGCCGGAGGATCTTCCTCCATGCTGGGAGCTGTCTGTCTTTGTGCACTCGCCGCCATGCGTGCCGGTGCAGGACTGACAACAGTGGCTATACCCAAAGGCCTTAACCTGGTTCTTCAGAAAAAACTGGCACATGTTGTTATGACTTGTCCGGTTCAGCAAACCAGAGCAATGACCTTTTCTTCTGCCGCTTTTGATCAATTGATGTTAAAGAGAGCCCGGTTCAATGCCGTTGTACTCGGCCCGGGAATTGGTTTGTCTGCGGGTACAAAAATCTTTATCCAACGAATGATCGAACTTTATCCTTTGCCCATGGTGGTTGATGCGGATGCCCTTAATGCGCTGAGTGAATCGCTGCCGATCCTGCTTAAAGCCCCGGCTCCAAGAATACTGACACCTCACGCCGGGGAAATGGCCCGGCTTCTTCAGCTTGACAAAAAAGTTCTTCTCACCAGAAACCGGAATACCATTGCTCGGGAATTCTCCCGTAAGTATAACTGCATTGTTCTTTTAAAAGGCCCGGGAACCATTATTGCCGCTCCCGATGGAACTTGCGTAATAAATAAGACGGGAAACTGTGGACTGGCTACCGCCGGAACCGGAGACGTTCTCTCCGGTATGATCGGAGCCTTCCTGGCGCAGGGGCTTGACCCTTTTCAGGCAACGGTTTTGGGGGCACGGGAACACGGCAAAGCGGGGGACAAAGCAGCACGATTGCGTTCCAGGCGTTCCATGACCGCACTTGATCTTATTGACCAGCTCCGTTAATCTGAGAACTCCGAAAAATAAATAAAAAATCAGCTGTTTGACAAAAACCAATATTCTGTTACAGTTAAATAAACCAACATTTCGCCAATGTCTTCTTGTTTATATATTTACGCAGGAAGACTTTTTTTCTTATGCAAGAGCATTCTACAAGTGTTCTAAAAAGTCCGGAATTCCCCAACATCATTGGCTTGATCGCCGAATTAAACGAACATTCGGCATTCGGGCAGTTTTTGCATCTCTGGGAAAGCATCATTTACGCCCTTATTGTCATTGCCCTTTTGACCTTCTTCGCTTTTCATGCTTCCAGAAACAGAAAACTGCTTCCTTCCGGACTCCAGAACGCAGCAGAATTTCTGGTTTCTTTCGTTGATGATTTTGTCTGCAGCGTGCTCGGCCCCAAAGGCCGTAAATACACGCCTTTTATCGGAACACTCTTTCTATATATCCTGGCACTCAACAGCATCGGCCTTATTCCGTTCTTCAAGTCTCCGACCATAGAACTTTCGGCAACATTTGCCCTCGCTCTGGTTGTCTTCTTTTATACTATTTTCATAGCCCTGACTGAACTGGGACCATTAGGTTTTCTGGATCACCTGATGGGCCAGCCACGAGGCATTATGGCCATGACACTAATCATGCCCATCTTTATGTTCGTTGTAGAGGTCATAAGTTTCTTAGTCCGCCCGATCAGTCTCTCTTTGCGTTTACGCAGCAATATATTCGGTGACGACACTATTCTTGCTCTTTTTGCCAGCCAGGGAATCAATGGTTTCCTTTGGCTTCTTCCTAATTTCTTGCTTGTTGTCATAACCTCCGTTATCCAGGCAGCAGTCTTTAGCATTCTAACCCTGGTTTATTTTTCTTTAGCTATGAAACACGAAGATGGGCACTAAATTACCGGTCTACCGGGTATTGATTCTCTGATTTAAACACATTGTTCAAACAACAGGAGGGCAGTATGGATTCTCATGTCGCGTTAGCTTTTGGTTTGCCAATCGGCCTTGGTCTCGCCGCTTTAGGGGTGGGCGTAGGCCTGGGAAACGCGGTTGGGTCCGCACTTCAGTCTTTAGGCCGGCAGCCTGAAGCCTTTGGCAAAATTATGACACTTATGTTATTGGGCTGCGCATTGATTGAGACGATCATTTTTTACGTCCTGGCCTTTATTGTTTTTCCTCTCGTAGGGAAAATTTAATATTTAACATTTCGACAAGTGAGAATAAAAGGCATATATGGAACTCTTCAAACTGATCGATATTAAACTTGTTATTTCTCATATTGTCTGTTTTCTGTTTGTCCTTTGGCTGCTCAAGAAATTCCTCTGGAAACCCCTACTGGGTACTCTGGAAGCAAGACGCGTACATATTCAGTCCCAGCTGCAAAATATCGAAGATGCCAAATCTGATGTCCTTCGTCTGAAATCTGATTACGAGTTGCTTTTATCTAAAGTCGAAGAAAAAGCCCGCGAACGAATCAAGGAAGCTGAAGCTCAGGGTTCTTTTACTGCCCAGGAAACACGCGAAAAAGCGCGTCAGGAAGCCGTTCGGATTGTTGAGGAGGCGCGTAAAGACATTGATCTTCAGCTTACAAAAACCCGGCATGCTTTAAAAGCTGAAGTCGTTGAACTTGTGATCAATATTACCGAAAAGCTGCTTTCCGAAAAACTTTCTTTTGATAACGATCGCAAAATTGTTGAAACCATGATGGCGGATCTGGAAAAGCCTGAATGAAAGACGAAATCATCATCAAGCGTTACGCTGAGGCCTACATTGCATTTGCCGAACCGGTTATCGGAATGCCGCAAATCGTTTCTGACATGAAGAAACTGCGCGGCTACATGCGGGAATGTCCAGATTTGATAACTGTTTTACATGCGCCGGAAATCCCTCCGTCAGAAAAAGGGAAATTTCTGCAAAAAGTCCTTTCCGGGTCTTTGCAAAATGAAACCATCCTGTTTATCACTTATCTTGTTTCCAGGCATCGTGAAGAATGCCTGGTTGGCATTACAGATTATGTCCGGGTGGTCTATTCTCACGGGCAAGTGGTAGATGTCGTTCTGCGCAGCACCTATCCGCTGGAGCTGGAAGATATCGAACGAATCAAAAAGAGTCTCTCTAAACGGATGGGGAAAAACGTTAATGTTTACTTCCAGCTGGATCCGGATCTGCTGGGAGGGATGCAGATTGTTATAGGCAACCGGATTATTGACGGCTCCGTCCGCAATAAACTCAACGAGCTAAAAAGGAAACTGCTGAAAGTACAGGTGTCAAAATGAACAGTCTCAAGCCCGAAGAAATCACTTCAATCATCAAGACCGAACTTGAAAATTTTCGTGGTCACCTGAAGACCGAATCGGTTGGTTCTGTTATCCAGGTCGGGGACGCGATCGCGCGGGTTTACGGACTGGATGATGTCATGGTAGGGGAAATCATCGAATTTCCCAACAATGTCTGGGGCATGGCCGTCAACCTGGAAGAAGATTCGGTGGGTGTCATTATTTTCGGTCGCGACAATCCTGACAAGAGTATTCGTGAAGGGGATGTGGTCAAACGAACAGGGAAGATTGTAGAAATGCCCGTCGGTGACTGCATGATCGGCCGTGTGGTCAATGCTCTAGGACACCCTATTGACGGCAAAGGGGAACTTAACGCAACCAAATTCAGGCCGGTTGAAGGTTCATCACCGGATGTCATATCACGTCAACCGATCAATGCCCCCTTACAAACAGGGATCAAGGCTGTCGACACAATGATTCCGATTGGACGAGGCCAGCGCGAACTGATCATTGGGGACCGCCAGACAGGGAAAACCGCTATTGCCATTGATGCCATCATTAACCAGAAAGGCAAAGGGGTTAATTGCGTTTACGTGGCCATCGGCCAAAAAATTTCAAGTATTGTTTCGGTCGTTGAAGTTCTCAAGAAGCACGGGGCAATGGAATATACAACTGTTGTCAGCGCTTCTTCCCGGTCTTCTGCCTCTTCTCAATATCTCGCTCCCTATGCCGGTTGTGCTATAGCCGAAGAATGGATGCATAACGGCAAAGACGTTCTGGTTGTTTACGATGACCTTTCCAAACACGCCCAGGCCTATCGCCAGCTGGCTCTTTTGCTGCGCAGACCCCCGGGACGCGAAGCTTATCCAGGAGACATTTTTTATCTGCATGCCCGCTTGCTCGAACGTGCCGCCAAACTTTCCGAGAGGCTCGGGGGAGGTTCCCTGACCGCGCTGCCCATTATTGAAACCCAGGGCGGGGACATTACCAGCTACATCCCGACAAATGTCATCTCGATCACAGACGGGCAAATTTATCTTGAAAGCGAACTTTTCTTCTCCGGTATACGCCCGGCCATTAATGTCGGTCTTTCCGTGTCCCGAGTTGGTGGAAAAGCCCAGGCTAAAGCGATGCGTAAGGTTGCCGGTAAACTCCGTCTGGAACTGGCTCAATACAGGGAATTGGTAACTTTTCTGCAATTTGGTTCGGATCTCGATAAAACAACCCAGAACCAGATTGCCCGGGGCGAACGAATTGTCGAATTGCTTAAACAGGTTCAATACGAACCGTTATCCCTCGGCCGCCAGATTCTTGTTATTTTCACGGGTATCAACGGGTATCTTGACGATATTCCTACAGACGCTGTCCGGAGGTTTGAGGCCGAATTTATCGATTTTATGTCGCGCAAATATCCCGATCTTGAAAAGAACATTGAGAAAGACGGGGATCTTCTGCCTGATGAAACAGAGCGGCTCAAACAGGCTATTCTCGAATTCAAAAAAACTTTTACTGTTAAGTAAAACTTATGTCGCAGCAGCTACGACAATTAAAAACCAGAATCAAAGCTATCGACGGAATATGGAAAGTCACCCGTGCCATGGAAATGGTCGCGCTTTCCAAATTCAAGGCACTGGAATCGCCTTTAACCATGTCCCGGCTTTATTTTGAAAAGCTTTCTTCTATCACTTTTAACCTTATTGCTTCCGCCCCCGAAGAAAAGCACCCTTTTCTGTCCGCCAGCCGTTCTTTGGAAGCTCCGCAGGCCCTTTTTGTTGTCAGCACCGATACAGGCCTCTGCGGCGGATACAATGCCCATCTGCACAAGACGGTTATGCAATATCTCAATTCCAATTCCAACCAGCGCACCAGTCTTTATACCCTGGGACGTAAAGCTTCAACTCACTTTACCAGTAGAGGGTTAAAACCGTTTCATTCTTTCCCTTCCTGCCATGGAAAAATCAGGCCTGAATTTTTTCATTCCTGTTATGACCAGCTTGCCAAAGATTATCTGCGCGGCAATATCGCCAGTGTCCATGTAGCCTACACATCTTTTTATAATCCGATGAAACATCATCCTGTTATTAAAAGGCTTCTGCCTGTAGAGCGCCCGGCGGGTCTTTCGCAGTCTTTTGAGATTGAAGCCGAAGACCAGCAGAATGTTTTATCCGAAGTCCTGCCTTTATACGTCGCTCATCATCTGCGTTTGATGATAATGGAATCCCTGACTTCCGAATTCTCGGCAAGAATGGTTGCCATGAAGGCTTCCAAAGACAGTGCCAAAGAACTTATGGGCGATCTTATCTTGTTGCGCAACAAGATTCGCCAGGCAGTTATCACAAAAGAAGTTGTTGAAATTATTTCCTCATCGGAAGCATTGAAAGGATAAATCTTATGGCATCAGGCGAAATCATCCAGGTCATCGGTCCCAGTGTAGACATACGTTTCGGGCACGATGAACTGCCCAATCTGCTCAATGCAATCAAGGTCGAATACCCGGACAAGAACATTGACCTGACCCTTGAGGTCTCCCAGCAGATCGGAAACAATACGGTACGCTGTATCGCACTGGGTTCAACTGACGGCCTGGTGCGCGGCATGCAGGCGCGTGACACCCTCAATTCGATCAATGTCCCGGTCGGACAGCAAACTCTTGGCCGCATTTTCAATGTGCTGGGTAACCCTATTGACGGACATGGCCCTGTAAAAGATCCTGGGAAACTGATGCCCATTCACCGGGAAGCGCCCAATTTTGAAGAACAGCTTTCCATTTCCTCAATTCTTCCTACCGGAATGAAAGTCCTTGACCTTCTTGCGCCACTGCCTAAAGGCGGAAAAATCGGTTTGTTCGGCGGGGCAGGCGTCGGTAAAACTGTTATTGTTATGGAGCTGATCCGTAGTATCGCTGCTGAACATGGCGGCGTCTCTGTCTTCGGCGGAATTGGAGAACGCACCCGGGAAGGCAACGAGCTGATTCTGGAACTCAAGGCCTCTGGTGTCCTCGAAAAGACAGCACTGGTTTTTGGACAGATGAACGAACCACCCGGCGCGCGTTTTCGTGTCGGCCTTACAGCCCTGACAATGGCCGAATATTTCCGTGATGAGGAACGCAAGGATGTGCTTCTTTTTGTCGACAATGTTTTTCGTTTCGTCCAGGCCGGCTCGGAAGTCTCAACGCTATTGGGACGTATGCCATCTGCCGTCGGTTATCAGCCATCATTGGCAACCGAAGTCGCCCAGCTGGAGGAACGTATTGCCACAACCCGAAACGGTTCCATTACCTCTGTGCAGGCGGTATATGTCCCAGCAGACGATCTGACTGATCCGGCTCCGGCAACAATCTTTGCCCATCTCGATGCCAAGATTGTTCTTTCGCGTCAGATTGCCGAACTGGGCATCTATCCGGCTGTTGATCCGCTTGATTCTGTTTCCAGGATGCTTGATCCCCGGGCTATCGGAGAAGAGCATTACCGCGTTGCACTCGCAGTACAAAAAATCCTCCAGCGTTACAAGGATCTGCGGGATATTATTTCGATTCTGGGAATCGATGAATTGTCAGAAGAAGACAAGCTGACCGTATTCCGGGCCCGCAAGATTCAGAAATTCTTTTCCCAACCCATGTTTGTGGCCGAGAATTTTACCGGTATAAAAGGAAAATATGTCAAACTTGAGGATACCATCCGCGGTTTTGACATGATTATTTCGGGAAAGATGGACGACATTATTGAACAAGCTTTCTATATGGTGGGAACCATTGATGAAGTTCTTGAGAAAGCTGATATCCTCAAAAATGAAGGCAAGGCATGAAGCTTTTTCAGCTGTTTATTATATCTCCTGACGCCGTGCTTTTCGATGCCAAGGTAGATTATATCTCGGTTCCGGGAACACAGGGTTATCTGGGAATCCTTGCCGATCATCAACCCATGATTACAACCCTTAAGCCCGGAGAATTCAGGATTTCAAAACCTGGCAGCCCGACCATTACATTTAAAACCTCCTTTAGTGGACTCCTTGAGGTTTCTTCCTCAAAAGTTTCTGTTTTACTTGCAGCGGAAGACAACCAGATCGGACTGAAATTAAAGGAATCCTGAAAGCTATGAACCTGCGTTTATATCTTTCGCGCCATTTGTTCAGCTCTCCGACCAGGATGGCCGTCATTGGCTTTCTTTCGCTGCTGACTACGGGAACATTCCTATTATCCTTGCCTGCGGCAACTGTCTCGGGGGATATAAGGCTGATCGACGCATTTTTTACAACCGTCTCGGCGGCCAGTGTGACGGGGTTGGCTACGATTGACATCGGAACATCTTTTACTCTTTTTGGGCAGATTATTATCCTTCTCACCGTACAAATCGGGGGAGTAGGGATCATGGCATTTTCAACGTTCTTTATTCTGATGGCTGGGCGAAAACCTGGTCTTCTTGACGGAACAACCCTGAAAGACAGCTACACCCAGTCAGGAGAACATCATCCGGTTGATATATTAAAAAATATCATTTTTTTTACTTTTGCCATTGAAGGCATCGGGACACTTCTGCTCTTTTTACGTTTCATTCAGCAATATTCACCGCTGAAAGCATTTTATTTTGCAATTTTTCATTCAGTAGCCGCCTTTTGTAATGCTGGTTTTGCTCTTTTTCCTGACAATCTTATGTCTTATCGCGCTGACTGGTATGTCAATCTGGTCCTGGCCTTTCTTATCATTCTTGGCGGGATCGGTTTTCTTGTCTTTTTCGACCTGAGACGTTCTTTTTTATCGAAACGCTCTACGTGGGTTGAGATGAGCCTGCACTCCCGCTTAATCATTGTCACGACTGCATCCCTGCTTGTCGTAAGCACTTTGGCCATTCTTTGGCTGGAACGTAACAACACCATGCTGAACTTACCCTTGAACGAAAAAGTCCTGGCATCTTTCTTTGAAGCTGTCACTGCCCGGACTGCCGGTTTTAATACCATAGATCATTCCCTGATGGCCAGTGAGACCCTCTTTTTTATCATAATCCTTATGTTTATTGGCGGGGGAGCCGGCTCTTGCGCTGGCGGTGTCAAGATTTCTTCTGTCGGAGTTCTTTTACTAACGGGCATATCGCATTTACGCGGTTATGAACGTCCTCAAATCTTTCGTCGTTCCATCAGCCGCTCTTCCATTGAAAAAGCCTTCAGTGCGGTTTTATTAAGCTCGATTGCCGTTGTATTTCTTAGTCTGCTGGTCGCGGTTGTCGAGGAATTTAACCCCGCAATGCCTGCAGGCCGCGAAAAATTTCTTGAACTTATGTTTGAATCGGTGAGTGCTTTTGGCACAGTCGGACTTTCGACAGGAGTAACACCAAAATTCACGGATACAGGAAAATTCTTGTTGTGTATTCTTATGGCCATTGGCAAACTTGGCCCGTTAACACTGGCTCTGGCGGTCAGCCGACGCCGAACCAAGAAGTTTTATTATTCAGAAGAAAATATCATGGTGGGATAACCCGCCGACAAGGAGAAAGCAATGAAACAAGTCGTGATTATCGGTCTGGGCAACTTCGGCCACTTTCTCGCGAGGGAACTCTTCAGCAAAGGCTATGATGTCATGGCGATTGACAAGAATTCCGCCCGCGTCCAGGAGATCCAGGACAATGTCACCCAGGCGATTGTGGCAGACGCAACTGATATATCCACGCTCCAGGATATAGGAGTAGACCGTGCCGACCTGGTTGTCATCTGCATCGGCACGCATCTTAGCGAGTCCATCCTGACAACCCTAAACGTCAAGGATCTTGGTGTCAAAAAGGTTTACGCCAAAGCCATGACCGAAGCCCACGGACGTATCCTTGAAAAAGTCGGAGCCACTGAAATATTCTATCCGGAGAAAGATCTGGCTATTGCCGTTGCCAGAAAGATCACTGACCCCAACATGATCGACTATATTCCGTTTATCGAAGGCTATACCATCGTTGAACTGGCTCCACCGCCGGCTTTTATCGGCTCAAAACTCAAGGATGTTAATCTGATTAATAAATACGGGGTTCAGGTTATGGCGATCAAGGACGTGATCAACGATAACCTGAATATTATTCCGACAGGGGATTATATTATTAAAGACAGCGACTTGTTGATTATGCTCGGGAAAAAAGAGAACATTGAACGCTTGCGGGCCAAATAATGAATCAGAGGCCCTTGAACTCTACCGCAATTTTCTGAACCACATCTTTTGCGTCGCCAAAAATCATACGGGTATTATCGTAATAGAAAAGCTCGTTCTCCACTCCGGCAAAGCCGGTATTCATCGAACGCTTTATAACAAAAACCGTTTTAGCCTTGAACGTTTCAATAATGGGCATTCCGTATATCGGGGAGGCTTTGTCGGTCATTGCTGCCGGATTAACCGTGTCATTGGCACCAACCACAATACAGACATCCACCGAGTCCATAGTCGGATTGATATTATCCATTTCCACCAACTGCTCATAGGGAACATTAGCTTCAGCCAGAAGAACATTCATATGACCCGGCATGCGGCCGGCAACCGGATGAATGGCATACTTGACATCGGCTCCGTTTTTCTGTAACAATTCTCCCAACTCACGGACAACATGCTGGGCTTGAGCGACCGCAAGTCCGTATCCAGGCACAATAACCACCGAGCGGGCGGCTTCTAGCACCAGAAACGCATCCTGGGCAGAAACAGATTTTATCTCGCCTTTAACCGTACCCGAAATCTTCTTCTTTGCTGTACTAAACCCGCTAAAAAGAACATTGGACAGGGAACGGTTCATGGCCTTGCACATGATTTGGGTAAGAATAATCCCGCTTGCTCCAACCAGAGTTCCCGTGACAATCAGAATGCTGTTCATGATTACAAAACCGGAAGCGCAGGCAGCAAGACCGGAATAACTGTTGAGAAGCGAGATGACCACAGGCATATCGGCTCCGCCAATAGGAATGACAGAAGTCACGCCCAAGAGGAGAGATAAAACAAGAATGCCAAGAAAGACAGGATAAGACTGCGCAGGATGCCAGCAGTATATCACTCCTGCCAGCATTAAAAGGACAAGAAGACCAGTGTTAAACCACTTCTGACCATTAAAAAGAATAGGCTTGGCGGAAAAAACACCATTTAATTTCCCCCAGGCAATCAGCGACCCGGTAAACGTTACGCCGCCAATAAGAACAGTCAAGAAAGTTGAAACAGAAGTAAACAAATCACTGCGTGGGGTGAAATGATATGTGCTCCAGGCAACAAGCAGGGAAGCCAGGCCGCCAAAACCGTTAAGAATAGCCACCATTTCCGGCATTTGCGTCATTGCAACTGCATACGCCCAGAAAACACCAATAATTGTTCCAATCACAGCCCCGATAAGAATCCACTCAAATTCAAGCCCCTGGTTAAAAAGGGTTGCTGTAACGGCAAGCAGCATCGCCACGGCGGAAAGCAAATTTCCATTTCGCGCGCTGTCCGGATGCGACATCATTTTGAGTCCCCAAATAAAAGCCGCAGCGGATAAAATATAAATAATATTGATCCAGAAATACGAATTCATGTCTTTTTACCTTTGCCTTGTTCCCTGGATTTAAACATTTTTAACATGCGGTCAGTGACCAGATAGCCTCCAACCACATTGATCATTGCGGCCGCAACCGCCAACGTCCCCAGAAGAGAACAGAACCAGCTGCCCGGAGTAGCCCCGGCGGCAAGAATTGCGCCCACAATAGTAATACCGGAGATAGCGTTTGAACCGGACATGAGAGGCGTATGCAAAGTTGAGGGAACCTTGGCAATCAGTTCAAGCCCGAGAAAAACAGAAAGCATGAACACAAAAAAGAGAAACATGATGTTTGTAGGATCAAGGGACATAAACCATCAACCTTTCAGCCGTTCATTAACAATTTCGCCGGCGTGGGTAACCAGGCAGCCGCGGATAATTTCGTCATTCAGATCCAGATCAAAAGCTTTCTTCTCCTTGTTCCAGAAATGTTCGATAAAACTGGTGAAGTTGGAGGAAAGCATGTCGCTGGCATTCAGGGCAACCCGGCCGGGAAGATTTCCTAGTCCGATCAGGCGAACACCATCGGACACAAGTTCCTGATCCAGCTGGATGCCTTCAACATTGCCGCCGCTTTCGACCGCCATGTCAACAACAACACTTCCGGGCTTCATTCGGGCAAGCATGTCGCGGGTCACAATAACAGGAGCCCGTCTTCCGAAAACCTGTGCGGTGGTAATCACAATGTCTGACTGGGCGCAAACCTTGGCCATCGCTTCACGCTGCAGGGCCAACTGCTCCGGGGTAAGGGCCTGTGCATAACCGTCTTTAGTCTGCCCGGTCGTGCCAAGGTCAACCTGAACAAAACGTGCTCCCAAAGATTCAACCTGTTCCTTGACAACAGGGCGAGTATCAAAAGCATCCACCCTGGCTCCCAGGCGTTTGGCGGTAGCAATCGCCTGCAAACCGGCAACGCCTGCACCGATAATAAAAACACGAGCCGGAGAGATGGTTCCCGATGGGGTCATCATCATCGGCAATATCCGGTTGATTCTTTCAGCGGCCAGAATAACGGCCACATAACCGGCCAGGCTGGCCTGGGAACTTAAAGCATCCATTTTCTGGGCCAGAGTTGTCCGGGGGATCATCTCCACGCTGATGGCCGAAATCTTTTTTTTGGCCATGGATGCGATCAGTTCAGACTCATTAAAGGGATTAAGAAAACTCAAATGCACCGCGTGTTGTTTGATTCCGGAAATCTCCTCGAGAGAAGGCTTGCCAACGCGAACAATCAGGTCACTTTTTGTCAGCACTTCAACACGGGAGGCGAGCACGGCACCGGCACTCGCATACTGGCTGTCTTTTATGTTCAGTTCACTTCCGATCCCCTGTTCAACTAAAACCAGAGCACCCTTTTTAACCAGCTTATCTGTGCTGGCAGGGGTCAAGGGAATACGTTTCTCGCGTGAACCTGTTTCTTTAACTGCTCCGATGATCACGATGTTGGTCTCCTGTAAACGCTTAAAAAGTATAGGATTCAAAGAATATATGCTTTTCTTAGGGTAACAGATTAGCCAAACCTGTCAAGTTAACACAAAACTTGCATAAACCTGGATGCTGGCCCGATTTCCACGACTCAGAGTGGCAGCGGCGCTTTCTTTAGGTTATTCTTTACATAAATGAAAAGAATAATTGCAAGCCTATTGATCGTAACTTCTCTGCTGAATCCCCGCTCTGCGGCTTTTGGATCAGAGATTTTATTGCCTGTCCCTGGCCAAATCACACAATTAAGCGCAGCCTTTGATCCTTTGCTTATTAAGGGGATTCAGGTTGACCCCCAGGATCCTTTCCGTTTTGATTTTCTGATCGATCCGGGCAAGCAGCCTCTTATTGCCTATACCGTTAAAGCCGATATCGAAAGAATGGTCAGATACTTCTTTGCCAGTCTGACCATAGCTGATAAGGATCTGTGGGTTAACCTCAGCCCGTTTGAAAAAGAACGTATCGTGTCCGATCCTCTGGAGCGAACTGTCATGGGACAGGATCTTCTGGCTCAGGATTATATGCTTAAACAGATCACCTCTTCCTTGCTTTATCCCGAGAGCGATACAGGAAAAGAATTCTGGAAAAATGTCTACAGGCTGGCACAAGAAAAGTACGGAACAACCGATGTGCCAATGGACACGTTCAACAAAGTCTGGATCATTCCGGACAAAGCGGTAATTGAAGTCAATGGCAATGTGGCCCTGATCGTCCAAAGCCATCTGAAGATTATGATGGAAACGGATTATCTGGCTTTGAAAGAAACTTCGAAAAAAGATATCCCTGACACCTCATCTCCCGATGCCACAGGGATCAGCCGCGAAATTACACGCAGAATCATTCTTCCTCTGCTGGAAAAAGAAATCAACGAAGGCAAGAACTTTGCCCGTTTACGCCAGATCTACCGGGCCATGATTATGGCAACCTGGTTTAAACGCACCCTGCGCCAAAGCCTGCTGGGCAGAGAATACGCCGGTCAGAACAAACTGGTAGGAATAGAAAGCCTCGAAAAGAATGTTGCCGAAACCATATGGGAACGGTATGTCCAGTCTTTCAGAATGGGCGCATTTAATATGATCAAAGAAGAGTACGACCTTTATTCCGGAGAAATGATCCCCCGCAAATATTTCTCCGGCGGTTATCAGTATGATGCGTCCATGGTCGAAATTCTGACCGTACCTGCGCAGAACATCCTCCAGGCCCTTTCAACCCGCAGATGGATCGCCGCACGGTTTGACGCCAGACCCGTGGGTAAACCTCAATCTATGGCCGAATATTTTCAATATGGTCGCTACAGCCGCCCATCCTCGAGTGGAATGATCAGAAAAGTGGCCGGAGTTGCGGCATTGCTGGTCGCAGGCAGCCTCTGGCTTAATCCTCCTGTATGGAAGATAATTCAGTCCGAACAGGAAAGTAATGCGTATACTCCGGTGTCTATATTCGACAAGCTTGACTTTACCAACAGTCGAACCTACACACATTACGGGATTCCATTTAAAGGGTTTAAACAGGATCCGGTCGATCTGGCATATCTTTTGCCGACGAAAGCATACAATTACGGGATCAAGGGGTTTTACTATCTTCTGCCTGAACAAGAGCAGGTTATCAAGAATGAACTTGGCCCGTTTCACTTTATGGCGGGTGATCTTAATCTGCCTTTGTTACGTGCCTTTATCAAGGGCGAAAGGACAAGTGATATCTTTTTGCGTGAAAAGTTAGCGGAGGCTTCCGAGCAACCTGAAAGTTTATCCGAACAAGAATTCTACGCAATTTTCAATGATGTTCTAAAGATTCGCAATCTGTACTTTCTCCTCTCAGAATTTATTGATGAGAATTTTTTAGACGAAAACATTCGGCGATTAGTTGAACGAGCTTCAGCGGGCGAAAACCTTCTTAATGCTGTGGAGATTGAACGTCTGAACAGGGCCGTCCTGGAAGCGGCTTATCCTCAGGGAATAAGAAAAGTCCGCAATAGAGAACTGGGCGGAGTCTATTATGATAACCGGGTTGCCATCACCTCGGTCAGCCCCAGAACTTTGACCCACGAAATTTTTCATCACTACTGGCAGAATTTCCTGACAGACGAAAAAAGAGAACGTTTTTCTTCCTTTTACCAGCGCCACCGGGACGTTTTCCGGGATATTCGCGACTCTCCAAACGAGGCATCGTACGCATACCATATCAATTCTCCCGAGGAAGGATTCACCGAGCTGGCCGCCACCTATGTGTCAAACCCGGTGCTGTTTACAGACTTTGCCCGACGCCATAAAGACGTCGGTGCGTGGGAGATCCTTGCGATGGTGGTCGGAGGTTTCTCTGATTATGACGACAAGACGCAGTCTGTCAATCTGAGGATTTATCGTAGTACCCACGGACAGAGGGCAGCAACATCCGGTAAGATCGAACCTGTCAATGTCAAGTTTCCTGCAAACAAGTTCAGCCTGGATAATGTATTGCGAAGCATGGAACAAATCAATTCGCCGGAATTTGACGCTCAATTCGATCAGCAACTATCCGCCCAACCAAAAAAAGATGAAACAAAAGGTGGTATTGACCTTGATTCCAGTCTTCTGGATATTGATGAGCTGGGGGAACAGATATCTTTCAGCGCCGCTGACAGCCGCAACGTTGAACTGGATGGTATCCGCCCGGTCATTATCGGTGTCCGCTATCTGCAGGGCTTCAGAGCTATGACCGAATTCTTCCGGCACTAGCAAGAAAATCCACGATTATTCTTGCTCTGTGGTTCCCGTAAACATAAACTTGTTACATGATCATTCGGACATGTTCGGTTCAGCCTCTTCAGGCCCCGTTAAAAACGCCATTTCGCATCGCGAGCGGACAACACGACTCGCTTGACAACCTTCTTTTCCGGATCACTCTCGACAACAAGATCAGCGGTTATGGAGAAGCAGCCATAGCAACCCATATTACCGGTGAAACGGTTCCCAAAACCCTGGCCGCGCTTAAAGAAACCGCTGCTGCTCTCAGCGGCGAAAGTATTGCCGACTATTTTTCCCTGATTGCCGGAATTAAAGAACGCCTGCACGACAATCATGCCGCGCTGGCCGCCGTAGAAATGGCCGTGCTCGACGCATTTACACGCACTTTCCGCGTTCCTTTATGGAGTCTTTTTGCCAACAAGCCAGCCTATCGTTTCCAGACAGATATTACAATTGTCATTGGTTCAATCGAAGAGGCGTACCAGGCGGCCGTTTCCTGGCACCGGCAAGGTTTCAGAACATTCAAAATCAAAATCGGAAAAGACAAATCTCTTGATACCCGACGGATACTGGCTGTACACCGGGCCGCTCCTAAGGCCGGAATTATCATTGATGCCAACCAGGCTTTTACCTCTACAGAAATACTCAAACTTCTGGCAGACCTCCGCCGGCAGAAAGTCTGTCCAATTCTTTTGGAACAACCGGTTGCACGAGCTGACACGGACGGTCTGCGCAGACTGACCCGCCTGGCCCGTATTCCTGTCTGCGCGGACGAGAGTGCCCGTTCACTGGACGATGTAACCCGGCTTTTGCGCAGTAAAACCGTCAATGCCATCAATATCAAACTCATGAAATCCGGCCTCCTGGAATCGGCCCAGATTGCCCGCGTCACTCATGCGTCCGGCGCTACACTGATGATTGGGGCCATGATGGAAAGCAGCCTGGCCATTACCGCGGCCGCGCATTTTGCCGCCGGGATGGGATGTTTCTCTTTTATCGATCTGGATACAACATTCTTTATCCGCGGCCCTTTGTCCCGTTCGCCCTATCTGGACAATCACGGACATTTTAATCTCTCAGGCTGTACACCCGGAACAGGCGTTACAGTTCCAACCGCCCCATGATCCAGCATCCTCTTGAACTCATTGCGATCCTGGCCATTATTGAACTGGCCATTCTCTGGAGCGCCAATCTCCCGGTTCTTTCCGGATTCTTTAATATTGTTTCGCCTATTTTCTTTATTTATTTTCTTCCCATGCTGGCATCAAGCCTCGGACTTATCGACCCGCAGTCTCCGGTTCTGAATCTCGTCACAACACATCTATTACCGCCCGCCTTGTTCCTGTTGCTGGTGACTGTGGACATCCGGGCTATCTTCCGTCTGGGTCCGCAGGCTCTTGGCATTTTCTTTATAGGCAGCGCTGGTGTTCTGGCCGGGACTGTGTTGGCTTTTCTTGCTTTCAAACCGGTCATCGGAGCACATTATTGGGGAGGATTTGCGGCATTATCTGCCTCTTGGACAGGCGGCAGTGCCAACATGATCGCTGTCAAGGAAGCCTTGTCAGTTCCCGACCAGATTTTTTCTCCCATGGTTGTCGTTGATACCATCATCCCTTACCTCTGGATGGGAATACTCATCGCCGCAGCGCGTCTGCAGCCCGTATTCAACCGCTGGAATTGTCCCGATACCGCTATCCTCACAGCCTTGCGCCGCAAAACCTCATCAGTCTCGAATGAAAAGCCGCAGTGGACTTTTGCAGGGACTCTTTTGGTCATTGTCTGTGCTTTTCTTGCCAGCGAATTGACCATTTATGCGTCCGCATTCTTACCCGTGATAAAAAATGTCCTTTCCAGATCCGCCTGGAGTGTTATCCTGATTACCGTAACAGCGCTTGGACTGTCGCTGACTCCGGTCAGACGGTTGCACAGATACGGGGCAGGCCAGATTGGTTCCTGGATGCTGTATTTTGTCCTTGCCGGTATTGGCGCCAAAGCAACCTTGACCGATTTCAAGTCATCGATAGTCCTTCTGGCGGCCGGGGGGATTATAATCCTGACCCATCTGATTTTTTTGCTGACCGGAGCAAGGCTGTTACGTCTTCCTTTATCCCTGGTGGCCGCAGCCAGCCAGGCCAATATAGGAGGCGTTGCCTCTGCACCGGTCGTAGCTGCCGTGTTTGATCCGTCTCTGGCCTCTGTTGGCTTGCTGATGGCGATTACAGGAAATATCCTGGGCACTTATCTGGGGGGACTATGCGCTTTCTTCTGCCATTCTTTGTCTTTACTATAATATTAATTTCATTTGCGGCGGCATCCGGGGAAAATCTTCATTTAGCCGCTCCGCAGATCCTCTCCGGGGTCACCGGCGACATGACCACGCCTGGATACTGGATCGCCAAGCATCCGGCTCCCGACGCCTTGATAATGAACGAACGCCAGATTGCTGCTTTTAACCAGAATTCAATCAAACAAGGCCTGATCGAAGATTTCCGCGAGCCTCCCGAAATCATGCCGGGCAACAAGATTTCTGCTTTATTGCAGGCAATTGGCGATGACTTCAAAAAGCATACCTATTACAACAGTAAGAGCGAAACGGTCGATCCTGCTTTTATTACCGGATTCGACCGGGAATCGGCCGCAATAAGCGAAAAGGTTGCCGTCCGTTACGGATATATTGTGCGTAACACTGACCAGCGCCTTTTGCCGACGGCAGACGCACTTTATCTGCAACCCGGCGATTTCGACTTCGACCAGAACCAGAACAGCCGTCTTGCAATTGGTGAGCCTGTTCTGGTTCTGGCCCGAAGCCGCGATCATGACTGGCTCTTTGTCAAAGGACGCATTTCGCAAGGCTGGGTCAGGACTGATGCGGTAGCCACCATGTCCAGGGATTTTTTTCTTTCCCGCGCAAATACCAAACGCACACTGGTGGTTCTTTCTGCCCGGGCGGATCTTTTTGGAGACCGAAAACTGACACAACATTTAACGTCCGTTCGCATGGGGAGTCTGCTTGCGTTCAAGCAGGTTCATCCAGATGCCTGGGAGGTCGAGATTCCGACACGTAATACTGACGGAACAGTGGCCTTTTCGCCGGCATTCCTGGCCAAAACTGATGCTAATACCGGATTTCTCCCGTTTACCCCGCGCACTATCTTCCGGCAAGCCTTCCGCCTGCTGGATGCGCCTTATGGCTGGGGAGACGCCAATGAAGCGCAAGACTGTTCCCGATTCATCCAGATGGTCTATGCTTGTGTAGGTATTACACTGCCAAGGAATTCTTCTGAACAAGGCAAAACCGCAAATGCTATCCCGGGCTTCACCCAGGATACCCCCGACAATACCAAACAGGCACTGATCCTTGAGCATGCCACAGGCGGGGCAACCCTGTTTCTTCTGCCGGGACATATCATGCTCTATCTGGGCTACAGCGCTGGGCAGCCCTATGTGATCCATGCAACCTGGGCGTACCGGGACAAAACAGAAACTGGCGAAGACCGGGTCAGGCTGGTCGCGAAAGTTACAATAAGTGATCTGAGCCTGGGAACCGGATCGGCAAAAGGATCATTACTCCAACGACTCTCATCTGCCAGAAACTTGAAATAAAAAGGTCCTCAAAAAATCATGCCCCGGCTTGACAGTTTTTACTGAACGGGTGTATATTCGTTCTTCGGTTATTGTCAATTGTCCGGTGGGGGTGGCAAACTATGCCTGATATTGATCACCCCGGAACTGTCTTGGATATTAAAAACGGGGAAGTAACGGTCAAGATTACCCGTGCATCACCGTGTGGAAACTGTCAGGCTCGTATGGCTTGTGGCAGTGAAGCCGAAGACAGTATCCTGAAAATCCGTGGTTTTTATCCGGAACTAAAGCCCGGAGACACTGTCAGTGTCCATATTTGTCGCTCAACCGGCATGAAGGCAGTTCTTATCGGTTATATTCTGCCTTTTTTAGTCTTTTTAAGTAGCTTCTTTTTATTTCAGTTTCTTTTCAAGCACGAAGATCTTGCGGGACTATTCGGGCTTCTTATGCTGGGACCATATTTTCTGATTATCCGGCTTCTGCGCAAACAGTTAGCCGACAAGTTTTCACTAACTTTAACGAGAACACCATGAACCCCGTTATTTTATATACACTTCTGACCGCAGGACTGATAGCCGCTTTTGCTGCTATAGTGCTTTTTTTTATTGCCCGCAAATTTCATGTTCAGGAAGATCCCCGTATTGATGAGGTTACCAACGCTTTACCGGGAGTTAATTGCGGGGGATGCGGCCAGCCCGGCTGTCGCGCCTTTGCCGAATTATGTGTCAAGTCGCCCGATATGGAAGGTTTGTTCTGCCCGGTCGGTGGTAACGATACCATGGCTAATGTTGCTAATCTCCTGGGACGAACTGTCCAGGCCAAGGCTCCGGTAGTTGCTGTGCTGCGCTGTAACGGAAGCCTGACCAACCGGCCCAAACACAGCCGTTATGACGGCCCGCAGTCCTGCGCTGTTATTCACGCTCTTAGTCGTGGAGAAACCGGCTGTCAATATGGCTGCTTATGGTGCGGAGACTGTGTTAAAGCCTGCAAATTTGGTGCAATGACGCTGGATAAAGAATCCGGACTTCCAATAATTGACGAGGCCAGGTGTGTGGCTTGCGGAGCCTGTGTAACGGCGTGTCCACGCCAGCTCATCCAGATGAGGCTCAAAGGCCCCAAAAATCGCAGGGTCTTCGTTTCCTGTGTGAATAAAGAAAAAGGCAATGTGGCCATGAAAGCCTGTCGCGCAGCCTGTATCGGCTGTTCCAAATGCCTGAAAGAATGTCCTTTCGAAGCCATCACCCTACAGGATTCACTGGCTTATATCGACGATCAGAAATGTAAAATATGCCGTAAATGTGTATTGGTCTGCCCTACAGGGGCAATACATGAAGTCAATTTCCCTCCGAAACCAAAGACAGCAGAGACCTCAACAACCACAGGTACATAAATATTTTTATGGGTTCAACTCCGGCTAACATCAAAGCTTTGTCGTTTCCACAGGGAGGCATTCATCCGCCCGACTCGAAACTGTCTAGCGAGCGGGCTGTACGCCCCATAACACTTCCTGCCAGCATCGTTTTGCCGCTGGGACAACATATCGGGGCGCCTTCAAAGCCATTGGTCAAACCCGGTGATAAAGTCAAAACCGGTCAACTGTTGGCCGAGGCTGCAGGTTTTGTGTCTGCCAACCTGCATTCCTCCGTGTCAGGGACTGTCAGCAAAATTGACGGAGTTATCGATGTGTCCGGATATAAAAAACCGGCCATCTTTATAGATGTCCAAGGCGACGATTGGCTGGACTCGATTGACCGGACACCCGGAATCCTTGCGGATATTTCCATATCTTCCAAAGACATCCTCCAGCGCATTACCGATGCCGGACTAGTCGGTCTGGGCGGGGCGACTTTCCCAACTCATGTCAAACTCGCAGTCCCGCCGGGCAAAAAACCTCCGCAGATTTTGCTGATCAATGGTGTCGAATGCGAACCCTATCTGACTTCCGATCACCGTTTGATGCTTGAGCACCCGCAGGAAATCATGATCGGCATCCGGCTGCTTATGAAGGCCACCGGAGTTTCACGCGCCATTCTTGGTATCGAAACCAATAAAATGGATGCTATCAAACTTCTAACTCGCTACTGCGATCCGAAAGAAGGCATTCAGGTCCAGGCACTGAAAATGCAATATCCCCAGGGAGGGGAGCGTCAGCTGGTCAAGGCGCTTATCGGAAAGGAAATTCCGCCACCCCCCAGAGGTCTGCCCATCGACGTCGGAGCTGTAGTCATAAATGTTGCGACTGTTTTTGCTGTTTACGAGGCCGTACAAAAACGCAAACCTTTGATTGAACGGATCGTAACCGTGACCGGAAAATCGCTCAAAGACCCGGGGAACTTCAGAACACGCTTTGGAGTGACTTTTGATCATCTGGCCGCACTGGCCGGGGGAGTACCGGACGACACCGGGAAAGTTACTGCCGGCGGCCCGATGATGGGCCGGGCCTTTGTTGACCTTAGCGCACCTGTCACCAAAGGGACTTCAGGCATAGTCTTTTATCCTAAAGATCAATCCCTTCGTGAAACTCTGACCAATTGTATCCGTTGCGGAAAATGTGTCGAAGTCTGCCCTCTGGGACTCGAACCCTATCTGGTCGCAGCTCTGGCCGAGCAGGGGAATTGGACTCGCGCCGAGGAGGAAAAACTGACCAACTGCTGTGAGTGCAGTTGCTGTGCCTATATCTGTCCGGCCAACAGGCCGCTGGTCGATTTTATTAAACTCGGGAAAAGCCGTATCCTGGATATAATGAAGAAAAGACAAAAAGTATGACAACAGCCCGCTTACTGGTCGTTTCACAGCCTCCGCACATTCCAGGCCCTTTCTCAACCCGCCGGATTATGCTGGATGTCCTGATTGCCTTGACGCCCGCGTTTCTTGCCGCGCTTTATTATTTTGGTGTCGGAGCTTTTCTGGTGACTGCAACAGCCGTGGTCTGTTGTCTGGCTACCGAATACCTGATCCAGAAGTTTCTATTGCGCAAGGAACCGACCATTAATGACCTGTCCGCAGTTGTCACCGGCGTACTGCTGGCCATGAATCTGCCTTCCAATATTCCTCTGGGCATGGTCGCAGCAGGAAGCATTTTTGCTATCGGAATTGCCAAAATGTGTTACGGCGGACTTGGACATAATCCTTTTAATCCGGCATTAATGGGCCGGGTTTTTCTGCTTATGTCTTTTCCGGTGGCCATGACCTCTTGGCCCAAACCGCTCATCAACCGGTTTTCAGTCGACGCAGTCACAGGGCCAACTCCGCTGGCTATTATTAAAGAAGGCCTGCATGCCGGACAGCCTTTAGGCGAGCTTATGCCAAAAATTCCCGGTTATCTGGATCTCTTTCTGGGCAATCGCGGCGGATGTCTTGGGGAAGTGTCTATACTCGCCATTCTTCTGGGGCTGGCTTATCTTTTGTATCGTCAGGTCATCACCTGGCATATTCCTGTTATCGCAGCTCTTTCCGCTTTCCTGCTGTCGGGTTTGTTCTGGATTATGACCCCGGGCTCAACTCCGGATCCGTTCTTTCATTTGCTCACCGGAGGACTCATTTTCGGAATCGTTTTTATGGCCACCGACTATACAACTTCGCCCATGACCGTCAAAGGCATGTGTTTTTACGCTGCCGCGATCGGCATCCTGACGATCCTGATCCGATCTTTTGGCTCATATCCTGAAGGGATGTCTTTTGCCATACTGATCATGAATGCTTTTGTTCCCCTAATTAATAAATTATGCAAGCCTTACCGTTTTGGAGAAGGGAAAATCTGATATGGCCAAGACCGAATCAACATTCATGAACATGCTGCTGGCGCTTTTTCTGGTGACACTTCTGTCGTGTACCGCATTAAGCAGTGTTTTTCTTATGACCAAAGACGCGATCGCCGCTTCGAAAGTCAAACAGAAGAGTGTCCTTCTCAAAGAAGTCCTGCCCGAATTTGATAATGATCCGGTCGCAGAAAAATTTTCGGTGAACACCCCGAATGGTGAAATTGTTTTTTATCCCGCCAGAAAAAACGGGGTTCTTGTAGCTGCGGCGGCAGAAACATTCAGTATGAAAGGTTATGCAGGCCGCATTGATATTCTGGCAGGGTTCATGGCTAATGGAATAATTTACAATACTGTTGTTATCAGCCATAAAGAGACTCCTGGACTGGGCTCAAAGATGGAAGCCAACCAGTCATCTTTCGCCGCCCAGTTCAAAGACAAGAATCCGGCAAGCTTCCGTCTTAAGGTCAAAAAAGATGGCGGCGACGTAGATGCGATCACTGCGGCCACGGTCAGTTCAAGAGCCTATTGTGATGCCTTGCGTACGGCTCACGATGCATTCAAGACACATTTCCTGAAATAAAAAGGGGAGAGAATTAAATGTCGCATTTGGCCAATTTCTCCAAAGGACTGCTCAAAGAAAATCCTCTTTTGGTTCTTGTTCTGGGAACCTGCCCGTCTTTGGCAATTACTTCATCCGCGGTCAATGGTTTGGGTATGGGGCTGGCGGCTACCTTTGTTCTCATCTGCTCCAACGGCGTTATTTCCTGCATCAAGGATCTTATTCCGGACAAAGTCAGAATTCCCTGTTATATCACCGTTATTGCCGCTTTTGTCAGTATTGTGGACTTGCTTATGGCCGCAACTTTGCCGGATTTGCATAAGACGCTTGGGATTTTTATTCCTTTGATCGTTGTTAATTGCATTATTCTCGGACGTGCGGAAGCTTTTGCCGCCCGGAACTCGCTTTTACCGTCCTTGCTGGACGGTGCCGGAATGGGGCTCGGGTTTACTCTGGCGCTCTCGGTTATGGGATTTATCCGGGAATTCCTGGGCAACGGAGCCGTATTTGGACACAAATTTATTCCGGGTGACGGCATACTGATCTTTATTCTTGCCCCTGGAGCCTTTATTTGCCTGGGCTTCCTGATTGCGCTGGCGAATATCCTCAACCGTGCCTCTGCCGGAAAGGGAAGGGCGTAATGAAATATTATATTCTGACTATTATCTCGGCCGTCTTTGTTAATAACATTGTCCTCAGCCGTTTTCTTGGCATTTGTCCTTTTCTGGGTGTTTCCAACAAGACCAGCAGTGCTTTGGGGATGTCCGGCGGCGTGCTTTTTGTCATGACGCTTTCAACCACCGTCACTTTTCTAGTCAATCAGTATATCCTGCTGCCTTTGGGCCTGGGATTCCTGCAGACCGTCATGTATATCCTGATTATTGCTGCTCTCGTGCAGATCGTTGAAATTGTCCTCAAAAAAGTCAGCCCGGCTCTTTATCAGGCGCTGGGTGTTTACCTTCCTCTTATTACAACCAATTGCACCATTCTGGGTGTTGCTCTTCTGGTTATACAAGACGGACTGGGGCTGTCACAAAGTATTGTATACGCAGTTGCCAACGCGCTCGGGTTCGCCTTTGCGCTTCTTTTGTTTTCAGGAATCAGGGAACGAATGGAACTCTCCGATATTCCCCAGGAATTACGCGGAGTTCCCATTGCTCTGATCACAGCCGGACTTTTGTCCATGGCTTTTATGGGCTTTGCAGGAATGGTCAAATGAAAATTATCGTCGTCTTCCATAGCGTTTGCGGCAATACTTATCTGATCGCAAAAGAATTTCGCGATCAACTGGCCGGGGCAGGACACAGCGTTATCCTTAAACGAACCGCTGATCCGGACTGGGTTCTTAAACCGGGGCTGGACGACGCGGCTTGTGCCATGCTGGGGGAAATGCGCTCTTTGCCCGAAGCGGCACCAGGAGATCTTGCCGATTGCGACCTGATCCTGATGGGGTGTCCGGTCTATTTTGGCAATGTCACTGCCGAAATGAAAACTTTTATGGATTCTACCGGAGGCCTTTGGATCAAGGCCGTCCTGGCCGGCAAGAAGTTTGCGGCCTTTACCTCCGGCGGCAACACCGAAGGAGGCGCAGACCTTTGCCTGCAGGCTTTGCATATCTATGCCAAATACATGGGGCTGCTGAGCGTCCCGCTTCCCGTAACCAGCCTTCCGGGGGAAAACAGTAATGTCATGGGCATCATTCATTATTCGGCAGGGAAGTATGCAAGCGAATTGCCAGCAAAAATAAAACAGCTGATCAAAAACTACTGTTTGTTTCTTTCAAAAACCTGACAAGGAAAACGCTTATGGCCACCAGACAACCGGAAAGACAATACCCCCGTTTTGATTCGAGTGCCAAGGTCTCTTTCAAAGTTTCTTACCAGTTCCGAACAGATGTCAATTTCAAGATTGCAGACCCGAAGCCCAAGGATCCAAACTCGAGTTTTATCGGGTTCTCCCAGAACATTTCGGTCAACGGGCTTTGTTTTGAATCGCCCAAAGAACTGACCCCCGGAGACAAACTGTGGATCGAACTGCATCTGCCCAAACAGACCCATATGATTGCCATGGAAGGCGAGGTTCGCTGGTGCCGTCTGATGGCAGTCACAGCCAATGCCCCCAAACAATTCCTATCAGGAGTTCTAATCACCAAAGTGAATGGCAAACCAGTCCAGGACACCATTTACCAGGACGAACAATACCATGTGGCCTGGAGCCAGCTGCTTAACGATGTCCTGGGAGAATTTGCCCGGATCTGCCGTGAAAAGAATCTACTTTCTGACCAGCCTTCCCAGGAATAAATAGCTCTCAACGCAACAGCTGCTAATAACAAGAAGCCCGGCTCTTTCGAACCGGGCTTCTTTAACTGAATCTGACAAACGTATTATATTATTCGACAGGAATAATAATTACAGTGCCTTTTTTGAGTTTATTGGGATTCTTGATGCGATCCTTGTTGAGCTCGTAAAGATACTGCCAGCGATTGCCGTTGCCCATCTGCTGAGCGGCGATCTTCCAGAGAGAATCATTGGGCTGAACCGTATATTCACGGGTAGAGACTTTTACGCCTGATTCGACATGTTCTTCTTTCTCAACCACGTATTTGCCTTCTTCGACCAGCTTGGCTTCCGGTTCCGCCGGCTTCTCTCCGGAGCCCATCATGACTTCCTGGACTTCTGCCACCATAAATTGAGCATTGCGGTCTTTTTGCATTCCGACAATGTCCTTGACCGGAGCTACCGCATTAAGTTTCCCGCGGGAAACAATCTTGATCCGATCCGGGCTTATGCCATGATCCAGCATGTATTCCTCAACAACCGAACCACGTTTGGCGCCCAACTTCATGTTGTATTCGTCCGAACCGCGGGCATCGCAGTTGCCAGTAATAAGAATAGAAGCATCGGGATTCTTCTCCAGCGTCTTTATGGCCCGATCCAGAATAGGGTAATGATCCTCCCTGAGATCGGCCTTATTGTAGTCGAAGTATATTTTTACGTTACGCAAAATGTTGCGAATGATCAAGGATGGCTTGACCGCAGTCTGCTCTACGTCAACAGGAGCTTCTTCGTCAGCCTTGTAATCATAAATCACCTTGAAGACATAAACATAACCGCGATTGCCCCACAGGTCCTTGACGCTCCCGGGATTAACCGGCCACCACCAAAAGCCGCCTTTTTCGTCTTTAACGGGAGCAGGCTTGGCATCTGTCGGCCACCAGCTAAATTTCTCCGAGTTGGCCTTTAACTGCTGTTCCCGCCGAACCTCACGATCCGCTTTGGTTATAAACTGGGCACTGGCCAAAGGAAGCGGCTGCAGAGCCAATGTGAAGACAAGAGAAATAGCTACCGGGATAATCCGACTTTTGTTTTTCATAAAAACCTCTTTTTTGAAATAGCGGGCCTGTGGCCCTTGGGGAGTATTTGTTTTAAAGATAGTAGCACATTTTTTCTCTTTTAAAACAGTTGTTTGAAATTTCGAACAGGCTTGACCGGCCCCGGTTAATGCTCCCCGAACAGGGCTAATTTTCCAGGAGGATAATACCCTTTTCTTGAATTGCACCCGATGCAGGTTTCTGTTATAAGATAAATATGGATACTCATGACGCCTGGACACGCGCACTCAAGGAAACCAATATAATCCGTTCCCGGGTTTCTTCTTTGCAAACTTTTTCTGACACCCGGGTGCCCTACATTTTCCTTTCTCCGTCGAGTATTAACGAAGGCGATACTGTGGTCCGTTCCGGAGAAGTGACCATCCAGCAGCCAGGCCTTATTCTGCCCCCAAACATTCCCCAGCTACAGGGTTTTGACTTGCCGCAGGAGCAGGGTGAATCTGAAAACAGCACGTTAAGTTTTCTTTTCGTACGGGGCATTGTTCTTCCTTCGCTCAAATACGACAATGTCACCAGCTCGCTGAATGTCTTCGAGGGGGATTTGCCCAAAGCGATCTCTTTTCATGCCAATCGCCTGGAAAGGGAAGAAGACGTCCTGACCGGACTATTGACGGGGCATGAAGACAACTGGCAATTTTCTCTTTTAATTTATATCTGTTCCCAGATCACCCGCAATGCGGAAAGGGACATCAAACGTCTTTTACAGGAATACCGGAGAAAATCATGAAATTGCGTTTCTTTTCTGGGCTGTTTTTTGTTCTTTATGCCTGCATCAGCCCGGCAGCAGCAGAGGTCGTTTCCAAAAAATACATGCTCGAAAACGGCCTTACGGTCATCATCAACGAAATGCCCTCAACACAGCAGGCAGCGATATACGTCTGGATAAAAACAGGATCCGCCAACGAAGGCAAATTTCAGAACAGCGGGATTACGCATTTTATCGAGCATATGCTTTTTAAAGGCACCGAAAAAAGGGGCACCGGAATTATCCCGCAGGAGGCACGTTCCATCGGCGGCATCATCAATGCTTCGACCAGCTATGATTTTACCGTCTATACCCTGAACCTGCCCAGGGAAAATTTTTCCGCCGGGCTTGACCTGATGGCCGATATGGTGACCAACCCCGTTTTTGATCCGGCCGAACTGGAAAAAGAACGCGAAGTCATTGTAAAAGAAATGCGCATGATCAATGACCGGCCTGAATGGCGCCTCGATAACCTTTTATACTCAACGGTCTATACCCGCCATCCCTACCGTTTTCCTATTATTGGCCATGAAACCATTTTCCGGAACCTGACCCGTGACAACCTGCTGGAATATTTTCATCTCTGGTATCTGCCGGGGAACATGATCCTGACGGTGTCGGGAAACTTCACCGCCGAGAGTATCATTGATGAAATACGCGCCAAATTTTCCGGGAACGAAATAAAATCCATGGCTGTACGCGACACCGCCGAGGAACCTGTGCAGATTTTCCCCCGCAGCGCGGCGGCTTCTTATGCCACAGACCTGTACCGTTACAGTATTGCCTTCCAGGGGGTTCCTCTGCTTCATCCTGACCTTTATGCAATGGACGTCCTGGCCATGGCGCTGGGGGACGGGGAAAGCTCACGCCTTTACACCAGCCTTTACCAGCAAAAGAAACTGGTTACTTCTGTCAGTGCTTCCAACCTGACGCCTATTGACCGCGGCTTTTTTGAAATATCCTGTCTGATGGACAGCGACCATTCAGAGGAAGTCCTGGCTCATGTCAAAAATACCATTGCCACTGTCCGGACAAACGGTCTGACCCGCCAGGAACTGGAAACAGTCAAACGCAAACTTATGGTGCAAAATATTGCCTCCCGGCAAACCGCCGGAGGGATGGCCTACAAAACAGGTATTGAAACCGCTTTCACCGCAGACCACCTTTTTTCGGACAAATATCTGGATGGAATCCGGGCTGTCACCAACGCGGATATCAAACGGGTAGCCAGCCAATATCTGATAGACGCACGAATGACCACTGTGTCTCTGTTCCCGGAAACGACGGCACCACTGGTGTCGGCAGAAACGCCTGCGAGCAGTGCGGCGGAGCGTTATCTGCTGGACAACGGACTGCGCCTGATCCTCAAGGAAGACCATGCTCTGCCTTTTATAACAGTACGCGTAGCCCTTAACGGTGGAACCCGTCAGGAAACAACCGATAAAACCGGTTCGGCGTTTCTGGCCGGAGCGCTCTGGGGCAGAGCCTTCAAGGGCAAAACCGTTACCCAATTGAGCAGCGAGACCGAGGCAAGGGGAGGGAGCATCTCCAGCTACAGCGGAAAAAACAGCCTTATCCTGGCCATAGACTTTCTGTCGGAAGACACCGATCTTGTGCTGGGCTTGCTGGAAAACTTCCTTAAAAAGCCGTCTTTCCCGCAGGAAGAACTGGAGCTGTACAAAAAGCAGATGATAAGCTCCGTAAAATCCATCAAAGACAGCCCTTTGCGGACCGCAACCAAACTGGCCGTAGAAACCCTGTTTGAAACACACCCTTTTCGTAACGACGGCCTCGGTGATGAAGCTGGTATTGCCAGGCTGTCCCGACAGGACGCGCTTGACTTCTTCGAAGATTTCTTCTCGGCAGACGGAATGGTTATTTCGATCTTCGGAGATATTAACAAAAAAGCTGTCCTTGACCGGCTGGGCAAAAGCCTTTCGGTTCTTCCTGAAAAACGCAAAACCCTTGCCGTCTTTGACGAGCCGGCTCCGGAAACTCCGCGCATCAAGGAAATAGCCATGCCCAAAGAACAAGCCGTCCTGGTTCAGGCTTTCCGCGGCCCCTGGCTGGATTCAAAAGAACGTTTTGCCGGTGAAGTTGCCATGAACGTTCTGACCTCTTCCCTTGGAGGCAGGCTTTTCAAACGTATCCGCGAAGAAATGGGGCAGGCCTATACTCTGGGCGGCAGTTTCTCTCCCGGGGTAGACGCCGGAATGTTTCTGTTTTATGTCAACACCTCTAACGAATACCTGGAGAAAGTGCGTGCCATTCTAGAAGAGGAAATCCGCAGGCTGGCGGTCGAACCGCTCACGGTTCAGGAGCTGACCGACACAAAAAATTATCTGATCAGCCGGCAAGGCTCGGGCATGGAAACCCTCGCCGCGCAGGCCACAGCAAGCTCGATCAATGAGCTATTGGGCCTCGGTTTTGACCAGGAGGACAGTTATAATTCAAATATAATGGCGGTTTCGGCTGAAGATGTCCGCTCTCTTGCGGAGCGCTGGCTAAATCCGGAACACGCGGCTCTGGTTATTGTTCGCTCCCAGCAACCCTGAGATTTTATGAAACCGTAATCCTGAAAAAAAACCGGAACAAAAATTATGAATAAGAATATCCGTTTTGATCTGGAAGAACAGTTGCTCGAAAAACTGCGGGGTAAATTGCGCCTGTTACAGCCCCAGAGTGAAAGAGAAGACCTCGCGCTGACGGCTCTGGAAGACGTGCTTCTGACCGACAAGGCCAAAAAGTTTTCCGGAGAGTTTTCCTCACCGGAAGAAAAAAGCCGTTTTGTCCGCGAATTTCTGTCTTACGGGATCATCGAACAGTTTTTGTGCAACAGCAGTGTGGAAGACATCATTATCCACGGGCAGAAACCGATCTATATTCATCATACCGACAGCGGTTTTGTTTCCACCAATGTCCAGTTTGAGTCGCTGCGTCAACTGGATATTTTCATCAAAAAGCTGCTTGTCTTCGGGAATCGTGACGGATACAAGAACATCATTGACCTGGAACTTTTCAACCTCGGCGGACGTGCCAATATTATTGTTTCTCCGTTTGGCCCCCAGATCACAATCACAAAAGCCAAAACGGAACCTATCAGCATTCTGGATCTTGTGGAGAAAGGCGCGCTCTCCTATGAAGAAGCCGCACAATTATGGATCTATCTGGACGGGCTTTCCGTGCGTCCGGCCAATATCCTTATTGCCGGAGGCCCCGGAACCGGAAAAACAACCCTTCTTAACGCCCTGTTCAGCTTTATTCCGGAAAAAGACCACCTGGTTATCATTGAAGACACACTGGAACTCAACACCGTCCTGATGGACTCGGTTTCCCGGCTTGAGAGCACCACCGAACTGACCATTGGCGACCTTATTATCAACAGCCTGCGTATGCGTCCGGAACGGATTGTGGTGGGCGAGGTGCGCGGTGCAGAAGCCCGGGAAATGATCACGGCCATGAATGTCGGCAAATATTGTATGTGCACCATTCACGCGCTGACCAGCCGTGAAGCCATTATCCGCCTGCAAAACGAACCGATGAATATCCCCGAAATGCTGGTCAACCTGATCGACGTTTTTGTGGTGCTCAAACGGTATCACGTCAATAACAAGGTTTTTCGCGTCATTGACGAGATTTCGGAAACAGGCGGGATGGAACAAAAGAAAATCCTTTTGTCCCCGGTGTACAAGTTCAATTATGAGCAGAACAAATCCATGCTCATGTCGCCAAGCACCATATACCGGGACCGTCTGGCCAGAGAATCGGGGCAAACCCCGCGCGACATTATTAACGAAACTTTACTGCGAGCTGTCGTTTTAAGAAAACTGCATGAACAGGGTATTCATACTCTGACCGATACGACAGTGTTTTGCAGGGCTTTCCGCAAGGATGCAGCCGATGCCATGTCCCGCATAGGGCTTAACAGGCAAACGGTGTTAAAAGAAGTGGCCAAGAACTAAAGCCGACGGCTTAGACCAGTTTCTGATACAACTCCAGAGTCTGTCGGGCAATTTTGTCCCAGGTGAAATGTTCTATAACCCGCTTGTGTCCGGCTTGTCCCATTTGCAGGCGCAAAGCAGGGTCGGCCATCAAAGCATCAATCTGGAAAGCCAGATCACGCGAGAAACCTTCAGGATCCACCGGCTCGGCCACCAGGTCGTTCTTCATCTGCACCGGAACCAGCCGTCCGGTAACCCCGTCAGCCACCGCTTCTTTTATACCGCCCACGGCGGAGGCGACCACCGGAATTTCACAGGCCATGGCTTCGAGGTTGATAATGCCAAAAGGTTCATAAACTGAAGGACAACAGAACAGCGAAGCGTGCGAAAACAGCGCCCGTTTGACTTCCAGCGGAACCATGTCTTTCACCCAGACCACGTTGGGATGGATGCTGCGGGCTTCCTGAACCCCGGCTTCCATTTCCGCGGCGATCTCGGGAGTGTCCGGAGACCCGGCAGAAAGAACGATCTGCAGATCCGATTTCAGGTAACGGATGGCGCGCACCAGATGAATAATCCCTTTCTGACGGGTGATGCGTCCCAGAAAAAGCAGATACGGCTTTTCGGGGTTGATCCCATAGGGAGTCAGCCGCCAGGGTTCGTTCACTTTGTAAACCTGGGTCAGATCGATACCATTAGGAATAACGGTAATCTTGTCGGGAGAAATATTAAAAAGAGAAAGAATATCTTTTTTAGTGTCATGTGAGACCGCAATAACAGCATCTGCCATTTCAATAGCTGTTTTCTCGACCCAGCAGCTGAAATCGTAGCCACCGGCCAGTTGTTCTCTTTTCCAGGGGCGTAAAGGCTCCAGGGAGTGGACGGTCAATACCAGGGGGATACCGTAATTGAGTTTGGCAATAATACCGGCCATATGCGTGTACCAAGTGTGGACATGCACAATGTCGGCATCTATTCCCGCCTTGTTAAAGTCCAGTCCGCGCTGAAGGGCATCAAACACACGGGCCAGCTTTTGCGGAGAGGCCGAGAAGTCCTGTTTGGCAAACCCGCGGACGCTCAGGTTGCCGGATTGAAGGTTCTGATCGCCAAAACACTGCACCTGAACCTGGCAAAGAGCAGATAAAGCCCGGCTGAGGTCGTCAACATGCACTCCGGCTCCGCCATAGATATAGGGAGGGTATTCGTTGGTCATCAGTTGTATTTTCATGGCAAGGATTATATACCATCGGTGTGTTCTGCCTATATGAATTTATCTATTTTTCGCGTTCCCGGCGGGGGGAGGGGGGAAAAAGAGGGTTGCATAGCTTGTTGGTTGTGGTAGATTGGGGGAAGGTTTGATGATAAGGATGCAAGAGGCCTTTTTTGACATTTATTGACATTTGAATTCAGGATTGCTTTGGTTAACTAGGTTTGAGAAATTATGTTGCGGGGTCTCATTTCCTTTTAGAATCATCGCGTTTTATTACGCAGGGAAAAACTATGAGTAAAAAAATAAGTCGAGCAATGATTCCCAACTTGCTCTCTGCGATTGCTTGGGCAGTAGGAGTTGCATCTTTCATTTACCCGCTCTGGTTTAAACCAATGTTAGTTCTTACTGATCAGTTTCTATATGATAGGTTTGACTTTGTATTCGGAAGTTTTGCTGTGATGTGTTGCGGATGGGTTGTTGTGTTTAACGCCTTGCCATTGGCCTGGTTTGAATATAAGCAGACTTTAACCAATGATGTGAAGGGTATTGGTTATGGTGGATGGATTGTTATAACTACATGTGTCGCCCTGTTTGCCACAGTCTCGGATATTTCTCAAGGGCACTTTTCGGCCTATTTCTTACTTTGGATGATCTTAAATATTTTTGCAGGCATGGCTTGCTGGATTGCTGTTATTGCCTTTCTTCATAAGAACAACAGTAGGACTGAGAACAAGAAAGAAAAGAAGGATTTGCTGGAGCGAGGGGTTATTTTAACAAGCCTCAAGCAGTGCATTGATAGTGCGCCAGTTGATGAAGGATCTTTTGTGATTGGTCTGTACGGCGCTTGGGGTTCAGGAAAAAGTTTTGTTACCGATCTATTAAAGCACCAATATGAAAAACAAGAAGACGTGATTTTCCTACAGTTTACTGCTAGTGCATTTAGTAGCGAGAGCGCAATAATTCGCGGACTCTATGAAACAATTGAGAATGGATTTCCGTCGAACTCTGCTTTTCTTAAAAGAGCTCTGTGTAATTATGGTCGAAGCTTGGCTGAGTGCTTTAAGGCGCCGAGTATTGGCAGCTTCTTCGGCAGTGCCGGTTCTTTTGATCAACATAAGAATGAATTGGCAAAGGAGTTGCGGTTGGCTGATGATAAAAGAATTGTTGTCGTGGTTGATGATATTGATCGTCTTGAAGAATCTGAAGCACGAGCAGTATTGCGAGCTGTCAGGAATAATTTAGATCTTCCTAGGATTGTTTTTATTGTTAGCTGTGACCCTGACAAGGTTTTAAGTTTTTATCAAGGGAATGCCGGGCAGTTGGAAAAGATTTTAAATTGTTCGCTTCATTTGCCGATGCCAACAGTCGCTCAAATTCTTGATTATCTTCGCGACCCAGTTGTGAAAGTAGTCACCGCAGCAACGGGATCGGAAGATATAGCTAAGGGTACTATGGATTTATTCTCGGATGTGCTTGCAAAGGGAGCTTTTGAACGAGTTTTAACACTGCGATGGGCAAAGTTGTTGGTAAATCAGCTTGAAACGTATCCGAAAGATATTATGAGAGAGGTTCGGCCGCTCGACATCATTTTATTAGAAGCGCTGAGATTGTTTTCTCCTGTGGCCTGGTCTGATATAAGCATGAACGAATCCCTCTACCTTGGAACAAGGCAGGTTTTTAAATTTGGTGTGGAGGCAAAGGAAAGAAGAAAGGAGGAATTGGCAGAGCTTAAGCAACATCTTACAAATTTGGTTGGAGGCCACCACATGAATGCATGCTTTGCTCTCATGGAAGAGCTTTTTCCTGAGGTTTTTGCTGCATTAAAATATGATCCGATTAGTAGGTTTGATGAAGAGAGGGCACGTGTTGAAAAACGAGTTGCTAACTCTGAGTGTTTTGAAAAATATTTCTTTAAGGCCGTTTTGCCGAACATGGTGAGCGACGGCCATGTAGAGAAGCTGTATAAAAGATGGAATAGCCTTGGGGTAGATGAAGCTGTAGAGGATATGGTAACTATTTTTAAAGAGAGTCCATTAAACAAGGAATTGTTTTTTCAGGCTCTTTTGAGAAATTGTAGCATTGCATCGTCCTCGACAGCTGAAAGCATGGTTTTGGCGTTATCTCGTTTAGGCTTAAGATGGCATGATGGATCTAGGGAGCAGTTTGGGCAGGCAAAGAATTTGTTTTTTGATCTTCTGGAGAAGAGGTGCTTGGATTCGGATGTGGCCAAGATTTATATGCGTTGCCTTCGGGAAGGAACTTCCTTGGACTTTACTGCTGCATGTATTGCAGAGCTCGCTATTCAGCCAAGGTATAAAAAGACAGCGGGTTTGGTAGATTTCAATGAAGCTAAGAAGTTTGGTGTCGATTTACTTACAAGAATCTTTGTTAAGGAAGGTGTCGATGTCTTTGTGCAATACCCCGATAGTGCAGTAAGTCTTTTGCGATATTGGGCTAATGAGTTTTATTCTGTGGCAGGTGGCAAGAAGGCAGAGGTGAGCAATTATATTTGGAGTAGAATTAACAGTTGTCCTCAGAATTTGTTAATGATTGCTAATTATCTTAGCGGCCCCGGAGATCATGGTTATTATATTTCGAATATGGCGATTGAATTTCTTGATATAGATGTTGCCGTGGTGAATATCGAAGGCTTAATTACCCAAGGAGTTTATTTGGGAAAAGAGTTGGAGAAGATTTCTTCGTTTAGAGATGCTTGTAAGCAATATCTTGAGAAAAAAGATATTGTGAGCCCTAAAAATAATAATGAGAAATGACTTTTTGTGTATATTTTGGGGAAACACTAAACACTCGGAGTTCTTTGATATTTGATATAATTTTAGCTATGCTCCTCATTTGAAAATGAATACACTCCAAACAAATTCAGTTTTACCTTTGGTTTCACAGCTTCGTTCTTCCTACCCAGCACTCCAGCAAGTTTTACAGGCTCCTTTTCAACTTAATCTTATAATTGACACTAATGTAATTCTCGGAGACATGCTTTGGATGTTGAAGAAAAGGAGAAATGCAAATGCCAAAACAGAAATTCTTGAGTTATTGCAAAACAGAACTCTCTTTGCTTGTGCTCCTACGCTTCTAAAGAAAGAAATAAAAAGACACATCCCGGTAATAGCCAAAAAAGAGGGCTTGGATGAGGGGGCTTTCTTATGCCTCTGGAAAGAGTATGAGAGATACATAGAATTTCTTCCGTATAAGACCTCCCAAAAATTAAGAAAGCAGTGTGAAAGAGATCCTAACGATGCCCCATTCTTAGCATTACAAATGTCACATCGATATCCAATCCATTCGAAAGATAAAGATATGGTCGCGATGGGTGGAAAAGTAATAAATGCACGATTGATTACGGATTTGAAGGAATATTCTAGAAACGCGGAGATATGTTATTCCTTTGAAATTTCTGGTATTGGTATCGGGATTTTAACGATATCGACAGCGCGGGCAATCTTTGTCTTGCTCTCGAAGATTCCCAAACAAATTTATGCTGGCGCAGCCATAGGTTTATTTGTTTTGCTTCTTCATCCGAAAAGTAGAGAACAAATTCTGAAATGTATTGAAAGTAATATGAAAGGAATATCCGCTGCTCTAGAAGAAGCCGCCAATATGATTTCTCCGAGTCTGGAAAAGTATAATCAAAGTAGAAATATCGTAGAAGATAAGAAAGAGCTTATAATAGGCCAGCTCGCTGGACAAGGCCTGCAGTTTCGTCGGTAAACTCAAGAAATAGGGTCTTTCTGTGCCATTCCAAGAACGATCTTAAGAGAGCTACTGTAGCTTTCTTTCGGTTAGAACAGAAATAAGTCTAAATAACTGGTGACACACAGAGTTGTTTTATAACATTCTTTCGAACCAAGCGGAATGTCAGGGGACTGTATGATAATTCGTGACACACACAATTGTTTCTTAACATCTATTGACGTTTACGCCAAACAAATTCTCTGTTGGCATATACGCAAGTCATTACCAGTCTCAAAAACTATATGTGTCCTTGACATTGTGTAACTTGGTATATACACTTGAATCATGGTGATAATTGATCGACCAATTGAGTTCCAATGGGATAAGGGCAACAAGGGAAAAAATCTTGTTAAGCATAAAGTAGCCGATCAGGAGTGTGAAGAAGTTTTTTTTGATCAGAAAAAAAAGATATTCAAAGATGCTTTACATTCCGACAATGAAGAACGATTGGTCTTATTAGGACAAACCAAGAATGGACGCGTCCTTTTTATTGTTTTTACAGTTCGTTCCGGGAGAATTCGGGTTATTTCAGCCCGGGATTTAAACCGAAAAGAGAGACATTTATATGAATAAAAAAACTGATTTGCCAAAATTCAAGAATGAAGATGCGGAAAGAGATTACTGGGCAAAGTTTGATCTCTCCGATCATTTTAGCTCAAAGGATTTTTTGAGCGTTTCTTTGCCAAATCTAAAGCCGACATCGTCTGCTATTTCTGTACGCGTTCCCAATTATTTACTCGTTCGGTTGAAAGAAAGAGCCCATGAACTCAATATTCCTTACCAAACTTTAATGAAGCAATATATTGCGAACGGAATATTTGCGCATCATTAGTGTAGGAATTAAAATAAACAGTGACACACACAATTGTTTCTTAACATCTATTAACATTTACGCCAGACGACTTTTCTGTTGGTATGTACGTAAGCATCAACCAATCTCAAAATTCTGTGTGTCACGGATTTGCAACACGAGGCGTTGCAGAATGTGAACCCGAATGATGTCTACGCTGGAAAGATGAAAAAGCTATAATCTTAACCAATGAAACAATAACTGGCTGAAGATATACAAATTAATGGGGAAATATCAGAATGACGGAAGCGATTTCACAACTGCCAAGGCTATTTCTTCTCATAGGCTTGTTGTTGGCTGCAGCGCATTTCTTCGGGTACATCTTTTATAAATGCAATCTTCCTAAAGTTATCGGTGAGATCTTCGGCGGATTCCTGTTGGGAAAGTCCGTTTTGGGGTATTTCAGCCCTGATATCTATCTATGGTTGTTTGATTCATTTAAGGAAGAGGGGGGTCTGCTTTCCGGATTTTACTGGCTAGGCTTGATCTTGCTTATGTTTATTTCCGGATTTGAAATTCAGAAATTGTTCGATCGCGATGATAAAAGAATTATTGCCGTCATAGTATTGGGCTCTACCGTTATTCCTTTCGCCGCCGGTTTTAGCGCTCCTGTATGCTTTGGTGTGGCTCCGTTAATGGGAATCAAGGGGAATGTATTGGCGTTACAACTTGTTTTCGGCACTACCGTCGCCATCACTGCCATTCCGGTTATTTCAAGAATATTTCTCGATTTGAATATTATGCGTACCCGGTTCGCTAAAATTGTATTGACCACAGCCATAGTACATGATGTGGTCCTCTGGTGTGTGCTGGCCATTGCTACCGGTTTGGTAAGTACTCGGGCCGCCGCACCGTTACAGGTGGCTAGCACAGTGTTGATGACCGTTGTCTTTATTGGATTGTCGCTGACGGTGATGCCGAGGTTAGTCAAATTTTGCAATACTTTAAAATCGAATTTGCTTATTAAATCTTCCGTGTTCGGTTATGCAATGGTCCTTTGTTTTATTTTTGTGGCTCTGGCAAGCGTTTTGCACGTTAATATTGTCTTTGGGGCGTTTCTGGCTGGCGTAGTCATCGGCTTAATGCCTGAGGAAAAAATTGAAAAGGGAAGGGCGGATATTAAAAAGATTGCGCTGGCATTCTTTATTCCGCTGTATTTTGCCATCGTAGGAGCGCGAATAGATTTAATTCATTATTTTGATCTGAAGCTATTTCTGGGGGTTCTGTTTTTTGCTATCTTGAGCGCTACTGCAGGCACTTTGCTGGCGGCAAGGGTGGTCACCCGTGACTGGTTATCCGGTATCAACCTTGCAGTGGCGATGAATACCCGAGGGGCGGTGGGCATTGTGGTGGCGACCATTGCTTTGGATTCTGGTATTATTAATGAACCTTTCTTTGTTGTTCTAGTTTCAATTGCAGTAGTGACAACACTTTTGACTGGTTTTTGGTTGAGATATGTATTATCAAGAGGCTGGGAGCTTTTTAAGATCGAGTAAGGATAAACAGTGACACACACAATTGTTTCTTAACATCTATTAACATTTACGTCAGACGACTTTTCTTTTGGCATGTACGTAAGTATCAACCAATCTCAAAATTCTGTGTGTCACGGATTGTTAAAACGAAGGAAATTTGATGCGAAATCTGTTTAAAATTGATCCAAATTGGATGTTTTTGAATGTTTTTGTGTTGATGACCGGTACGATATTAGGAGCTTATAGCCCCTCTGCTTTCCTTTGGGCGTTTGGGATGTGTTGTTTGGCGGCCTTCTTATTAGGCAAAACAAGAAAAGTATCTCAGTTATTCTTGCCATCGCTCGCAATATTTCTCGGACTCTATTTCTGGGGTCTGATAGGGACATTCTTAGTGCATCAATATTACTTATTTGGGATCAGAGTTATTTTTTTAATTCCTGTTTTGTTGGCAATCTTTTTTCCTACCAAATTCTTCATAGCTTTTGTTATTCTAGAAGCCCTCTTTGATTTGACTTTTGATATAGTTAACATTTCGAAATATGCGTTGTGGTCGCCGCTCCATCAATCTTTAGCCGTTGCGATTGCCTTTCGTAGCACCGGGATTATTTTAGCAATTCGATACATTATAGTTGATTGGCAGCAGAGTCCGAAGGGTTCAGAATCGAGAAGCGCGTTTGTAACAAAATATTGGTTCAAGCCGAAACTTGGGAAATGGGGTGTTGGCATGCCCATTACTTGGGAAGGCTGGGTCGCTTCCATATTGTTTTCTACTGCAGTTATTATTTGGGCTTGGATTCTGGGTTATTTTAATGAAAACTTTAAACCGGTCTCATTTCCTCAAAGCCTGATGTTCATTTCGGGGGGCATCTTCATCTCTCTTGCTTTTTGTTATTTTGTTAAAGACAAAGTTGAAGGCGGCGTTGGATTCTAAATAATTCTCGTCAATAAACAGTGACCAATAAACAGTGACACACACAATTGTTTCTTAACATCCATTAACATTCGTATCATCTCAGAAATATTCCCATTGAAATTTTTCTTTGTTACTGATATATTCATATATTCGATTTAACATATATTAAGGCTGCCATGAAAAATTATGTATTGTTGTTTAAAGCGCTCTCTGATGAGACGCGATTAAAGATCATGATCCTTCTTTCGGAAAAAGAACTTTGCGTTTGCAAAATAGAAGCCGCGCTGGATTCTTCACAAGCAAAGGTCTCACGACATCTGACTGTTTTGAGAAATGCGGGGCTGGTAGCTTCTCGAAGAGATGGCCAGTGGATTTATTACTCAATAGTAAAACCCAAAAGCTGCCTGGAAGAGAAAATATTCTCATGTTTCAAGGATTGTTTACGTACAAAGGATCTTCCGTATCTTTTATGAAAGGACTGTCGCAATGGAAACAGAAAAGAAAGAAATCGATCAGAATAGAATGACCGGCATAAGTTTCTTTGAACGAAATCTGACGCTTTGGGTCATATTATGCATGATTTCTGGCATCCTTATCGGAAAGTTTCTTCCCGCCATTCCTAATGTTCTGGCCAGATTTGAATACGCCAAAGTTTCCATCCCTATCGCGGTTCTGATATGGTTCATGATCTATCCCATGATGATGAAAGTCGATTTTACCAGCATCAAAAATGTCAGTAAAAACCCCAAGGGACTTTATGTCACCTGGATTGCTAACTGGTTAATCAAGCCATTTACCATGTTCGCTATTGCCGCGTTCTTCTTTTACGTTGTATTTAAATCGTTGATTCCAGCCGAATTGGCCAAACAGTATCTGGCTGGTGCCGTTTTGCTGGGGGCGGCGCCTTGCACAGCTATGGTCTTTGTCTGGAGCCATCTGACCAGAGGCAATGCCGCTTACACCGTGGTCCAGGTGGCTACTAATGACCTGATCATCCTTATCGCCTTCACCCCGATTGTCGCTTTCTTGCTGGGCATGGGGGGGATCAGCATTCCCTGGGATACTCTCTTTTTATCAGTCTTTCTTTTTGTGGTTATTCCGCTAGTTGGGGGCATACTGACACGAAACATCGTGATCAAAAGTAAAGGGGAGGAGTATTTCACGAACTCCTTTATTCCCAGGTTCAATAACGTGACGATTGGCGGCTTGCTGTTAACATTGATACTCATATTTTCCTTTCAGGGAGAGGTAATTCTTAATAATCCCCTGCATATCGCGTTGATCGCGGTGCCACTGATTATTCAAACATTTTTAATCTTCTTCATATCCTATGACGCTTGCAGAAGGTTGAAATTATCGCATGATATTTCCGCACCCGCGGGCATGATCGGCGCTTCCAACTTTTTTGAACTCTCGGTGGCCGTAGCCATCACCCTGTTCGGTGCGTCATCTCCGGCTGTTCTGGCCACAATTGTGGGTGTATTGGTCGAAGTCCCTGTGATGCTTTTTCTGGTCAGAATTGCTAACCGGACAAAGTGCTGGTTTCCTGCTGATAAAAACCATCTTGATAAAGGAATATCATGTTCAAACGTATAGTTTCCCACGACAGATATTTAAAAAGGATTGCCTTTTGTTGCATCATCATGATAGTTGCGGCGAATTTGTCTGTCAGAGCACAGGAGGTTCCGATGAATATCTATTTGTTAAATATGCAGCAAATCGACGGGGAAACAGTATCGCTGGAGAAATACCGGGGGAAGGTTCTTCTGATCGTCAATACGGCCTCACGCTGTGGATTTACTCCTCAATATAAAGAACTTGAGGAACTGTACCTGCGTTACAAGGACCGTGGTTTTGTTGTCCTGGCTTTCCCCGCCAACAACTTTATGGGGCAGGAGCCGGGAAACAACGAGGAAATCCGGAATTTTTGCGAGCTGAAGTACAAGACCACATTCCCTTTGTTTGCAAAAACCAGTGTCAAAGGGCCGGAAATCAATCCACTTTTCAAGTTTTTGACCGAAGACTCTGCTTTTAAAGGTCCGATAAGCTGGAATTTCAACAAATTTCTGGTCGACAGTAACGGACAAGTCATCGCCCGTTACGACAGCCGCGTAAAACCGCTCGATTCCGAAGTCGTCACGACGATCGAAAAAGCTTTACCAAACTGAGGATCTATGCCGAAATTCCCATCATCCCTTCAACCCTTGTTTTTTATACAAATTCATGTTAAACTTGGAGCGTCAACCTGAAATTTTTTTCTAAAAAACCCCGGGCTAAAACCTGAAAAAGGCAAGACCATGAGAAACAGACCATTTAATCCAGCCGCTTTGATCTCTCTTTTTGCTCCTAAAGTCATTTTCCTTGTGCTCTTCCTTTTACAGACCATTTTCCCGGTCAGCTTGCAGGCATCGCTGGCATTACCTAATGCCGGCAATCTCCCTGTTCCGGGAACAGCGCTAAACTTTACCGGATCATTTGATCCTTTGATCTTCAAAGGCATGATTGTGCACCCCGAAAATCCCTGGCTTTTTGATTTTATCCTCAATATCGGACATGTCCAGCCTGGGGAGGACGAACTCAAAGATGAAGGTCTTAAAATGATTCGGTATTTTCTCTCTGCCTTGACCATTCCCGAAAAGGAAATCTGGGTTAACCTTTCACCCTTCGAGAAGGACCGCATCACATCCGCCAACCTGGCGGAAACTGAAATGGGCGACGAGCTTCTGGCCCAGGATTACCTTCTCAAACAACTGACCGCTTCGCTGCTCAGCCCCGATCACCCGGTGGGCAAAAAATTTTGGGACCGGGTCAACGAACGGACCGGCATTTCCCTTGGCAACGAGGATCGTCAGATCGAATCTTTCTCCAAGGTGTGGATCGCCCCGGAAAAAGCAATTGTGCGTGAAGATAATGACAAGGTGTTTATTATTGAGAATCGCCTGAAAATTCTTCTGGAACAGGACTACAACGCCATGGCGCACAGCCGTTCCGTCGCGTCCTCAACCCTGGACGAAGTAGCACAGCAAACCCGGGACGCCATGCGTGAAATTATCATTCCGGAACTTGAACGGGAGATTAACAGCGGATCTACTTTTGCCAATCTCCGGCAGATTTTTAACTCCATGATCCTGGCGACCTGGTATAAACAATACCTCAGAGAGAGCATTCTCGGACAAAGCTACGCCGATAAAGCCCTGCTGGGCGGTGTTTTAACCACTGATCCGCAGATGAACGAAAAAATCTTTGAACGCTACGTGGAGTCTTACACCAAAGGGGTAGGCGATGCCATACGCGAAGAGCTGGATCCCGTGACCAAAGAACTTGTGCCGCGCCGTTATGTTCTGGGTGGTATCGATATGGAGTCCATGCCCAGGCTGATGGTTACAGACAATAGCCAGACTCCAAACCTGCCTGGTTTCATTTACATTGTCGAGGCTGTTATGGGCAATGCCCCTAGGATACGTGAAAGACATGTTCCGGCAGAAGACGCCAGAATAGCGCCAGAGAGTGCTCTTCCCGGACAGGATCCGGTCGGTGGTTTTGCTTTCTCTTCGAAAGACTTGTCCACCCAGGTGGTTGGTTCGGGCGTTCGCCGCTTTGTTCCAGGCTCGGCAGTTCCGCTGGAAGGGCTTAGCCCGGTACGTTTACTGATTTACAAAATTACCAAGGATGCTTTAATGTCAGGTGGGCCGCTAAAAGGCCGTTGATCCCGGTTAGAAAATAACCGATATTATTTGGTGAAAACATTGCCTGGCGTCCGAAAATAGAGTATAATTTATCAAGTCAAACGTTAGTTGTTAAAGAAGCGTATTTCAGTGGTCGCAGCGTTGTATTCAGGACTCTTTAAAGAAAGGATCAAGCCATGGGTGAGTGGAAAGAAGACAAGCCTATCAAGATCAATCAGGCTCAGAGAGAGATCTTCGGTTGGGATAATATTGATATTCTGATCTAGGATTATTGCTTGTCATTTGCTGAGTCAAAAGAAAGCCCTTCATATATATGAAGGGCTTTCTTGTTTTTAGAAATCCCATGTTCCGTTCATGGAACTGCTTTGAGTATAGTTGGTTACCGTTGACTCGAAAAAGTTGGTCTTTTCGCTGTTATTGTCGGCCATAGCCTCAAGATGCTTGTAAGGGTTAGTCACCACCTCAGGGAACAAGGGAGCAATATTCAGGCTTTCCAGCCGGGTATTGGCGAGCCAGCGGGTGTAAATGCCAGTCGTCTTGTCGGTAATGCCCGGGATCTGGTTGCCTAAAATGTGCTGCCCCCAGGCGATCTCCTGCGCCACCGCTTCACTGAACATTTCCAGAACAACTTTCTCATCGTACATGCCGGGGAACTCCCGGCGGATTTCCTTGATAATATTGGTAAAAAGCACCACATGCGTCAACTCGTCGCGGCGAATATAATTGATCATGCGTCCGGTGGCAATCATTTTCGAAGCATAGCCAAGATTATCAAAAAACGCAAAACCGTTATAGAAATAAAGACTTTCCAGCAGAAAGTTGCCGATCAGCGCCCGAAAAAAAGTTTTCTCACCAGGATTATCGTGAAAATCCTGGTATATCCGTCCGATATACTCGTTTCTGCCAAGAAGTATCTTGTCATCCCGCCAGAAATAATAAATTTCGTCCCGTTCCCGTGCCTCGACAACTGTTTCAAGAATTGTTGTATAACTCTGGGAATGAATAGCTTCCTGGAACGACTGTATAGAAAGCAGCAGGTTGACCTCGGGAGAGGTAATGTAGTCAGAAAAATGGGGCAGATTCACTGTCTGAATACTGTCGAGAAAGGTAAGAAAAGAAAGCATCCCTTTATAAGCGCGTTTCTCAGCCGCCGAAAGAGTCGGATACATGGTTGCATCATCGGTCAGTCCGCCGACTTTCTCGGGAACCCAGAAATTTCCGATCATAACCGGATACATGGAACGCGCCCAGGGATATTTGACCGCGTTCAGATTGAACAACCCGGTTGTATTACCTTTGATAATGGTACGCTCATTAACGGAGTCGTCCCCATTCGGATTGAATATCAGATTTTGTTTCATAAGATTCTCCTGAAGGCTTTTCAATGTTTCTTCGAAATTGATTCTATCCGCTGCAACTGACGCAGGATTCCTGAACCTCACCGCTCATGCTGCGCAAATAATAGACTGTTTTGATGCCTGCTTTCCAGGCTTTAAAATAATATCCGTAAAGTTCAGCCGGAGAAGTCTTGGCCGGATTAATAAGCCATTCAAAAGAAATGGACTGGTCAATCCATTTATAAACCACGGCGATCATGTCGATCACCTCGTTCATGTCCATATGAACGTATTCCTTGTAATACCAGAAATTGTCTTGTGACAAATTCGGAGCCACAGTCACTATCGGAGCAATGGCATTGGTCTCTACAAAGAATTTCTTGTAGATCGGAAGAAGCCCGGCTGTGGTGCCCACAACCGCAGCGGTGGAAGTGTTGGGAGCAGGGGCAAGATGATAGGCAAAACGCAACCCGTCTTTTTTGACCGCCTCAATGAGCGCTTGCCATTTCTCGGGCTGACGTGAATTATTCTTGAACCAGGCGGCATCATGCCCAAGCAGTATCCCCTTGGACCAGTCGCTACCGGGAAAAAGTTCGTAGGCTCCGCGTTCACGGGCAAGGTCATTGGAGCTGAGCATGGTCTGGTAAGCGTATTTCTCAAAAAGTTCATCCACATGATTACGAGCGTCCTGGGTGCCATAATTCAGCTGATGGCAGGCAAGGTACTCGGCCAACCCCATAAACCCCAGACCGATACTGCGGTATTTCCGGGCTGTCACCTCGGATTCCTTGATCGGATAGAAATTAAGGGTAATAACATTATCAAGGACTCGCAGAGCGATGGGAATGACTTGCCGGATGTCCTCATCGCAATGCACTTTGGCCACATTAATCGAGGCCAGATTACACACAACTGTCTCACCGGGAGAATACTCAAGGGTGACCTTTCCGTCCTGAAAAGTTTCCTGCAAAAACTTTGCGTCGGTCGTGTTCTGGCATATCTCGGTACATAACTGGGTCGAATACACATTGCCGGCATGTTTATTAGGATTGGCGGCATTCACCGTATCGCGAAAGAAAACATAAGGCATGCCGGTCTCGACAGCGGTCTTGAGAAAGCGCTTCATGATATCTTTGGCTGGCATAACTGTCTTGAGCGTAATCTGCGGATCCTGCTCGCAATCCTGGTAGAAGGAACTGAAAGCTTGCCCGAAAGAATCCTCCAGCCGGCGGCCTTTTTTCTTGTAAATTTCATGCGGATCAAACAAAGTCCAGTCCTGACCCGAGGCTACCCGTTCCATGAACAGATCCGGAACGGAAATAGCCGGAAAAATGTCGAAAGCTTTCGCACGGATATCGCCAGTTTCAGTCTGAAGGTTAAGAAAATCCAGAATATCCTTGTGCCAGACGTCCAGAGTAGGGGAGATAGCCCCCAGGCGGGAGCCGAGCTGATTGACAGCTGCGGCAGTATTATTGATAAGCCGAACCCAGGGAATAACTCCACCGGAGGCTCCCTTCATTTCCCGGATAGCTGCCCCCTTGGAGCGGACATGCCCGAGATAAACCCCGACACCCCCGCCAAACTTGGAAATCTGGGCCATGTTCTCGAAAGAATGATAAATGGCACGCAAGTCGTCGTTGACGTTGAGCTTGAAACAGCTGGATAACTGGTGAAAATTGGTCCGGGCATTCAAAAGCGTCGGAGTCGGCAGGGACAATTTCTGTGTCGAGGTAACCTCGTATATGTCCAACGCCACCGCAAGCCGCTTGTTTGCCGGTTCCGGAATGGCCAGAAACAGCGCAATAGCCATATACATTTCCTGGGGAAGCTCGCGGATATCCCGGTTCGGATTAAGCAGATAGCGCCGGTCAAAAGCCAGCACTGTGGAATGAATATAGGTAAAATCACGTTCCTTGTTTAAGGCACGTCCCGCCGCCAAAATATCTTCACGGGAGTAATGCTCAAAAAAATTGGCCGAATAACGCCCCATCTTGACGTAATGTTCAAAATGCGCAAGAAAAGTTTCCGGGGAGTATACCTCCCGAATAGGAAACGCCCTGTTTCTGGAGGCTGATTTGTAAAGATCCATGACATAAAGACGTCCGGCAATCAGCTGCCAGTTGATACTGTTAACGGTCACCAGATCCAGGCAGGCCTTGCGCATATTCTTCAGGATCTGTGTAGTGGCTATATGATCGGTCAGCGTCAGCTTGAGCAGTTCGTACAATTGCTCAAAATCACATTCTTTCTCAAAACCGGCAGCAGCAACAGCAAATGTCCGGCGCACCTTGTCAACCTTGAAAATCTGGGTCTGGCCGCCGCGCTTGGTAACGCGCAGTAGCTGCTGATCGATCTTTTTCAGTTCATCTATCCGCTGCTCAGCTCTTAATCTGGCATGCTCAGCCCGATAAAGAATGTAATTACGGGCAATCTCAAAACGTCCGGCCTCAACCAGTTTGGATTCGACAATATCCTGGATGTCCTCGACAGTAATCAGGCGTTCCTGCCGGGAGAAACGCAGTTCCGCTTCCTGGGTAATTTCCACAACCAGCCCGGGAATATAGGAGGAATCCAGATGATGATACTCAGGAGCGGATTTCTGTGTAGCTGCAGTTGCCAGACGCAGGGCATTGGCAATGCGCTCGGCATCGAAATCAACAACATCACCGTTACGTTTCTGAAGCTTTTCGATAGACATGATTTTCCTTTTATAAATTATAAATCAAGACCGGCTTTTCGAAGACTCATATTGTATGCCAAACAGGCAGAACGCGGCAAGCGTTTTCAAGTTATTTTTCGACTTATATCAATTCTGTGCCATATTTTCTGGTCTGGAATATTCACACCCGCAATAACGCTGACGGTAAAACTTTTCTCTGTTGCTGACCTGGTTAATCAATTTCTGCATTGCCGGCGTTTGCCAGTTGCATTCCAGAAATTTCAACCCCGGATAGACAGCGGCAGCCTTGAGTCCGCTGGCATGTACCTGGGAACGGTCTTTCCATCGGGAAACAGCATTGGTCGTAGCAAAAGTTTCAAAGCCGTTCTGATAAGCATACCGGGCCGTACACGCAAGACGCAGATCGAAACATAAAGAACAGCGTGTCCCGCGCTCCGGAGCCTGTTCATGTCCCTTGACGGCATCCAGCCAGCAGGCATGATCATAATCGGCATCAATGAAAGAAAGTCCCAGACGCTGGATATAGGCCAGCAGGGAAGCTTTGCGCAACTCATATTCGTCCCGGGGATAAATATTGGGATTATAGAAAAAGACTGCCGGACGAATGTTATCCTGCAAAAAAGACTCGATAACCCCGCCGCAGCAGGGCGCGCAACATGCATGCAAAAGAAGTTTTCCGGATTTCTGATCAGACATACCGCCGAAGTCCCGCTGGTTCCAAACAAACGGATTATACAGCAATCATTACAGAATGCAAAAAAAGTGTTCACGATTTGTCTTTGGAAAGCATGATGGTATACTAACGCCATGCCACGTTACCTGAATATCGCTTTGCTCCTTTCTTTAATTCTCGTCCCTTGCACTTTTGCCGCGCAGGGGAGTGACGGCATCGACTTTACCATTTCCCGCTCAACGACAGGTTTCTGGGAGAAGTCCAGACATCACTTGGCTAACGACTGGGTCAGCCATCTGCCGGACGACAACAAAAAGCTGGAGTATATCGCGATCACCTACACGCTCACCAACAACAACGAAAACCGTAAACTGGATCTCAGCGAAGGCTTCAATTTCTTTCTTCAGGACGAGTTCGGAAATACGTATCGCCGCATTAAAAAGCCGGCGGGCTATTCTGCGCCAGTTATTCTTGTGGCAAAAAACTTTCCCAGCCTGTATCCCGGCGAATCCTACGGCGAGACTCTCTTTTTTGAAGCGCCACTTGCCAAGGCCTCCCGTGTAACACTGCTCATCGATGCAAATGCTGTCGGGATCAAGGACAAAATTTCTCTTGCGGTTAACGGACACCCGGAATCATCCCTGCCATCCCCCCGGGAACCGGTTTCACCTAAAGTCCATGAAGACCGTTGTCCTATAACAATCACTTCTCCGGAGAACGGGGCCACTCTGGACACAACCCGTCCCGTACGCATACAGGTGAGTGTTGAACCCGAGCAAATCCCGGATCGCATTCTGATCACCGGCCCAGGATTTTCCGCCAGTGATCCATCGCCCAAGGCCAAGAACACCTACGACTTTATGGTTCCCCCCGAACAGTCTGCCGGGATACAGGTCATTAACGTATCCGCAGAATGGGCTGACACGTCCACCAGATTGCCTGGCTGCTCCGACAATATTTTTGTTTATATCAACAATCCTTCCAGCACCGGACCGGTAGAGAAGCAGTGAGACGAAATGCGGATATGCTATACTTTCTGCAAGTGAGGACTGTTTATATGCGATATTTCTATCCCCTTATTCTTGTTTTTTCCCTGCTGACCATCTGCACTGGTCTGGCAGAGGCCAAAAAAATTAAATGGGTTCAATATTACGGACCGAATCTTGTCAATATTCCCCAAGAAACCCGTATCTCCATAGAAAGTTCAACCGGACGGGCCTGGAGCAGCTATACCGTTCAGGAAAAGGCCGCCTTGCTGGATAAAAATGCTGCTGAACAGCGTAATGCAGAACTCAAGAAGAAACAACGTGCCAAAGCAGACAAACGGGCAGAAAAAGACAAACAAGCCAAAAAGAAGGCTGAACTTAAGAAAATTAAAGACTGGGAAAAACGCGAAAAAGCACGAAAAAAAGCGATAGCAGACGCCAAAAAAGCAGAAGATAAAAAATTCCAGGATGCGATCGAGGAGAAAGAAAAAGCATTAAGAAAGCTGCACCAAAATCAGAACAAGCGTAAATACCGGTAGCTCTACAAAATGAACCGCTCCCGAGAAATCAATTCAGTCATATTCGATATGGATGGTGTGATTACCCAAACCATGCCATTACATTGTCGCGTCTGGAAAAAAATATTTTCTGAAGAAGGCATCCACCTGACAAACTACCAGATTTACGAACGCGAAGGCCAAAAAGGGCTGGAAAGTGTCCGGGAAATCTTCGCACTTCATAATATTCCCTTTGATCTCAGCCGTGCCGGGAAGATGCTCGAAAGAAAAGAAACCCTCTTTAAAAGCCTTCGCCAGCAAACCCGTTTTATTCCCAACGCCCGCACTTTTATTCGTATGCTCAGAAAAAAGGGCCTGCACCTGGCGCTGGTATCGGGAACCAGCCGCCATGAGATCAACCACCTTCTGTCTGCCGATTTTTTGAAGAACTTCCGGGTCATTGTGTCGGGATCCGATGTCAGTAACGGAAAACCCCATCCGGAACCTTATCTTAAAGCCCTTGCGGCCCTGCGCCTGAAAAACAGCCAGGCAATTGTTATCGAAAACGCACCTTACGGAATTGCTTCGGCCAAAGCAGCCGGCCTGACCTGTTTTGCGGTCCAGACATCTCTGCCAGCCTCTTATCTGTCCCAGGCTGACTTTACATTCAGGGATATCAAGAGTATCGCGGGATTTCTCCAGGAGAAAAGATGGCTATAAAACAACACCGTATTCTGCTGTTATGCAAAAGAAGTTCGCTGTCGCTGTCCCGGCGGCACGCCCCGGTTTTGAAAAATATGCCTCGTTTTAAAGATAACCACCTGGCCAATCGACAGAGCCAGGCTGCCGTTGAAAAAGTCCTGCGCAACAGAAATATTCCTTTTGACAAGAAGCATCGTCCCGATACCATCGACTATTCCCGTTATTCCATTGTTATAACAGTCGGGGGAGACGGCACTTTCCTGCAGGCAGCACGCCAGGCCGGAGGCAAGCACCTGTTATTAGGCGTCAACTCCGATCCGGACTGGAGCGTGGGACAATTCTGCCGGGCCAATGCAAGAAACTTTCATCATTTTCTTGAGCGCATCTTGGCCGGAAACGCAGAAATCAAAAAACTTTATAAACTGGCTCTCAGACTGACCGCTGCCGGGCGTCGCCTGGATATCGAATGCCTCAACGATATTCTGGTCTGCCACGCCAATCCTGCGGGCATGAGTCGTTATGCCATAACAATCAACGGACACTCGGAAGAACATCGAAGTTCAGGAATATGGATCTCTTCAGCCGCAGGCTCTACCGGAGCCATGCTTTCGGCAGGAGGAAAAATCCTTCCGCTGGAAAGCCGCGACATCCAGTACCGTCCCCGCGAACTGTATCATACAAGACACGAAAAATACTCTTTAACCGGGGGAGTGCTCGCTTCGCCAGCCTCGATTCTTGTCCGCTCCCATATGCCGCACGGGAAAATCTTTGTCGACGGAAGCCATGTCAAATTCCCGTTTACATATAACAGTACGGCTTTAATTTCCGCTTCATCCCGGTTTGTACAACTCGTTCATGCTTGAACATCTGGATTCTTCTTTCTCCAAACTGCTACTGCAATGGTATGACCGCAATGCCCGCGATCTGCCCTGGCGCCGTTCGAGCGATCCTTATCATATCTGGATATCCGAGATCATGCTGCAGCAAACTACGGTTAAAGCGGTGCTGGGATACTACGAACGCTGGCTGAAAGAATTTCCCGATATAAGAACAGTTGCTGCGGCTGATATCAGCTCAATTCTTAAAGCGTGGCAGGGTCTTGGTTATTACACCCGCGCCCGCAATATCCACCGGGCCGCACAGATAATGCTGAGTATTCACGACGGGAAAGTACCATCCGACGCCGGGAAACTGAAAGAAATTCCGGGTTTCGGCCCCTATACGCTGGCCGCAGTCCTGAGCATTGCCTTTCACAAACCTGTAGCGGTTGTAGATGCCAATGTCAGAAGGGTTGTTTTACGCCTGGCGGCTATCAAAGAAACCCCCGGATCCGGTTTCGACCTTAAAATACAAAACAGTCTCTCCGGCATTATTTCTTTAAAACGACCAGGCGATTTCAACCAGGCCATGATGGAACTCGGTGCCACGGTATGTAGATCGAAAGAGCCTGTCTGCAATCTTTGTCCGGTTCGTAAAGTGTGCCTGGCCTTTAAAGCTGGCATCCAGGAAACGATTCCTCAGCCGAAAACAACCGAAACGATAGATATCAAGGCTGTTGTTGGATTGATTATTAACAATAAAAAAGAAATCTTCATTCAAAAGAGACCGGAGAAAGGTTTGCTGGCCGGACTCTGGGAATTTCCTGGCGGCAAGGTTGAAACCGGAGAATCTCTGACAACAGCCTTAAAACGCGAACTAAAAGAAGAACTTGATCTTAACCCGGAAGATTTGATAGTAGGCCAAGAATTATGTTCGGTAACACATTATTATACAAAATTCCGGGTGAGACTTACGGCTTTTTGTTGCAAAACAAAAAAGGGAGCATGTTTGGTTACAACAAATGAGGGGCAATGGGTGAAACTTTCCAGGATGGCTGAGTATCCGATGCCATCAGGAAGTGCAAAAATTCTGGATCATCTGGGGTCTCCAGAGCACGCCAGCAACTTCCTATAATACATATTATGTAAACTAGAAGGAGAGAAAAAGAACCTTCAGCCTCGCTTTAAAATAACACCTTTGATTTTAGGTAATTGCGCCCTGGCAGCGGCTTCTCCTCGCTCGATCAGAGCATCCACCTTGTAAAGTTCATACCACTGCAACCCCTCAAGATCCGGATGAATAACGACATCGGCCTTCTTGGCACTTTCGTTGGCAATTAACGCCTCTGAGGCTTCCAGCGTTCTAACGATTATGTCTGAAATATTCGGAAAGCAGTACTTGTTAAACCAGAACTTCATCCTCGTATCGATAAAGAACCAGGGATCAACCAGAAAAGGCGTTTCGAGCGCAGCATTAAGCACCTTACGCGTCTGATGATAACTGTTAATAACGTCTTCCGATGACTGCAGGACATTGACCGCTATAATGCGCTTGATATTGCCGCTCGCCAGAACATTAGTCGGCAGGGGATTCATGACTCCCCCGTCTATGACAATCTGATCCTGTTCAAGGATAGGCTGAAAGACCCCCGGAATGGAGATGCTTTTGCGCACCGCCTCAACCAATGAGCCGGTTTCCAGAATAACGTCCTGTCGATGAATCAGGTCATAGGCAACAATCTTGATGGGAATCCTGGCATCACGAAACGTTTTATCGCCATATTTCGAACGCAGCCAGGCCATAATGGCTTTGCCGCTGATTAAACCTGAAAGAGGAAAAACAAAATCCATCAGCTTGAAAAGATCGGATTTCTTGCGAAATTCGTTGGCGGCTTTTGTAAGATCAGCCGCAGAATATCCAATAGCCCAAAGTCCGCCAATCAAGGCCCCCATAGAACTGCCGACAATGATATCAACAGGAATACCTTCTTCCTCCAAAACCTTTATAACACCAATATGTGCCAGGCCAAAAGCCGCTCCGCCGCCAAGCACCAGCCCGACCGAAACCCCCGCCATATGACGGACAATCCCGGTTAGAATCTTCTGATAGGACGATTGTTGTTTTATCGAAGTAAAAGCGATATCCTGCGTATCGATCTGCTCGGCGAGATCCTCCGGCGCGAGATGCGGCAAATAGGCTAACACGTCAAAATCCAGCAGAGCCCGCACTTCCGGCTCGGATAATGCACTGGATAAATCCTCAGTACCGCCCACCAGAACCTTGATCCGGTCGGCATTAAAATCCTCATCCAAAGATTGCTCCAGACGATCGAGGATCACCCGTCCATCCACCAAAGATTCGCGATCTCGCCCCATCACTAAATGAACACAGTCCGACTGGGAAAGAGTCTTGATAACAACATCATCCATGTCGCTGGGCAAATCAACAATAATATAACGATACTCATTAATAAAACCGTTAACAAAATCACTCATATTAAGAACAACGTCAACATCTTTGGGGTCAAAAACGACATTCAGCAGATCCAGCCCGAACTCTGCCTGCTTGAGGGCGGAAGGTACAGTTTGCTCAAAGTCTTCCGCCAGTGTTTTCAGGTCAGCTGGATCACGCCTCCAGACCGGACTAAGTCCGGGCAGGAAAGTAGGCTCTCCGCTGGCAGGAGAACGTGCATGCCCCTCTGCGGAACGTATGGAAACCAGAATAACCCTGTCATTGGTTTCCCGGCGCAAAGTCAGCGCCAGATTAAGTGCGTAAGTGGATCCTCCCCCGCCGACCATAGGACTGTAAACAGAAATCAGCATGCTGCGGGAAACATTGTCCTTGGTCACACGGCTCCGGATGCGCTGGGAAAGCACCTTGCTGAACTTGACACCCAGCCCCGGATTCCAGGTCAACTGCCTGCGAAAATTTTCGACGCTAATACGAAAAATGATTGAATCATTGATGGCTTCGAAAGTCTGGGAATGCTTCTCTCCTGTCAGAGCCGAAATAATTCCGAAAAACATGCCCCGATGAACAAACTCAACATCATCTTTCTTGCCGTCTGAATCCGTTCTGAATGCCTGCAAACGACCGGAGACAAGAAAGAATACAAAATCCGGAGAATTGCCCTCTCTGGAAACACAATCCCCTTTGCGATAACGAACAACGTCTCCGCAACGGGCAATACTTTGAACCTGCAGCCAGCCCAGCGAGGCAAAAACCGGAATCTTTCGGACAATACCAATCCTCTTGATAAGAGAAGGAATAGTGAACATGAATTCTAGCGCCCCAAAGCCTTGTTAACCAGCCAGGCATACCACTCAAAAGGAATCAGTCGATAGCAGGCCAAACGCATTTTTTGATGCCATCCTATAAGATGTCGCAACGCCGGGGCGGATGAAGCAACAATGTCCACAACAGCAAGAGCGACTTCCCGCGGGTCACGAGTGTTGGTCTGGATATGCTTTGCCACAAGCTCTTTCAAACGCATGCTCGATTCAAAATAAGGACTGCGTGGATTATTAAAATTAGAGCCATAACGCGCATTGGACTCGAAAATACGCGTACGATAAGAACCGGGCTCAACCAGTGAAACCTTGATACCCAATGGAGCCAACTCCATAAACAAACACTCTGAGAAGCCCTCTAAAGCCCACTTGCTGGAACAATAGGCACTAAAACAGGGAGTTCCGGAAAATGCTGACATACTGGATATATTAATGATCTGGCCGCTGCGGCGCGGACGCATCAAGGGAAGGACTTCGCGAGTGACATTAAGTACACCAAAAAAATTCACATCAAACTGCGCACGAAAATCTTCGGTAGTAACATCCTCAAAAAAACCCCCGAGACCAAAACCGGCATTATTAACCAGCACGTCAATAACCCCGTCCTGTTCCACCACGGTAATAACCGCCGCCCGGATGCTTTCGGGCTTGGTCACATCCAGAGTCAGCAGTTTTATATTCTTTTCACATTTACGATAACGGGCCAAAGCAAGAAGATCCGAACTACGTCCCGTATGCCGCATGGTGGCATAAACCTTGTGCCCGAGAGCCGCCAACTCGACACAAATATGCATACCAAACCCGCTTGACGCTCCTGTAACCAGGATAACCTTTCCACGTTTATTCATAGGCAAGAAGAATCAGGCAATTGTTTTCTGAATAAGGATAGCATCGGCTATAACCAAGGCTGCCATAGCCTCAATTACAGGAACCATACGCGGGCAAAGACAAGGATCATGGCGACCCTTGATCTCGATCTGGGAAACCTGCATGCTCCTGTTGACAGCATTCTGCCGGGAAGCAATCGAAGACGTCGGCTTAACGGCTGCCCGAAAAACAACCGCATCACCGTTGGATATACCACCAACGATACCGCCGGCAAAATTATGTACCGTAGACGGACGGCCGTTCTGAACAACAACTTCATCATTATGCTGGGAACCGTACATTCCTGCCGCCGCAAAACCTGAACCGAACTCGATACCCTTGATGGAGCCAACAGACAAAACCGCATGCGCAAGCTTCGCTTCCAGCTTGTCGAAAACCGGATCACCCAAACCCGCAGGAAGGCCGATGATCTGAGCCTCCACTATTCCGCCAACGGAGTCCCCCGCATCGCGAGCCTCGATAATTTTACGAACCATTTCTTGCGCCACCGCTGCATGCGGCGCTCTGACCGGATTTTTCTCAATCTCGGAAAAGTCCACGGAAGGAACAGAAATACCCCCTAGCGCGAGAGTATAAGCCGTGACTGAAATATTCCGGGCGGCAAGAAACTTTCTGGCCACCGCACCCGCAGCCACCCGTGCTGCCGTTTCGCGGCCGGAAGAACGCCCCCCTCCTCTGTGATCCCTGATACCAAATTTGCTCAGAAATGTATAATCAGCATGCCCGGGACGAAAGAAGTCCTGAATATTGCTATAGTCCTGTGAACGCTGATCATTGTTGCGGATAAGTATGGCCAAAGGAGTGCCCGTAGTTTTCCCCTCAAAAACACCGGAAAGAATCTCAGCTCTGTCACTTTCTTTACGGGGAGTGGTCACTTCACTCTGACCAGGCTTGCGGCGATCCAGGTCTTTCTGAATATCTTCAGACGAAAGAAGCATTCCGGGGGGAACACCGTCAATCACGCAACCAAGACCGGCGCCATGACTTTCACCAAAAGTCGTCACTCTGAACACATCACCGAATATATTTCCTGCCATAAGCGTCCCCGGTTCCCATCAAAGATAACGACTTATTTTATCGCTATCCGTAACAATAGCAAGCCTTACCCGAAGAATAATCCCGGATACCCCCCCTTCTTCATATAAAAAGGAAAGCCAGGGTTAAACTACTGAAGCCAGGGTTTGCCAGCGGCAATGGACTGCTCATAAGAAGCAATCTTGTCAGAATACTGCAGGGACCACGCAATCTGATCAAGCCCCTTAAGCAGGCATTCCTTGTTAAATGCATCGATCACAAAAGAATATTTCTTGCCAGCAGCCGAAACCACCTGTTTATCCAGATCCACAGCGACTTGTCCGGGCGTTTTCTGCGAAGCAACAGCAAAAAGCTCATCCATTTCCTGGGGATTAAGACGCACCAGAAGAATGCCGTTCTTGATACAGTTGTTATAAAAGATATCCGCAAAACCGGGGGCAATAATACAGCGAAAACCAAAATCATAAAGAGCCCAGGGAGCATGTTCACGCGAAGACCCACAACCAAAGTTGTCGCGGGCAAGCAGGATGACTGAACGACGAAACGGCTCCTGATTAAGCACAAAATCCGGATTCTCACGAGTTCCTTCATAATCCTGGAAACGCCATTCGTGAAAAAGATGTTTGCCAAAACCACTGCGTTCAATCTTTCTCAAAAACTGCTTTGGAATAATCGCGTCAGTGTCCACATTAGAGCGGTCAAGCGGAGCTGCTATTCCCGTCAAAGTCGCAAAAGGTTGCATGTTTTATCCTCTCTTCATAAATTCGCGGATATCGGTTATCTTTCCCGTGAGTGCCGCCGCAGCCGCCATAACCGGACTGACCAGATGCGTCCGCCCCCCGGCCCCCTGACGCCCTTCAAAATTCCGGTTGGAGGTAGCCGCACAACGCTGCCCCGGCTTTAGCTGATCGTCATTCATCGCCAGACACATTGAACAACCGGCAAAGCGCCATTCAAATCCAGCAGCCAGGAAAATCTTGTCCAGAGACTCTTTTTCCGCCTGCCGCCTGACACGTCCGGATCCAGGAACAATGATTGCCTGGACACCTGCGGCAACCTTGCGGCCTTTGACAAGCTGGGCAACCGCCCGCAAATCTTCAATACGCCCGTTTGTGCATGATCCGATAAAAACAACATCAACCTTGATGTCGGTAATGTTCGTGCCTGGCACAAGATCCATATACTTCAAAGCATTTCTGGCGGCAACCTGCGCTACAGGGTCAGTAATAGATTCCGGACGGGGAACCCTGGAATCGACAGCGGCAACCTGTCCGGGACTGGTCCCCCAGGTAACCTGAGGCGCAATATTCTCGGCATTAAAGACAAGTGTCTTGTCGAAAACAGCGTCCGGATCGCTGCGGAAAGTTTTCCAGGAAGCAACGGCTTTAACCCAGTGATCGCCTTTTGGCGAAAGATCCCGGCCTTGCAAATAAGTAAAAGTTACATCATCCGGAGCGACCATTCCCGCCCTGGCGCCGGCTTCAATCGACATATTGCAGACCGTCATCCGTCCTTCCATGGACATATCGGTAATAACATCTCCGGTATATTCGATCACATAGCCGGTGGCTCCGGCCGTGCCGATCTGACCGATAACATAAAGAATAACATCCTTGGGAGTGACCCCAAAAGCGAGCTTCCCGTCAATACGAATCTGCATGGTTGGTGAAGGTTTCTGCTGGAGAGTCTGTGTGGCCAAAACATGTTCCACTTCAGAGGTGCCAATACCGAACGCCAGCGCCCCAAAAGCACCGTGAGTGGCCGTATGCGAATCCCCGCAAACAATGATCATCCCCGGCTGGGTGATGCCCAGTTCAGGTCCGATAATATGAACTATCCCGTTATCTTCGTGATTAAAATTGAAACAACTGATGCCGAATTCGGCACAATTTTTCTCCAGCTGGGTCATCTGAATCCTGGACTCGGGACCCGCCAGCGCCAAATCCTTGCTTTTGGTCGGAATATTGTGATCCATAGTTGCAAAAGTCTTGCCGGGACAACGAACCTTGCGCCCTGTCATCCGCAAACCTTCGAAAGCTTGCGGACTGGTCACCTCATGAACAAGCTGACGATCCACATAAAGTAAAGAAGCCGTCTTGTCCTTGCCATCCATAACCAGATGAGCATCCCATATCTTCTGATATAACGTTTTCCCCATATATTCTCCAGTGATTGAAACAGACCCGAACAAGTACGATAATAACAAAATTATTCTTATTATAATGTTATGGTCAGTTAATAGCAAGCTTCCTTAAAACGGCCTGCAAGATACCCCCCTGACGGTAATAATCAATCTCAACCATTGTATCCAGACGCACAATAACAGTAAAAACGATTATTCTCCCGGAGGCATCTGTTGCCGTAACCTGCAACTGCTGCCGAGGCTTAAGTTGCTCACCAAGGCCTGTAATATCATATAATTCCTGTCCCGAAAGCTTGAGAACCGCAGCACTCTCCCCGGAAATAAACTGCAAAGGCAAAATTCCCATCCCGGCCAGATTACTGCGATGAATGCGCTCAAAACTCTCGGCAATGACTGCATTTACCCCAAGCAAAGCCGGCCCTTTCGCAGCCCAGTCACGACTGGACCCGGTGCCATATTCTTTTCCGGCAAGGACAATCAAGGGGGTAGCAGTTTTTTTGTAAAGCTCCGAGGCGGCAAAAATACTGGTTTGCTCACCACCTGGTAAATGCAGAGTTCTTGACCCTTCGGTGCCGGGTACCAGTTTATTCTGAAACCGGATATTGGCAAAAGTCCCTCTGGTCATGACCCGGTCGTTTCCACGCCTGGCTCCGTAACTATTAAAATCAGAACGATCCACACCCAGATCAACCAAATACTTGCCCGCCGGACTGCTGGCGGAAATATTGCCTGCCGGAGAAATATGATCAGTTGTAATCGAATCCCCGGCATAAACCAGCACCCGGGCCTGTTTAATGTCCTTGATCTGCCTGGCTCCGTCCTTCATAGCCCCGAAATAAGGCGGTTCCTGGATGTAGGTACTGGCGGGATCCCACTTGTACAGCTCCCCCTTGAGCGTCCGCACCCTGCTCCAGGACTCATTGTTCACGAGCGCCCGGCGATAACGCCCCTTGAAGGCCGCAGCCGTAACATATTTGCTGACTGCATCACGAATTTCCGCTCTGGTCGGCCAGATATCCCTAAGAAAAACAGGCCCACCGTCTTTGCCAATTCCTATCGGCTCACTGGTCAAATCCACAGACACAGAGCCCGCCAGAGCATACGCCACAACCAGAATCGGCGAGGCCAGATAATTCGCCTTGACATGAGGATTAATGCGTCCTTCAAAATTGCGATTACCTGAAGTTACGCTGGCAACAACCAGATGTTTTTCTTCAATGGTTCCTGCAATTTCCGGATCCAGCGGGCCACTGTTACCGATACAGGTCGCACAGCCATAACCGACATTATGGAAGCCCAGTTGCTCAAGGCTCTTTATCAACCCGCTGCGCTTCAAATAATAATCCACAACTTGTGACCCTGGCGTCAGCGATGTTTTGACAAATGAGGGGACTTTCAGCCCTTTGGCTACCGCCTTCTGAGCCAAAAGACCGGCCCCGATCATGACCGAAGGGTTGGAAGTGTTTGTGCAGCTGGTGATCGCTGCCAGGACAACACTGCCGTGAGTCAGGCCACCAGAAACTTCCGAAGTCTGCGGAGCTTTTAACGCTACAAGTGTCTCCTGGAAATTGCGTTTGAGCTCCTGAAGTTTCAGTCGATCCTGAGGCCTCCGGGGACCGGACAACGAAGGCTCCACCGAAGACAAATCCAGTGACAACACACTACTGAAGGAAGGTTCGGACTTGACATAAGGATCAAACAGACCTTGGGCCTTGAAATACGCTTCAAGTAACCTGCCCGCAGCTTCCCGGCCAGTCAATTTATAGAAATCGATCGTTTGGCTGTCTACCGGGAAAATTCCGACCGTCGCACCATATTCCGGGCACATATTTGAGATCGTAGCCCGATCCGGAATGGAAAGATCCTTGAGCCCGGGACCAAAGAATTCAACAAACTTGTCCACTACCCCGTGCTTGCGCAGCATTTCCACAATCGTTAAAACAATATCAGTAGCCGTAACATTATCTTTTGCCTTTCCGGAAAGACGGACGCCAACAACCTCGGGAATAACCATACACAGCGGCTCTCCCAGCATAACAGCCTCCGCCTCAATGCCTCCAACCCCCCAGCCGACCACCCCGACTCCATTGATCATCGTGGTATGACTGTCGGTTCCCACCAGCGAATCAGGATACAGCACCTTCTCTTTACCGCGGCCAGCGGAAATTTTCTCTTCCTTCACCAGCACGCCGCTGGCCAGATACTCGAGGTTGACCTGGTGAATAATCCCTACAGCGGGAGGAACAACCCTGAAATTACTGAAGGTCTGCTGGCCCCATTTCAGAAATTCATAACGCTCCTTGTTACGGCTGAATTCCAGTGCCAAATTTTTATCAAAGGCCCCGGCAGAACCACTGACATCTACCTGCAAGGAATGGTCAATAACCAGATCACAGGGAACCTGCGGATTGATTTTGCTGACATCCCCGCCCATACGCCTCATCTGTTCACGCATGGCCGCCAGATCAACCACACAGGGAACACCGGTGAAATCCTGCAAGATGACTCGCCCGGGCTTGAAAGGAATCTCCTTGAGTTCATTTTTGGGCTTCCAGCCGGCAATTGTACGGACATCGTCAAGTGTAACCTGATAACCGTCAAAATTCCGGATAACACTTTCCAGTAGAATCCTGATGGAGAACGGCAGTGCGGCCACATCAGAAAAACCAAACTGTTTCAAACAGGAAAGCTGGTAAATAGTGTACGTCTTGCCCGCTACGGTCAGCTGCTTTTTCAGCTGGTTCTTATCGAATGTCATGGATGCCTCCGCTTGATTTGAAAACTCTGTATAGCTGCGGATTATATGAAAAGCTCCCCCGCGCGTCAATAAAGTAAAAGTTAATTCTTGAAAAGATGCCTTGGCCTCATTAGTATTAAGCGGCATGAAAATAGCTATCCTTAATCCATCCTTTGGCGACAACTTTGTCCGCGTAGCCCGCTGGTCGGCAAAATCCCGCGGCCGCGTCCAACGTCACCCGGACTATCTGCTGATCGCGGCACAAATCCTCCTTAACGCCGGGCATGAAGTCATATTTGTGGAAGCCGCCGCGCGTAATCTTTCTCCGGAAGAAAGTTTCCGCCTGCTGCGTGCATTCAGACCCGAACTTCTGGTGATTCATGCTACCACACCATCGATCTATGCGGATATCGAACAAACCCGGATTATCAAAACCCAGAATCCCTGCAAGGTCGCTTTTACCGGTCAACACGTCACAGCCGAACCACAGAACACACTCCTGCTAGGCCAGGGAGCCGTCGATTATATTCTCAGGGGAGAATACGACTTAACTCTGCGCGACCTGGCCAACGGACGCCCCCCAGAGTCTATTGCCGGCATGACCTGGCGTGATGAAACGGGAAAGATTATCACCAATCCCGACCGCGCTCCTTTGAATGTTAACGAACTCCCCTTTCCTGCCTGGCATCTGGTTAAACCCGAATGGTATCCGGATGCCGGGAAGAAATTTCCTTTTCTGACGCTCTTTACCGGCCGCGGGTGCAACAATGCCTGTTCTTTCTGTCGTGACCCGCAACTCATGTACGGCTACCATCTGCGTAACCGCTCTGCTGCTTTGGTTGTTGATGAAATGGAATATGACATCAAACTTTTTCCGCAAATCCGCGAGATCATGTTTGAAACGGACACTTTTGCCGCAGACCCCGCACATGTCCGGCAAGTCTGTGAAGAAATTATGCGGCGCGGCCTCCACAAAAAGATTACCTGGTCCTGTAACATGCGCATCAACACAGACCTTTCCATCCTCCCGCTCATGCGCAAAGCCAACTGCCGCATGCTCATGGTTGGTTACGAATTTGGAACAGACGATGCCTTACGTGCTGTCCGCAAAGGCGGGGTCAATGTCGCCATGGGGCGCGAATTCTCCCGGCGTGCCCACGAACTCGGGTTTACCCTGCACGGCTGCTTTATGATCGGAGCGCCCGGTGAGACAAGAGCCAGCGCGCGCGCCACAATTGAATACGCCAAAAGCATGCCGCTGGACACCATTCAGATCACCGGCATTGCCACTTACCCAGGCACGCACCTTTACAAATGGGCCAAAGATAACGGATTCCTGCTGGCCAAAGACTGGAAAGACTGGCTGACCGCTGCCGGAGAACAAAAAACCTTGCTCTCCTACCCCCAGCTTTCGAATACAGAAATTGACGAACTTATCGACCAGGGGCTTAAAGAATTCTATTTGCGTCCGGCCCAGATATGGCGCATGCTTGTTTCCATCCGTTCGGTCGGAGATCTTCTGCGAAAAATCTATGGCCTGACCGCCTTTATCCACTATTTCTTCCAGAAAGTTTTTCTCCCCGGAAAATCTGTCAAGACCCGCAAAGACTCCAAGTAGTTGCTCGCATGCGGAAAAAGGGCAATAGCCAAAAATTATAAATTATTTAAACTTTGACAATTCACAATCCAAGTATTATAATTTAAAAAATTTTATTTCATCCTGTCAAAAGAGGAGTCAGCATGTCACATATCGTTTGCGAACCTTGCGTCAACTGTCGCAACACCTTCTGTTGTGTTGTTTGCCCTGTAGAAGCTTTTCGTGAAGACAAAAACATGCTCGTGATCGATCCTGATGTATGTATCGATTGCGGAGCCTGTGCATCCGAATGCCCTGTACAAGCCATCTATCCTGATGGCGACGTACCTGGGAAATGGTCCAAGTACATCGCATTAAACAAGGAAAAAGCGCCTACTCTTCCAATGATCAATTCAAAGAAAGACCCGCTGAAATAAGATGACAAGCGGAAATTAGAGAAGATCAGGGCGCTGGGAACACTCAGCGCCCTTTATATTTAATCAGAGGATGCCCTATGAAAAAGAAAAAGAACACTCCCAACAAATCTCTGACCGGAGCCCAGGCACTAATCAGATGCCTGGAAGCGCACGGCGTGGAATACATTTTCGGACTCCCCGGAGGTTCTGCGATCCCGATCTTTGACGCTTTATACGAATCCAATATCAAGACCATCCTCACCCGGCATGAACAGGGAGCCACTCACATGGCCGACGGCTACGCCCGCGCCACCGGCAAAGTGGGCGTGGCACTGGTCACCTCGGGGCCAGGTGCAACCAACACAGTCACCGGCATCATGACGGCTATGATGGACTCGATTCCAATGGTTGTTTTCACCGGTCAAACTATTTCCCCCATGCTGGGTAAAGATGCTTTCCAGGAATCTGACATTGTCGGAATAACTATGCCGGTGGTCAAACACAGCTATCTGGTCAAAGACACTCAATCCATTCCCCGAATCGTCAAGGAAGCTTTTCACATCGCCTCGACCGGACGTCCGGGGCCTGTTCTGGTGGATTTACCCAAAGATATTACCGCGGGAAATTTTACCGCCGGGCTCGAACAGGAAATGGATTTGCCAGGATATCAGGCGACCCCCAAAGTTAATAAACAGCAAATCCGCGTTCTGGCCCGCATGTTCCAGGAAGCAAAGAAACCTCTTTTGCTGGTTGGACATGGCGCCGTGATCGCCGGAGCCGAAAAAGCTCTCCTTCAACTGGCTGAAAAGATGCAATGTCCGGTAGTAATGACCCTGCTGGGTAAAGGCGGCTTTCCCGAAACTCATCCATTATCTCTGGGTATGCTCGGGATGCACGGCACTGCCTACGCCAACAAGGCCTTGACGGAGTGCGATCTTATTTGCTCCATCGGATCACGCTGGGACGACCGTATCAATGGCAACAACAGCGAATTCTGCATTGGCGCCAAAAAAATTCATATTGATATCGACCCGGCCGAAATCAACAAGATCGTCAAACCCGATCTGGCTCTTATCGGAGATGCCCGTCTGATCGTGGAAGAATTGCTCAAGTCTGTCCGGACACTGGACACCGGGCTCTGGCTGAGAGAGCTCGACTTTTTTAAAAAAGAATTTCCTCTGCACTACTCGGATGCCCAGGGTTTGACCGCACAACGCGTCATAGACGATCTCTACCATGTAACCAAAGGACAGGCCATCGTTACCACCGATGTGGGACAACACCAGATGTGGGCCGCTCAGTTCTATCTTTGCGAACACGGAAAAAACTGGCTCTCCTCCGGCGGGGCCGGAACCATGGGGTACGGTTATCCGGCGGCTATCGGCGCCCAGTTTGGTCGTCCTGAGGAACTGGTCGTGGCCATCGTTGGCGACGGCGGCTTTCAGATGACATTATGCGAACTGGCAACCGCCGCAGTCAATAAACTGCCGGTCAAAGTTCTGGTCATTGACAACAAATATCTCGGCATGGTCCGCCAGTGGCAGGAACTCTTTTTCGATAACCGTCTTTCCGGAGTCGATCTCAAAGGCAATCCGGATTTCGTCCTCCTGGCCGAAGCTTACGGAATTCGCGGTTTTCATATCGATAACGTGACAGACTGCCGAAAAGTCCTGGCCCAGGCTATGGCACATAAAGGCCCAGCTCTGATCCATGCTGAAGTTATAAAGGAGGGCAACGTTTTCCCGATGGTGCCCGCCGGGAAATCCGCGCATCATATGATCATCGAACCGCCTAAAACCAAAATGGAAAAACCGACCGGATCGACATAAACAGCCGGATTTGCTGAACACAGAGACTACAAAAAGGACAAAAAATGAAAACTCACGATACACATACTATAAGCCTTCTGGTGGCCAACAAACCCGGCGTGCTGGTGCGCGTGGCTCTGGTCTTTGCTCGCCGGGGTTATAATATCGATTCTTTGGCTGTTTCTGCCGTGCACAATCCTAAATTCTCCCGTATGACCATAACGGCCAAGGGAGACCCGGCTACACTGGAACAAATCATCAAACAAGTCAAAAAACTGATTGATGTTATCCATGCCAGTGAACATGACCCGGCTTTGGCTGTCGATCAGGAAATGTCGCTTCTGAAAGTCAAGCCGTCTTCTGCGGCCAACAAAGCCGTTATTGTCAAACACGCCCGGGCGGCACATGCAAAGCTGCTGGACGAGACTGACGGAGTACTGATTTTTGCCCACGCGGGAACATCCCCGGCTCTGGACGAGCTGGAAAAAGTCATGAACACCTATGGATTGCTGGAGATGGCAAGAACGGGGAAACTATTGATGATGAAAGGTAAAGAAACAACCTGATTCACCCGGAAAAATATAGACCGTCTGTTTTCCAGACCCGAATTTCTTGTGACAGAAATTGTGCACAAAAAACACAATCCGGGTTTAAGAAAAACAGACGGTCTTTTTTATTTTGCTTTCTAAAAAACCGGATTAAATAAACAAATTGACATTGCCCTGCTGGGCTTCCTGGAGATAATTTGCGACTCCTCCGGTCTGTACACCCTCAATCAATTCTTCCGGCTTGATCCCCATAAGATCCATGGACATCGCACACGCAACAAACTTGACTCCGGAGTGACGCGCAAGTTCAATCATCTCAGGCAAGGAAGAGACATTCTTGTGTTTCATAACCTGTTTGATCATCCATGTCCCCGCGCCAGCCATATGCATCTTGGACAAAACAAGCTGGTCTGCGCCTCTGGGCATCATCCACCCTAACATCATTTCAACCGGATTCTTCTTGACGGCCACGGACTGAGGCTTGCGCAAGGCATTAAGCCCCCAGAAAGTAAAAAACATGGTCACCTGACTGCCCATGGCCGCAGCACCGGAAGCGATCACAAAAGCAGCCAGCACCTTGTCCAGCTCACTACTGAAAACCACAATGGTTTTGGCCTGCATTGCCGGGGCAGAAGGCTCTTTAGGATTTTCTGTGCGCGATTCCCCTTTACAGATCACGGCAACAACCTTACCCTGCTCTCGCCTGACTTCAAGCAAATCATGCCCCATGGACTGGCACCAGGAAACAACATCGGTCGCAAAACCAGGATCAGAAGCCTGAATTTGCAGAGTTTCCCGGGCAGCAATTCGGTCAATCTCCTGTTTGAGGCGAACAATCGGACCAGGGCACTGCAAACCACAAGCATCAACCAGGTGCAGTGACGCCCTTGGAGCGGGACGACTAGCCTGTTGTTGTAAAGAAACAGCCGATGGAACAGGAAGGACTGAAACAGCCTGATAAATAAGATAACCACCGGATAGATTGCGGCAACGCAAAGCGTTCTGCATTAAAATACGGCAGGCTATATAACCACGAAATCCCGCTTTACAGTAAACCAGAATTTCCTTGTCTTTTGGCAACTCGGATAAACGATTACGAAGAGAATCCAGAGGAATATTCAGCGCACCTGGTATGGCTCCGGCGATAAACTCGTCTTGCTGCCTGACATCAAGAATGATCTGATCCGGAGATGGTTTCTGAATGTCGGACACATGACAAATCAAACAGAGCTTGTCCATCAAATTTGAAGCGACAAAACCCAACTGATTTACCGGATCTTTAGCCGAATTATAAGGCGGCGCATAAGAGAGTTCAAGATCCTGCAGATCCCTCACCGTCAAGCCAGCCCGGATCGCCACAGCCAATACATCAATACGTTTGTCGATGCCGGATGTGCCAACCGCCTGGGCTCCAAACATCTTTCCGGATACCGGATCAAAAAGAAGCTTAATGCTGATTGTGACCGCTCCCGGATAATAGCCCGCATGATCCGAGGGATGAATATAAATCTTTTCGTACGAAGTTCCCGCACCCTTGAGCTGTTTTTCGTTCCATCCGGTCATCCCTATTGTCAATCCAAAAACCTTGCAAATGGCTGTGCCCTGAGTTCCTTTATAAGGTCTACGTGGGCTGAAGATTGCATCTGCCGCAATTCGTCCCTGCCGGTTAGCCGGACCTGCCAAAGGGATTGTGACATTTTTCCCGGACAGGAAATCTGGAATCTCGACAGCATCCCCCGCGGCCAGAATGGACGGATCTGAGGTGCGCATAAATTCATCTACAAGAATGCCGCCGCGAGCACCAATACCCAGCCCGCAGTCTTTGGCCAGATGAACTTCCGGCCTGACCCCTATTGCCAATATGACCAGATCGCAAAGAATTGAATCCCCATTGGCCAAATCAACAGCCAGTCCTTGCTGTTTCTGATCACGAAAGCCACGTACAGCCGTATTCAAACACAGTGTGACACCGTTAGCCATAATCTCACGATGCAAAAAAGCGGCCATTTCAGGGTCAGAAGGCTCCATCACCTGTGAACGCATTTCGACCATGGTGACAGCAATTTTGCGTTCACGAAGCGCCTCACACATTTCAAGGCCAATATATCCGCCACCGACAATAACGGCCCGTTTAATCGTGCCACCGTCAACCAGATCCTTTACCGCATCCATATCAGGAATGTTACGAAGAGTAAAAATTCGACCGGAATCGACCCCGGGCAAAGGCGGACGCAATGGCTCCGCGCCTGGACTCAATACCAGAAAATCATAGGACTCCTCATATTGTGAACCGTCAGAAAGCTTTCTGGCAAGCACCGTCTTTTTCTGGCGATTGATCTGAACAATCTCGGTGCCAATGCGAACATCAATATTAAAACGCTCACGCATCGCTTCGGGCGTCTGAACAAGCAGGCTGCTTCTTTGAGGAATAACACCTGAAACATGGTAAGGCAATCCGCAATTGGCAAATGAGATATACGCCCCGCGCTCAAAAAGGACAATGCTGGCCTTTTCATCCAAGCGCCTGGCTCTGACCGCCGCCGAAGCCCCTGCAGCAACCCCACCCACAACAAGTATTTTCACAGAAACATCCTCATGATTTGCCAACGATATACCCGTACTTCATTTCTCTGAAAACTGATTGGTATAAACAGGAACTAAAGATGCCGTCTTGCTGGCCGGGATCTTTTTCTATCATCAATATATTTGACTGCAATCTGATAGTCTCCTCCTGGAAGTTGGGCAACTCGCAAAACTTCCGCCAGCCCGCTATAGATCTCTATCATCTCTGTAAGCACAATCTCCAACTCAATCCGATCTCCGACTTTATATTCCACGGGACTGGAAAACAACAGTCCCGAAACACTCATATTACAGGTTTCCGAACGAGACCATGCCCCGTCGACGGTCTTACGTCCCTGTCTAACCAGCCGATGCCTGACAGCCAGGGATCGTTCGGCACGCAAACCGTCACGCTGTTCAACATAGTTTTTTGTCTTTTTGTTGTCTTGCATAAACTGCCCCCGTTATAATTTAGATCATCTTGCCTGGCTGAACGATCCGGTCGAAGTCCTGCTCGCTGACATATCCTAAAGAAAGTGCCGCCTCTCTCAGGGTTATCTGGGAAGCATAAGCCTTCTTGGCAATCTCTGCCGCCTTATCATAACCGATTACAGGTGTTAATGCTGTAATAAGCATCAGGGAGCGTTCCAGGTTATCCTTGATCCTGACATTGTTAGGAGCAATTCCGGAAACACACTTTGCCGTGAAACTTACAACAGCATCTGAAAGTAAGCGCAGGGAGCAAAGCAGATTATGAATAATGACCGGTTTGAAAGCATTCAACTCCAGGTGTCCGCAAGACCCGGCAACGGTCACGGCAACATGATTGCCCATCACCTGCGCACAGACCATGGTCAGCGCCTCACATTGTGTCGGATTGACTTTTCCTGGCATAATTGAACTTCCCGGCTCGTTCTCGGGAATAAAAATTTCACCAATACCGCAACGTGGGCCGGAAGCCAGTAAACGGATATCGTTAGCAATCTTCATTAATGAAACAGCTGCGGTATTCAGCGATCCTGAAAGCTCGACAAGAGCATCATGAGCCGCCAAAGCTTCGAAAGAATTGCGAGCCGGACGGAAATCAATTCTGGTCATTTCATTAATAATACGTATAGCCGTCCAGGAAAAATCCCGATGAGTGTTCAGTCCTGTGCCAACGGCCGTACCACCCAGGGCCAATTCGGTCAAACGCGGCCAGGCCGCCATAATGCGCTCACTGGTGTTAAAAACCTGCTGGGCATAACCTGAAAATTCCTGACCCAAAGATATTGGCGTGGCATCCATCAGATGAGTGCGTCCAATCTTGATTATTCCATGAAAATTCCTGGCTTTCATCTCAAGAGTTTCATGCAGGGTTTTCAAAGCCGGCAGCAAGGAATAGCGAGCCATCTCGGCCGCGGCGATGTGCATGGCCGTGGGAAAAACATCGTTAGAAGACTGCCCCTTGTTGACATCATCATTCGGGTGAATGAGTTTGGCATCCGGCTCGCCTCCCATGATCAGCGTGGCCCGGTGAGCAATAACTTCGTTGGCATTCATGTTGGTCTGAGTACCGCTGCCAGTCTGCCATACAGATAAAGGAAAATGCGCATCCAGATGCCCGGAAATCATTTCTTCACACGCCGAAACAATATTCTCGGCCTTTTTACGATCAAGAACTCCCAGCCTCACGTTGGCCATGGCCGACGCTTTCTTGACAATAGCCAGCGCACGGAGAAACTCTCTTGGGAAACGTTCGGTACCGATCCGAAAATTGTTCAAAGAACGGAAGGTTTGAGCCCCGTAATACATATCCGCAGGAACCTTGACCTCTCCCATTGTATCAGTCTCAACCCTGTATTTCATATGTCTCCTGTGCGGCTGTCTGGGAATTAATTATTAATAAAATAATGCGTTAAAAGACGAACCCCTGCACCCGTAGCCCCATGCCCGAAATACATCCGGCCATCTCCCTCAACAAAAGCAGTTCCGGCGATATCCAGATGCGCCCAGGGAGTATCCCCGACAAACTGACGAAGAAACTCGGCTCCGGTTATCGTACCGCCGGCGCCCCGCCAGCTGGAAGTATTGCGCAAATCCGCTATCTTGGATTTGATTGCTTCCCGCAACTCCGGATACGAAGGCAGACGCCAGATACGGTCATCCGACAGCGCCGCACTTTTCAGAAGCGCCCCGGCCAAAGCATCGTCATTGGAAACAAGTCCCGAATAATCATTACCCAGCGCCACCGATACCGCTCCGGTCAGCGTAGCCAGATCAATCAAACGCGCAGGCTTGTACTGCTGGATCACATAGGAAATCACATCAGCCAGAACCAGTCGGCCTTCAGCGTCCGTGTTGCCGACTTCAACAGTCTTGCCGGAAAAACTTGTGAGTACATCTCCGGGTTTATAAGCGTTGGCGGATATGGCGTTTTCAGCAACACCACAGGCAAAAATGATATTTTTCCTTATTCCAAGCTCAAGCACCGTCTTGAGCAAACTCAAAACAGTTGCCGCACCGCTCATATCGCAACGCATGGTTTCCATATGCCCGGTAGGTTTAAGATTAAGCCCTCCGGTATCGTAGGTCAGCCCCTTACCGATCACTGCCGTGAAAGCTTCCCCGGGAGCACCTGTATACGAAGCAATCAAAACCCTCGGTTTTTTGTTGCTCCCCTGATTGACGGCCAGAAGAAGACCAAAACCCTTTGCTGCCAATTCCTTGCGTCCAAGAATCTCGAGTTTAACGTTCTTGTGCCCGGAGGCAATGTCTTTCATGACTTTTTCGAGATAAACGGCGTCAGTAACATCCGCATTCTCGTTAACCAGAGCACGCGCGAAATTAACATTGGCAGCAACTTTCGCAGTTGCGGCATAACCCGGCTGATCCTTGCCCGCGATAAAAATCTTTTTGTGTTCGACGGTGCGATCATCTTTCTTACGGGTAACATATTTCTTCCAGGCATAAGTACCAATCAATGCTCCCTCAATAGCGGCTTCAACATTCTCCCTGTTGTCTTCTGGAAGTATCAACTCAACCGTTTCTGTCCTGGAAAGCGGAGCCGATAAAAGCGCTCGGCGAACCGCAAGCCTCAAACCGGACAAAGAAAGATCCTTCGCTTTGCCAAGGCCGACAAAAAGCACAATTTTGCGACCCAAAAGAGCCGGAAACTGCGTTCCCGGAGCCGCCTCAAAAACCCCGGCTTCCAGAAGCTTCTGGAATTCAGCGGAAAGCCTGGCATCCTTGACCGGCAATTCCCTGGCCTTGACCTGCTCCATGGTAAGAAAAACAACAAGGGCGTCCTGATCAAATTTATAAGGCCTTACAGTGACCACACAAAACTCCTTCGATAAATACGGTTAACGACGAATAATCGGTACGTAATCACGTTTTCTGGATCCGGTATAAATCTGCCGGGGCCGGCCTATTCTGGCCGAAGGACTTTCCATCATCTCTTTCCAGTGAGCGATCCATCCAGGCAGTCGACCGATAGCAAACATCACGGTAAACATGCGCATAGGAATGCCGATTGCCTTGTAAATAATCCCGCTGTAAAAATCGACATTAGGATAAAGGTTCCTCTCGATGAAATACGGGTCATTAAGAACTTTTTCTTCCATCTTGACCGCGATCTCGAGAAGCGGGTCATTAATCCCCAGCTTGTTTAACAAATCATGTGCGGAAGCCTTGATGATTTTAGCGCGGGGGTCATAACTCTTGTACACTCTGTGCCCAAAGCCCATAAGACGAACACGGTTAGATTTGTCCTTGGCCAGACTGATATGTTTATCAACATCCCCGCCGTCTTTATGTATCATCTCGAGCATCTCGATGACCGCTTCATTTGCGCCTCCGTGCAACGGCCCCCAGAGCGCACAGATTCCTGCGGTAATGGAAGCATAAAGATTCGCCCAGGAACTGCCAACCAGACGCACCGAGGACGTCGAACAGTTCTGTTCATGATCCGCATGAAGGATCAGGAGCACCTTGAGCGCCTGAACAACTTCGTCATAAATCTTGTATGATCTGGTCGGAGAAGAAAACATCATGTTAAGGAAATTAGGAATGTATTCCAGATCCTGCCGGGGATAAACAAACGGCTCGCCTATGGATTTCTTGTAGGCAAAAGCGGAAATTGTCCTGACCTTGGAAATAAGCATAGCCACAATACGGTCAAAGTCTTCCTTGACGGGATTAAGCATATCTATACCCGGGTAATAAGCCGACAACGAACAGACCATCGAAGCCAGAATAGCCATAGGATGCGCCGAAGAAGGGAAACCATTGAACAGATTCTTCATATCCTCATGCAGCATGGAATGCTCGCCCAGAAGATCGGAGAAATCACCCAACTGGGCAGGAGTTGGCAATTCTCCGTGAATAAGCAGATACGATGTTTCAACGAATGAAGACGACTCTCCCAATTGCTCAATAGGATAACCACGATAACGTAAAATGCCGGCTTCACCATCCAGATAAGTAATCGCGCTTTCGCAATTCGAGGTATTACCGAAACCATGATCAAACGTGACATAATTGCTGATAGACCGCAGGGTTGAAATATCAATACCCTTTTCTCCCTCGGTGCCGATCACGATCGGAAGTTCGTAGGTATTGCCATCCAGGATGACTTTGGCCGTTTGCGACATTTGATCCATTACACTCTCTCCTTTTAACCGGCCCGTTGAGCCTCCGATTATTAATTCCGCTCGCTCTTCAAAACCTGAAATCTGAAGTGATATTATAACACACAGTCTGGCAGTTAATCCGAATTTATGAGCGATCCCGAATCAGTCAACCAGACAAAAAATACCGTCAGATTTCAGCAGAATGTTCATCACTTCTTTGGGGCTGTCGCCCAAGATCGCGCGTGACCTTGCCGACTTCCTTGAATATGGCCCTGATCTGCGGAAGAATCCTTATAAAAGTGTCGACAACTTCGGGATCGAATGCCGATCCTTTAAGCCGCTTGATCTCCCTGACGGCCTCGTCAAAAGGCCAGGGCTTTTTATAAGGACGCTCGGATGTCAACGCATCAAACACATCGCAGACAGCCGCAATGCGCCCAACCAGAGGAATCTCCTCCCCCTTCAGTCCGCCGGGGTATCCTTTACCATCCCAACGTTCATGATGATAACGGGCAATCGATTCAGCCATCTGCAAGAAAGCGGAATCTCCTCCCGAAAGAAGCTGCGCACCAACCTGGGCATGCGTCTTCATGATCTCCCACTCATCGGCAGAAAGCGGTCCGGGCTTGAGTAATATCCGGTCCGGAATGGCAATCTTGCCAACATCATGCAACGGACTGGTGGTCAAAACAAGATCAACATCCTCCTGGCTCATCCCCATCGCTGAAGCCAGAACCGCGGCATAACGGCTCATGCGTAAAATATGCTGCCCTGTCTCTGTATCACGATATTCCGCCGCAAACCCCAGACGACGAATAACGTCTATCCTACTGTCCCGTAATTCTTTTGTCCTGGCGGCAACAATCTCTTCGAGATCACGATTCTTGTTTTTGATCTCCTGATGCAGAAGCCGCACCTCAATCAGATTGCGTGAGCGCAGAATAACCTTGGAACGGTCATAGGGCTTGCTCAGGAAATCCTTGGCTCCGGCCGCCAAAGCACGCAGATGGACATGATCATCCACATCCGAAGAAATCACCAGGATAGGCAAATAATCGTTAGGATCCTGGGCCTTCAGGCGACGCATCGCCTCAAAGCCGTCAATCCCGGGAAGGTTAAGATCAAGAATCAGCAAATCCGGACGGTATTGAACATACATATCCGCCAGCTTGTTCGCGTTGGTAATCACGCGCAAATGTTTAAAACCCGAGTCTTTGAGTATCTCGCGGATCAAACTGGAACTGGTAGGATCATCCTCGACAATAAGTATCCTGGCCTGCAAAATTGAAGACGGGGGAATCATCAGAACTCCATCTTTTGGGATACTGTTTGGTTAAGAAATACGTAATTTGTTGTATCACAATGAATCGGGGCCACAACTGCGTAGCCGCGCTTGATCAGCCAGGAATCAGAAAGAGTCTCCTTGCCGGAAGCAGGAGGCCGCCCGGTCATCCAGTAATATGTCCGGCCGGTGGGGTCTTTCCTTACCCGAAATTCGCCATGAATCGGAACACGGCACTGTCTGGCCAAACGAATCCCCTTGACCTGGCCGGAGGCCAGATCGGGAACATTCAGATTAAAGAATGTCCCGCCGGGAGTTTCTGTGACGGACAATTTGCGTAGCACACGAACTCCGATACTTGCAGCCTGAACAAAATTGCGTAAACTCCGGCAATCAAGCGAAACTGCCAGGGAAGGAATCCCCAAAAGAGCCCCCTCACGGGCGGCGCCGACAGTCCCGGAATAGAAAACACTGCAACCATCATTGGAGCCATGATTGATCCCAGAGACCACCATGTCAGGCCGGCATCCTTTAAAAAGAACCGCAACAGCAAACTTGACACAGTCCGCCGGAGTTCCGCTTACGGCATGCGCTTTGTTCTTGCCCTGAAAGACAATCTCCCGATGATAAATAGGATGTTGCAGGGTAATCGCCTGCGAGATAGAGCTGCGCTCCCCGTCAGGGGCAACTACTGTAACCTTTCCGACTTTGGAAAGAGCCTGGTACATGGCACGAAGGCCATCGGCATGCACCCCGTCATCGTTGGTAAGCAGAATATGCATTTTTTTCACTATACCTGTACTTCCCCTCTTCTGAAACCTATTGGTAATTTACACTTTTATCGTCCGGATGGAAAGCTTTTCGATAATCTTTTTACCAGGCTTGCCCGGTCATGGCTGACGCTGCTTTTTCAGCCAACCACAATCGCGCAACACCAAACATAAAATGCTTCCTGGCAGAAACACGAAAACCTGTCTGCTCAAGGATCTGCTCAAAGCGCTGACCATCAGAAAAATGTTCAATCGTTTGAGCCAGATAACGATAAGCCTGAGGCTGTCCCGTGAAAAGCCCACCAATAAAGGGAACCAGAAATCTGATATAGAAACGCACTAAAGGATACAGAATGTTACTTTTCCCTGGCAGAACAAGTTCCAGGACAATCAGCTGTCCGTTTGATTTAAGCACACGATGAGCCCCGGCCAGAACCCGGACATAATTCGGCATATTCCGCAAACCAAAAGCTACGGTCACAACATCAAAAGACTGATCAGAAAAAGGCAGATTTTGCGCATCTGCCCGGACAAAAGAGATCTGCCGTAAATGTCCGGACCTGTCCGCTTTTATACGCCCGATATCGAGCATGTGATCACAAAGGTCAATTCCTGTGACCCGACAAGCCGCTGATCGACTTTTCAGCAGAGTCAATGCCATGTCCGCTGTTCCGCAGGCTATGTCAAGAACCGCCAGGCTTCCGCTTGAAGGCAGCCAGTCCTTGATGCTGTCGCGCCAACGAATATCCTGACCAAAAGAAAGAACCCGATTGGCTCGGTCATACACACGAGCGATACGATCAAACACACCAACAGAACCAGTCCGCAAAAACAGCGGATCAATGCCCGCCATCAAGGAACCTCTCAACTTCCAGCGCAGCCATACAACCCGATCCGGCAGCGGTTATAGCTTGACGGTATCTGCGGTCCTGAACATCTCCGCAGGCAAAAACTCCTTCAAGACTTGTTCTGGTGCTTCCAGGGGCAGTCAACACATACCCAATATCGTCAAGCTGAATCTGGTTATTAAGAAACGCCGTATTCGGCTGGTGTCCGATGGCATAAAAAAGACCTCCGCAGGGCAATTCGCTGACAACACCGGTCTTAACATCCTGAACTCTTAATGCATCCACAAATTTATCCCCCACTATTTCGAGAGGCACCGTATTCCACATCACTCGGATCCTGCTGTTTTCAAGAACCCGTTTTTGCATCACTCGTGAAGCCCGAAGCTCTTCCCTGCGGTGCATCAAAATAACATTCGCTGAATATTTGGTCAGGTGCAAAGCTTCCTCCGCCGCTGAATCGCCTCCGCCAACAACCACAAGAACCTTGTTACGAAACAATGGCAGGGCTCCGTCACAAACCGCACAGGCAGAAATGCCGCGCTGCCATAAACGCTCTTCGCCCGGAAGATTCATGCGTCTGGCTGTCGCTCCGGTAGCTATAATAACCGCCTTCGCCTCCAGGACTGTCCCCGCATCACCAATAACCCTGAATGGCCTTGCGCTGCACTCGAGCCGCTCGACAGTTTCGGTGATGATCCTTGTCCCGCAACGCAAAGATTGTGCGCGCATCCGTTCCATAAGTTCCGGCCCACTAATACCATCGGGAAAACCGGGGTAATTCTCAACCTCGGTTGTTGTCGTCAACTGTCCGCCGGCAGCAATGCCTCCGGCCATCAACCCCTCGAGCATCACCGGAGCAAGATTGGCCCGGGCACAATAAATTGCCGCAGTATGGCCGGATGGCCCTGATCCTATAATGACAACATTTTCCATTATGACTCCCGTGTTTGACATGGTCTAAGATCATTTATAGTCTTGAGCGGAACCTGCCCGGTAGATTCCCGGGCAGATGAAATAAGTTCATCCAACGGGATTTCTGACCTGATATCAAACCCGGCATCACGGATCATCTGCAGTGTTTCTACGTCCGGGTGCCCACTCACATTCAGATAACCACTCAGAAAAAGAGAATTCGCTGCAAACAGCCCCATAACCTGGAGGCTGCGCAAATGCAACTCTCGTCCAGCAGCCATTCTGATCTCGGTTCGCGGATTAAGGAAACGAAACATACATAGCACCCGCAGGCAGTATTCGGGAGTCAGCGGCCTGGCTCCGGGGATATCCTGACCCGAAACAGGTATCAGAAAATTGACCGGAATCGAATGCACTCCCAAAGTTCGGAAAGTCAGAGCAATATCAACCAGATCCTCAGCCGTTTCCCCCATTCCCACAATAAGACCCGAACAAACCGCCAGATCAGCTGCACGCGCCGCTCGCAGGGTCTCCAGCCGGTCAGTAAAGGTGTGCGTTGTACAAATATTGGCATAATTTTGCAAAGAAGTATTTAAATTATGATTCAAACGATCCAGACCTGCCGCCCGCAAGCGCAAAGCCTGTTGATAATCTATTCTTCCGGGAGATACACAAACTTCAATCGAGAAACGTTGTTTAATTTCCCGAACCAGGCTGCACAAATGTTCAATCCGGTCAGGCTCAGGGCCGCTCCCGGAAAAAACCATGCAATACCGGCAAGCCCCGTTTTTGTACGCCCGTTCGGCCTCCATGAGAATTTCGTTATCCGGTTTCATGGGATATTCTTCAATCGCTGCAGATGAACCGGCAGATTGGGCGCAGTAACGGCAATCCTCAGGGCAAACCCCGTTTTGAACATTATTTAAAATGTGCAACGTGACTTCTTTACCGAAAAAGCGCGACCTGATCCTGAATGCCGCGGCAAGAATATCCGTTAAAGGCACCTGGTCATCTGTCAAAAGCGGCAAAACAGCTTCTTTTGAATAAGGAGCCTCATCCAAAACCTGTTGAGCAAGCAGAAAAGGATCAAACATGCAGAATTCTCCGGTGAATTGTAGTGAAAGGTTATCTTAATATAAAAACAGACAAACCTCAAAGAAAAAGCGGCTCTTGTGAATTTTATGATGGTTTAAAACAATATATTTCCTATGAAAGGCAAATAGAACTTGATTTTATCCGTAAGAATCTTATATTGAAACTAGCCAACAGCCAATAAAAGCCGTTTAACCTCGGCGGAAAGCCTATAATGAACGCTCACCACACTTTTCATATTCCGGTCATGGGAACAGGATTTACAATTGACTCCCCGATCAGGGTGGCCCGTTACGGCATTTCTTCGGTCATTTCCCTGGTAGATGACACTCTGATTGAAAACGTAAGAAAGTTCTACGCACAAAGATATAATGAAGACTATACCCCAATCAACAAACATGAACCCGACTGGCGAGCTCGCCGTATCACCTCCTATCTTGATCTGGTTAACTCCATCGTGACCAAACAATTTGAGGAATTGCGCAGTTCATCTTTCGAACCCGGCAGTGAAATCACCAAATATTTTGAGTTTCTTCCTGACACCGCCGAGCTTAAGAACCTTTACATGAAAATGCTTGCCGAAAGCCAGTTTACTCACAAGCTTCATCTCCAGAACGAACTGCGCGAAAAGATACTCCCTGGCAGCATTGATGTCAACATCATGACCAAGATTGACCGCTCCAATTACGCCAAAGACGGGACACTTTTGTCCGAAGAACACTCTGACGCTCTGGCCGCCTTGCGCGGCTACGCCCAAAGCGGACTGAAATCCGCTATCGTCCTGTCCGCCGGATTCAACCGGCGTCTTTATACTTACATAGAGGAATTTGCTGACTTCTACCCGGATGAGAACGGTGCTTTCCGCAAAGAAATCATTCTCAAGGTCAGCGATTTCCGCTCCGCCTTGACCCAGGGCAAATTTCTGGCCAAAAAAGGCTTGTGGGTTTCAGAATTCCGGATTGAGTCCGGCCTTAACTGCGGCGGGCACGCTTTCTCCGGTTCCGGCAACCTTATGGGGCCCATACTCGAGGAATTCAAACAAAAAAAAGACGAACTGATAACCACCCTGAGCCAGATGCTCCTTGAAGCGCTGCGCTCAAAAGGCAAACCGGTTCCCTCTGCTCCGTTAAGTTTCCGTCTGGCAGCCCAGGGCGGTATCGGAACATTCAACGAGGACAAGTTTCTAAAACGTTATTACAATGTCTTTTCAACCGGATGGGGTTCACCTTTCCTTTTGGTTCCTGAAGCGGTTCAGATCGACGGTGACACCCTTGGCAAACTGGCCGCAGCCGGAGAAAACGACATTTTTCTAAGTGACGTTTCCCCGCTTAATGTCGCTTTCAATAACCTGCGCAACTCATTAAGCGAGATCAAGAAATGCAACCTTATCAACGTGGGAACTCCCGGCAGCCCTTGCATGCTTGGTCATCTGGCCAACAATACAGAGTTCACCAAGAACCCCGTGTGCACAGCTTCGCGAGTTTACCAGACCTTGAAACTTGAAGCCCTCAAAGCACTTGGCCTGCCCAAAGAAGAATACGAAAAACAGGCCCGGCAGATCACCAGCAAAGCCTGCATTTGCGCACAGCTTGGTCACGGGGTTTACATGAATGCGGATATCCCGCGCAAAGACGAACTGGCTCCGGCAGTATGTCCGGGACCGAATATCGCCTACTTCTCCCGAGCAGCCAGCCTTAAGGAAATGATCGACCATATTTACGGTCGGACAGATATTATGCCTTTCAAGAACCGCCCACATATGTTCATCAAGGAACTTATGCTGAACGTCGAACAATTTGCCAGGAAAGTGGACGAAAAGAAGACGGAAAAAACCGCCGCAGGCAAGAACCAGGAACTTCTGGATTATCAGCGAAATCTTTCAGACGGGATCGCCTATTACCAGTTGCTGATCCCCCAGATAACCGAGGAAACTCTAACGGTACAGAAACAACTTCAGGTTCAACTGAAAGAAACAGAAGAAAAATTTCTGGCCATAGTGCGCTCTGCACCCGAACTTTTTGCCTGAAATCTGTTTCGGCCGATAACGGTTTCTTAAACGATTTGACGGGTTATTCTCATCGCGCAGAAATTGGGTCCGCACATTGTACAACAATGATCGGTTGCCGAATCTTTGGGAAATGACTGCTCACGGTAACGACGAGCGGTTTCCGGATCCAGGGTCAGCCGATACTGATCCTCCCAACGAAAAGCATAGCGAGCCTCTGACATGGCATTATTCCAAGCTACCGCCATAGGATGACCTTTAGCCAGGTCTGCCGCCAACGCCGCCATTTTATGTACAATAATACCTTCCTTGACATCATCTTTATCTGGCAGCGACAAATGTTCCTTGGGCGTCACATAACACAACATGGCCGTTCCCAGCCAGCCGATCATCGCAGCACCTATCGCGGAAGTAATATGATCACGACCTGCACCAATATCAATAACCAAAGGTCCGAGCGTATAAAAAGGCGCTCCGTGACACAACGATAACTGCAAGTCCATATTCTGCCTGATCTTGTCCAGCGGGACATGCCCCGGCCCCTCGATCATGACCTGAACATCGTGTTTCCATGCTATTTGCGCCAGTTCACCGAGTGTTCTGAGCTCTCCGAACTGGGCCTCGTCATTGGCATCTGCAGTCGATCCGGGACGCAGACCATCTCCGAGAGAAAAAGCGGCATCGTACTGCCGCAGAATATCGCAAAGCTCCTCAAAATGTGTAAACAAAAAGTTTTCCTGGTTTCTATCCTGCATCCACTTGGCAAGAATCGATCCACCGCGGGAAACTATGCCTGTTTTGCGTTTCCTGGCCGCAGGCACCAATGCTTTGAGCAGTCCGGCATGGATCGTGAAATAATCAACCCCCTGCTCGCATTGCTCAATTAAAGTCTCCCGATAAGCCTCCCAGGAAAGATCAGCAATAACCCCCCCGACTTTTTCGAGAGCCTGGTAAATCGGAACAGTCCCTACCGGGACGGGCGAATTTCGAATAATCCGCTCCCGGGTTTTATGAATCTCTGTTCCGGTTGAAAGATCCATAACCGTATCAGCGCCCCAACGGATAGACCAGAGCATCTTTTCCAGTTCCTGTTCAATACAAGAAGAAAGCGCGGAATTGCCGATATTGGCATTAATCTTGACCAAAAAACCACGCCCTATGGCCATAGGCTCACATTCCGGATGATGGATGTTGGCCGGAATAATCGCCCTGCCTTCGGCAATCTCCCTGCAGACAAAAGCCGGATCGAGTCCTTCGCGGATAGCCACAAACTCCATTTCCGGAGTAATAACGCCTTTTCGGGCCAGGGACATCCGGGGCTCTCCCTTACGGCTCCCCCAATGACTTCTAAGAGGCAACAACCCCTGCCCTGGCAAAAAATCAGCCATGGGATCACCATAAGGGCCACTGACGTCATAAAGATCCAGCGCCGTTTGCCCGTCTTCAAGACTGACTTGCCGGAAAGGAACCCTAATCGTGTTGTGAATAATTCCCTGCCGGTAAACGCGCGCGATACCTTCCTGGGGAAGAAACTGCTCTTTGATGCCTGAAGGAACAAAAGAATCGGATGCCATATACGGATTAGCCTCGTAGAAATTAATTTTGAATGAAGATTATTTCATAGAAAGATCATAAATACAAGCCTGGCCGCAAGTCAGATCCCGCAGGAGAACAACCTTCCGGAAAAATACACCCGAAAAACAAAAGCAACAACCGGATCATCCGGATTCTTCTGCATGGCTCTGCAAAGGTTTTCATTGGCAGCGATTTGTTCTCCTTGCGTTCTCTGCAAAGCCGCACGTAAAGCCAGCACATCTGCACGGGAGGGCCCCAGGTCTGCTGCGATAGCAATATTATCTCCGGCAGCAAACCAGTCCTGACGAAAAAACGCGACCAGAGCATTTTGAATAAATTCTTCGGCTGCCAGAGGGTATTGGTGTGCGTAATGCGAAATCCTTGCTTCGGCAAGTGAACAGCCTGTCAGCCGCCGCAACCGCAAGATATTGTACAGAAGCCTTTCTTTGAGATCAACAGAACGAATCCGTTTATAATCCCGATACGCATACAGTAAACGAAAATACCGCATCTTCTCTGAAACAATCCCTGCCGGAACCTGGGAGCGATTAAGTCTGTGGACCAAACAATCCCGCAGGATGTCTGCGCGGGATTCCATAAAACACGGCTCACTGCTCAGACAGCCCAATCGTCCTTTAAAAGACAAATCGGAAGGCTCGCCTGCCGCCTGCACCCGGCTCCAGAAAGACCAGCTGTTCTTCCAAACCTGAACCTGACGAAAACTAAGTACGGCGAGACATAAAAGAAAGAACAATAAAATAATTGCTCGCCAGAAAAAACGGGATCCGGAAGAATCAAGAAACTTTCCCAACGCCCATCCCAGGCACAAGCATAACCCGACACTGGGGATAAACATAAAGCGGTCGGCAACAATTGTCAGGTCAAAAACATCATATCTCCAGAGAAAGAAAGTAGACAACGCATAAAATAAGACGCCGAATGCCGGCCAACGAAAATCGGAAGACTTGACAACAATCACCGCAGCTGCAAGAAGAACAAACACCCCGGACAAATATGCCGGATTTAAAAAACTGACCGGTAAAGGAATGCTATAGACAGGTGCCAGCCCCAACGGAAGAAAAAATTTAATCAGATAAAAACCCATACTCCAGGTCCAGATAAGAAAAGAATCCGGAAACACCAGCGGCACCTGACGGCTATTCTGTAAGTACGTGATCAGGGCAATCGGCTCAACAACCAGGACAAAGGGCAGCAAGCTCCATAAAGCCTGAGAAAAGTCACGTTTCCCCATAAACCAGCGAATCAATAAAAGAACAAATGGCAGACTAAGAGCCATCGACTTGGCCAAAACCGCTAACCCGGCGCATAACAGCGCAACAAGATAAGCCGAACCTTTTCCTTTTTGCAGATGCAAAACATAAAAAACCAGGGATAACAGATAAAAAACTCCATAAAGAACATCTTTTCTGGCCGTCACCCAACTCACCGGCTCAACGTGCAAAGGGTGCAGGGCAAACACACTCGCTCCAATAAAGGCAGCCCCGAGAGACAACCCCATCCGGCGTCCGAGACGGTTAACCTGGAAAACAATAACAATAAAAAGCAGCAAATTGACCAGATGAGCCAAACGCGGTTTTATACCCCAAAACATATTTTCCAGCATAAAGGATACTATAGTCAAAGGGCAATAGATATGACTGGTCGTGTCTGGCTCAAGGAAAAGTCTGAACAGACCTGCCCAGGAGTAGTCATATAAAACCGGCAGATTGTAGAAGTGAATAGAATCATCAAAATTCAGGAACCCGGACTGCCAAAGAGAGGAGTAACAGATTCCTGTCAGCAGACTCAGCACATAAAGCCGATGCCGAAAAAGAAATTGCATAAAAGCAACCATCGCAGGAATCCCGAATCAGTTACGGACAAAAGAGGCTATAAAAAAACCTGTCATTACCCTGTCGGGACGAACCCTCCAGCAAGAAGAAAGATCGTGACGATACACTTTCTTTTGCCATCCTTTCAGGATCGGACTTCGTCCGACTCCCTGCAAAGAAAAGGGCACCAGAGAGAACTCTCCTTGGGTCTTGGTCAGAAACCAGTCCACAACTTCCTCATTTTCTTCCGGAGAAAATGTGCAGGTAGAATACAAAAGGCGGCCGCCTGATCGCAGCGCCCGAGAAGCATTCAGCAGTATCCCTTTCTGCTTGTAACTCATCTGGGCAATCTTGCGGGGGCTCCAGTAAGCAGAAGTATCCGGATCAAAAGATTTGAAACGCCCTTCGGAACTGCAAGGCGCATCAACCAGGACGGCATCGTACAGTTCTGTCGGTGAAAAACGCAAGCGACTGACATCACCCAGTCGCGGACGTACATTAGCCGCTCCCAAAAGGGAACAAACCGACTTGAGTTTGTAGTAACGATGTTTGACCGCCTCTACTGCCAGAATTTCTCCGCAGCCCTGCATAAGGGCAGCCATCTGGGTTGTTTTACTTCCCGGAGCAGCGCAAGCATCCAGTATCCGTTCACCGGGTCGAGGAGCAAGAACAAGCACCGGTAAAAGACTGGAGGGAGCCTGCTGAAACAATTCGCCCGACTGCACTAAAGGATGATCCGACAACTCGCGTTTTGCAACATTCTCGAGCAAGAAGGCAGAGTCGGTGAAAGGAAGCGCTTGTGAGCAAACCCCCTGCGCTGCAATTTTCTCCATAACATCCCCAGGATTGGGGACTTTCAACAAATTGACACGAACACAAAGAGGGTACGGATAGTCAAAAAGCGGAAAAAGTTCCGCAAAAGAACTTTCACCGACAATCTGTTTCAGTCGCTCCAGAAAAAGAACAGGCAGTATATTTTCAGATATGGGCATCGGACAAAGAATCAGTAACGAGAATCAGCAAGCATTTGCCTGACCTTCTCCAGAAGTTCAGCTATCTCAAAGGGCTTGTCCAGACAACAATCTACGCCCAGCTTCATCAGACGAGCCTTGTCTTCATCCTCAAAAAAAGCCGAAACACAAATAACTTTAATCTGATGACAATTGGGAGAATCCTTGATCCTTTGCGCCACCTCAAAGCCATTCATCCCCGGCATTTTCATGTCCAAAACCACCAAATCCGGTTTAAAAACCAGCAACTTGATGCCGGCATCAAACCCGTCAGCGGCAACATCAATATCAATCCCTTTATCCCGGACAAAAAGTCGCTTGATCGCCTGCGCCATATTAGGGTCATCATCGACAATAAGCAACCTGGCACGTGAATTGCGATTCGGGAAGTTTTCCGGGACAGGAAAATTGTATTTCTTAAAAAAAGTCATCAGGTCATTGGCTGCCACACAACTGGATTTCCCGGGAGAACGATAAGCCTTGAGCTTGCCCTCGCGGATCCACTGCAGAACAGTGGCCGGTGCTACCTGGCACAATTCACTAATCTCTGCCGTTGTCAGAGCTTTTTCCTGTATCATGTTCATCTCTCCTGAAGAACTTGTCCCTTTCGGTTTCAGAATACTTCAGGAAGCGGAAGGTGTCAATACCGGCAAAGAATCAGTCTGCACAGCAAAAACAAGAAAAGCTCCATTCTTCCAGACAAGCCGGAGGGCAATATTTTCCCGATCAAAAAGATACAAAGCATGATTGACTTCCCGACCGCTGAAATACATCTGCCCATGGACAGGATCGTCCGTGACTGCTCCCAGAACAATCAGATAAGAAGGGTTATACCGAGCAACCTTTTCCCTAAGCGACTGGTTGTTTTTCAATGAAACCGTCTTGCAACCGGTCATCAAGGACAAAGCCCTTGGGGAATAAAAAAATACAGCCTCATCTGAAGTAACGTTTCCCCGAACCCACTCAAAAAGTTCCCGGGAATCGGTCGCCAGAATCTGATCGTCATTAAAAGACCTGTCATACACCATGCTGAGCAGATGAATTCCCAAGATCGCCAGAAACAACACCAGAGCCAACCGCCTTCCCCAAACTGTCGGCAAGTCAGCCAGGAAAGAGAAAGAATAAAAGAATACCGCAGGGAGAACCGGAAAACAATAACGGTAAAAAACATAATACGGATGCGGAATCAGGACTCCCCAGCAAAGGATCGCCAGCACCAGGACAAAGAAAACCAGTCCTGTAGCTGATAACGTCTTTATAAAAAAGCGGTAAAGATAAAATCCTGTAAAAACAAACCAGGAAATAAAAGTTAAAACCGACCAGAATAAACCCTCATCAGCATATAGCATTTTGGTTAAAATCAATCTGTCCGGAAGCACATGTACAAAGAACGCTTTTGAGATATTGACAATATCCATCCATACTGGCTTGAATTCGCCTCTAGCGCCCTGCGCCAGAACCGAGCTGAAATCCCCCGGACTCATGCCGGTCAGGATAACCTGCAATAAAAGAACAGAAACAACTGTTCCTATGAGTAAATACAGAGAAAGCTTTCTGGGAGCAAAAAAGAAATTATAAAACAGTACGGCTAGAACAAGAATAAAACCGACCGACCGGACCAGCAGTGTCCCGGCCAGAAAAATCATAAACAAGTACTGGCTTAAGCGAGACCCGGCCCGCAAATAGCTCTCCCAGAAAAAGAGCGTCCAAACCAGAAAGAAAAAAAAGGGGATATCGGTCAGAATATTCTGTTTGTACACAAAGAAGATACTGGAGAAAGAAAGCAAAATAACTGTCAATCGGGCCGGAAATTCATTCCTCGGCGCAAACAGCCTGTAGATCCCAACAAGAGCCCCATACCAAAAAAACAAACCCGGCAGTTTAAGAAACCAGAAATCGACACCAAAGAAGAAAATAATCGGCACAAGAAAAAAAGAATACCCGGCTGGCGGAAGCACATCCAGATCCATAAGGATCCCCTCACTCAAAGGCTTACCATCCAAAATATTGCGGGCGTACATAATGTATTGCGCAAAATCGTCCCCCCAATTATGACCGTCTTTTAATGTAAAAAGATTAAGCATAAAACCGGTCAAAAAGACAAGCCATAGATAAACAGGAACTTCTAGAAAATCGGAAGACAGCCACTGTTTTATTTTCATAAACTGCCCTGACTTCTGAATGCTTGCTGGTAATACAAGAAGCCTGCGCGATAATTACTATTAGCTGAATCAAGCTCGCTGGCCTTTTTTGCATCTTCGAAAGCCTGCTTAAACTGCCCATTCAGATAATGCGCCCCTGCACGGGAAAAATAGGCCTGAGGGTCATCCGGCCAACGAACCAGATAACGATCAAAAGAACGGATAGCCTCCGGATAATTCGCAAGTTGAAGCAAGGCTAACGCCTGATTAAACGAAGCATTCGAGTACCAGGGGAAACGTCGCACCGCTTCATCAAAAAACAGGATACCGCGCCCGGGGGCCTTGATCAGGCAATAAAGATGCCCCATTCGGTCAAGAAGATCCGGATCGTCTATGGCATCTGGATATGTCCTGAACTGACTGCGAGCGATCAGAAAAATAAAATAATCCAGTCTGCGAACAATCTCAGCGTCCGGAATCCCCGGCCTGGCGATCAAATAAAACCGGCGAATATCTTTGACAATATCCGCTGAACACCCTCCCAGTCCTCTGCTGTCAACCATACATTTTATCCGTCCGGACAAAGCCACCGGATGCGCCGGAGAAACCTGGAGAGCACGGCGCCATAAAGTCCAGCAATTCTTCCAGACAGCCATCTGGGAAGAACTCGTCCAGGATAACAAAAGCAGAATTCCTAACGCTGCTGACAAACACAAAGCGCGTTTGTTTCTGAAATGTTCCCGACAGGCAGAAATGACAACCCCGAACGCAAGACAAAAACCGACACTGGGAATATACATAAAGCGGTCGCCCACAATAGTTATGTCCTGCCCGTCAGTTCGCCAGAGATAGAACGTACAAAAAACATAAAACATGACCGCCATAACCAGCCAGCGGGCGCGTCTGAACACAACCATAGCCCAAAGCACAGAAAAAAGAAGCAAAATCGTTTTCCCATAATAAAAAAGATGGGCCATAACCGGAACAGGGGGTGCGTATAAAGGAGAAAGCTCAAAAGGGAAAAACAACTTCTCGATATAGAATCCGGCACTCCACAAGAAAACCAGAATCGATTCTGGAAAAAACAATTCCGGGACCCGGCTGTTTTGTAAATATGTGATCATAGCCACAGGGACAACCACCAACACAAACGGCAATTTTTCCAGCCAAACCTTTAGGCATAACTGACGCTTGTAAAAATAATCAAAAAGCAGAAGAATCAGAGGAAGACTCAAAGCCATCGGTTTGGCAAGAATACTGAAGGCCGCACAAAGTAGCGAAAAAATATAATCTCTCCCCCGGCTGGTTTTGATAAATCGCAGATAAAAAAGCAGAGCGGCTAGAAAAAAGAACCCGTAAAGAACATCTTTACGGGAAGTAACCCAGGCTACCGGCTCAACATGCAATGGATGAACGGCAAAAAAAAGAGCAGCAAAAAAAGCAGCGGACCGGGACAGCTCAAGCGCCAGACCTATACGCAAAACGATTACAGTAACAGCAGCATGCAAAGCAATATTAAGCAGATGGGAAATCCAGGGAGAGGTACCTCCCAGAAAGACCTGGAGGTTGAAAGTCAACATTGTAAGGGGAATATAAGTGCGATTAACACTATCAGGAACAAAAAACAGATCCCACGGAGCCGTTGGCAGCCGGCTGAGAACCAGTGGATTGGTGAAAGAATGAACCCCGTCATCCCAATTGGTATCTTCAAAAGAAATTAACGGCGAAAAGAACAAAACCACACAAAAAAAGATCATCACGGAAAGCCAGAGGTGTCGCCGATCATTTCTCAAAAGATATAACATAAGCAGGATCATCCGGATTGAAATATTTCATATACACTGCCTCCACAACCCGGTATTTGCGTTCCGGCGGGTCATTTCTGCTGCGGAGCCATGGATCATAGATATTGCCAGGAAAATCCGGATCAACAAAAAAAGAAAACCCTTGTTCGTTACCGTGATCCTTAACCAAAACCTGAACTGTTGACAGGAGGTTGCGTAACGGCCGCTGCCAGTCTGACATCCGTGTATTGTATAACCTCAGGTTAAACGCATTCCAAAGTACAAAAATGACAACCATAATTTTAACAGCTCGCTTGCCTGCGTCACTTTTCGTCGACAAACTTGCCATCAATGGAGCAAGAATAACATACGTCAAAAGCACCAGTAAAAGCCAGACAACATATAAATAATAAAGATTTATTCCTAATCCCACCAGAACTCCCCGAGACCCCATCCTGCCAAAAGCAATGACCGCCCAGTAAGCCAACAGGCACAGGCTAAGTATGCGTCCCAAATCCCATCGGACAGGATCGCGCCGTATTCCCGCCCATTGCGTCCGCAAGAAGCCTCTTGGTCTCAGGGAAAGAAATACTGCCAACAAAAGAATATAGCCAGGAAGAGCAAAAACCGAAGGGGCATTCCATGGCCAACCCCAGGAAAAAACCCTGTCAGGCATAACCGTGCGAAAAAATACCATCAGATCCCCTGCCCACGAGAAAATACCCGCCACCAGACTCCACTTAGCCGCAAGAAGAAAGTAATAAACGGACTGCCAGAAATTCCATTGAGCCATAGGCTCAGGCAAAAGCGACCGCTCTCTGTTCAGCCATAAAAAATCCAGGGTGCTGACAGTAAAAGACAGAAGGGCCGGAATAAGGAACACCCATGATTGACGGGCAAATGACCGCCCGGATGCCAAAAAGACCAGAAAAAAACACAATGAGAAAACAGCCGCAACTTCATAAAAGAAGGCCGCAACAATCAATACACCAACAGACACAAAAAGACTTTTCTGGTCTCTGCCGCCGGAACGAAGAAACACGACTATCTTGTGCAAAGCCAACAAAAACAGGATACAAGCAATAATATACGCATTGATATTCTGCCAGATAACCATCTCGACATTCACCAGCAGCAAAGCAAAGAACGCGGTCGCATAAAGCGAAAAGACCCCGGGCTGGATGAGCTCAAGCAGTCGCCATAAACGCCAGACACAAAGCATATGCAAAAAAATTCCCGTCGCCTGCCATAACGGAAAATGATACCCGAAGAACCACTTCTCCACTCCAAGAAAAAAATAAAGAAAAGGCCGGAACAAAAAATCATCCACCGGATTAAACAGGCGCCCCCTGTTGAGGGCGTATGAACCAACAGTAAGCGAATAAAGATCATCCTTATGCGCCGTTTCCGCCCAATAGGCAACCTGATCATGCCGTGGTAAATGCAACAGTGAAGGCGCGTAGGCCCATCCGACAAGCAAAAGTATAAGAACAAAACCTCCGATCCTGCCGCGTAAGAAAAGAAAACTTTTTTCAATTAAAGCTTTCATTCAAACTCCCTGAGTCGATACCTGGCGGCTTCCAGCAGGAAATCTCTGTATGGAGAATTACTGGCAAAGGCTTCAGGAATCTCCTCGATGGCTTTCAGCAAGCGAGGCCGGTCTTTTGTTGCAACAGCCAAATCCATTAGCAACAGATAATTGTCTTTGGTTGGCTCAATCTCTATAGACTGGCGCAAATATTTCAGGCACTCATCAAAATTCTTTTGCGAGAAATAATAACGCGCCAACCCTTCATAACCGGAAGCATAACCAGGAGCCAGCTTGATAAGTTCCTCAAACAAGGATCGTGCGGCTTCAAATTTGCCCACAGACAGACAGGTTCGGGCAAAATAATTCAGAAGCATCATACGATCTGCCCGGGGATCTTTCAGGGCTTCCTGATAATGTTCAATGGCCTCCAAATAAGCTCCACGAACAAAAAGTTCATTGGCATAAATATAATGCCCTTTGTAAAAGTCCGGCAGTTCATCAACCCAGAATCTGCCCATAGCCATATTGTTTCTCCAGATCATTGTATTAAATACAAGGAAAATCAGACAACAGGAAATAATAGCCGTTCCCAGAAAGCGGGGCCAATAGGCGGTC
>CAJARJ010000006.1 GCA_903944345.1 Candidatus Omnitrophota bacterium
GAATAAAATCAAAACGCAGCGGCTCCCGGGGATAAACTTTAAGTCCCTTGAAAACTGGAGGATAAAACACCGGACTCAAAGGCACCATCTGCCCGGGCAACGGAAGGACAATCTGGGCCTGCGCCAAAGGCAAATTCTGAACCCCGAACGTCAACAGAACAAGCAAAGAAATAAACTTCCTTATAAACATAAGGGAAGTGTAACATATTGGGGACACACTGGGCATATCGGTGGGGATATCGGTGACACACAGAATTGTTTGTTAACATATATTGACATTCTATGCGCGTGTAATCAGATGTCAGAGAAGGTGGATATCGGTGTGACACACAGAATTTTTTCTTAACATATACTGACATTTTATGCGCATGCCATCAGATGTCAAAAAATGTCACAAAACAATTCTGTGTGTCACCGATTAATAACAAAACAATTCTGTGTGTCACCGATTAATATTCTGATACCTAGAACTACGGGGACGAAACCTTTGAAAGTGGCCGGGTCGGTGGAAACAGCCGACGGGGTCGGCGCATTCGGCGTACTTTCCGGCTTTATTGCCCGACCGCGAAAATCGATACCTCCAGGAGGCAACTGGGCATCATCGGCTTCTTCAAATTCTTCCTCATCATCGGAGGCCGGCCCGTCCTGATTGAGAAGCGCCCGCACCTTCTGCGGCCCCAACTTGTGCATCTTTTCAAGAAAGCCGGATATCACCTGTTTAACATACTCTGAATCAACAAAAGTTGGATCCCCGGAACTCCCTTCAAGAAATTCCCGAAGAAGCTGGTCCTGGGAATATCCCTCAACCACAAACAACCGGATCAGACGACGATCTGTTTCATTAAACCCCTGCTCCAGCAAAAATTGACCAAACATATCCTCCGCCTCAACCAGCCCCTGCGGATCGTCACCTCCGGAGAGCGTATCAATAATTCCGGGAGAATCGCGATCGTCGGCGAAAACGGGGCCATCATCAATTTCTTTCAAAACTTCCGCCGCCATTTCAAACGCACGGCTGTACAGCCTGGGGCCAAGCCTCGCCCAAAGATAGTCTTTAAGCGGCATGCGTTCATCCACCTGGTTAACAGCATAAGAGCGGATAAATGAAACCAGCCACTCCATACCTTCAGCATACAACTGGTCTGAATGAACCCTTCCGTAAGTGCGCCGGCCAAGCCGCCGCATACTGGTAAACGCGGCATTCCGGGCGATCTGCACAACAATCCTTAAATTCGACCCGGCCAAAACTTCCTCGGCGGCCCTATTGCCCATCCGCACCTGGTTAACCAGGCGTTTTTCCTCGATGACGTCCAGGGGACGGAAACGGCGGATATCCGTCATCATACCGCTTATGCCGGAATCATCCTCCTCCGGCAGAACCACGCGCCAACCTGGCGCAATTTGCTCGACAATTCTACCGTCGAAATACCCAAAACTTCCATCAACCATAAAAACCCTGACCGGAGCATCATAGCGCATCAGTTCGCCTTCGTAATAATATGCCGGAGGGATAAGCCCCATCCAGGAAAACATTCTAAAGACATTGGCAGTGTCCAGCCATGCCATGGTCTCGTTATAGAACCCGTCGAGAATGACATCACCCGCAGGAACAAGGTCCGCCTTTTTCATATCCGGATTCTCCATCAAACCGCGCAGAATATCAGCCGAAAATATGACCATGCTTTCCATCCGGCCATGATAATCAATCTGCCCGAACCCGGGAGTCAGCCCGGCAAGAATATGCCAGAGAATTGTCTGACGCACCTTGACCCTCTGTTCCTCCTCTCTTTGAAGACAGGACTGAATAAAACGGCCAAGAAACCGCTGGTCGCCAGGGGCGAGTCTGGCAAAATTCCTGATCAAGCCCTCACTGCCATGAATAATAATTTCCTCTCCATCATCCCTCCGGAAAGAGCCCTTGAGCTGGAAGCCATCAAAACTCGCTGATCTGGAGCTTTCTTTTACCTCAAGCAGTCCAAAATTCGCCCGTAATCCATGCGAGCCATCCTGCCCGGAATAACCATGAACAGAGATAACCCTTTCCATTGAGGCAATCAATGCCTGGCCGGTCACCGACAAGAGCTGTGACTGAACATCTTCCTTGTCGGACAGAGCTTTCCCGTCATCGAGAACAAGGTCCTGCACCAGTTCCGCAAGACTGCTGACCCGCTCGATATGCTGATCAATTGTACCCAGCGCCTGTAAAATAAAAAAACGGACATCCGAACGCTGACCGATACGGCGCAACCTTCCGTAAATCTGATCCCTGCCAAGCCATGGACTGTCCACCAGAACCCCGTAATGTGCCTTGGTAAGATTGACGGATTCGCCCATCGTCTGGTAAGTGCACACCAGGATCACCGGCGTACGTGCCTCCTGGAACTCGCGCAAAATATCCGATCGTTGCGACCTGGACAGACCTCCGTGAATCATGCGAACCTCGAACCCTTTGCTCCGATACCGACGCGACAGATCCTCGACAACCTTGATAACACCGGAGAAAACCACCAGGCTTTCCTGTTCTTTGGCCACAACGTCCTCGACAATCTGATCCAGTGCCTGATACTTGGCCGAAGCGGATGTCCGCTCATGGCGGCTAACCCGAAACGCAGCCTCGCCGACATGCACCTGACAACTTCCTCCCGTACAGGGAAATCTCAATGTCGGTTTGCCTGAGCGTGCCTCAGGGATAAACAAAACAGTCTCCCCGCTTAATCCAACGCGATAACTCCCTTGCGCGGTCTGAACCTGCAACAGCCCGGGGACACCCTCATTCGTTTCGCCTGTGCCTTCGCTATAAACTTCAAGGCGGGGAATCAGCGCCGTATCCACTGCCCCTCTTGTCAATAAACGCAATCCCGGAAATGAATTTATATGACCTTCGATCCTGATCAAATCCCGGATCTTGTCTTCCATATCCGCATACAGACGTCCCTGCTCCCCCTCAAGCCGGACAACCCTGTACTCGACCTCAAGCGCAGGCATTTGTTTGTATACTTCATCAAGATGCCGCCGCAGAAGCACGTCGCGCAAGCCGCGTTTGATATCGGCAAAATGATTTGCGGAAAAACTTGCCCGGCTGGGGTATTCGTCGGGTCTAAGCCAGTGGAGAAGATTGAAAATCTTACCGATTCTTCTGCCATACTGCGCTGAGGCGGATAAAAGAACTTTATAGGGAGCGTCAAACTCGCCAATCGCCTGCACGACCAGATTATCGTTGCGCAGACGATGCGCCTCGTCAACAATGATAAAATCAATCGGGACTTCCATCTTTTTCAGATAATCTCTCAGTACCGCGCCGCTTTCTCCCTGCAACAGTTCGTAATTGACAATAAGAAAACGGGCATCGTCTATCTTTTTCCTGCGAAACGGAACCAGAACATCCGATTTGTGCGTGATCACATGAACCGGTTGCTCTCCCGTCAGATGTTTTGCGATCTGTTCCTTCCACACGCTTTCGAGGGCACTTTTGGGTGCAACAATCAAGACCTTGCGGGCACCCTGTCCGTCGAAAGCGTTGACCGCAGCTCCCAGAACCTGAAGCGTTTTGCCAAGGCCCTGCTTGTCGGCAATAATAACCTGTTTCTTGTCCAGGATAAACTTGATCCCTGCCCGCTGGTAAAACATTGGCTCGGTAGCAGACTTGATGCCGTGAACCGGAGCATCGGCGACCTCATGAAAAACTTTCAGAATATTCCCGATAACCTTGTAGATCAGCCCCGAGATACCGTCATCCACAGCCGCATATTCCAGTTCTTCAAGGAAAGTATGATCTTCCACAACCCGGGCATAGACCGTCTGAAAAAGTTCGCGTGTCAGGATTTTCTCCAAATCGCTGCTCGGGGAAGACCGCAAGACGTCTACAGACGCTATAGTTTCTACCATCCGGGACACTGACATATTTTGCCGGGAATACGGCATCGGATTCCCGGTCGCTTCGAAAAAACGCGGCATCATCTCTACCAGCTGGGCAGGCGAAATCGTCCCGGCCAGGCCATACATGACACGCAGCGCTCCCCGGACACCAAAAAGCGTCACAAGCTTACGAGCATCACCGGAATCAATCATTGTTTTAAACGAAGGACGACGCGACTCACTCCCGCTCGCGATTGCCGGAATGACACTCAACAGATTCCTGCCAGTCATATCGAAGACCCCTGTCAGCCGTCCCTGCTCTATCCGGAGACTGACCGTTTCCCCGCGATGCTTGTCAAAAACAGGCGGCGCCTCCAGACCGGGGATACCAAGAAGCGCTCCCTGGGAAGAAAGCGGGACGCTTTCGATCACTCCGCTGAACCGGGCATTTTGCAGCAAGAAGGAATAAAGCGCCTGCCTGGTATACAACCCGTCCGGGGTCAAAAGATCCCCCCCCTGCCTTTGGCCTTCATCCATGACGGCCTGCACATAAATATAATAGTGCTCGAATGGATAAAGCTGACGTCCGCCTTGCGTCTGATGCACGGCAACGGCTTTCCCGTCAGTAATAACAATATCGACAAGAATGTCTTGTGTGTCTTTGCGCGTCCCGCCCCAGAACGTAACGCCGGACCATGGCCCCAGGCGGCCTCTCGGGTCGGTAGGTACGCGGGAAATAACACCCGTCCACGACAGAAGATGCCCAAGGATGCTGCGCATGCCGCGCACACCATAGCTGCCCCGGGGATTCAACAACGACCCTCCCTCCATTTTCCCGTTACGATAAACGGCGCCACTGTAAAACAACCCCTGACTGAACGGATAAAAGCGCTTGCCCTGCCGATCATACGCCGCCACCAGAATGCCATCAGACAAGACAAGGGAAACTTCCTCGTTTTCACGCCCCCCGAAACTTTCCCAATAAAACCCGTTGAGGCTGTCTCTTAAAGCCTCCCTCAAGTCCTGCGCCTGTCCCTGGAAATCATCCGCACTGTCAGAAAGATTGGATAAAACCCTGCGACCGTCCTGACTGATATGCCCGAGCGCAATTAATCGCGGTAAAATGGCCTTAAGATCCAGTCCCCGCTCGTAAAAACGCCACTCTTCAAGAACACCATTATTAAAATATCCCAGACCTCCGTCACTGTTCAAAGTTGTCCGAACCAGACATGTTTGACGCGGATTCTCACCGAGCCAGTCGTTAACAAAACGCCGGGAAGAAAACCCCCGATCCGTTAACGGCTTGCCCCGTTTCCATTCGCCATCATTTCCCTGTGTGACTGAGTAAACATCATGCGCGGCCTCAGCGGTCTTTCCCCTGAAATCCGATTCACGATCCAGCCTTTGGCCATGGCCATCAAACACCGCAAGCAGACTTCCCTTCTCCATTTGTAGCTGAACATGCTTACCTTTCTCTCCGAAACTCCGGGCATAACGAACGGAATTAATCATCCCTAAAGAACCATCCGCTTTCAGCGGAAACCTTTCAACAAATCCGGAGAAACGGGGATATTTCAGAAACAGCCGGTTAAACGCCTTGCGAGAACTCAAACCCGCCGGAGACAACAATTCCCCTCCGGTCCTCTGCCCGTGCTCGTCAACAGAAGCCCCTTCATAAACATAATAGTCATCGTACGGATAAAGTCTGGTGCCGTCGGAATCTTTATAAATGGCGGTTATTTTCCCTTCCTGCATAACCATATTCAGAAAGATATCCGCCCGGTCGTCCCTTTTCTGCCAAAAGTCCTCCCCGTTAATCCCGGGCAATGATCCGTCCATATCCGTTTTCATCTGCGCAAGAACACCTGAAAAACCCGGAAAATATTTCAATACCCTGTTCAGGGACTCTCTGTCCCTTGCCCCCCGGGGATTGATCAGACGGCCACCCACAATCTGACCCTGGCGATATTCCGAACCTTCATATAGAAAACCTGTTTCATAGGGATAAATCTTCTTCCCTTGCGCCGAGATAACAGCGACAACGCTCCCGTCCTTCATAACAACATCAACCAGATCGCCGGCATATTCGATCATGGAGTACCAGTAAGTCCCTTTCAGGGAATCCGCGAGCACCCTGTTAACGGCAGCCATTTCAGCAGAAGAATTCCGGTGTTCTTTTCTTATTGTCGACAGCACCTGCCGGTTTTGATTAACATACCCATTGTCCATTAACCACGGCCAATATTTGTCCGGATTTAAATTGCTCTCGGCCAACCGCCATTCTTCCAGAAATCCGGTATTGAAACCCGAGAGTCCGCCTGTCCGGTCGAGCCTGACCTTGCGGACAACTCCCGTAAACCGCGGATGCTTCCTGAGCCAGTTGTTCATTATATCCCGTACAAGCAGACCGCCAGGCGTCAGAAGTTCACCAAGACGAAACTGTCCGTCGGCATCAACTTCCGCTGAATAAATATAATTCTCGTCAAACGGATAAAGGCGTTTTCCGTCCTGTGCATAGACTTCAACAATTGTATTCTCACGAACTACCAGCCGAACCACCGCACTTTCGTACCCGCGCATAGCCCCCCACAAAGACTGCCCCAGAGCATGCAACCCTCCGCGATTGTTAAGCCTGAACTTGTCAATGCCCCCTGTAAACACGGGATAACGGGCATGCAAAAACGAATTCAAGTCAAAACAACCCTCGGGATTAACGGGGACACCGTCTTTCTGATAAGTGTCCTGCGGATAAATAAAATTCTCTGTAAAAGGAAAAAGCTGATCTCCTCTCTCGCTATAAACATACTTCAAATCACCCTCTTCCAGAACCAGAATGACAGAGCGGTTCTGATACCCGCTGCGGGCGTGCCAATAGGTTCGATCATTTAGCGAGAACCCCCCTGCGCCGTTCAACTGCATACGAACAAGACCGGAAAAGCGGGGAAACGTTCTAAATAGATTTTGCGATAATATCTCCTGCGGATTATCCCCGCCGTTAATGGCCCCTTCCCTGTAAACTGCTCCGGGATATATCGTGACCACTTTTTTTGCAATCTCGGGCCGCTCCTGGGCATAATCCACGCCTGCGGCCACCTCGACCAGCCGTCCTTCGGACATCAAATTTGCGAACTTGTGATCCGGCTGCGCCGACAGGAAATTGATCCGTTCCCGGAGTGCTGCGCCGAAATCAACCCCTCCAGAAAAATATTTACGCGCAAAAACCTCACCGCCAGATTCTGCCTCCTCATGAATATAGTTATAGGCTCCTTTTTTGAAAGCTGAGAGGTAGCGACGATAAATTTTTTCCTTGATTAACCTGTCTTCAACATCGATGCCGGCAGTTTTTTTGTGGCCGATATAATTCCGGCTCCATATCTCATCGTGCAGCCTGCGTTTAAACCACTGCGCAAGGATAAGAGCATGATAAATCTGACGTAGCACGGCAAAATGTTTCCCCTGATTGACCTGCTCATCGAGCACAGGGATCAGCCACCTGCGTATGGCATCATCTGCCGTACTGGAAACAGCCCCCTGATCATTTTGCTTGCTATCATTCAGAGCCTGGTCTCTCTCCTGCGAATTCTGTCCAGCCCTATAATCGGACTCCATCATCACCTTAAGACGGCTGTCGGCAATTAACGCCATATTCTGCTGTTCATATATATCAGCAACCTCCGGCATGACCCATACCTTGTTAAACACCTCAACAGCAATGTCGGTTGTTCCGTAAACCTCCTGCAACCTGCGGTAAATATCCGCCCAGAATGTCCGGCCAAGCGAACTTTCCGGATACGACAGAGCACTGGCCACCTGCTTGAGAAGATAATCCTGGGCCAGCATGTCACGCCCCATCCAGGTTGCGGCCAAAGCATCCGGAGCAATACGGTCTTTTTCCTGCGGAGAAAGATTAACCCAGACATCATCATCGGGAATTGTTAGGCCGGCGAGGAAATACCCGACCATCTGTCGGCTGGCTTTGCGCAAACCATAGAGATTCTCTTTACGGGAACCGGCATCAATAATAAAATTGAACCTGAGTGGATTATCCGGAAACACTTTTAGGCCAACCAGTAGTGGCGGTTGGTAAAAAGCGCTTAAAGCAACACGTTCTCCGGGCGGAGGTAAAATTCCGGCAAGACCCTCTGCCGCTGTCGCAGAATTTACAATATTCCCGGATATTAAGACAAGAACCATTAACCCGGAAACAAATTTTCTCATCATATAAATTATTTAAGGACACACACAATTTTTTTATTACATATTATGACATCCATTTGTGATGTAATCAAATGTAATAGAATGTAACCAAACAATTGTATGTGTCCCAAAAATCACCAAAAATCATCCGCCATTTGTCATCAAGTTGCGAATATCAACACCCCTCGGCATTTCGCCGAGTATCCATGGAGTCAATGCCGGCAGCGTGCCGCGTAACTCATCCCACTGTTTGCCGTGTATCGTTGGAAAAGAAAACTCTCGACCTGTGACTTTTGTTTTCAAATAAAAGTTGCCGGCAAAATCAATACCACCTTTAGTATCCATGGCACCGTCACCAATAGATGCGTTAACAAGATTAGTCAGCGCCATGCAAACAAGTTTCACTTTCGGTTTATCAGCTCTCGAAGTAAAAATAACCGGAGCGCCGACAACAACACTCCCCAAAGGAAGCCCGGAAGCCGCCGCCACCTTGTAAAAAATGTTTGCCGCAGGAATTCCCTCGAATACCAGAATTCTTCCCTGACCTGCCGCAGGCCCCTTGATACCCTTCTCTGCAGCATGTGATTCTGACAACCCGCCGTCCAAGGACATCGGCCCCTGAACAATCACGCCGGACTCCCATGGAAGCCGGGATGCCTGCTGTTGCAAAAGAGCTCCCGGCGCACGTGTCAACTTCTCGGAAGACGAGACCAGAATAACATTCTCCGGCATCCCCAGGACGCGTGCAATATAAACCGCATTTCTGATTTCACCAATCATATTGTGCGCATTAGTCGGTGCCACCGTAATTCCCGCGTCGGTAGCAACAATCAAGCGGCTATCTTCGAAGGAAGAATGCGTCAAAGTGACCCAGGAAACAAACGGCTGCGTGGTAATCTTCTGACGAAGAACTTCTCCTATAATAACGTCAGTTGACATCTTTCCTTTCATAACAAAGTCGGCTTCCCGATTCTTCACCATTAATACCGCAGCTCTGGCCATGGCAGTCGAATCATCAAGCTGAAGGCCGTTGTAGTTCTCCACAATTTCGTGAGGAATTTGAAAAGTTGGAACCTGACGAATCAGCCCCTCTATCACTTCTCGTTTGCCAACCAGAAAAGCTTTTTTGTACAAACCGTTTTCGTAAGCCAGCTGAAGGGCCTCCAGACCTTCCTCGTTAGGTTCAGCCAATGCAATCGTGCGTGGAGGCATTGTCTTGGCCAGCTCCAATACATCATCAACCTCGTTAACACTATAACGCCGCTGCGGCTGAGGAATTGTCAAATCAATCCCGGCAAACGGATTATGCTCCAATAACGGTTTGGCCAACGCCGTTTGCACTGGCGTATAAGCCGCCCCCTTCTCCCCGCGTTCGACTGCTAAATAAGCCGCACGCGCCATGGCCCATTGCTCAACAGACCCAGGAAGAACATGTAAAGGAACCTCTGCCAGAAGCCCGTCATTCAGTTGGGCTTCGATCTCCTCAACAAGCATCTTGCTATTGGCTCCCCCGCCAGTCAGCACAAACCCCTTTAAATTGCGTCGCAGGCCCGGAACAAGCGAAGACATGGATTTCACAGTTTGAAAGGCCATGGCCTTCAAAGCCGCGCGGGCTATCTGACCAATGAGTGCTTGACGCACAACATCATCACTTAACCTGGCAAACAAATGCTCTCTCTGCCATGAGGAAACCCATGACCCGATGCGCTTTTCGTATTCTTTCGCCTCAGAATTCAACAGCACGCTCAACCATTCCGGATCAATGCGAATATTATGCTCCCGTGCAAGCTTCTCTCCGGTTACAATCATCTGCTCAACCTGCTGCAGGTCATCCGTTCCGAGATAGGAAACGAGTCCTCCACGACTGGTCAACTCCTGCTGGATTTCGTCTACCTGTCGACCAAGACGAAATCTTTCGAGCACATAACGAATCAGATTGCCCTGATCCATCCTGCCGCGCCGAGGCGAAAAAGGCCCATCACCCAGAACAGAGCTTGTTTGATCTATGATCCTTGCTTCCTGCACAGCCCCGACCGTAGTCCCCCGTCCCAGATGAACCACAATCAATCCAAGATGATCGTTCCCCAAATATTCCAGAACAAGACGAGCTGCTGCCTTGAGACTCAGAGCATGCCCGGTCGCAACACGAATCTGTCCACGCTGGCCTGAAACAACAGCTTCAGGAATCCTGTCATCTGTCGTCACCGGATCCAGAGTAAAGGCGGGAACCCCAAGCGTATTGGCTATACCGGCTGCTGTCAAAGCACCGAAATTTGCCTCGTGATAATACCCCGGAGTTACTGTAAGATCAGTCTCAATATCCTGATCGGTTGACCATGCCCCCTCTTTCTCCTCGTTGATACGTATTAATCCCCCTCGAGTCGGTTCAAGAAAACCGCCCCGGCCACATACGGCAGAAATCTTTTCCTTAACAATACCCAAATCGTTTAAATGCCGCAAAATCGCTTCCTGCGCTTCCAAAGCCAACTGGTTGTAGTCATGCCTGTTCTGAACTTCAAACGGCAACGCAGCTTCATATGTAACCAGGTCCTGACCAGCACTGCGGCCCACAAGAGCCCAACGAATCTCATGCGGACCAGGATTAATCGACAAAGCCATACGGTTCATGCGCTTGACCACAGCAAGATCCACGGTATCTATAGGAATCTTTCTTAAAGGTGTCGGAGCAAATTCAACACCGAAAGCTTTCAGCCAGCTCTGGGTGTAGTAGAGCGGATCCATAAGATGCCGCACATCCTGCGAACTTACCTGCGCAGCATCGATCACATGCGGAGCTGATGCAAAACCGCTGATACCTCCGCATGAATATTTGCGAGAAATCTCCATTTGTGTTACGGGGTCATTTTCTTCATTAATAAAATTATAAACCCCGCTTCGGTAAGCCTCTATGTAGTGCTCGTAAGTTTCTTCGCGAATATCCCCCCTGGGACTTTCAATGCCGGAAACCTTGGCCGTTCCTGCATAGGATTTGGCAAAAAAACCATCCTTCAGAGTCTGTTTGTACCATCCCGCCAGAATCATGGCATGAAACAATTGCCGTAAACGGAAAAAACGAGCCCCTTCATTTATTTCCTTCTCAAGAACAGGAAGAATCATGTCATGCGCCGCGTCGCGAACAACATCCCGGATCTGATCCTGACCGTCGCCATTCTTGCCTTTCAATGCCAGGAAATCATCTTCCAGCATCACCTTCAGACGAGCCTTGGTGATGAGCGCCGTATTACCATTAACAAGCACTTCAGCTTCCTGGGGTACAATCCATACTCTGTTGAAGGCATCAACATTCATCTCAGATTCACCGAATCGAACATACCCCTGACGATAAATCTCATCCCAAAATCTTCTTCCCAAATCATTCTGGGGATTAATGAGCGCTGCTGTCAACTGCTTGAGTTCGTAATCAGCGTCGAGCATGTCAGCTCCGGCGTCGGTACGAGCCAGCGCCTGGCTCATGATGTTCTTGTTCTGCAAAGGATCAAGGTTTACCGAAATCTCCTCTTCCGGAACAACGATTCCGGCGAGGAAATACTTGGCGAACCTCAGGGTGTCTTCCTGAATATCCGCTTGTGCGAACGATGCCCCATCTGCGGGCGATACAAGAAAATGGAAGGCGAACGGGCGCTGGGGATGGATGACGATTCCCATCGGCAAAGATGGAGTCAGAGGATTGGAAAGCTCAGGTCTGCTTCCTGAAGGAGGCATCTGCGCCTGAAGCAATGCAGTATCACACAACAAGAAAAAACTCACAGATACTGAAATCAGGGCACGCAGAAAACGACATTTCTTTGTCATGAACACTCCCTTTCGTAGGAACCGACAGCCAATAATGACATTCGGAAATCCGGCACACCTTTTTTCGTGTGCAGAGCCATGAACACAATCCCTGATAGTACAATCGGGGACTGGTTTTCAGTGACAAAGAATTCTTATGAGAAACGTGACATAAAGATACATATGATCACAATTATTATCATTAGATGTGATGCTGTTCAAGCAATATTTTCTGATCACTTAAAATATAAGAAAATTGAAAGAGTCTTTCAATAATGCAACTAAATGTCATTTAATGTAATGAAACAATTCTGTGTGTCCCCAAGATTGGTCGCGGAGAAAGATTCACCCATACCTCGTCTTCCGGAATCGTCAAAGCCGCCAGAAAATACCCGACGAGGCGCAACGCTTCGCTTCTGAGTACGGGCTCATCCGGCCTTTCCTGGCCATTCCTGAAAAAGAAACTGATATGAAACGGATCATCGGGATCTATCTTGATCGCCTGCATGACAGAAGGAGTGAATTCTCCGGAAACAGAAACCCAGCTGGATTGTGGCAATATATCCGCACATGCCAACATCTGATGAAGAGATATAAACAGGAGGATCAATAAGAACATAGAAAATTGTTTTCCGAGACACTTTAACATTCTCTTTTGATGTAATAAAATGTCATCTGATGTCATAAAACAATTCTGTGTGTCACCAATTTATACCCAATTTATACATACCCACGACGATTGGGCGCAGACCGTCTGCCTGCTTGAGGCGCCTGGCTAATACAGGATCATGCTCAAAACGGATGTTATCCCCCTCAAGGCTGAGATTTGTTCTCTCCCGCACCTGTGTCAGATCAACACCTCCCTGCACCAGAGCCTTTTTCGAACCAGGCACTTTCAAATCCAATGAGCCATGATAAACGTGCCCGCTGGTATTATGCGTGGCGGGATTACGATGACCATCCAGACTGATGAGCGTTCCGTCAAGTAACGCAGCTCCCCCGACCACCCAATACCCGCGTGGATCCTTGTACATCTGATCTTCAGGAACCTCGGCCACGACCGTCATCCCCGAATGCTGTGCCAGGGAAACCGCATGAACAGAAAGCTTTCTGGCCAGAAGATGTATCCCCGAGGGCATATGACTCACAATATCCGGCATAACACGATCCAGCACCAGAATAACCCCTTCAACTTCCGCAACTTTGGCATCCCCTTCTTCGCGCAGGGCATTGTATTGTTCCAACATCTCCAGCGCCTTTTCCAGCGAATTGGCAGCCCAGCCGCGCACCGCTCCGCCGCTCAGGCCTTTCCCCCTGACAAGTGGCGGCCGTGTTGGAAAGTCAAACTCGCTGAAAGTTTCATTATCCACATCATCGTTGCTTTGCGTAATCCAGAGTTTGCCCTGCTCAAAAACAAACTCAACCAGCTGTTCATAACCAAAAACCTCCTTCACATGCAGCGCCTGAAATAGAAGCTGACGGTAGGCGTCCGGATAAAGCTCTTCCAGCGAATCACGGGAGCGGTCACTGCGGCTGATACCGATCGTATGCATATCGGCCCCGGTCATAATCAGGTCACCCTGCCCGTGCGGACGAAATTCTCCGCTCAAAAAATAGCCGCCATCAGGATCCAGAAGCAGACTGACACTGCCTGCGCCGGAAATACCCGTCTGATTGTTTCTATTTCCAAATACTGCCCCCTGAACAATAACCGCGGTTCCCCAGTCGTCAGAAATATCGTGCACCCGTCGATAGGCGCGAGCTGCTTCACTATTCCATGACGCATAAATCGCCTGGATCGCCAACACAACCTGATCGGTTGTATCATCAGGAATAACCTTGCCCTGATCAAGGATCACCTGCTTGCAGGCTTGAACCGCCTGTTTCATTTCCTCAACTGACAAGCTGTCTTTGCTGTCGACATCCAGCACTTTGTTAAAATGTGATTCCTCAATCCCCAGAACGCCCTCACCAAACGAGCGCAAAAAAGTCGCATAAGTATCATACGCAAACCAGGCGTCACCGGTCTGACGCGCCAGCTCCTCGACATTCTGATCATTCATGCCCACATTCGCGATAGTCCTCAACAAACCCGGCAGCATAAAAGCCGAGCCGCTGCGGACAAAAACCGGCATAACGCTGTCCTTGTTTCCAGCATTGAAAGTTTGACGCAAGGCGTCGATCTCCGCCGATACCATCTGCCTCAGCCCCGGGATGTCCCCTTTCTCCAGCATGAAACCTAACCGTGACGAAAGACTAAACCCAGGAGGAACCGGTATATTCTGCCCCGACATAATGTCCAGGCTGGCCCCTTTCTTACCCCATGGCCACACGGCCAGCATGGCATGCGGATCCTGATCTCGCCCGAAACGGACAATCTGCCCGTCGACGCCTGACGTCTCCTGCCGGAGATTATCCCGGGGGACATTGTCATGAATAACCGTCGCCAGCCAACGTTCTGCGTCAGTCAGAAAAGATTTGAGAATATCCAGTCCGGAATCCCTGATCATTTCATCGATCAGCGCGTTTTCAATAACCGACTCATCAAATTGTCCTCCCTGCAGAAGACTTTTCCAGCGCGGAGCCAGATCCGACACCCTGTCTTCACGCAGCAATGACTGCAGCACAACCCCAAAGTCTTTTCCCAGATACCCCACCGCCTTGAACACTTCCTGCTCCATGGCCAGGATCACATCACGCTGCTGATGAGCAGACAATGAACTGTCCTGTAAGGCCTCGATATAATTCAGAAAATCAATCCCGCCCAGTCCCTGGGCCTGAACAAATGCAGCAATCAGAACCAATGCCCGCAGGCGACCGCCCACATCCGATCCCGTAAATCCAGCCGATTGCGAACTGTAAACCCGGCTGACATAATCGCGGCCGAGAACATGCAAATAGTAATCCAGCCGGGCCATTTCTTTTCTGAAGGCCACCATATGCAGAGCTTGCGAAGATCCGGCCCTGTAATACTCCGCCGTATTTGACCCTTCGGGTTCACCCGGAAAACCTGCCCCGAGTGTAGTCAGCTGACGACGGATAGCTCGACGCATGTTAACTATAGTTTCCAGAATGAGCAGATCATCTGTTGTATTCAGAGCCTCGCTCACGGCTCGATATTCAGGTATTTTTGTCAACAAATCAACCCTGCCATGCCCCGGCCTCCCGTCAATAATACTGGCTTGCCTGACTGCATCTTTCGCCTGCGGAACGCTGAGGGTGTACTTTTTCCCCAGCCAGAAATACAACCGGATCATGCCCGTGACCTGGCTGACTGCATACAAATTTTTACCGGCATTTGCTTCCCTAATGGTGCCCACAACACTTTCTTCGTCGAGGGAAAGCAATTCTTGCAAAATATCTTCCTCGTCGGCCATGGTGATGCGTGACTTAAGAAGCTCAAGCCCCTGCCCTATAACCAGCGAGTATTTCTGCTTGTCCGGATCACTGCTGATACTGCCGGCAAGCGGCCAACTGATGTGCCGCTGCTGCTGCATCTGTTCAAACGCATCCCCATCAGGATTCAGCCAGAACTTTAGGATCGCCGCCGTTATATAAAAATGGTCCTCACCAAGAGACCTGTGTATCTGCTCACGCAGACTTGAAAACCATGTCGTATCGGTATCAAAATGATCCCTCGCATTCTCATCCACATCCGCTGACCAGGTATAAATCTTCTGATCGATACGATTATCGACTACGCCCCAGCGCCGCTCGTGTGCGTAATTATTCATAAAAAAATAATATGCGTTATCGACTATATTCGCGGGCACCCTCATCAACGCGTCCACAATACCGTCTTTCCCGGTATCCGGGAGGACACCAAAAAGTTTGCCTTGCGCCAGCATATACGCACAAATAATTTCGCAATACGGACCGGCCAGTTCTATCATCCTTGTCAATAAAGTACGTTTCCCCTGAGGCATATCCATTTTCATAAGAACACGTATGCCCTGATAAAGAGACTGCAAATCGCCGGACGATACCGCGTGTTCGATCTGCCTTAAAACCTGATCAGGATCATCTGCTATTGGTGGCTGCGCACGGTCAATCAGAGCAAAGTTTGATACCACAACCGTCAACGGACGATCCAACCCGGAAGGCGGCTGGGCGTGGTCTGTGCTGATGTTAATAACTGACCTTATCCGCTCAAAGCCCGCGCCACCAGAGACATATTTCCTGAGAACAACTTGCTGTAAATCAACAGCGTATTCCTCCTTGACGACCCCCTGCCCCTCGCGAAAAGCTGCAGAATATTGCGCCCAGATTCGCTCGACAGCTTCTTTATCATTATGATCAATTCCCGAGGTCTTGCCCTGATCCATATAATCCCTGCCCAGAAAGCTTTCCTTCAACTTGTCCTTAAACCAGACAGCAAGGATCAGGGATTGATAGATCTGCCTTATCCTCGCAAAATGTGCACCTTGATTAATTTCCTGCTCCAGGACGGGGATGACGACCTCGCGCAGAACCGCGCGGGCGATGGTTTGTGCGCCATTGGCAGTAAGATCGTCGGGATCACCGATCGGCAGGGTGCTGTCCAAGCCTGTGCTATTGAGCGCCGTGGCCAGATA
>CAJARJ010000007.1 GCA_903944345.1 Candidatus Omnitrophota bacterium
CGAGACAGGACGCATAGACGAGACACGCTTGGATGTCATCCGCTTCCAGCCAGGGGTAGCCCTGAAGTATGACACCGGGTTCATCGCCGGCGGCCAGCAGGTCGAGAACATGCTCGACGGCAAGCCGCCGCCCCCGGATGATCGGTTTGCCGACAGTGACCAATGGGTCACGGATTCCTTGCGCCATCTTGAAGTTTCTGAAACTATCATAGATCGTTGGAATACAAGCCCGGATCGTGATTCTGCCCTTTGGGATGGCGTATTGAGATTTTCACGCCTGGATCCGCAGGAAATGCGGGAAATCGACTCCACTCTGCAGAATCGTCTGCGAGAAAAGTTGTCAGCAACCGGTCTGTTGGAAAAAGACACGCGCGACCTAAAACAGCAACGCCGTGTCAGAAACACCATGATACAATTGATTCATGTTGCCGGAAATAAAGACATTGACCACTTATTGCAGCCGGCATATGTTGATCCGCAGAATCCGTTAGTATCCAGGGTTCTTGAGAGCATCGGAAATAATAATGGCGTATTCGAAAGAGAAATGGCCGCGGCCATTATTACGGCCACAAATGCCCTGCGTTCCGGTGACATGTCAAAAATTAAGATTCCTGAATGGCTCAACAGAAAACTTGATAGAATCAGACAAGAGTACGCTGAAGTCAGCAACACCGAGTTTATTCACGTTTTGGAATTTCTTCTGTCGGCACGATTGAAAGCAGCCTTCCAGATGTGGAATGAAGCCCCTCCACTGACCAGACAAGACTTGCTCTCCAGCTTCCCCGACCAGCCGTCTCTGTTTGACTGGCTCATGAATAACGGATTCCTCTTCAAGAACGAAGGCGATGAAGCCTATGTGAAACCGTTCTCTGTAGCCGATTCTGTATCCCTGGCAATGACATTCCCATTGGATCAGGTCCCCCGGATCATTAAACTTCTCAAAACACGTAGTCAAGAAAATGATCTGGTCAAATTAATCCTTACGAACATTGATGACAAAATGTTGAGTCAGCAAAATGGTCAGACTCCAGCTTCTTCGGAGAATTACCGTGAAATATGGCAGAAGTTGACAACGCTCAAGCAAACAGTATCTCCGGATCAGGACGAATTTGATATCAACAATATCTTCTTTGACGGCAAAGTAACACGCAGATACACTCAGCATATTACATACTCTCCGGCTTCCGATTCTTACCAGATCATTCATCAAAACGGCGACCTGGAACGATGGATGCCGGCTTTGGCCAATATTTTTCAACAAGCCAGAACAGCCACAAATGCTGAAGAACGCAGGGAATGGATCAGCAAGTTTGAGTGGCTTTTTTTTAATGTGAATCCCTTCACGCGAAGCGGAGCAGCTTTGGGCGACTCCTTATCCATGATCTTGCAGATCCTGGCAAGCATGCCCCTCAGAGATCGTTACGAAAGCATGGACATTGATGCTCTTGTTTTGCCTTTGGGAGAAAGAGCGAACAATATCCCGCAAGGTGTCCCCGGATACCTGCAGGCCAGGTCTGTCCAACTAAAAAGCTATCCGTCCTTTCCTGGAAGTGACTCAAACCTGGATTCTGCAGCCAAAGGTGGTATCGACCTTGACCCGGCGCACTGGAATATGCAACTCAGAAAAGACCCTTTCGCCCGCGAACTATCTCTGCCGGGTGCCGGCATGGACAATGTGCACCTCGACGGATTAATACCTCACGTGATTAATATCCGCGAGATCAGTTCTCTACCAATATTCTAAATGCCCTCGCTCCAGCGAAAAATCCACCACGCGGAAAGATTAGGCACAAGAAATTTCACCTCGGTTAATCAAACACGTTCTATAAAAATTCATTCAAAAAGTCTTGGCGAATTTATAAAAACACGACAGAATCCTCAACGCAAACAATACGCCCCCCCCATATAAGGACTATACATGAAGCCACCTGAGCTGATCAGCGTCGTTACACTATTACTGGTTATATTTCTTGTCTTATTGCATGAACTCTTCTGGCTGTTCTGCGTGCTGCGGAAAAAGCCCTTGCGCCCTGGCAAAACCAGAAATATTGTTCATTGCATCTTCATCGCAGGGTTCGTACTTCTCCTGTACGCGTTGTTTATCGAACCTTACTGGCTGGACGTCAAACATGTGGAAATTACCACAAAGAAACTGACCAAAGCAAATTTCACCATTGTCCAGATCTCTGACCTGCATTGTGATCTGCAAAAAAGGGCTGAAGAAAAACTGGTGCGCCTGGTGAACGCAATACAGCCCGACATTATCGCTTTTACAGGAGATGCCGTTAACTCGCCGGAGGCTCTGCCGTCTTTCAAAGATACACTAAAACGCCTGCGGGCCTCTCTGGGTAAAGTAGGCGTCAAAGGCAACTGGGATGTCTGGTACTGGCAAGGCATGGATACTTTCAGCGGAACGGATTTTAATGAACTCTCCGGAGAAACCGTGTCGTTCTTTAAGAACGGCGAAAAACTGTCTGTAATTGGTTTTAATCCGGACCAGCCAGTTGACCTGCGGGCCTTGTCACGGCTGCCGTCTGAAGCGTATACGATATTGTTATATCATTTCCCCGGGCTAAACGAAGAAACAGGTGAAGTTCCCATCGATCTATTCTTGTCCGGCCACACGCATGGCGGACAGGTCGCACTGCCCTTCTACGGTGCTCTGGTGACCTCCTCCAGATATGGGAAGAAATATGAATCCGGGGCTTACACGCTGGGCAAAGACCAAATGCTATACGTTAACCGCGGCATTGGCATGGAAGGCGGAATCGCTCCGCGCTTGCGCTTCTTCTCCCGTCCGGAAATAACCGTTTTTCACATCAAACCCGAAAGCCAAACAAAAATCTGACGTGAGTATTGTTAATCGGTAGTTACAAACTACGCGCATATCCATCCGCAATCATCCGGCTCGGTTGTTTCCGGCTGACGCGGATCGGGCGGTATACTCCGTAAAGCTGTTAACCAGTCCATAATGCCCTCCCTCTTTTTTATTTGTCGTTCAGGAAGCGCCAAACTGACAAGCAGCTTTTTACCAACCAAAGACCTTTATCCGGCTGACTGCTATGCTAAAATACCGGAATCTCAAACCCGCAGCCACAGCTGCCAGCAAAAGGTCCTGCATGTTTTGTATCGAACTGACCAGCCTCTGCAATTTTTCCTGCTCCTACTGTCCGTCACAATGGATGACCCGGGATAAAAAACATATCAGTTATCGCACCGCTATCCGGAACCTTGAGGCTATTGCTACGAACAAACTGGATTCCACCATTGGGTTTCATGTCATGGGCGAACCTATGCTCTATCCACGCTTTGACGAAATCCTTAAGTACGCCGGAAGACTCGGCCTGCAAACCGTATTGGTCACCAACGGTAGCCTCTTAACTCCCCCCAGAACAAAGAAAATCGCGCCCTATCTGAATCAGATTATCATCAGCGTTAACGGCAACTCTGCATCTTTGCATGAACTGCGCGGATGTACGCTTAAATATGACAACTATATGTCCCGCATCCGCGCGGCCGCAGCCGTGTTGCTTGAGCAACAGGTGATAGTCACGATCTCTTATATGAGCGGGTCTCTCCCGCAGGCGGATTTTATCTGTACGAAGAGAGAACAGGCCGCTGTCCTGCGCGAATGGCGCCGTTTCTCACAACAGATCGAAAAACCGGCGCTTTCCCGCAAAAAAAACAACCTGCGATCTTCTTTTATTGGCAGGCTCAAAAAAGAAACAGCGGGAGAATGTTTTGCTCTGCCCGGCGGACTCAACGTCCTCTTTCGTCCTATATCCCCGCTATGGGCCGGAAATCCGCGTCCTGGACACCGGAGCCCGCAAGCCGACCCCAGCCGCATGTGCAATTTCACGCCCAGCATTCTTTCTAACGGGAAATTTGTTCTTTGTTGCGGAGACTTTGACGGACGCATGAGCATCGGCAACGCCGACACCACATCAGTTCATGAAATACTCAAACAAAATCACGCCCTGATTGCCAGAATTGCGGACATAAACCAACGCGGGCTGCTTTTTGAACGAACCTGCACCGGCTGCTCCCCCCGGACAAAAGCCTGTCCTTCGGCTTGATCAGAAAAACCTGGCAGAGGCCCAATAAGCCAGGGCAGAAATAGCCGCCGAACAGGGAATTGTCAGAATCCAGGCCCAAACAATCGTTCCGGCAACACCCCATTTTACAGCACTCAGACGACGTCGGGAACCGACGCCCATAATCGCCCCGGTGATAGTATGTGTCGTCGAAACAGGTATACCGATACTTGAAGCAATAAAGAGAGTCCCGGCCGCACCGGCTTCCGCGCAAAACCCGTCAACCGGCTTTAATTTTGCGATCTTTTGTCCCATGGTTTTGACAATACGCCAGCCGCCAAACATGGTGCCCAGTGCGATCGAAAAATAACAAGCCAGCGCGACCCAGGCAGGAATATAAAAATGATCGATCATTCCAACCGAAAAAAGCAGGCTGGCAATAATCCCCATCGTTTTCTGGGCATCGTTGCCACCGTGCCCCATACTGTAAAGCGCGGCGGAGAAAAGCTGCCCTTTGCGGAAAAGATGGTCGACTTTAAAAGGAGAACTGTTGCGGCACAGCCAGTAAACCACAGAAGCAAAGAAAAGCCCCAATATAAGACCGACAACAGGAGAAACAAAAATAAACAGAACCGTTTTCTTTATGCCGGCCATGACCAGCGAGGACGGACCGGCCTTGACCAGCGCCGCACCGATCAACCCTCCGATGAGAGCGTGAGAAGAGCTGGTCGGCAGGCCAAAATACCAGGTCAGGATATTCCAGCCGCAGGCACCAACCAGCGTCCCGAAAATAACACCTTTATCAACAATGGCAATATCAATAATACCCTTGCCTATCGTCTTGGCCACATGATCACCAAACCAGAAATAGGCAAAAAGATTGAATGCCGCCGCCCACATAACCGCATATTTCGGGGAGAGAACCCGGGTGGAAACAACTGTCGCGATCGAGTTAGCCGAATCATGGAACCCGTTGAGAAAATCAAACAACAGGGCAAGTCCGACCAAAAAAAGAATATCCAGAGGAATATGCATGATCTCAGGCCTGTTTTAACATGATTGACTCAACCACATGCGCGGCATCCTCGCAAATATCCACCACAGTCTCCGCATCCTCATAAATTTCTTTCCATTTGATAATGGTCACCGCATTCTTTTCGCTTTCAAAAAGAACCCCAAGGGCTGTATCACGGATCGAGTCGGAAATATTCTCCAGGCGACTGACCTCCAGACAGGAATTCATGACCAGCTCGTAGTTTTTCATGTCCCGCATCCCCTTGACGGCGGCTGACAAAGCGCGGCAGGCCTCCTCGATCACAAGCGCCGACTCCATAAGGCTTTTGCGCACCTCGGTGATCTTGTAGGTCGACATCCGGTTGGCAATCGTGTTCATCATGTCAATAACATCATCCAGAGCCTTGGTCAGAGAATGAATGTCCTCCCGGTCAAAAGGCGTAATAAACGATTTGTTCAGCTGGGAAATCACCGCGGAAGAAAAACCATCCGCTTTAGCCTCAATTTCCCTGACCTTGGCCAGGCGAGAAGAATCAACAACTCCTTTTTCGATGGCCAGCCGGAGAGTTTCGGCACCTTCCATCAGGCACTCTGCCTGCTTGTCAAATAAAGTGAAAAAATTGAATTCCTGAGGAAACAGACGATTTAGCATAAACCTCCTTGGCAGAACTTGGTAGAGGGAACCTGTAGAATATACACGAACTGGACAAACTTGTCCAAATTTTTTGTTTCCCGCTCTCAATCATTCTTAATCAGGGATTTTAGAAAGCAGAGCATTCTCGATCATTATTCAGAGCAATCGATCTCTTGACAAAAAAAGAATAGAGTATAAAGTATATAAGAACTATGGGGATTATATGGTATGAAAATCACACATAAAGGCGATTACGCTTTAAAGGCTGTCCTGAACCTGGCCACTCACTACAATGAGGGCCTGGTGACCATCCACGCAATGGCCAAAAGTATCGATGCTCCCTCAAAATTTCTTGAACAAGTTCTGCTGGAGCTCAAGAAAGGCGGCTTTATTGAAAGCCGCCGGGGAAAAGTTGGCGGCTATCAGCTATCCCGCCCGCCTGAAGAAATCACTTTGGGGCAAGTCATTCGCTTTGTTGATGGTCCGCTGGAACCCATTGCCTGCATTAATGAATGCTACGCCGACTGCGGAGACCTGCATCAATGCGTGTTCCGCCCGGTCTGGCAGCGAGTGTTTCAGGCCACATCCAACATTGTTGACCACATCACTTTCGCTGATCTTGCCCAGCAGGTTGTCTCTGCCAGAAACATTCCAACTTACTCAATCTAGGATTGCTCAGACAGAATTGGCAGACATGCTGGCAGCCGAAGTATGTTGTGAACAGCCAGAACAATGGGGATCGCGCCGGCACTCCACGGTTCTAAATCTCATCTGCCTGGCATCAAACACCAGCAGACGATTAACCAGAAGATCTCCTGTTGCAAGAAGATACTTTAATGCCTCTGTTGCCTGGATCGTGCCAAGAATGCCCACAACCGAACCTAGCACCCCCATCTGTGCACAATTCGGAGCGACACCAATCGGCGGCGGCGCGCTAAAAACACAGCGGTAACAGGCCGCACCTGGAACATAGGTCAGGGTCTGCCCTTCGAAAGACATAACTCCCCCATGCGAAAACGGCTTGTTCTCCCGCACGCAGGCGTCATTAATCAGAAACTTGGCCGGAAAATTATCTGTGCCATCAATAATAAAATCGTAATCCCTGATAATGCCAGCTATATTGGACTCTTCCACCCATTGCTCGTGCACAACAACCCTGGTTTCGGGATTGATCGCCGTTATCCGCTCTGCGGCACTGGCCGTTTTCTTGCGACCAATATCCGCCGTCGTATGAATAATCTGCCGCTGCAGATTGGAAAGATCCACGCTGTCCGCGTCCGCCAAACCAATCGTGCCAACCCCGGCAGCGGCAAGATACATCGCAGCCGGTGATCCGATGCCCCCCAGACCAACAACCAACACCCTGGCGGCACAGATTTTCTCCTGTCCCTCCGGTCCAATCTCTTTCATGAGGATATGACGCTTGTACCTTTGCTTCTGACTGGCACTTAACCCCATACCATTCGCCTCAGGCTTCCTGAAACAACCACGTTGACAAGTAACGCTCACCCGTGTCGCAAATAACCGTCACGATTTTCTTGCCCCTGGACTCGGGCCTTCTGGCCACCTCGATAGCCGCCCAGACATTGGCCCCGGCGGAAATACCTGCAAGGATGCCCTCTTTACGGGCCAGCTCTCTGGCTGTTTTACCGGCATCTTCCGAACGCACCTGAACGATCTCGTCGATAATCGAAGTGTTTAACACCGCCGGAACAAAGCCGGCTCCGATGCCCTGAATCTTGTGCGGACCAGGCTTTCCCCCGGAAAGAACCGGAGAGTCAACCGGCTCCACAGCAATCGCCCTGAAAGTGGGCTTGCGCTTTTTAATGACCTCGGCAACGCCGGTCAAAGTTCCGCCCGTGCCGACTCCGGAAACAAATGCGTCAATCTGCCCATCCGTATCGGCCCAGATTTCCTCGGCAGTGGTCTTGCGGTGAATTTCGGGATTGGCCGGATTCGAAAACTGCTGCAAAATAACTGCATTTGGAGTAGCTGCCGCCAGCTCTTCCGCTTTGCGCACGGCACCTTTCATCCCTTCCGCACCCGGAGTCAGTATCAATTCAGCGCCAAAAATCGCCAGAAGCTGACGCCGCTCAACCGACATGGTTTCCGGCATGGTAAGAATCAGGCGATAGCCCCGTGCTGCCGAGATGAACGCCAAGGCTACCCCCGTGTTCCCGCTGGTCGGTTCAATAATGACCGAATCATTCTTCAATAAACCGCGTCGCTCGGCATCCTCAATCATTGCCAGTCCGATCCGGTCCTTGACACTGGATAGCGGATTAAACGACTCGATCTTGACATAAACTTCTCCCGGAAGCCCCTCGGCCATTCGGTTGAGCCTGACCAGCGGAGTCTTTCCGATCGTCGCTGTTATATCTTTATAAAGATTGCTCATGATCCCCTCCTTGTCCCATTTCTGAAAGCGGGACGGATTTTACGCCTTGGACAACGCCTGTTCAATATCCGCAATGATGTCTGCCACATGCTCGATCCCGACAGACAAACGAATAAAATCAGGTGTTACTCCCGTAGCCTGCTGCTCCTCCTCGGAAAGCTGCTGATGCGTTGTTGTCGCCGGATGAATAGCCAGCGTCTTGGCATCACCCACATTGGCCAGATGGGAGATCAGCTGCAAAGAGTTGATAAACTTCTTCCCGGCCTCGGCTCCGCCTTTGATGCCAAACCCGATAATTGCTCCAGCTCCATTGGGCAGGTATTTCCGGACACGATCTTTCTCGGGACTGTCCTCAAGTCCGGGATAGTTCACCCAGGACACCTTCGGATTATTTTTCAGATATTTGGCCACCGCCAGCGCATTCTCGCAATGACGCGGCAGACGCAAATGCAAAGTCTCAAGCCCCTGCAGGAATAAAAAAGAATTAAAAGGAGACACGGCCGGACCAATATCCCGCAGCAGGGTTACCCTCGCCTTGATAATGTAGGCAATATTCCCCAATGGTTTCAAGGCTTCAACAAAATCAATACCATGATAACTGGCATCCGGTCCTTTTATAAGAGGAAACTTGCCGTTGGTCCAGTCAAACTTTCCGGAATCAACAATCAGACCGCCCAGGGAAGTCCCATGCCCGCCAATAAATTTGGTTGCGGAATAAACGATAATATCCACACCGTGATCAAAAGGGCGCAGGATAAAAGGAGAAACCGTATTATCCAGAATGAAAGGAATGCCGTGCTTGTGGGCAACCTTGGAAATACCCTCCAAATCGGCCACGTCCAACTTGGGATTACCAATGGATTCGGCATAGACCGCCTTGGTCTTGGGCGTGATGGCCTTCTCCAGCGCAGAGAGATCATTCGACTTGACAAAATTGACCTTTATACCAAACTTGCGCAGGGTAAAATTCAGCAGATTGTATGTCCCTCCGTAAAGATTATCTGCTGAAACAATTTCATCTCCGCTTTGGGCAATATTAAGGATAGCCAGCGTAATGGCCGATTGTCCGCTGGCAACCGCAAGGGCTCCAACCCCGCCTTCAAGCGCAGCAATGCGCTTTTCAAATACATCCGTAGTCGGATTCATTAAACGGGTATAAATATTCCCGAACTCGCGTAGTCCGAACAAGTTAGCTGCGTGATCCGTATTTTTGAACTGATAAGACGTCGTTTGATAAATCGGCACCGCCCGCGATCCGGTTACAGGATCCGGCTCTTGTCCGGCATGCAGCGCCAGGGTTTCTCTTCTTAAGCTGTTTTTGAAATTTTCATTCGCCATTGGTTCTTTCTCCTTTTTCATTTGTTCTATTAAAATATTTTTTCCCTTTGTGCCAGCAGCTGCTGGTATCATTCCCTCTCACACAAATCCCTAGTAAATCCGTAGGAATTGTATAAATATAGCACAATTAAACTCTTCGTCAAGAAAATTTTTAACCCGGACTCTCCTTTCTTATCAGGAAAATCCGGGTTAGGAAATTAAAGACTGCTCAGAAGAAATAAAGGGCTACCTGGCAACCGGGGCATTCTTCCCGGAGATTTCATCAATCTTCTTCATAATATCACCCCAGGTCTCTTTGACACGAACCATAAGTGAAGAAGCGCTTCCCTGCAAATCATCATTCTCGAAAGTCTTTCTGAATTCCTGCGCGATCACCTCATCAGGTACAGCATCAACAATCTCATAGAGGTCTTTCTTCTCGAGGCCACGAATTAGCACCACGGCCTGGTCTTTGCTCAAACTTTGTGTAACCCCGTATTTTATAAGCAGCTTCACCGGCAGTTTATTAAGCACAGCATACACCTGCGCATAACGCTTGCGAAAATGATCTTCCCGCATACTCTCAACACGCGCTACACTCTTGCTACGAACCTCCTTGAGGTTTGCCGTCGCCACATACGCCTTGGCCAGCGTTTTGAACGCCGGGCCAACTATTTTAGCTTCTACTCCCGGCTCTCCAGCGGCCATCCCAAGTGAGAAGCTCCCCGTCAAAATAACAAGACCCAGTATCAGAATCGCAACAATACTCCCGACTGTCTTCATAATAATTCTCCATGAAATTGGGCCGGCTGACCGGTTGCCGACAAGACACTGCGCCAGACATCTCCCTCAAGTGAAACTTTCTGTCGCCCCTGGGTGGCCATTTCCATGGGAACATGCACAAACTGACGTCTTAGCGCGACAATCATCTGCGTTCTGCCGGACATCGCCGCGTGAACAGCATGCCGGGCGTAAAGATCACAAAGAATGCTGTCGTCCGTTCCGGCGGCCACACTGCGGATATAATAACTGGGATCAATGTATTTCAGGCTGACCGGAATGTTTTCCTGTTTGAAATAAACCGCGATCTGTTCTTTCAGAAACGGTCCGATATCCCGGTTCAGAAGGTTTCCAGACGCATCCAACACCCGGTCTCCGGGGACAAGATCCTGCCCGGCCCCTTCCGCCACCACAATCAGAGCATGCTGACGCTCGAGAATCCGGCCTTTAAGCACCGGAAGAAACCCTCCCTCGCCGGAAAGGTGGAAAGAAAGCTCGGGAATTAATACAAAATTAACCTGCTGGCTGGCGAGTGTGGCTCCGGTGGCAATAAAACCGGAATCTCTTCCCATTAACTTGACAAGCACAATGCCATTCGGATAACTTTTAGCCTCGGCATGGGCAGCGTCAAGCACGTCACGCGCGCGGTCAATGGCCGTAGTCATCCCGAAAGTCCGGTCAACATAACGGATATCATTATCCACTGTTTTAGGAATGCCCACAACCGCCACCTGCATCCCGCGACGTGCTAGTTCTTGCGTAATCTCCAGTGCGCCGCGCTGGGTCCCATCACCGCCGACTGTAAAAAGGATATCAATCTTCTGCCGGGCAATAAAGTCCACCATGGTTTCTACCGATGGACTGCCGCGGGAACAACCCAAAATGGAGCCCCCCTGCCGGTCGATTGTATCAACCAGCCCCGGAGTAAGTGGGATCATGGGTTTGAACGGATTCTCGGCCATCCCCTGGTATCCATAACAAATCCCCTGGATATCCTTGAGGCCATAGTTATGATAAAGCTCGAGCACCAGAGAACGGATGACGTTATTCAACCCCGGACAAAGCCCCCCGCAGGTCACAACCGCCGCGCGTGTTCTCTGCGGATCAAAAAATATACTGGAACGGGGCCCTGCTTTCTCAAAAAGTATATTTTCATCCTGACTATCCAGTCCGGTCTCAATATTATTAAGTACCCTGGAATTATCTCCGATAAAATCCGGCCGTGCGTCTCCTCTGACCCGTCCGAGATGCAACGGTGAATCAAACAGCGCCCTGCCGAGCGTCGGAATCAGTATTTCTTTCATAAAACTCCTCTGGGATCAGAAACTGGCCTGAAAGGCCGAATGAATCCGGAAGCGCTGATCGCTGGCAACAGGATCCGCCCCGACCGCATAAGCAAAGTCGGTTGTAAAATGAATATTCTCGGAAATGCGCGCACGCACACCCACACCCGTACCACTCAGGCATTCACTGCCCCGCTGATCCGTCGCCGGGGAACGAAAACGTCCGCAGCCCTGATCAAAAAAGAGCGCAAAATCAAGGTCGTCACGCAAGCGATTCCGGCTCCAGGGCATTTTCCAGTTATCAGGAACAACAAAGAAGGGCACAAGATATTCAGCTTTCATCAGGAAGCCCTGGTCAGCAAAAAAGTCCCCTTCCGGATAGCCACGCACACTATCCGCCCCGCCCAGAGAAAGCTGCTCGGAAGAAGGCAGTTTGTCTGGTGACAAATGCCCCTTGCCGCTCACCCAAAGCCGGGTGCCCAGCGGCATCTTCTGGATGCGTTCCACTGAAGGCTCAATAATGGTAAAGTCTGGCCCAACATTATCGCGCTGTGAAGAAGCCTGATACAAAGCCGCCCCCAGCGCATCAAGCCCCAGAGAAAGCTGGGCATCAAACAGGGTTACTCCGCCGGGATCACGCAGAGTAAGGGCTGGCCCAAGACGCACAACCCGCAGACGTTCCCGGCTGTCAGTTCCGGACAGAAACAGCGTCCGGCTTTCCTTGAAATTCATAAGGGTCTTCCAGTCCAGGGCCCAGCGTTCGGCTTTGACCAATGAAGTTTCCAGCCCACCCCAGTAATCCATCGTCGTGCTACTGACTCCATAAGGCTTGTACTGTTTCTTGGGCAGTGATTTAGCATTACTGACCCCGGTCTTCCAGACAGAATTAATCCGGGCGATGGGCAGGGAATGTTCCATAAAACCGGAAGCAAAATCCTGACCGGCCATGCCTCCGACACGCAAAGTATCATCCTGCCTGAGCAAATTATTCAGGCGCAATCCCAGGCCAAAACGATTCTGCCCTACGGCTTTCGAACCTTGGTTATCCGCAAAAATACTCGGTAAAAGAATTCCTTTTTCATGCACCTTAAGAACCACATCGGACTCACCCGGCTGAGCACCGGGGCGGATCAAAGCCTGCACCGTGCGATCAGAATGCTGATTCAACCGCCCTATTGTCTTTTGCAATTGCGGATAACTCAGAACATCGCCTTCCTTGATAGAGCAATAACGCCGAAGCAGTTCTTCGGAATAATGATGATTCCCCTCGAAGATAATACGGCCAATCCGACCCTCCAGAACAGCAATAACAAAAACCCCGGACTGAAGTTCCTGAGGAGGAATGTAAGCCTGGCTGTTAATATAACCACGCGCACGGTATTCAGCCGTAATCTGGTCGGCTAACCCCTGCAGAGCCAGGACTGTTTGTTTACGCCCCTCGAAAGGACGCGCCAAATCCCGCAAGAACTCTTCCGGCATTTGATTCGCCCCGCTGATCCTGATCTCGCTAACAAAAAATGCACTTCCATACTGCGGAACAGTGAGACTGACCTTCTCTGCCGGAGGCAAATACATGGAGGCTTCAACTTCATCCAGCGCGTTTTCAATAGCGCGGGCGGCACGCTTTCCAATCACTGAGGACTGGCTCATTTCATCGATCCTCACCGCGGCATAACCGCCAGAGACTTGCAGACAAACAAAAGCCAGAAACAAAACACCCCGGATCACCGCATGGCAAACATTCGTACCTGGCATTGATATTCCGGCTACAGCCATTTACGGCTCCCTCGGAAAGACTCCCTGGAGAGGGAGCGATTTAACATCCGGAGTCAGAACAAAAGGCTCCGGACCAGTCTGTTCGAAAGGATACCTCTCATCAAGCAGTAGCGTCGGATCAAACAAGCGCGCAGTAAGCCGCCGCTCCGCACGCGGGAAAGAAACTGCCGTCAACCGGGACATATCCAAAACATCCCACCAGGGGAGATTCATGCCGACAAGAAAACCGATATTATTCCCGCCATCCAGAAAAGAAAAAAGCCGTATCATCGAACCAATGTTCTTTGTATCTTTAAGCTCAACCCCGTTTAAATCTGCCGATCCTGCGTTTAGCATCCAGGGGAACCCGTCACTGTCCGAACTGATCAAAAGATACGAATCGGATCCACCGTGCAGGGTAATCCTGCCATCAATGGTCTGGGTTGTGCCCGCCGGAAAGATCAAAGATGTCCCACCTGTTTTGACCAAATTATAAAAAGTATTGCTGCCGCGCACAGCCTGAGCATCACCACTCAGAGTAACCGTATTCCCGCCGTGAATAAATTGCGCAAGATTGTTCCAGTCTCCCCTCAGGCTGATAGCTTGCCCCGCGGCATCAAAAATGCCGCCGGAGAGATTGACATCACCGTCAACAGACAAGGGACGGTCTAACGTTACCCGGCCATTGACAACCATAAAATTCCCGGCAACCTGCAGCAGATCGGACATAACCGCCCAAGCCCCGCCAACCCCGTTAAATACCACATCATTGAAAGCAGACGCCCCGGGAGAAATCACATGACCGCTATCCGTCGCGCTAAATGTCACCGTTCCATTGCCTGCTTCAAAACTGCCCCCGGTATTGAACCAGTTTCCTTCAAGGGTAATGGCCTGCCCTGCAGAATTTAGCACCCCACCGGAAAGATCAACGTCACCTCCAACAGTCAGAGAACGGCTTAACAAAACTCTTCCGTTCAACAGAGACAAATCTCCTTCGACCTGTAGCTCATCAGTAATAATTTCCCATTCCCCGCCAACTCCGTTGAACACCACGTCATTGAATACGGATGTTCCGGCGGCAATCACATGTCCGCTATCCGTCGCGCTAAATGTCACTGTACCGTTACCCGGCTCAAAAGTGCTTCCGCTATTAACCCAGCTGCCTCCGAGGCTGATGGTCTGCCCCGCAGCATCAAGCTCCCCACCGGAAAGATTGACATCACCGGCCACTGCCAGCGGCTGATCCAGCGTAACCTGGCCATTAACCACAGCAAAATCTCCGTTAACCTGCAACGCATCTGACATAACCGCCCAAGCCCCTCCGACACTATCAAAAACCACATTATTAAATGCAGACGCCCCGGCAGCAATTATATGCCCGACATCCGAAGCATCAAAGGTCACCGTACTGGCTTCGGCGGTTAAAGTCCCTCCGTTATTAATCCAGTTCCCTCCGACATTAATATCGGCAGAACCAGCTCTGAATTCGGGAAGACCCCATGCCAGCGCCATTGTTTCATAAACTGGCTTGGCTGTACCGTCCTGGCGCAGCCACCCCCAGAAATCTTCACGGTTGTCCTGCGCTAGAGGCAGACCTCCTTTGCGCCAATTATCCTCAAAACTCATAAACGTGACCCCGAGACCGCTTTTGATGAGTTCTTCCCATAAAAGAGGAACATTAAGCGCTTGCTGCTCTTCCCATCCGTCAACCGGCCAGGAAGGATACCCCGTCTCGGAGATGTAAAGAGGAACATCAATGCCGGCAGCGGTACAAGCCGCCTGCCAATCGGTCAAAAGAGAACGGACATTGCCCAGCCCCCGGTAAGTATTCATCCCGACTAGATCCACGCCGGTCTGTATAGTTCTTATAAAATGTGTAGAAATGTCTCCCGATGAAGTCGAAATCAGGATACTCGAGCCAAAGACGGAACGGACATTGCTGACTGCCGAAGCCAATGCCGAAAACCAGTTGTCGATATCCCCGCCGAACCATTCCGGATGAAGATTATACTCATTGCCAAATTCAACGATCAGCTGCATGTCTGATCCGGCAGCACTAATCCTGTCGCGCACATGAGCGAGATAGGCATTGTAATTATTGTCCGTCATATTGACCCGGTTCGCACCACTGGGAACCACCCCGCCCCAATAGTTGGCCAGCCAGTTGTACCCGTCTTGATCATAGGGAATGCCGATAATCAGTGTCTTAACCTGTCCGTCCTGAAGAATCGCATCAAGCACCTGATCGGTAATCGGATAATAAGTGCGCGCGGTATCGCCGAGAATCGCCGGAACATCACCAACAGTAAAAGTATCCGCATCAATGGTCAGTCCGTTAAAACTGTTTATCCCGGAAGGAGAAAAAACCACATTGCCTGTAACATTTATCAGAGCTGCAGTACCGGTGAGAAAAATGCCGCTCTCAAGCGCGAGATTGTGCATAACCAGAACTGTTGTCTGCCCACCCACACTCAACGTTTTGTCACCTTTGGCCATCACGACATCATTAAAAGTCTGGGTACCTGCTGTTCCGTTGATCTCTTGATCCGCAGCAGTGCCCAGAAACGTCACCGTGCTGGTGCCGGGAAGGAATGTCCCGCCGTTATTAGTCCAATCGCCGGTTAGAAAAATACGGCCTCCTGCACTCAGCGTTGCTCCGGAAGCCAATAAAAGATCTCCGTTAATTTCCATCTGGCCGGAACCGGCAGAAGCGTCAAATACTCCTCCAGCAACAGTCAGCCCGCCATTAAACACCTGCAAACCGGTTCCCGCCCGGTACTCTCCTCCAAAAACAGTTGCCAGCTCTTCTACCGTGACCTGGTGTCCTGCGGCATCAAATATCACATCCGGATAAACATTGAAAGTGCCCGCACTACTTATATCCTCTATCAGAGTATAAACTGGGGCAGTTCCGGAGGCAGAAGCGTTTAGCTCCAATGCGCTCACTCCGCTGATCCAGGACAAAACTGACGGGACGCTTACTCCGGTAGAATCACGCCCGGCCGAATACAGCGTCAGGCTATTACCTCCCCCGGAGATCCAGGAACTGCTGCTCATGGTGAAAACACCATTACCATCATGAGCATGCGTAACCGGGTCGGAATCCGCCCAGAATACTGTTGCCCCGGTCAGATTAATCTGTGCTCCGACATCAACTATTATGTCTCCGGCATCCTCAAGCGTGCCTGAATAATCTCCGGTCAACAGAGTGGCCGCCCCATCAAGGTTGATCATACTGGCTAACCCGACCTCGACTGTGCCTCCCAGACGAAATGCAAAAGCCTCTTCCAGAAAACGCTCGACAATCAGCGTTCCTGTAAGGCTGATAAGCCCATCGCTGTACAAAGAAATCTTGCCATAACGAGCCTCAAGCCATCCGGTAGCAATTACCTCATCTGAGGCCACAATGCGGATTGTTCCATCCGGCCCCTCGACTGCCTTGTTCGCCCGGATAACGCCCTCCAGATTGACACTGCGGTCAAAAATGCCATTCAGCGCCTTGGCATCAATCAAAACAACGCCACCATCGACAGCGATTGTCCCGGTACTGGAAACCTGGGTGTTAAGCAAATTCCCCTCAAGATCAGACACCGCTTCGCTGACCGGCTCGGTCACATCAATTGATATAAGCCCATTCTCATCGAGTGCCAGGCTTACCGCATCCCCGGAAGCCAATGCGACCCTCCCGAGAGTAGCCTCAATAGTTCCGCTATTTTCGATACCCTGCCCCAGAAGTACAACCGAAGAAGAACCTGTAGTTTTTATAAGTCCACGATTTGTTACTGCACGCCCGGCCTTGCCGGCAGTGCCGCCAAAATCGTATTTGCCATTCACAAAATCCCTGTCATTAATATCCATGGCAGAAGCCATAAACATCCCGTTATTGACATTAATTCTTCCTGTGGAAGCGATATCAATACCGTGGACATTCATGAGTACGAATCTGCCATTAAATATATTGAGTTCTCCCCAGATACGGGTTCCTGATTGGTCAAGAACTCTCAATAAAAGGCTATCGTTGGGATTGGCGAAACGGACATTCCACGACTCTCCCGGTAAAATGTCAGCCTGGCTTGTTTCACCCACCAGATGACCTGATACCAAAAGATCTGTCGATGATGTTGCAGGACTCTGCGTTTGGGAGAAGGTGCCCTCGCCCTCAACTATAGTAATTTGGGGTGCTTCTGCCCAGACAGAACCAGCCAATGCAGCGGCGGAAAGAAAAACACCAAACAGAAAAAACACTCTCTGTATGGTGAAATTTTGAGAAAATAATATGGCTTTAAGGTTGTAAAACGGCATTATTATATTAACTAAGATTTAATTTATAAATATCTTAACATTATTTTTTAAAAAATAAAGATAAAACTTTGCTAAAAGTGCTGTTAATTAACATTTGTTAACATCCTGTGAATAATTCTAAGTCAAGTATTCCCGGAAAGACACAGCCAAAAAAGAAAAAGATTCCGCTGCCCCTGGAATTTCGGGCCAGAAATAAATCAAGAATTGAATAAAAGGAAAAAGTTTTCTAAAATCGATCTACTCTTGTCATTCGTCAACTTATTGCTCTTTTGTCAACTTTTTTGCAATATGGGAACAATGTCCACTCTGTAAAAATTATAATCGTAATATCTTACACTGCATATAATTATATTTTCCAAACGGCAAGAGATTGGGCTCGCATTCTTCGCGGGCTTAGGCCTTTGAGAATCGCCATTGCCCAAAATCAACCAAAACACGGAACCAACATCATATTGTCCACTCTGACTACCAGACCCGCCTCAACCCATTCTTATCACGAACTAAAATGTCCCTTTGCTCAGATTGGACATTCTTGGCCCGCTTTTGAGCAAGCCTATTTAACAAGGCTTCCTGTTCTTCGTCTTCCTGGGGACGGAAAACCGGGCTTTGGCTAGTATCATTAAAAAGCAATACACCGGGAAGAGCTTGAGAGTCTGCCGCCTTAAGCACCGATGATAAAAGATCTATAAAAGCCCTGGGCTTACTGTCGAGCAAAACAACCGATGTTTTAAGCGTAATCTTACCCCAGGGCTCATCCAGAAGTTTCTGCATAAAACCATAAACCGACGAATATCTGACCACCATCGTTTCTCCTGGCTTTAGAGCCCGCGCGGTATTGATCATCACCTGGGAAAGTTCCTGAACATTAAATGTTTTAAGCTCATTCTCCGGATCAAAAGAAAGTAGCTCGAATGAATATGTCCCGCGAACCACCGTAGCCGCTGTCTTGACAGCCGTATCAATGACATCCCGGGCCGCAGACCAAGAATCCTCCTCTTCACGCCTTATCAGATGCACGGCCCAAAAAACAAGCGGCGGATCGACCACAACCTGGTACTGCTGAATCTTGCCGGTCAAATGGCCCTGATAAACAAGCCCTTCTGCCGGTAAGACACCCCGGAGAAATGTGACCCGTCCAAAATCACTCGCCCTCAAATCAATGTTAAGCATAACACCCCTTTCGTCCCCCCCCTTCAAGTGGCTAAGAAAATAAATTCTTGCCATAAAGACCAGCAGCTTTTATGTTATCATCATTTTTAACACCACTACAGAAAGAACATTAATAAAGGAGGTCTTATGAAGATAGTAAAGATCCTACTTGCGCTTATTGCCCCGCCGATCGCTGCTTTTATGCAGATAGGCGTCACCAAGCACTTCTGGATCAATATTCTTTTAACCTTCCTCGCATTTTTCCCCGGCGTATTGCATGCGCTCTGGCTTGTATTAAGTGATCAGAAAGACAAGGCCTAGAGCCCCGTTCCGCCAAAAGCAATCCGACATTCTTTCGTCGGGCATAAAACCATCCCTTGACCAGAGTCAGGGGGTGGTTTTCTTGTATAAATTAAAAGGATTCTGTCCGGCATCCACGAATATTATCCATCCGGTAGCCGCCAGACTCATCACCCTGGGGTCATGCGAATTCCAGCCGAAGGGAATCCAGTCACGCCGGGAAGAGTAGGCATAAGCTGCCCTCCCATTATCGAAATCACGACGCAGCGTCTCCATCGCTTTGCGCATTTCATCGGCCTCTCGCCGGAGCTCTTGCTCCAACCGGGAATCCTTGGCCTGGTAATATTCCGCCAAAGCACGTACCGCCATAATAGCTCCGGCTGTCCATTCAACCGAAACGCGACCTGTCTCTTTAGTAAACCCAACTCCCAATAGAGCACCATTACTATCACGCGATCCAGAGAATTCCCTGGCCGCTTGCCAGGCCCTGAGAGCTGCCCCATCTCCAAACCACTCGTCTATCTTCTCTGGCCCCAGGGCAAGAATGCCCCAGGTCTGAACATCAACCGCAAAATCTTTCCGGTTAGGACGCCATTCTCCGTCTATAGATACCATCCCCTGATAAAAATACTGGCCGTCACGATCAAAGACCAGCTGAAAAAACTTTTCCATCCGCACCAGGGCTTCACCATAAACCGGCTTTCCTGTCACAACAAACAACATTCTCAATGCCCCATACCAGGAGAAATTATTTTCAACCGAAATCTGATCATACCACCAGGATCTTGCGCTGCTCTGCGATTGCGGATCATGTTCGCTATAGGTTCCCTGCGGGGCCATCCGGATACCTCCATTAGAATCCTGCAACAAAAGTGCCGCACGCGCCAGCTCCTCAGCCAACTGCAACTCTATTGACGGTTCAGCAGGAAAAACATAAGAATGTGCCTGCGGATCGTAATGCTTGCGATGGAAGAGCTGCATGGCCGCCATAACAACCCAGGCGTTCTCCCCGGCCACAGGCTTCCAGTCTTCCCAGTGAATCGCCGGCCAGGTCGGGAATCCGGCAAACTCGGTCTTTCCGTCAAGCGGGTCAGCCGAAAGATACTCGCCATGCGCATTAATAATCCGGAAAATGAAGCCGCGCTCGCCTTTACGCTCAAGATCAGAAACCACCGCCCCGGGATCTGCGGGAGCATAAACAAAATTATCGCGTTCATAACCGGCCCGGATATTGCTTAGCCTGCCAACACGCCCCTCCCAATATATCTCCAAAGGCCGGCTGGCCAATAACAAATCCTCGTCCCGTCCGGACAATAATAACGCTATCTGGGCAACGGCGCCGTCATAAATAACAAGTCCGTTCTCAACAATCACGCGCTCAATGATGCCAGAAACAGAATCAGCCTGCCCCATTCCGGCGTAAACAGACGATTTATCCTCTTGCGGAACCTCAAAACTCAGAAATAGCCCTGTTCGCGGGCTTACATTATGCCGAATCCATTCCAGAAGACGTGTATCTGCCGGAACAGACTGCTGGGAAGAGAGGAGAGCCGGATTATATTGGGGAGCGACTGTCAACAAAGGCAAATTCTGCGGATAGAACAAAACACCTGCGATATGTTCCTGCGGGCGCATCGCGACTTCTTCAGCAATCAAACAGTCCGGGAGAAGCAGAAAGCCAAACCACAACACCGCCAGAACAAGTATGCGCTTCATAATCCACCCAACCCTTCTGAAAAACGAAGGGGTCTGAGTTGGGGAGCTGGCACGCGCTCACTGACGCATCACATGCCCCCCAAAAAGCCGGGATCCGAAGCTCGTAACTGTCAATCTGTTGTATCCACCGAGCTTTACGTCCTCACGACGGCAACCAGACCACCTGCCCCGGAATGCTCCAGGGGTTAAGGCTCACGGCTTTGCGCCCTACTTTCTCAAGTAGTTTGCCCTTACTGCCTCCGATGAAAGATAGCACATGATAACGCTTTTTCAAGGCAGGCGATAAACTGCGGCTGCTAAATGACTTGCAACTTCCTCCGGTGCATCTGCCGCATCATTCACGACGAGGAGTGTAGTACCTCAGCGCATCGTTGATCTTTACCCTAATATTTCTTATTCGGGATTCATCCGAGGGATGCGTACTCAGAAACTCCGGATTAAAGCCCCCCGCCTTGGATGTAGCCATCGTTTCCCAGAAGGTTACAGCTGCACGGGGATCGTAGCCGGCCATTGCCATAAAAATCAGGCCCAAATGATCGGCCTCATTCTCCTGCAGGCGGCTGTACGGCAATAAAACGCCATACTGAGCGCCCGCGTTAAAGACCGTCATCCACAGCTGCTTGGTTTGCGCCGGCTTGTTCTGCATAGCCACTGATAATGCCGTACCACCCAATTGGGCGAGCATAGCCTGACTCATACGCTCATTGCCATGCTCGGCAATTGCATGGGCGATCTCGTGTGCAATCACAACAGCCAATCCGTTATCGTCTCCCGCAACAGGGAGGATCCCGGTATATACAACCACCTTACCCCCGGGCATACACCAGGCATTAACCGCTTCATCCTCTATCAATGTAAACTCCCACTGATAATTCTTGAGACGATGCGCCAGGCCATTATCGGACATATACTGCTCAACCGCGTTTTGTATACGCGTCCCCACTGTCTGAACTCTCCGCGACTGAATTCCATCAGCGCTGGTCTTGTTGGACTTTAAAAAATCTTCGTGCTGCTGATAACTCATCGACAGCATAGTTTCCGCCGGAATAAAACCGAGCTGAGTTCTACCGGTCAGAGGCACCATAGCACAGGATGAACATAAAACAGCAAGCAAACCCCAAACAAATATGTTCTTTTTCATGCGAATTTCTCCTTGTTACTCATTGACCGGATCACTTTCGGCCCAATTTAATTGTCAGGTTACTGGTCTGCACGCGACCAAGAAGAAAAAGGAGACACATATGTCTAACAACAAAATCTTTACCCGTTGGCTTCTAAGACGCGTCGCTCACTGCAAGTCTGGATGCCCTACTATGTCCTGGGCATGACAATAAAAGGCCCATTTTACAAAAATTATGGCTACGCAACGATAGCTTTGATGATTTTATCCCGCTCAACTGTGCCGCATAAAAGCTCAACAAGTGTTAACGAGAACGCCAGTGCTGTCCCGGCCCCGCGGCTAGTCACAATATTGCCATCAACTACTACCGGCTGATCGCTGAACGTGGTCTTTATTCCGAACCCTGTTTCCATTCCCGGATAACAAGTAGCAGTTCGGCCGTCGAGAACACCGGCTCTTGCCAAAACAACCGCCGGAGCTGCACAGATAGCGGCAACAAGCTTGCCCGAAGCGTGCATTTCAAGCAAAAACGCCCGGACACTCTCCGAGGCTGCCAGATGATCTGCCCCCTTGCCGCCGCCAGGAAGAATCAACGCGTCAAAGGACGCCGCCGAAGAGCGAACATCTGAGAAAAGGGCATCACACCCTACCCGCACCCCGCGAGCACTGGTCTGTTCCATGCCAGAAAGACCCGCAATCACAACATCCACTTGCGCACGGCGCAACATATCAACTGGTGTCAATGCTTCGATTTCTTCAAAGCCGTCTGCCAAAACCAGCAAAACTTTTTTCCCCATAACGCTTCCTTTAGGAAAACCGTAAATCCCCGTTTAACTCTGCATTGCCAGCGAGATTATGACTGAAGCGCTGCAAATAATCAAGAAAACCGAAATCAAATCCCCTGACGGAAACGCTCGAGGTTATTCAGCCACTCCTGCATTACAACAGGACTATTTTCCAGTCGGGCATCCCCCCAGGCTCTGGACTGAAACATCTCCAACGCATCCCAGTCAACATTAATGTAACTTAAATACCGGACATGGTTCTTGTCGATATAACCAAACAGACTGGCCAGCCATTTCAGTTTCTCCTCGTCAGTATGCTGAAAGAACGGGGAGCTTTCCGCAATCATCAGCGGTTTGCCGAATTGGCGGGCAAGCCGGGCGGCCTTGTTTCGCTCGGCATCCTGCTTCGAATCAAAGAAAGATATCCCCACCCAATCAACATACTGGCTGCCCGGATACCATCTCAGAGGATCATATGCCGGCCAAGCCTTGTCCTGCCAAGCAATCGTGTGCCACACAAAACAAACATTCCGCACCCCGTTCTTTCTCAGGCGAGCCACGATATAACGATAGGCCGGTATATACTGCTCCGGCACATACTCATTCTCGGGATTATCAAACTCATAACCAATCCGAAGATAGACCTGACGGCCTGAGTGCCTGATCCATTCCCCCAGCCGGTCAATATTGTCGTCCAGATGCCCCTGAACAACCGCTTCGAGCATATAACGCATGTACAGACCAAGCTGCACAACCCGGAGATCGGGGTACTTGCCAAGGAGATCATCAACATGATTGACCCCGGCGCCATGATCTGCCGCTTCTGACAACCCGCTTAAATCGTTAATCGCGGTATAAGCCATGATGCCATCAGGAGAAGTCCGACCATGCGTGGCCTCCACGTAATCCACGATAGACTGATTGTCCTGGCCAATAACCAAAACGACATCATTTCGAGCCTGCGCCGGAAGAAGAAAGCAACAAACACACAAGACAATCGAAAGGAGGATGAGCAGTTTATGCCTGGACATGAACCCTCCGGGGGGTTATCCGAAAGCCTTTTTCAACGTGGCCGGGGACAGAATCGCGGAACGCCTCCCCTGATGCAGAATTTTCCCGGCTCGCATGATCATTCCGTGTGTAAAGAAAGGTCGGATATCTTCCAGATGATGCGTCACCATAATAATCTGCGGTGCACGCGGACGGTTCACCAAACAGGAAAACAGACTGTACATCGACAGCCGCGCAGAAATATCCAGCTGGGCAAACGGCTCGTCGAGCAATAACACGGATGGGCGATTTATAAGTGCACGTCCCAGAATAGCCCGCAGTTGCTGCCCCGAAGAACAACAGCCGAAAGGCTGGTCATAAAACTCCGCGATCCCCAACGTCTTGAGAATATTCCTGACCTGGCGACAAAGAACCGGAATCATCTCGCCCCAGAAGCCCACCGAAGCATCAATGCCCGAAGCCACTACCCGACACAAAGGCATACCACGGTCCATACTATTAAAAATCCATGGTGACACATATCCGATGCGGCGGCGCAAATCTGCAAGATTCACCCGGCCATAACGGTGCCCAAGGACATGCACCCGTCCTTCCCGGGGCCAAAGATACCCGGCGATAATTTCCAGCAAGGTCGTCTTGCCGCAACCGTTAGCCCCCAGGATAAACCAATGCTCGCCACGACGAGTAGCCCAAGAGAAAGCGTCCAGTACCAGTCGGCCGTCACGCGCCACAACCAGCCCGTCCAGAGAAATCAAAGAACGGGGAGACACTGCATTATGTTCTGACATTCGACACTCCCCAAACCAGCCTGGAACCCGTAACTTATCAAAAACGCAAATTGTCGGCGCCGTTCCTGAGCTTCCTTGTCACATCGCCCTGCTTTTGCTGCAAAGCCGCAAGCTCCCGACGAAAACCCATTCTTTTCTGAAAGTCTCCCTCGCAAAGCACCTCGGTGGCTGCCACATTCTTCTTGAGTGCATCAAGAACCACCTGCAAATCATCAGACTCACCGACTTCAACACGAATAACACCCTCTGTAAGCTGTTGCTTTCTTTTTACCGCACTTTTGTCCTTGTCGATAACCTCATAAAATCTTCTCGACCAGTCCGCATCCGGAACAGAAGAAAGCTTGAAGGGCACAATCCACAGACAATCCTTTCCCGACGTCATCCCAATAGCCTCACGGTCTACTCCTGTGATGGCAATTTCCGTACGCTTCTCTTCATTCATCCCGCACCCCGTTCTCTGGACATCGCTCCCTCTGTCCGTGTCCACATGGCCACACATTCAGGGAAGCCGAAACAACTTTCTAATTATACTCCTGCTCCCTCCTGATTCCCCAAATATTTTCAGATCCGAATATCAACAACTACGGACTATCCGCACCAACCGGGGATGCGGAATACAGGCAGTCCAGAACAGACAAAACCAAAACTGTATACAATATAATTCCAAGGATAGCTGCTTGAACAATATGCGGGCGAAATAAAGAAAAATTTACTCGGGATAAGAACAAAAAATATATTCTACAACTTTAGCGTACAGCCGCAGCGTAGAGTCGGGGAACCCTGGTGCCTAAAGCTCTGGCTACCAATCTGTTTGCTTCGAGGAAGAACTCTTCGTTAATGTCAGTCCGGACAAAAGCGAAATAATCCTGACGCACTTTTAGCGCATTCACCAACCCTTCCAGTGCACAAATTCCGAAACCATCTCCGACTCCATTAATGGTGCATTCCACCTGCTGAACCCCGGCATCAATCGCGGCAATAGTTGAGGCCAAAGCCAGACCCAGATCGTCACGCACATGCACCCCCAAAACAACACGATCCAGTTCCCGAACCCTTTCACGCACATCCCTGACCAACGCCCCCATCTCCTCCGGCAAGCAATGTCCGGAAGGATCTGAAAGAATGACCGTAGACGCTCCGGCCTGAATGACTGCTGAAAGCAGTTTTATTAAGAATCCCTGCTCTGTCTGTCCGGCGTCCTTGATTGTAATCTGAATATCCGCACACTTGCTGCGGGCATATTCTACTGCGACAACGGCCTGCTGCAGAACTTGCGAACGCGACATGTTCGGGCGATTACGCAAAACCGGATCAGCCGCCGCCAGAAAAATATGTATCCGTCCCCTGCGGGCCTGGCTTAATGCCTCAACCGCAGTATCAACATCATCTTTGAGCGGCCGACACAACGAGCAAACAACCGCTTTTTTTACAACCCGGCTGACAGCCTGGACAGAAAGAAACCCTTCCCGCGATGCTCCGGCAAAACCTGCCTCGATCACATCAACATTAAGCCTTTCCAGCATAGCGGCAATCGCTACCCGCTCCTCAATAAGCAGAAGGCTTTCCGGGAGCTGGGCTCCTTCTCTCAATGTGGAATCAAAAATAACCAGACGACGACGCACAAATATCTCCTGAGACTGACCGTAAAAACAACAACCCAAGGCATTCAAGCCCCAAGGCAAGACCAAACAAACCGGTATTGATCGGCCTGCCTCCTTCCTTTCTCTTCCAAAAAATAAAAAACGCCTTTCGGACTTCGAAGCAGTCCAAAAGACGTCATTGTCTTTAAAAATAAGAAACGCCCTCATTTTTTAAGGGCGCCCATGTC
>CAJARJ010000008.1 GCA_903944345.1 Candidatus Omnitrophota bacterium
CGAAAGGTGACCCGCCTCCAGGATACGCTTAATACCTGGCTGCCGCAGTCTTTATCGCCGCGTATGGTCGAGTGGGCACAAATGTTTATTTGCAAAAATGATCTTTATGCCCGTAAATTCTCTGCGGCTTCTTCCAAAAGTGAAATTTTAAACTATGCTGTCTCGTGCCGGAATAAAATGAAACGTTTCTACAGTCATTTCAGGAATACTTTTCCTGAATTATGGAAACGGATGCACCTGGAGTACCTTATCGAAGAAGAGGAAGAGGACAGAAAGGCACTTCTAGCGGTTATCGCGGGGGTTTAGGGTGAACAAAATGATAAATATTTTTCGACCTCTTCTGGTTATAAGCGTTTTGTGTTTCATCCCGGATGTTTCAACCGCCAGGGCTTATGACTTTTCAGTTGACTGTCAAGCCATGCGACATTGTCAAAGTATCATGCCTGCAAAAGCAGGTCTGTATCTGGGGGAGTCACAAACCCATAATATTTTACCAAGGCTGGTTCTAACTGTACCTGCTGGTTCCGGCTGTGATCAGGTGAGTAACCTGAGAACATCCAGGAATCTCAGGGCGGCGCAGCCTAATATCTTCACCAAGGGCGGCCACGTTGATATTCTCGAAATTGAAATACACGGATATCAGATTCTGCGCGGCCCCGGCTCTGCGGATAGCACATGTACCGACGAGATTACTGAAGCTATAGAAAACATTGAATTAGCCGATTACATGAGCGGATCCCGGCTGCAATTGAAAATAATTCTGAATGGAAAAGCAAATTTCTTTGATTTAGGGCTTTCTGACGGTGCATTGTTTCTTAATCCGCTGGACAGTGTGAACATTTTCAGTTTTATTCCGGGTGAGAATATTTCAGACAAGCCCTTATATTGCGGAATGATGACAAATGCTTTCCTTGGGCGACTGGCAAGGGTTCGTGTGCAGGGAGTATACGCACAGGATTCGGATCTGGATAAACGTTTACGAAATTATATGCGTGATTCCGGATTTATACCGCTGGATGAGAAACTGCAGGGTTATCCCCCGATGAAGCCTTTGGAGGATTTTATTGTTCTGGTTCCGCTTGATCAGGAGAATTCCGATCACTTCAGAACTATTGGACAGGTTAAATATCATGAGATTATTGCGGGTGATAAGCTGATAGATGTAGGTATTGAGCGAGCTGTTGTATATCCTTATTTTGTTCGCAACAGGCGATCTTTTTAGGGCTGTGGAAGGGGTTCAGGAGAATGATGAAATCTTTATTGTTTATTCTACTCGTATTGTTCAGTTGCCCTGCAAACGCTTCAAGAGTTGCATTTGATCCGCTTGGCAAGTGTGAAATTGAAGGGACTATCAACAACGTCAATCTTACAGAAGCTTATGTTGATCCCTGCGTCACTGAAGACGACTGTCCGGTAGGTGCTTTTGTTCCGAGCACTCCTGCGATGTATTTCTTGTCTGTAAACATCAAGTCCATCGCTTGTGTCCCCGAAGGCCTTGGGGATCCTTTATCCTACCGTTCTCAATTCAGGTTAAATGATGAAAATACAATCGTTGTATATCAAGCGGATGTCAATGCGGGTGATAGATTCGATGTTGGCGATACTATCAGCGGGAGGGTCGAGTTCGAAGCTTTGCAAAACAGATTTACGCGCTATATTCTTATAAACAACAAGAAATAGAATGTTTATCTTCATTCAGACTGCACATTGTGCTTACGGCACATGCTGCAAATTTGAACAATACGTTCAACTGGCCGCGAAGAAATTATTCCCATAACCATTCTTTTGTTAGATAGATATGAATAAATTACTGCGGCTTTGCAGATTTTAAAAGCGCTCGGGAGTCTACATGATAGAATGGTAAACATAAATCAGATACGTTAACTGAAATAGTTCTAATGAATTTTAAAGAAGGGTCACTTATGGCGAACAAGAAAGAACTTCCCGTGTTTCATCTCATGGTCTTTATTCTGTCTATTGCTGTTGTCGGATCTGTTTTTTTCCTCTCTCGATACAATCCTGCTGTGGGCACGTCCGCGCCGCAGATCACTTTAGAACAAAAGATGGCCCATCTGCAGACCGGCACTCCGCTTGCCGTCCAGACAACGAAATTGGCGATCCCGCGTTGGATCATGGGGCTCATTCTCGGGTTTTTGATCATCCAGATACTTCCTCTGGTTGCGGCATCACATAAAGTCAGGGCCGGGGCATTGACTCGTCGTGAGGTTCGACAGATCGAATTCCTTGCGGAAACGCCTTTGTTCCTTGGGCTGTTGGGGTCTTTGCTGGGTGTCTGCATGACGCAGTTCATTAGTGGTACGCTGGCCGCGCCGCTGGCTTACCTTACCTCGATCTCCGGTATCCTGCTCTATTTATTTGGCCGTTTTACGATTCTGGTATCCTTGCCATCTTCCGGCGATCTGAACGAGGAGTAGTCCATGCGAATGTTCCTGATAGGCATGACCGATATATTTCTGATCCTGTATCTGACGTCGCTGGCCGGTGTTCAGTCCACGTCAGTATTGACTGTTGAAGATTTCTACAAGCTGCAATCCATGCATGAGACCCTGCAGGACGACAAAAAAAGAGCGGAGAGCGAGCTTCAAAAACAACTCGATATTGCCCGGGAAGAAAAAGTTGACCTGGCTGCCAGGCTTGCCAGGGAGCAGGCGATTGCCGGGGAAAGGCTGGCGCAGATTGATCAAGACCTTCTGTTGAAAAACATGACTTTGAAAGAAAGCGAAGAGCGCCTTACGCAACTGGATCAGAAGATCAGAGAGAAAGACGCCGCATGGCAGCAGAGAGAAGCTTCTTACAAACAGGAGCTGGAGGGGCAAAAGGGGGTACTGGAAGCTAATCGCGTATTGGCAGAAAAGTTTCAGAGCGAGGCACAAAAGGCACAGCAACTGGCCGAGCAAAGGCAGAAAGAGGCGGCTGAAGCCGCCAAAGCGGCAGAGGAAGCCAAGGCCCTTGAGAAACACGCGATCAAGTTAAAAGAAGCAGCCCTCAAGGAAAAGGGTGAAGCCGAACGCAAGGCCCATGAGGCCCATGAGGCCCGCAAGAAAGCGGAAGCGGAGAAAGACCAGGCTCTGCAGAAGGCCAGTAAACTGACTGCGGCCATCAATGATATGAATCAGGACAGTGCCGCCGCTTTTCGTAGCAATGTTCAACCCAATATCCAGCAGTTGAATGTTTCCTATGAAGACGAAGTTTCAGGCACCACAAAGGTGCTCAGGCGGGAGTTGGCCCTTTTGCCGATACTGATCAACGAGCAAGCCTTTGTTTTAATGCCTTGTGCGCATATTGGCTTTAGCCGGAGATACGATACGGCACCGAGTAAATTGGAAATAACCTATAACGGTAAGAAGATCCTGCACGGCTTTATTAATAAAAAAGAGGATCTGATTGCGGTTGCTCTGCCAGGTTATGCCGGCAAGATTTATGCAACATACCAGGCTGATGCAAAGATCGACGAATTCATGCCTGTCTTGCTCGCCTTGCGGAATAATGGCGATGTCAATATCACAAATTTGTTCAGGGGACTTTCCGCGCATTATTTCGCTGTGAACAGAGATAACATTGAGCCATATGAAAACGTCGGATTGAAACACACACTAAAAGGCTGGCGCGGCACCGGTCAGCGTGCTGAAAGGATTATTCGGGGTGATCAACTGGTTGATTTAAACGGGCGTTTTATCGGAATAGCCAACGATCCTGATCAGATTATTCGTATTGACTCATTAAAGGGATGGGAAGAAATCACTTTCCAGCGTTGATAATTCAGGGAGAAGGTGCATGCACAGTAATTGTTTCTGCAAAATTGTCCTGTATTTTCTTTGCCTTGTTGCTGTTGGATCAGTAAATATTGATCTTGCGAATGCCCGGCAATCTAATGTTCCGGCCGACAGCGCCGTCTCAGGCGGAGGAACCAAAAAGATCATCACAGAGAATTTCAACAAGCGCAACATCGACGTCTATATCCCGGATAATCTTCCCGCCAAAGGACAGAGAGCTTTGGTTGTCATATTACATGGCGGATTAGGAAATTCGCAGAACGTCCGTCAAGGGTTACAAATGGACGGTATGGCGGACAAATATGGTTTTATCATCGCCTATATGAACGGTGCTCCGCACACCGGCATACGTAAGGATATGCAAACGTGGAATGCCGGGGAATGTTGCGGCAGATCGGCCGCGCAGAACGTTGATGATGTGGGGTATTTAACATCGGCTATTGCTCATCTTTCTGAAAAATACGGGGTCGATCAAAATAAAATATTCGGCGTGGGTCATTCGAACGGCGCGATGATGACCGGAAGGATGATGTGCCAAGCCGGGGTTTATACCGCAGCCGTGCCGATTTCCGGCCCTCTTATGATCAATACTGAGACTTGCCCTGCAGCCAAAGGCCGGCGAATCATGGCCATACACGGCGCTGACGACCAGAATGTGCCGATCACCGGCGGCAAGGGGACAAAAGGAATTTCCAAGGCTTTTTTTAAGTCTGAAAGTGAAACTGAAAGCATTTTTGAACGCTCTGGAGCAAGCTTTAACCTGATCGTGGTTCCTAACGCTGACCATCGTCCTAAAAATATCCGAGATGCCATGGAGAGATCAGGAACGCCCATGCAGGAAAAGATCGTGGATTTCTTTGGCCTCAACCGTTCCCGGAAATCCGGCGAATAATTGCTGAAAATTTATTTTACAACCCATTCAAGAACATTGATCATCGCCCCGACCGAAAGGCATCAACGCACGATGATATTGAAGAGTTTGGAATTATTTACGGGTGATAATGTTCGGTCCTTGACGAGGACTATCAGTTGGTGAATGAGCCGATCGTGATTGATGTTTGATTTGTATACCCGATAGGGTATTTATACGATATGTTTGGCTTTGATTCTCCATATTTTTTATAATAAATCTTTCATTTATACCCTTTAGGGTGTATATTTTAACCATGAAAAGCATTGGAAAAACAATTCAGGAACTTCGAAAGAAATCGGGTCTCGACCAGATCGAGTTCGCGAAGCGAGCCGGTGTCGGTCTTCGTTTCGTGAGAGAACTCGAGCAGGGTAAGCATACAGTGCGTCTAGACAAGGTTAATCAGGTCCTTGAGTTTCTGGGACATCATCTTGAGGTCGTGCGTAATGGCAGAGAACAATAAAAGAAAAGCGGATGTTCTTTATCACGACCGCCTTGTCGGGGTTCTTGAGGAAATGGAAGCGGGGTACAGGTTCACTTATGACCCCGCGTATCTCAAGAGCGGAAAGGCGGTTTCTCTTTCTTTGCCTTTGCGGGAGGAGCCTTTTGAATCAGCAATACTCTTTCCATTCTTTGCGGGGTTAAATTCTGAAGGATGGTATAGGGACATCGTGTGCGCAACGAAGAAGATCGATCGTACGGATGAATTCGGGATACTATTGGTGACCGGCGAGAGCACTATCGGTGCGGTTACTGTCCGGGAAAGCGGTGCAAAATGAAGAACGAGAGAACATCATGGCGAAAAGTATTCGGCATCGACAGGGAGCCTTTCATTGACCTGACACTGGCCGGGGTGTCTTTAAAGGCCCAGGAGATGGTCGGAAAGATGTCGATCTCCGGCGTGCAGCCAAAACTTTCCGTGAAATTGGTTGACCGGGCAGGTGATCCGCATTTGGAGGTCACTGGTGAGGGTGGCCAATATATCCTTAAGCCGCAGGTGCAGGCATTCGCGAATTTGCCCGAGAACGAAGAGCTTTGCATGACGATCGCTGAGGATATCGGGATCGATGTGCCCGCGCATTGCCTGGTGCATTTAAAGGACAAGAGCCTGGCCTATGTGGTCAAGCGTTTTGACCGGGAAGGACGGCGGAAAGTCCATCAGGAGGACTTTGCCCAGATCCTGGAGAAGCAGGATAAATACAACGGCTCTGTTGAAGAGATCGGAAAGAAGTTAAAGACCGTCTCTGAGGTCCCGGGGCTTGATGTGCAGTTATTCTTTGAACGCGTCGTCTTCAACTTCCTTATCGGTAATGGCGACGCGCATGTGAAGAATTACTCTGTCATTTACAACGAAGAGGGCTTGGCGCGTTTGGCACCTGCGTATGATCTGGTCTGTTCCAGGATTGTGATCCCGGAGGAAGCCGAAGAATCTGCGTTGATCATTCAGGGAAAAATGGGCCGGATCAAGAGGAAGGATATTGACCTTCTGGCGAACTATCTTGGCATCCCTGAAAAGATCAGATTCGAGAAGTTCGCGGGGAAAAAAGAGCTGTTCCGTTCAAAGCTTGCGGAGTCATTGCTGCCTAAGGAATTGGCCGAAGCGTTCGACAAGCTTCTGATCGAGCGGTTCCAACGGCTTGAGCTGGCTTGATGTATAAAAAGAGTTCGCAGGTTATTTGGTGCGTAACCTTGATATTTCATAAGGGCTGAGTCGCTGGCAATTTGGCCAGGCTATGGGTGAAATGATGCCCGTTTATCTTCAAAGGCAATATTTTTAAAGAAAAAGAACTCCTTAAATCAGCAGTTATCCGGAATTTCCGGATAACTGCCAGCGACGGTAAAACGTACGATACCGTCTTTTATAATTTAGACGTTATCATCTCTATCGGTTATCGGGTAAAATCGAAACGTGGCACACAATTTCGCATCTGGGCTACGAATGTATTAAAGCAGCATCTGATCCTGGGCTATACCATCAATGACAGGCGGCTTAAGGAGCATACGGCCAGCTTAAAGACATTGCAGCAGGCGGTGAAGCTGCTGGCTGACGTAAGTGAACGCAAGGCTTTGACCAGATGCGGCAGAAGTTCGGGGCTGACGGTAACAAGCGTATTGCCGCAACGTTGTTCGTGTAGTTTCTTGACCGGAATAAGATCTTGTATAGGCCTGATGGTACAAAGCGCCTAGCCGACAACGCCCTGGTCGCCATCACGCTTTTGATCGCGGAGAGTCAGCCGAAGGACAAGGATGTCATCGCGGCGTTGGTGGTTAATCTTATCAACAAGTTGAATTAGCTATGAAAAAAGTATTTTTGACCACGTTTGGCTGTCGGATGGATGCGAAAAAGGACAAAGGTTGAGCGGATTTTGAAGGGACTTGTCAGGAAACAGGGCAATAAAATTTGAAACCGGGTAATATACAGGGTATTAATTCTTTGGGAGCGAGTTCACAGATAAATTTATTAACTTTTTAATAAATACAGATTGTTTATGGATAAAGACAAATCGCTTGTAGTGTTTCAAAACAAGAAGATTAGACGGATTTGGTTTAATGACGAGTGGTGGTTTTCTGTCGTTGATATAGTTGAAGCATTGACTGAAACCGGACGGGCGCGCAAGTATTGGGCCGACTTGAAGAAGCGGCTTATTGATGAAGGATTTCAGTTGTCCGAAAAAATCGGACAACTGAAGGTTTTGGCTGCTGACGGAAAGGCATATGCGACGGATTGCGTTACAACCAAGAATGCCTTTCGAGTTATTCAGTCGATCCCATCAAAGAAAGCGGAGCCTTTCAAGCAGTGGTTAGCTGATGTTGGATATGACAGGGTTCAGGAAATAGCCAACCCTGAATTGGCTCAAAAGAGGATGAAGGATATTTACCGGGCCAAGGGGTATTCTGAGGACTGGATCGAAAAACGGGTTCGCGGCATTGCGGTTAGGGATGAATTGACCGATGAGTGGAAAAAGCGGGGCGTTTCTGAAGAACGGGAATATGCGATCTTGACCGCAGAAATATCGAAAGCTACATTCGGCATGACGCCAAGTGAATACAAGGAGTTTAAAGGTCTTGAGAAAGAAAACTTGCGAGACCATATGAACGATTTGGAATTGATTTTTTCCATGTTGGGGGGGGCGGGTTGCCGGGAATGCCAGGAAAGAGACCGAGCGTGAGCTGGGCCGTCCGGTCTCAACAAAAAACAACTACCTTCTGGAGCCGGAGAAGAAAAAGAAACTGGAGCGGAAAAGTAAATTGGCGAAGTGGCGGGTGAAATGAAAACATATTGTTTGGATACGAATTGCTTAATTGATGCATTTAAGCCAGAGAGCTCTTTTTATGAAGCAATGAAGAGGATTCTCTCAGCTTACAAAGCGGGGGCTTTGCGATTAGTGGTAAGTAGACATTCTTTGTCAGAATTACTTTTGCCTCTCGAAGCGGTTGAATTTGCAAAGACGCTTCAAGTAGTAGAACATTATCCTGTTGGAATGTGGCAGGATCAAATTTGTACATGGAAGGAATGCGCAGGGACTTGGGATGAAGCTCGGAGTAATGCTAAGAAACTGGAGCGGCTAACAATTCTTGCAAAGACAGGGGCAGGGATACGAGATAAAGGTGGATATATAGATGCGGTTATTGCTGGTGTTGAGGCGTTTGTTACCTCTGATTCAGATCTTGTTGGCGCTGCTACGGCACAGAATATTTGTAATGAATTCAAAGTCAGGATTATTCATCAGACTGAATTGGCAGCAATGTTGGATTCCGTCCAAGAGGGTTCTTGAGTGAAGAAATCAGGCCTTATGCTTACCTACGGCTGAGCACTGGCCACGACTCTTGAGCATCGTTGAATCGCGGTTATTTTGAGTTCAAAAGGCGTGAGTTAAGCAGATCATTCAATAATTTATGATCATAAAGGGCGTTCCATCTTTTATGATGGATGTAATGACCCCAGTTAAGCAAGAATTTTTTTGTGTAGCTCGAGCTCTTTGTTAATCCATCTTTTGTTAAACTCCGCAGGCGTAGCAAACATTAACGACTGGTGCGGGAAATCTGTGTTGTAATC
>CAJARJ010000009.1 GCA_903944345.1 Candidatus Omnitrophota bacterium
CCAGTTTCTTGATAATGCCAGCCGGAGTCAGGTCAAAGTTTGAACGGATAAGTTCAACGATCTGCTGCTCATCAATTTTTCCGGTGCCAAAAGTATCAACAAAAATGCTCAATGGCTCGGCTTTCCCAATAACATAGCTCAACTGAATAAGACACTTGTCAGCGATACCCGCCGCCACAATATTTTTTGTAATATAACGAGCCATATAAGCAGCGGAACGATCAACCTTGGTTGGATCCTTGCCTGAAAAAGCACCACCACCGTGAGGCACCACTCCACCATAAGTATCAACAATAATCTTGCGGCCAGTTACTCCGGTGTCAGACTGAGGTCCGCCAACAACAAATTTCCCGGTCTGATTGACATAAAACTTGGTCTTTTTATCAATCAATTTACCCACCACCGGCATAGCTACGTGTTTGATAATATCCTGACGGGATTTCTCGGTTATCTTTTTTCCGGTTTTATCAAGAATCTTTTCTGTATGCTGACAGGCCAGAACGACAGAGTCAATCCTGACCGGCTTGCCATCAGAATACTCAACCGTGACCTGGCTCTTGCAATCGGGGCCAAGATAATCAAGTATCTTCTTGTTACGAACCTCTTCAACTCTCTTGACCAGTTTATGAGCCAAAGTAATGGGTAAAGGCATCAATTCTGCGGTTTCGTTACTCGCATAACCATACATAATGCCCTGATCACCTGCGCCGCCTGCATCAACCCCCTGGGAAATATCCGGAGACTGACGATTAATCGCGTTTAGAATAGCGCATGTTTCTGCATCAAAACCATAGACCTGGTTTGTATAACCAATATTCTTTAACACTCCCCGAACCAGCTTGTGCACATCCACATAGGTCGAAGTCGTAATCTCACCACCAACAATAACCAGTCCGGCGCTGATAAAAGTTTCACAAGCGACACGTCCTTTGGGATCATCTTTAAGAACAGCGTCAAGAACAGCATCCGAAATCTGATCACAAACCTTGTCCGGATGACCATTACCAACTGATTCTGATGTAATAAAATAATTCCCTTTCACGATCTTCCCCTCCTGTTCGACATTTAATGGAATTTACTTTTTAAAATTATTTTGAGCTTCCGCGTAGGACTCCAAGCTGCCGATATCATACCATCTGCCCCCGAATTTAAAACCGTAAACATCAATTTGTTTGTACAGCCACTGGATGTAGCCTCCGGTTGTATCGGTTTTCCCGGTCGCCTGGAGAAATGCAGCTATCTGCGGCAGTGTTGAAGACGGAAAATAATAAAGACACATCGAGATGAGTGTCGAAAGCGGATGCTCCGGCTTTTCCTCGAGTGAAATAATCTTGTCCTGCGCATTGAGTCCAACGACGCCATACTTCGTAGCCATCCCCACATCCGAGATGTCATAAAGCCCGACAGTAGGCGAAGTTTTGCGCGCAGTAGCGGCGGCAAAGAAAGGCGCAAGATCCGCATCAAACAAATTGTCACTGCCTACCACAACCAGATCAGAATTCATCCCGATCTCTTTAAGTACAAAAGCAATATCCCCCATAGCCCCAAGGCGTTCTTCCGGAGTCTTTGTACCGTCATTAATGACTCTTACAGGAATCGCTTTCTCTTTTGCTGCCCAGGAAGAAAGAAGCCCGCAAAACTTGGCATTAGTCACCACCAGAACTTCGTCTATATTGCTGAGCGCACGAAACTTATCAAGAGTATGCCCTATAAGGGGAGTCCCCCCGATTTCAAGAAGTGCCTTGGGGATGTCTTTCACAAGAGGGTACAAACGCGTACCATAACCGCCAGCGAGGATAAGTAGTTTCATGGGTTCTGGTTCTCGTACATATAAAAATCAGGAACTGCCTTCTTTAATTCTGCCACCATATAATCCATAACCTCAGACCCGGTTGAAAGCTTGAGAGCCTGCCGGGCATGATCCTGAACATCCGCATACCGCAAAGATCGCACCGCACGCTTAATAAGAGGAATGCTGGATGGCGACATGCTAAAAGAATCAACCCCCAACCCCAGAAGTATCGCGGCAAGTGTTGGATCAGAAGCCATTTCCCCGCACACACTAACCTTTATGCCGGCATCATGAGCGGCACTGACAGTCCGCCTGATCAAACGCAAGACAGCCGGATGAGCAGGTTCATAAAAATGAGCCATCTTTTCATTCGCGCGGTCAACTGCCAAAGTATATTGAATCAAGTCATTGGTTCCAATAGAAAAGAAGTCAACTTCATGTGCCAGAACATCGGCAGTCATCGCCGCCGCCGGAACTTCAATCATAACCCCTACAGGCATGGCCTCGTTAAAAGGGATATTCTTATCGCGCAGGCGCTGCTTGACTCCCTTAAGAATCCCGTTAGCCGCGCGCAGTTCACCGGCTCCCGCAATCATTGGATACATCATCATAATATTGCCGTGTGCCGATGCCCTCAGGATGGCACGAAGCTGGGTACGAAATATTTCCTGTTCTTCAAGGCACAACCGTATAGCCCGGGAACCAAGAAAAGGCATCATTTCCTTAGGTAACTGGATGCTGGAAATAAACTTGTCTCCTCCCAAGTCCAGAGTCCTTATGACCACTGGATGCGGGGCCATAGCAACAGCAATCTGGCGATAAGCATTGTACTGTTCTTCTTCGGATGGCAAATCCAGCCGGTTCATATAAAAAAATTCAGTTCGATAAAGACCAATCCCCTGTGCGCCGTACTTCTGAACAGCCGGCAACTCGCCATAAAGCTCAAAATTGGCCAACAACTTGACTTCATGCAAATCGGTCGTCTCGGCAGGAGAATTGACAATATTATGGAACAGCCCCTCGAGCTTGGAGATTTTTTCTTTTTCTCTCTGGTAAAGACGCTTCGTTTCCTCGGTGGGATTGACGATAACCACACCTTTGCGGCCGTCGATGATCACCTCATCCTGATTGCTGATGCGCAAAGTTGCATCCTTGAGCCCAAGCACAGCAGGAACCCCTAATGACTTGGCGATAATCGCGGTATGTGCCGTCTGGCCACCAATATCAGTCAGAAAAGCCAGGACTTTTTTGTTGTACATGCTGACCGCATCAGAGGGGGAAATATCATGGGCCACAACAACAATATCCCCTGCCAGAACATCCAGATCATGCAGATGCGATTCACCCATAAGATGCTTGAGAACGCGGCGACCTATATCAGAAACATCAGCAGAACGTTCCTTGATATAATTATCCTGAATCTTTTCGAAAATTTCGATATAGCGCTTGAGGATACGCGAAAAAGCGTACTCAACACAAATCTTGTCCTGGCGGATGCTTTTCTTGACTTCATCAATAAGCATACAGTCTTCAAGAACCAGCAAATGGGCATCAAAAATCTGGGCATCGGTACCACCGACTTCCCGGGAAATCTTTTCCTTGATGTTCTGGATCTCCAACTTGGTATGCATGATCGCCTCATCGAAACGGGCAATCTCGACCACAATCTCCTCGTTAAGAATAGTTCGTTCGGGAACAATAAAGTCCTGATGATCCAACAAAAACGCAGGCCCCTGAGCTATACCAGGAGCCGCCGCAATCCCTTTAAGAACCCATTCTGACTTATTCTTCTTTGCCAAGAAAAGCCTCCAGTTCCATGAACGCCTGATCAGCATCCGGCCCCTCAACTCGCAAAACAATCTCACAACCGTTATCAGCCCCAAGCATTAATATACCCATGATTGACTTGCCATTAATGTCTTCATTATCCTTTGTAACCGTAACCGTCGACTGGTAACGATTGGCAATCTGCACAAACATGGCCGCTGGACGAGCATGCAGGCCTTGACGACTTTTAACAATCACTTTTTGCTCAAGTATGGGCATAAACACACCTTATCGACGGATAACCGGTCGTTTTTCAATAACCTTGATCAAAGCCTGTGTCAGCTTATGCGCGTCATGACGCACATAATCAAAAATCCCGACCACATCTTCAGAGAAAACAAGATACCCCAAAGAACGAATCGCGTCAACATCAGCCGCAACCGGGAATGAATTCTCATTCTTATAACGCTCCAGTGCCTCAGGAACACTAATCGTTGTTGAATTGAGCAAAACCGCATCAAGGATGTCCGGACGAGTGTGCTTGACAATCGCACGAACATGGTCAGCCGCTGATAACCCTTCGGTCTCCCCGGGCTGCGTCATGACATTACATATATAAATCTTGAAAGCCTTTGATGCGGCAAGAGCTTCCGATATCCCTTTGATAACAAGATTCGGAATAACACTTGTATAGAGACTTCCTGGACCCAAAATGATGACATCGGCCTCTTCCAGAGCTTTTAACGCCTCGGCAGTGGGTGCAACATCCAGCGGCTTGAGAAATAGCTGGTCTATTTTTACGCCGGGACGAGGAATTGAAGCCTCTCCTTCGGTAATACGTCCGTCACAATAACGAGCTACCAGGTGCACATTGTCCACGGTTGAAGGGACAACTTTACCTCTTATCGCCAGGACATGACTGGTCAGTTCAACAGCACGCTGAAAATCTCTGCCGGCAACCTCATAAAGCGCAGTCAGAAAAAGATTACCAAAATTATGTCCTTTAAGCTCGGAGCGTTCAGGAAAACGATACTGAAAAAGGTCTCCCATCAACGCCGGGGCATCCGCCAGGGCAACCAGACAATTACGAATATCTCCAGGGGCGACAATATTAAACTGCTCTCGCAAACGCCCCGAAGAACCACCGCTGTCGGCGACCGTAACAATCGCCGTGATATTGGCAGAATATTCTTTCAATGCCAGCAACAAATTGGAAAGCCCGTGGCCTCCTCCGATAGCAACAATCTTCGGGCCACGCTCAAGAAAACGCTTCTGATACAAAATATCGACAAGATCCTTGTCTTTCTGAGGCATCAAAAGAGAAACAAGGGACACCGCCATTTTGACAATGCCGATAACAATAAAAACAAGACCGCATGAAATAATAATGAAACCAAAGAGGCTAACGAAACGATAGGGGCTGGCGACAAAATACGAACCGGCAGAAACAACAAGAACACCAAGCAATGCCGCCAAAAGCCAACGCTTGACTTGCATCCCAGGATAAAACCACTTTAAAAATTTTTTGGACATTTAGCTCTTCAAACCCGGACCAGAAAAGATAAAAACGGCAAGGGCAATGAAACGCATGCTATGACTAATTTAAACGGGCGTCCTCACGAGAAATAAGATCGAGAATGTCCTTCCTGTCTTTGACAGCACGCAAGCTATCACGGAAATACTTGTCTTTCAAAAGACGGGAAACTCTGGCCAAAGCCTTCAAGTGGGGACCAGCAGAGTCTACGGGGGCAGCCAGGATAAAGAAAATATGAGCAGGCTCACCATCTAAAGCATCAAAATCAATCCCCTTTTTGCTGATACCCAGACCAGCTATTAATTTATCAACACAATCGGTCTTGCCATGAGGGATAGCAATCCCCTGTCCAATAGCTGTGGAACCAAGGGCTTCTCTGGCCATAAAAACATCAATGATCTTGTTCTTGTTCTTTTTTTCGAAAGCTCCTGCCTCTACCATCATCGAAGTCATCTCTTCAATCAACTCTTTTTTAGTAGTAGCTTTCAGATCCGCAGTGACTGCATCAGCACAAAGAAAATCAAGAATCTTCATATATCTGAACTTCTCCTTTAAATTAAAATAAAAGCGGCGGAAGGGGCTCGAACCCTCGACATCGACCTTGGCAAGGTCGCATTCTAGCCAACTGAATTACCGCCGCATAAAAGACTAAATGAATAATGAAATTAGAAATTTATTCTAGCATCAACATCAATCATGTCAACATAAAGAAAGAATAAGCTTTGTTACTGATAATGGGCGAGAGAGGACTTGAACCTCCATGAGTTGCCTCACCAGATCCTAAGTCTGGCGCGTCTGCCAGTTTCGCCACTCGCCCGCAGCAATACTTGAACGGCCAGAAAAAAAAGAGTGACCCACCCGCGACTCGAACGCGGCACACCAGCCTTAAAAGGGCTGTGCTCTACCAGATGAGCTAGTGGGTCTAATATTTAAAAGAACAAACAAAATCAAAGAGTCAGCAATTCCTTATTTTTCCGTTCAAGCATCACGTCAACATCTTTAATAAAACGATCCGTCAACTTCTGAATATCTTCCTGGGCCTTGAAGCTCAAATCCTCGGAAACGGCACTGTCTTTATGCAGTTTAACAATACGCTCGTTGGCCTCGCGCCTGATTGTTCGCAAAGTGATCCTGCCCTTCTCGGCCATATCTTTCACAACCTTGGCCATTTCCTTGCGCCTTTCTTCAGAAAGAGGCGGGATGGACAAACGAATAACTTTGCCGTCATTGTTGGGGGTGATCCCCAGCTTTGAACCCAAAATAGCTTTTTCTATCTCAGCAAGAGCTGAAGGATCCCAAGCCTGAATAAGTAAAGTCGAAGGATCCGGAGACACCACACTGGCCACCTGTTTGACCGGAGTCATGGTGCCATAGTAGTCAATATGCATATCCTCAACTAACGAAGGCTGGGCCCGTCCAGTCCGGACTTCGGCAAATTCGCGTGACAAAGCCTCTTCGGCTTTTTTCATTAAACTTTCAGTCTGCGAAATAACACCTTTTACCGGCATAATCTCCCCCCCTTAACTGACAATCGTACCAATCGCTTCGCCGAGAGCAGCCTTTTTAATATTGCCTGTCTGATTCAAATTAAAAACCAATATGGGCAAATTATTATCCATGCACATGCTGATAGCAGTTGAATCCATGACCTTCAAATCCTGATTTAGAACTTCGATAAATTTAAGTTTATCGTATTTCCTGGCATTCTTGTCTTTAAACGGATCTGCCGAATAAACACCGTCAACCTTCGTGGCCTTCATAATAATCTCGGCCTTAATTTCACTTGCCCGCAAAGCCGCAGCAGTATCTGTCGTAAAAAATGGATTCCCGGTGCCCGCAACAAAAATAACGACCCGGCCTTTTTCCAGATGACGCATGGCCCGTCTGACAATATAAGGCTCAGCGACTTCCTTGATCTCAATTGCCGTCATGACTCTGGTGGGAACCCCCAACTGTTCCAGAGCATTCTGCAAGGCCAAACCGTTGAGAACAGTAGCCAGCATCCCCATATAATCTGCAACAGACCGATCTAAACCGAATCTTTTTGTCTCAATGCCACCACGAAAAATATTGCCACCGCCTACGACAAGAGCAAGCTGAACCCCCATCTGCCAGACATCTCTTATCTGTGTAGCAAAAGAAACACAAGTATCAACATCAATGCCGTGTTCACTGGAACCCTGCAGAGCTTCACCGCTCAGTTTCAAGAGTATTCTTTTGTATGCAGGCGTTTCTTTAACCACTTTACAGACCTTGTCTGGCTTATTCGCCGATCTTGAAACGGATAAAACGTCCGACAACTATATTTTCACCCATCTTAGCAACCAATTCATTAAGCAAATCCTGAATGGTCTTTGACGGTTCCTTGACAAACGGCTGCTCAAGAAGAACAACCGTCTTGAAAAAGGCTTCTTTATCTTCCTCGGCAGATACCAGAGCCTCCGGGACATCTTCTCTGCGCACAAACTTGGGGGTCATGGCGGCAACGTGCATGGCCACTTCCTTAGCGAAAGCTGCAAACGCATCGTTACGAGCAACAAAATCAGTTTCGCAATTAACTTCGAGCAAAACACCTAACTTGTTACCGTTATGGATATAGGTTTCGATGCGACCTTCGTTGGCAACACGCGATGACTTCTTAAGCGCCATCTGTAAACCACGCTCACGTAAAATAGCTTTGGCCTTCTGCAAGTCACCGTTGGCTTCCGACAAAGCTTTTTTGCAATCAATAATACCGCAATTAGTTAATTCTCTGAGCTCTTTAATAGCATCCAACGACATCGTATTACTCCCTTTCAGATCCCTTTTTAACCGGCTTCTTCAAATCTTTTGGCTTGGAAGCTGTAACTGACTCCACATAAACATCAAGATCAGGAGAAAGGCTCTCTTTGATAACCTCAGGAATCACGGTGTCTACGGCCACAACAGCAGCAGGATCTGCAGCAACGGCAACGCCCTCCGCCACAGTCTCCTGGGCAGGTTGGGATGCCTTTCCTTTGTCAGCACCAGAGAATTCTTTACGCCCTTCGATAATGCCATCAACAATGAATGATGTGATCAAACGGATCGACTTAACAGCATCATCATTGGCCGGAACAGGGAAATTGATCAAATCCGGGTCACTGTTAGTGTCAATCATGGCAACAATCGGTATGCCTAAACGATTAGCTTCACGAACAGCAATCTCTTCTTTCTTGACATCGACAACAAACATAATATCCGGAGCACCGTTAAGATCACGAATACCACCCAGATCATTGACAAGACGCGACTTCTCTTTGTTAAGCAAAGAAACTTCTTTCTTGGTCAAACGAGAAAATGTCCCGTCCTTCTCCATACGCTCAATATCCTGAAGCTTGCGAATAGATTTCTTGACCGTGTCGAAATTTGTAAGCAATCCACCCATCCAACGGCTGTTCACATAAAACATACCCGCCCGAACCGCTTCATCGCGAACCACTTCCTGAGCCTGCTTTTTGGTGCCGACAAACAAGAACTTGGCCCCCTTGGCAGCAGCTCCGCGAACAAAGTCGCGGGCAAGATTAAGACAGTCGGCGGTCTGCTCGAGATCGATAATATAAATCCCTCCGCGATCACCAAAAATGAACTTTTTCATCTTCGGATTCCAGCGACGGGTCTGGTGACCAAAATGCACTCCGGCTTCCAAAAGTTTCTTTACTAATTCGGTAGTCATAAACATCTCCTTTTTTGCGTTACTGCCGTATCTGTTACAGAAGTGAAGGCAGTACGGTATTACCGATCGAGGATCGGCTGAAACACAGATTAACCTCACTTCGTTACGCTGAGCTGTGCTTCATTATTATGAAAAGCTCCGCACCTTGCGGAACAAAATTGTTGCCTAGTATAACCACATCTTTCAAAAAAAGCAATATTTTAATGTTTATTTGATTTAGATTACCTCGAACAGTTTTCGCCCGTTTCGTTAATCCCGGGAACCCACTTCGAGTTCTACCCACACGCTTCATGCAAGAACCATAAAATTATCAAAAATACTGCAAAACTTAATTCCATTCTTTTGACTTTAAGCAGCAGCTCTGATATTGTATCAATCAAATTTACCCGGACATATCGTTTCATACAGAACATCGCGGAAAGCTCCAATGACGAATCGATCAACCCCACGATTTCTTGTTGTCGCCGGAGAAGAGTCCGGCGATATGCGCGCCGCCCCCCTGCTTAATGCCATCAAATCCGATTTCCCCAACGCCAGTTTCTTTGGAATCGCAGGAGAGCGCTGCCGAACAGAGGGCGTCGATCTCATCGCTGACATCTCCACGCTTTCGGTCATGGGTTTTGTCGAAGTGCTCTACAATCTGCCGCGTATCAAGAACACGTTCGATCTTGTCCTGCGCGCCGCCAAGGAACGCAAACCGGATGCCGCCATACTGGTCGACTATCCGGGTTTCAATCTCCGTCTGGCGGCTGAACTGCATAAGCTCGGTATTAAAGTATTCTACTATGTCAGCCCCCAGGTCTGGGCGTGGAAAGCTTCTCGAATCAAAATCATCAAAAAAGTAGTCGACCGCATGCTGGTTTTGTTCCCTTTTGAAAAAGAACTTTACGCCCGCCACAATTATCAGGCCGACTTCGTCGGCCACCCGCTGATCGATGAAGTCCACGCCAGCAAAAACCGTGAAACCTTCCTTAAGGAATTAAAACTTGACCCGTCCACAAAGGTCGTTGGCCTTCTGCCTGGCTCTCGGCCGAAAGAACTGCATCGCCATCTGCCGGTCATGCTCAAAGCCGCTGCCATTATCAGAAATGAATTCCCCGAAAGCCAATTTCTCATCCTTAGAGCCAAAAACCTTCCCGAGGCTGCATTCGCAGAATTCATTGCTTCCTCGCCAACGCCAGTAAAGGTATCGACCGACTATTATAATGCGCTCAACGCCTGTGATGTAACCATGACTGCTTCCGGAACAGCAACCCTGGAAACAGCCCTTATGGAAAAACCTATGGTAGTTATTTATCAAACCGCATGGTTAACCAGTGTCATTGTCCGATTACTAATCAAAATCCCCTATATCTCTCTTGTCAATATCGTGGCCGGGAAGAAAATAGTCACTGAACTCCTGCAGGAAAAAGCCTCCCCGGAAAATATCGCCAGCATATTGCTGGACTACCTGCGCGATAATCAGAAAGCAAAAGAAATCAGCCGGGAAATGCAAATCATTCGGGGAAAACTCGGAGAAAGCGGCGCCAGTAAACGAGCGGCCCGTGTAATATTCGAAGAAATGACAAAAACCAGAGCCTGAAACCCGACCACCAGAACGCTACTGCCTGAAAAACGCTTCCAGACGAGTCTGGTGTGTATCATCCATCTTGGTAAAATAAATCGCAATTCCCTCACCAGGGGCAATACGTGAAACCCGGGCATGTCCCTGAATGAAATCCCTTGGATCACGCGGAGCAAGCCGGATAACAAAACCCACCAAATCGTTTAATTCCAGATACACACTGTTCTTGATTGTGATAAAAGCACTTTTAGGAGAAATATCTTTCAACTGCCCCTGCAGGGTCAGTTGCGAACCGATTGTGATCTGCACAGGATAATCCGCATTGACACGAGAATCTCCTCGCTGCTCATTAAAAGAAGACGGATTCATCAGTTGCTCCCTGCTTTTATAAGCTTTATTTCGGGTTCGCTTAAACCCGAATTGTGCAATAGCCGCTCAATAACGAAAGTGACTTTGGAAGTATAACATTTCAAAAGCATCGCTGCATAAAAATCGCTTTTATGTACTCACCTCGCGCAAGAACCGCGACTTCCACTGACTCTCGGCCCATTCCCCTTCAGGCGTGGAGTCCCACACAATGCCACCGCCTACGCCCATCTCCCCGTGCCCGTCTTTGACCAGTAAAGTTCGTATCGGAACATTAAACATCATATCCCTCTGCGGCGATATCCATCCTATTGCCCCGGTATACACTTTTCTTGGGCCAGGCTCGATTCGACGAATAATCTTCATGGCCTCGACCTTGGGAGCCCCGGTTACAGATCCCGATGGGAAAAGGGCGCGCAGAAGTTCACTCAGCGGGATATTTTGGGGAACCTGCGCATCAACTGTCGAAGTCATCTGAAAAATCGTACGATAGCCGGAAACTTCAAAAAGACGCGGAACATTAACCCCCCGGCCGATACGCCCAAGATCATTACGCAATAAATCTGTGATCATCAGGTTCTCCGCACGATTCTTGGCATCAAAGTGCAGCCTTATTCCCCCCAATAAGGCGGAGATTAGCCCTTCGCGCGGCCAGGATCCTTTCATTGGCCTAGTGCGCAAATGACTGCCTTTTTTACATACAAACAACTCGGGGGAAAGGGAAAGAACGGTTCCAAACGCAGTCTCCAGATAAGCTGCATAGGGAACCGGCTGACGCCGCAACAAGCTTCGATAAAGCGCGTAATGTGATCCCCGGACATCAAACAGATATTTCAGACAAAATGTAACCTGGTACACATCCCCATCGAGTATATGCCCCCGAATAAGTCCAATATCCCGAAAATACTGTTCTTTGGAAATATCCGGACGCAATCCGGTTACATCAAATAAAGCAGACTTTGACACAGCTGGAAGCCAGGACGGTGCAGAAAAGACTCCAAGCGACAAAAGAGGGAAGTCTCCGTGACAAAGGCTGGTAAGACACGGTTCGAGAGCATAACCGGCTTCATAGGAAAGAAAGCCGGCAAGAAAATACCCTTTCTGCAAAGCCTGTTCGGCAGAGGCCAGACACAACGGCAACTGCTGCGGCGAATCGCAGGTAATAATCCTATGCGGCCGCTCAAACAAAAGAGAAGAACCTTCAAACTCTGTAATAATCCGCACAAAAGAACACCCCTTCCCTTATCAGGGTCTGGATGCCTGCCCGTGCAGCACAGGAAAGCTGGACATAACCCGAGCCAGTCAAAACCTTCCTGCAGGAAGCAGGAAAATTACATATAGTAGTCCACTTCCTGCTCTCGATGAATATCCTGACGGACACGAATAACATGCGCAGGGATATGCTGCGGATCAAGCTGTATCATAATCCGCTCCCCCTGCCAAAGATATTTCTGACCACTAACCAGATCTTCAGCCGTATAGGGATGATCGGTCTTGATTCCCAATTCCGCCATTGGAACAGTGAGCCAGCCCGACTGAACGTGGTAAGGATCAAGATTAACGATCACAATGATAATGTTCCCGTAATCTCCGGTGGCCTTGTAATACGCCAGCAGATTTTCATTCTCGACACGACAAAAACGGATATTGCGCGTCAATTGTAATGCCGGGTTCTCCCTGCGAATAGTATTAAGCCTGGACAGAAGATCTTTAATATTCCCGGGCCGATCCCAATCCCAACGCCTAAGCTCGTACTTCTCGGAATCGAGGTACTCTTCCCTACCGGGCAAAGCCTCTTTGAGGCACAGCTCAAACGCCGGCCCGTAAATCCCGTAATTAGAGGACATCGTTGCCGCCAGAACAGCCCGCATAGCATAGGCAGGACGCCCTCCATATTGCAGTTGTTCAGGAAAGATATCCGGGGTATTCGGCCAGAAATTGGGACGGAAGAACTCTGCCACCTCGGTTCTGGCCAGCTCACCCAGATACTCTTCGAACTCTTTTTTTGTATTCCGCCAGGTAAAGTAAGTATATGACTGATTAAATCCTCCCTTGGCAAGCCGATACATGATCTTGGGTCGGGTAAAAGCCTCAGCAAGAAACACCGCCTGGGGATACTTCTTTCTGACCTCGGCAATCACCCAATCCCAGAATTCAAAAGGCTTCGTATGGGGATTGTCCACCCGGAATATGGTCACTCCCTGCTCGGCCCAGAACAGGAAAATACTCTTAAGTTCTGTCCAGAGGCCCATGCGGTCGGCTGTATCAAAGTTAAAAGGAAGAACATCTTCATATTTTTTAGGCGGATTCTCGGCGTACTGCACCGTGCCGTCAGGACGCCACTTGAACCATTCAGGATGCTCGGCAACATAAGGATGATCCGGAGAACACTGAAAAGCGATATCCAGCGCCACCAACATTCCCTGTTTACCGGCACTGGCAACCAAAGTGCGAAAATCCGCCAAGGTTCCCAGATCAGGATGAACTGATTTGTGCCCACCGTCCTTGTTGCCAATAGCCCAGGGGCAGCCGACATCATCGGCCTGACAGGAAGTCGCATTGTTTTTGCCCTTGCGAAATTTGATCCCTATAGGATGAATCGGAGGAAAATAGACAACATCAAAGCCCATTGCCGCGATCTCGGGGAGAATTCGTTCACAATCCTTGAAAGTTCCGTGTTTACCGGCAGCCAAACCCCATGAACGGGGAAAGAATTCATACCATGCGCTGAAGCGGGCACGGGGATCGTCGGCCTGGGCACGCAGCTCTCTCGGATATGTATAGCTTTTGGCAGGATCCAGATTCGCCTCCATAATATCCAGTAATTCCCGGCTCAAGGCAGCCTCCAGAGCCTTCGAATGATCTTTGTGTTGCAAACTCTTAAGCAAAGAAGCCAGCTCTTTGGCGGAAACACCGGAAAGACGTTGTGCTGTTTGCGTAACAATGCCAATCCCGATCTTAAGATCCACAGCGACATCCTGTGCCGCCTCGACACGTTTCTCAAAATCCTTGCGCCAGGAGAGAAAGTCATTGATATAGCCACGAACTGTATATAAATAATCACACTTCTGCGTTATAGTAAATGAAGCCATCCACAAATCATTCCCCAGATCCTTCATACGGATCTCTTTCCACTCTGTGGCGATAACAGGCCGATATAACAGCGTTGCGGCAACCTGATCGTGCCCGTCTGCAAAAACATCCGCACGAACAACCACCGCTTCGCCAACAACCCGTTTGACCGGAAATCTCCCCTCATCTATCTGCGGAGAAACCCGTTCAATCATAATTCGCGGTACAAGAGTTAACTCAGCGACAGACCCTGCGTTCTTTCTGGAAGACGTTTTCGACTGCATAAAAACGAAACCTTTCATTTAACTGCTAATATGGCTTTGACCCATTTGTAATCTACAAGTTCTCTATTATAAATCTGACTGATAAATTGGGGAGAATTAATTCAAGAAACTATCAGCCACATGGCGGACTGACAAGCGGGATTGTAAAAAAGAAACAGCTGCCCTCTCCGGGGACGGAATGAAGCCATATGCGCCCGCCATGACACCTGACAATTTCCCTGCAAATCGACAAACCGAGGCCGGTCCCACCCACTTTCCTGGCGGGACTTCCCACCTGACGGAACTTCTCAAAAAGTTTTGGCTGATCTTCCTGTTTTATCCCGATCCCGGTATCAGCCACCGAAAAAACGATACCTTCCTGGTTATCCAATACGGCACCTATCGTAACCGATCCATCAAGTGTAAATTTCATGGCATTATGGAGCAGATTGACAAAAACCTGGATCAAGCGATCCTTGTCTGCCCGCATAAGAGGCAGATCAGGGGTAACCTTTCTGATAACGGCTAAATTCCTCTCCCGGAACAAAGGTGTATGCATATCAATGATATCTTCTACGATCTCCTTAGGGGAGATCATTGCAAAATCCAGATCCATCCTGCCTGACTCGAACTTGGCCAGATCCAGAATATCGTTGATCAGGCGGCCTAACCGCTCGACACCCGTCCTTGTCCGGCCGACAAAACATTTCTGGTCATCTGAAAGTCGCCCCAGCGCATCGGAATCAAGAATATCCAAAGACGATTTGATTAATGCTAACGGCGTGCGCAATTCATGAGAAACAGTATACGTAAGCTGTTGCTGCGATTCATACATATCCTTGAGCTTCGCACTTAGCTCTTCAAGCTCCGCATTTCGTTTCTGCAGACTCTCGAGCAAACTGCGATTCTGCCGAACCAGATCCACCCGCTCAATGGACTCGTGCACCAAAGCCCGCAATTCCTGAAGCTCGAATGGCTTACCGAGCAAACGGTAAACTTCCCCCTTATTGATGGCATCTTCTGCTACTTGCACATCGGCATAACCCGTAAAAAGAATCCGAACCGCTTCCGGTTTTATTTCTTTGGCCAACCGCAGAAAATCGACTCCAGATATCCCCGGCATACGGTTATCGGAAAGGACTACCTTGACATCCGAAGTTTCAATAATATGCAGAGCTTCGCGATAGTCTTTTGTCACCGCCGCACCATAAGTCTCATTTCTGAACAATCGAACACACAAATCCAGAATGCTCTGCTCGTCATCGAGAATGAGGACATTTACTTCGGGCATAAATCAACTCCTGTCGGGCTATACTCCCGATATTAGAACAACACCAAGACTTTCAGCCAAGCAAGGGGTCATTGCCTGGAGTAACAATACCCGAATCAAGCGGAATAAAAAGACTGGCGATTGTACCCTTGCCGGGTTCACTCTCATAACGCAAGTCACCCCCGTGCGCCTTGAGAATGCCGTAACACACCGCCAGACCGATTCCAGTGCCAGTTTCTTTGGTAGTAAAGAAAGGTTCCATGATTCTCTTGCGAACTTCCGGCGTCATTCCCTTTCCAGTGTCCCGAAAATCAATATTCAAGAACCCACCTTCAAGTCTGGTGATAATCGTAATAGTCCCGCCCTCCGGCATCGCTTCTTTGGCATTGGTCAGAATATTCATAAAAACTTCATGTATCTGCTGCTCATCAACAACAAGGCAAACATCCCCGGCCTGATAATCACGGACAATAACAATCTTGTAGATTACGGCATACTGCTTTTCAAGAATACCCGCGACCGATTCAATACATTGCACCATATTGACCTGGGACACCTGACCTTTGCTGGGCCTGGCAAAACGCAGAACCCGACGAATGACTTCCTTGGCTCTTTTGCATTCCTGGACAATGCTTTCAAAACATCTGCGTTCTTCCGCATCCACAGTCCGGGACAAAAGAGCCAGCTCAGCATTACCGGATATAATCATAAGAGGATTATTAATTTCATGCGAAATCTCGGCCACCAGGCGACCAAGTGAGGCAAACTTCTCGGAATGAACCAGACGATCCTGGGAAAGTTTTAATGTCTCAAAACTTTGTTCCAGCTCACGACGAATCCTGTTATTCTCCTCCAGCATCTCCATCATTCGTAAACGTCCCTGACGCTCTTCTTCGAGCGCCAGCGAAAGGGAAAGCTCCGCCTGCTTGAGAGCTGTAATATCTATCTCGGAACCTGCCATGCGCAGCAAACGCTGATCTTCCGCACGGACCGCCTTCCCCCTGTTAATAACATGACGCACGCTCCCGTCTTTATGCAAAAGACGGTATTCGGCTGAAAATATTGTCTCTGCCCCGCCCACAAAACAGGCAAGATTGTTTCTGAAACCCGTCATATCATCCGGATGAATGCCGTAATCGAGGGAATACCGCGAAGCAAGGTCTTCGTCCGGAAGACAACCTCGCAACAGTCTCCAGCGGGTTGAAACAGTAAGCTGCTTAAGTTCTGCATCCCAGTCCCAAACTGCACCTGAAGCTCCCTCCAAAACAAGCTCATACCTAGAAAGCAAGGATTCAATTCTGAACTGAGCCTTCTTGAACAACCCGATATCTTCTATAACCCAGATTACTCCCTGATCGAGGTCGTTCTTGTTCAAAGCCCGTCCGGAAAGCGAACACCATACAGGTTCACCATCCCTACGGCGCATCTCATATTCAATCTGCAAATGATCGCCCGAGGTCAATTGATAATAGTGCTCACGACCAAACTCTTCAAAACGCCGGTTATCAAGATGAAGATCCCTCATACTGATCCCATTCATGCTTTCAGGATCAGGATACCCAAACATGTCGGCCAGACGCTGGTTTCCTCTAAACAGTGTTCGCCCCCCCTTGAGAAACATAATGCCGACCTGGGAATTATTAAATATGCTTTCAAACTCGTTTTGGGCACGTTTTTTTTCGGTTATGTCCATCAGTACGCCCTGATAGAAAATGGGGCGCCCCTCCGGACTACGTTTGATCCTGGTCCGATCATCAACCCAACGAACCTCACCGGAACCAGTCAATATGCGATACTCCTGAATAAATTCATCACAACCTCTGCCGGTGTTTTCCTCGACCTCCTGCGCAACCCGTCGGGCGTCTTCAGGATGAATTATCGAGGCAAAGGATAACTTGCCACTCTGGAAGTCTTCTGGCTGATACCCGAGAGACAAAACATTCTGCGAAACATATTTTACCGGCCAGCTGGCCTCGGCTTTCCAGATCCAGGCAATAACGGGAGACGACTCGATAATCGACTCCAGATCCTTGCGCAAACGGATCTCATCCTCAATCGGCCCCATATCCTGGATAACCCCCACCAAAGCGGTTACCCCTCCCCACATTGAAGGCAGAATGCTTTTATGAAAAATGACATCGCGTGGAATACCTGGCTGATCATAGACACGAGTCGTATAAACCAATGCCTGACGCTGATCCAGAAGTTCCTGATCGCGAAGACAATGTGCTTGCGCCGTTTCCTGGGGAAGAAAATCAAAAGGCGTACGACCAAGTATCTCGCTCTTTGATTTCCCTATAAAAGATTCAAAAGCACCATTACAAGCGAGATATTTCCCTGCACAATCCCTGAAAAAAAGAGGGGCAGGTATAGCATCCAGAAGAAAACTGAAGAACGGGGAGCGAATAAAAAAAGAACAAAAAATACGGCAGAAGGGAGTTCCGGAGAAATCTGCCTTAACGGCTGCAGGGAACGAAGGAACGTTCATTCTTTCATCTCCGGAATGACTTTGTCAAAAAAATAAGTCCGAACTTCCTGTTGCAAAAGAAATCCAGCTTCAAACCCTATGAAAATAATAACATCTGCAACATCTTTTAGAAACACTTTCCTTGGTAGTTTTGTTATATAAACTTCGGCTCTACGGGCGTCTGCAGCTCAAAAACTCGCTTGGTGGCAGACATCCTCTCCGCACACGGGTAAGCACTTTTCGCACTTGACTCACACGCTTCTTAGAAAAACCTAAAGTCGAACCTTTCGCGGGGGGCTTCAAAAACAGGCCTGCTTTGGCGTTGCCCTTTTCTGCGGTTCGGGGACGTCTGCCAGTCGCTCAGACAGTTTTCGCACGCTTCGTTTCTCCCGGAAGCAAAAAACACGATGCTTTGAAGAAAACTCAGCGGCTCAAAAACTCGCTTGGTGGCAGACATCCTCCCCGCATACGGGCAACTACTTTCGAGTCCTGCTTCCTAATCTGCAAAAAAGCCTTATCCTTTCGGATAAGGCTTTATATTTGGTGGGCCTTGCAGGACTCGGTGCCCTTCTCTCGCTTCGCTCGTTCGGGTCATCCCTCCGCCCCGCCTCAAGGAAGCTCCCTTTTCGGTCGCTTCCAGCGGGGCTCCTTTCGAGTCCTGCTTCCTAATCTGCAAAAAAGCCTTATCCTTTCGGATAAGGCTTTATATTTGGTGGGCCTTGCAGGACTCGAACCTGCCACCCAGTGATTAAGAGTCACTTGCTCTACCAGATGAGCTAAAGGCCCGGAAAACGAATTTAGATTTGCGCTTCCAGAAGCGATATTATACAAATCGACTTGGAATTGTCTATCGTTTTTTTCTATAACATATTATTTTATATCGACAATAATCGGACGCATACCAGATAAACTCCCCGGATACACATTATCTGTTTGAAAAAAGACCCCCTCCCCGACAGAAAAAGTATCTATCCCCATGGAAGAAGGATTCATATCGATACCACCCACCGGGTCAGAATTAACAGTTTCAGCAAACTCCTGGGAACGCATTTTGATATACACATCTCTTTCCTCGGAAAGAGCTATCTGATCCTGGGCCACAAAAGTTTCCGGAAGCGGCATCCCCAGCGCCAAACGTGCCACAACCGAAAACGCCGTACCTAAAGCCGCCCCCCCTCTCATAAGAGGATTAATCTGGTAAAACAACCATTCAAAATCTGCCAGCGCGCGATTACGCTCATCAATAGACAAATTATTCATCAAAAGCCCGCTCCAAACTTTCTCTAGTTCCTGCATTATGGCAAGAATATCCGGTTTAAGCCCAGAGTAAATAAGATAGAAATAATCTTCATATTTGTCGAATATAATAATTTGCTCAAAATCAGTATGTCCTAGAAATGACTTCTGCCGGAAAACACCAAATTGCTTAAACCGGTTAAGAAGCTGCAACACCTCATCCGGGGTCTTATCCGTATTAATATATCGAGCCTCATGCTTGATTGCATAAAACTCCTCCAAAGATCCTTCCTTAACAAGTTGCTGAATTTGTTCTGATGAAAATACTTTCCTAAGATTTGAGGCATAAGTACCAATTCGAAAATCCGACTCTCTCTGATTATTCCCCTCCCAAAATTGATAAAAACCTTTCCGGGCAAAGAAATTGTTCAACTTCCAATATAGATCGCTATATCTTCCTTCCGTAGAAACAGAAGAATACGGCTCGCCACCCTTGCCTTGTATGTACGCCAAACCAAATTGGCGCATCGTTCTGGACTGCTCACTATTCCACCGCCTCTCCAGCCATTCAATCCGCAGGCGCGCTGTCAACAAACCTTGAAAGATTGTCCAGAAATTCATCTTGCGAGCATCAACCGCCAGAATCGCCGCCGTCATTTCATTGCGATAAACATCAGATGCCTTACCCTGTCGTGCAATCATCTGCGCCACCGAGCGCCATCGGGAGCTTCCCATCTGCAAAGTCAGTTCTTTCTCAATCCAACGGATGCCAGACCACTTGCTCCCCTGGAAAAGATGCATTGTTCTGGCCCACAAAGAGCGCCGCAACCAGACCGATACTGAAGAAGCCCGTATCCCTTCAATGTCTATTGAAAGCTCCTGCGGACCGTTGATTGGCCTGAATGAACTCAAGACTTTTGCAGAAACAGATTCATTGTTGGCCTGCATCGAAGCGTCAACCTCTACCTGAGCAGACAAAAAACCAGGGGCAACCGCAGATGCAACAAGAGCCTGCGGCCAAGCCGCAGGAGACCATCCTCCGGAAAAATATTTACGCGGCAAAACATCCCCGGTCAACAGATCATACCCCTCATAAACGCGATCGAACGCTCCGCTTGAGAAATGGCGGACATAGCGCTGGAACACCTTCTCTGGAACAAAAGGATCCGGAGCCGCAATGCCTTCCGTAATACTTCTGTCACGATAACGCCGGGTGAGATCCCCGTTTTTGACCGCACGTTTGTACCAGGCCGCCAGGGCCATTGACTGGTAAATCCGGCGCAACTCCACGAAACTTGCTCCGATGTTAACTTCCCGCTCGATAAATGGCAGAACTATTTCTCGAAAGAGCTCGCAAAAGATTTCTCTGACCCGGTCTTGTGTCTCCGAAAGAAGCCTACCCGACTCCAACGAATAGTCGCTGTCCAGCAGGACTTTCATGTGTGCATCTGTAAGATAAACCTCAGATCCTCGGCTATAGAACACAGCCCGGTCTGGCACAATCCAGACCTTGTGGGCAAAATCCATCGGAATATCTGTTGTGCCATACTCCTGCCTGAGGCGATCATCCAGAGCTTTCCAGAACCTTTTCCCCGTACCCGAAGAAGGGTTTAAAAGAAAGGAACTCAACAGTTTTAATCGCCGGTCTTGTTCAAGAAGAGCCTGCCCCATATGTGTCTGACCGAACTCTTCGGTAATAATGCGGTTTTTCTCCAACGGGGAAAGGTTAACCCATTGATGTGACTCCGGAACAGTCAAAGCCGTCAGAAAGTATTCGATTTGCCGTGTTATACGGACTTTAGAGAGACTCTGTCTTGCAACCTGTGCCGGAGGGTTAAGGTAAAATTTGATCCTTAACGGATTGGATAAATCTAACTTCATGCCAGTCAATGACATCGATTCAGGAAAAGATGCCGGAACAGCAACAGGGTTCTCAGGACAAACTTGTGCAGAAACAAATGAAGCCCAGACCGGAAAACAACACATCTGGATCAGCAAAACAAGCACCATCGCCAGCTCTTTGCTTACAATCATAAGGGAAAGATAACATATAGCAACTTACAGAAACAATACGAATGTAGTTCCTGAACTGAAGAATCCAAAGAACAAAAAAAGTCATTGAAACCAGATCATGAACGAATCGCAGAATAGCGCAAAAGAGTTACCACGACTCAGCAAAACCTTCACTGGCAGAGAACGTAATCAATCTGCCTGCCAGTTCCATGAAAGAAAAGCCACATGCCGTCTGAATCCATTCCAATGTTCTGCAATGATAGAAAATAACATGCGTCGGGTCGTTCTTGTAATACCAGCTTTTGAAATCAACTTCCTCACTATAAATATGCGTCATACATATAAGCGAGCCTCCCGGCTTCAAAAGTGACCTCAAGAGGGCAAATTCACGATAAGGATAATAAAAATGTTCCATCACTTCGCAACAAACAATAAAGTCATAGGTTCTCTGCAACTTCTCCGGATGGTTACAGAAAATAGGGTCGTAAAGCTCAATCTTATACCCCTTCTCGCCTAACAATTTGGCAATAACCGGACCTGTCCCACACCCGAAATCCAGCCCTTGATGGCGGCCGGGAATAAATTTCTTCTCAACCTCCATCACGACCGGGGAAACAAAGTTCTGATAGGCAATATCATCAACATCATTGTTATGGAGCAGGTAACGGCGTTTTTCATCGTCTATCGAAAGACGTGCGGAAGGATGCAAAAATACTGCAAGACAACAACAACATTTATAATACTTGCTATCCTCTGCCCCAAAAAGAGCTGACTGCCCCTGGCATAAAGGACAAAGGATCACATTTGTCATAGGAATTCTTCTTTAAACCGAAGGTGTATCCAGCAGCTTAACCAAAGGATTTCGGTCCACAAAATACCGAAAAGCCCAATCGGACTCAAACAACACCACCCGTCGCCTCTGATCATCCATTGCCAGGGCTGCCTCCCGCGGCAAACGCTCCGGTAGACCGGCTTCTTCTACAGACGAGTCCACCCATCGCAGAATCTTCCAAGGCTGAACCTCAAGCCTCGACTCGGCCCCGTATTCGTCCCGAAGCCTGTACTGCAAAACCTCAAACTGTAACGGCCCGACCGCTCCAAGTAACGGCGTCGCATGATGCGAACGATCAACCAGAAAAGATTGAACAATATCCTCAGCCAGAAGATGCTCAATCCCTTTACGAAAAGACTTGTAGCTGGAGGCCGTTGTGTTTTGCAAATAGGCAAAACACTCGGGCGCAAAACGGGGGATCTCCGAAAGAGTCAATTCCGGATCCGTACTGATCGTATCTCCTATACGAAAATCAAGCTTGGTCACAAACCCCATCACATCACCCGGATAGGCTTCAACCATGGCTTCCCGGCTGCGGCCAAAAAGGTTATACGAATCCGACAAACGAATTTCACGTTTTGAACGGGCATGATAGACCTTCATATCCCGAAAGAAACGCCCGGAACAAACCCTCGCAAAAACCACCCGGTCTCTGTGCATCGGGTTCATATTGGTCTGAACTTTAAAAACAAATGCCGCAAAATGTTCCCCATCAAGGGGAATCGTCTTGTCTTTTGTCCTGCGGGGCATCGGTGGCGGAGAAAACTGCAAAAACCCCTGCAAAAGAAATTCCACTCCGAAATTATTGGCCGCACTTCCAAAGAAAACCGGAGTCGTCTTCCCCTGCAGAACAGCCTGACTGTCAAAACCGTCATGAGCACCATCCAGCATCTGCAATTCTTCGACGACTTCATGATAACTGTCTTTGTTCAGCAAGTCTTTTACCATCGAATCGGAAAGATCATGGACAGAAACCGGAGCTCTGTAGGTGCCTCCCGGAACCCGTTCAAACAGGTGAACTTCTTTTTTGATACGGTCATAAATGCCCTTGAAATCTGGTCCGTTTCCCAAAGGCCAGTTCATGGGAAAGGCATGAATCTGAAGAACTTTTTCCAGCTGATCAATAAGTTCCAAAGAGGATTTCGCAAACCGATCAAGCTTGTTCATGAAGGTAAAAATCGGAATGCCCCTTTTCCGGCAGATCTGGAAAAGCTTGAGAGTCTGGCTCTCAATCCCTTTACCGGCATCGATGACCATGACCACCGCGTCAACTGCCATCAAAACCCTGTATGTATCCTCTGAAAAGTCCTTGTGTCCCGGCGTATCCAGCAAATTTAGACGATAATCCCCATAATCAAATTGCAAGAGTGTCGAAGATATCGAGATACCCCGCTGTTTCTCCAGTTCCATCCAGTCGGAAGCAGTCTCCCTCTGCCGCTTTTTAGCCGTAACTGAACCGGCCTGGTCCAAAGCACCGCCGTATAACAACAATTTCTCAGTCAGCGTTGTTTTCCCGGCATCCGGATGCGAAATGATCGCAAACGTTCTGCGCCGGGCAGCTTCTTTATTTATCTGATCTTTCATTTATACCACCGCCATAAATTCGTTACAAAATGACCACCTGCTATCCGAGCACGCAAGCTGCCCATTACCGAACTACACCACACAACGTTATCTAAAGAAGAATGGAAACCGGGAATGGGAAAAAAGATCTACAAAGCCGCTTACGGTGGAGTAAGAAAGCAAAACAAAAAAGTTCTTCGGCGGTTTTGCAAAGAAATACTTGCTGCAGAAGTAAGCACTGCGCTTTTGATAAATTTCATAGGGGCAATATTATAGCAACCAGGCCGTTTTGTCAAACTCAAGACTGCCAGGCCCTGGGGATTAACGCGCAAAAATGAATTCCTCCAATAGTGGCTATCAGAAATCAGAGCAGGAAGCTTCAATTCATCCTGATCTTGAAAACCAGCTTGCGCACTTTGGTGGACTGCGACATATACTGACAACACGGGCGATGGGCTTCACCTGGATACAAAAACACAAAAAAACCTTGTTTGACCACCAGGTCAGTGGGCTGACCCGCAGCAGAGAAAAACCTGATATCCTTTTGCGAATCGTATTCGGTCAAAGGAGCAAGCACTTCACTTGAAACCAACTGTATCACCTCTACCCCGTCAACAACGTACTGAAGGTCGGCATAAACCTGATGCGTTTCAAAATTAGCTTGTGTTGCAGGCCGGGTCGTATAGACCGAGGGCCGAACAAACAGACGACGACCGTCTATAACAATCTCTTCTTGATCCAAGGCCAACAGATCGGTCGCTTGCAGGTACGCCGATATCTCTGCAGCCATCGGGATATTGTAACGAGACAAATTCCGGATATCATCCAGGATCATAACTCCTCTTCCCTGGGCGCAGCTGCTTTGTTTTGCAATCGCACCCTGGCTCGCAACAGTTCAAAATGCTCCGGACGACAAAGAATATAGAAATCCCTGAACCGCCACGGACTCTCACCAGTTTCAAAAAGTTCAACAGAAAGCTGATCCAGCGGACGGCCTGTCCGGAATGAAAACATCTTAAGCCCGGCTTTTTCAAAGATCGGCCATGATCCTGCCATATCCCACAGATAAACACGTGACAACGAGCCGCAGCCACGGCCTATGGCCGGCCAGCAAAACTCGCAAACCGCCGCACTAAAAATCATGACGCGGCAGTCCGGGGAGTCCCAGACAAACTCCTTCAAGAGCTCATCCGTACAAATAAAGACGGACACACTGGAAATATCCTGCCGGCTTCCGACCACAGGACGGGCAATGGCCTTATCAGTAAAAGGATGCCTGACAAAATAGGCATTTTTTCCGTCACAATAGAAAAGCTCATCCAGAGACGGAAAAAGCACCGCTCCCATCCATGGCCGTCCGTTCTTGACCAGCCCGAGAGAAATTCCATAATGCGGCATACGATTGGCATAGGCCCGGGTGGCATCAATAGGATCGATGGCCCAAAGATAAGGAATGTGCTCGAGCTTGCCCTTGTGCAACATGCTTCCGCGCAAAGGATCTTCTTCATCAACCAAAAAATGTTCTCCGGTTGCAAGCAAAGGGTCCAGAACCCGATGCGCCAAAGCAGAGATACTGCGATCCGCGATGGTAATAACAGACGCATCTGCCTTCAGGTCCGGAGAACTTTCGTCTATAAGCCCCAAAGCCACCTTGCCGGCTTCGTGAACAAGATCCAGCATTATTTGACATAAATACGATTGATCTGATGAACTCATAACCGCTCAACTTTCCCGGCCGGAATCCAGCCTGTTTTCCCGTCAAAACGTTCAATTTTAGCCCACCCCTCCTGTTGACGAAGAATCCTGACTTCACCTCCAGCCAGGACATTAAAATAAACCGTGGCCTTATTAGATGGTTCAAAACGGGCCTCAGCCGCGGCAATCACAACGCCTTCATTTTTTTCCAACACAATTCGATAGGCTGTACTCATCGCGAGCACGCACCAGAAAGCCGCTCCCAACGCCGTCAGAATGATCAATCTGCGACGCGCCACATGAAAAAAAACAACATAAAGACCACTCACACCCAGCAACATAAACAAAGCAACTAAAAGCCATTCAAGTTCTTCGGTCGTCAGACGTTCCAGAAACAAATCCAGGCGAGATAGAATTCCGTGGCGCGGTGCATGAGCGTCATTGACAAAGCCCCTGGCCAGATACAGATTGGCCCGGATATCCGCATCCCGAGGGTCAAGTCTGAAAGCTCGACGATACGATAGAATCGCCTCCCCAATATTCCCTACCCGAAAATAACTGTTTCCCAAATTAAAGTATACCGGAGCACTGATCTGACAATCCTCAAGCAATTCTCTGTAAATCACAATAGCTTGCTGATAATCTGCCTTTTTATATGCCTCTCCTGCAGCCTGAAAATTTGCGGCCCAGGAGCATGATACAGCAAAGAAAAAAATACCTGCCAGAAAAAAAAGCGCCGCTTTTCTCATTTCAAACGCCTTTCCAGTAAACGAAGCACCTCTTTTACAACTGCCAAATCCCTGTCCATCTTTTCTTCAGAGAATCCCGCTCCGGCAAAACGCACCAGATCTGCAGCCTCTCCGATTGCTTTCACCTCAGCTATACTCTTTGCATCAATACCGGCCTTTGCAAGCATCTGCTCAACTGATAAATCTTTCTCCCCCGGCCCCAGCGGAACGCTTTCCAACAAGAAATTATGTAAAGTTCCCGATAACAAACCATAAAATGCGGAAGAATTCCCTGCATCTTTCGCCTTTTGCGCTTCTTCCAGTTTCTTTCTGGCGCGCCCCGGAGCCCGGACACGCATCGCAAAAGACCTGTCTTTGTGCAGTCTCCGGCGATAAAAGAGAAAACCATAAACCCCTACCCATAAAAACACATAGGTAAGCAGGACAACCAGGATCGGCCGGCCAACCCAAGAAGAAGAACATTGACGCTGTTTACCAGGATAGTCTTTGATAAAAACAATATCCTTCCCAAGAACGTCCATACTCGCTCCCCGCTCAGGCTGCGGCAAAGCCGTCACCTGGAACTCTTCCGCGGCAGAAACCGCCGTTACCTTTAAAGGAAATGGTCCGCGCGTTTGGATAAGATATTCGCCCCGGACGGGATCAAAACTTGAAAATGACAAAGCCGGAATCTGCCCGATATCGTCCCGCGTCGGCATAATAACCTGTTCGAGATATTTAACTCGGTTCTGTTCGCGGATCACCGGATCATAAACCTTAAACCCGTCTGCCTTGAAAACCGGAAATCTTAAATTCTGATAAGACCCTGTACCCGATAACGACATCTTGATGGTCACTGGATCTCCAACCTTGACTTCAAGGGGGGAAACATCCACAGTAAACTCGAAATCTCCGACCGCCCCTGAAAAATCCTGGGGCTGCCCCGTCTGGGGCAAATCCAGGACTTCAAGTTCAAACAGAGCCGAGCTGAAAGATACCGGACGTCTCTGGTAAGCACCGAACATCCCGCCAAAAAAAGCATCATCAAACATCCCGCCTCTGTTTTGAGGTGCCTTGTAAAGATGATTGGCATTAACCCGCAACGGACCAGCCTGGATGTGTCCCGAACGCAAAGGCGTTAGCGCCGAACGAAACTCGACTACCTGATAACGAACTCCATCGAGAAGCTCTTCACCTTGACGAGGCTGAACAAAATCGCCAAGTTCAATTCCGGGAGTCTCAATCTGCGGCAAAGAAATGTTGTCAAGTGGAACATTTCGCACATAAAGTCTGGCCATAAAGGGAATCTGCTCCCCCAGATAAAACTTCTTTTGCGGCAAAAAGACCAGCAATTTGACCATTTCAGCAAGATTTTCCGGTGAAGAAGAAACCTCTGACGAACTTCCGTTCCCGGAAGAAGCAGGAACGACCTCCAGCACAAGAGGCTCTGTCCGGTACGTCTCCCCCTTGAGCGTAACTTCCAGAACAGGAATCACAACCTTGCCTTCTTTCAGTGGCAGGAGCTCGTAATTAAAAATTTCTGTCGTTGAGTACTCCCCGTTAACCACTACAATACGGTTGGATGTTCCCAGGAAACGCACCTCAACACCGTCTAGAGCCGGCAAAGATACCGGATTGACCTCCTGAGTGCCATGAACCGATAACGACAAATCAACAGCCGATCCAACCGCAGTTCGGGACGACGAAAGCTCGGCCTGAAAAGACACATCCTCCGCCCGACAGATGTAAAAAGGCACAATAAGGATCAGTATTGTCAACAGACAACTATTAAAAAAACCTGAAACCATGCTTTTCATTACCAGTCTTTCTGTACAGTTGCGTGGTCACGACTTTTACGAATAAAATTCAGCATCCCGCGGGGGAGCTCGCTTTGCTCAAGATCCTCCAGCATCCCTTCCGCCTCTTGCCGGGATAGTTGCTGGGCATCCTCTGCATTTTGCTCGCCAGAAGGTTTATCCGAGTCCCCGGACATATGAGTCGCTTTCTGTTGCTCGCCTGAAGTCTGATTACCAGAGGAAGCCTGTTTTTGTTCTTGTTCCTCGTCCCGGGAACCGTCAGCCCTGAACTCGTCATTGCCCGGCTGCTCACCCGGCTGCTGATTTTTTTCGGAAGATTTCTCCTCTGGCGGAGAATTCTGCCCGGATCCTGATTGCCCCCGAGATTCTTGCGACTGTTCCTTCTGCGAAGAATTCTTGTCTTGTCTACTGCCACTCTGCTGCTGTTGCTGTTTCTGGCGAACACGCTCGATCTCTTTACGTACAAACTCCATATTGGTTCTAGCCTGGATATCTTCACTATCGATAGCCAAGGCACTTTCATATGAAGAAACCGCCTGTTCAAAACCGTTTAATGCAACTTTCGGATCGGTCTGCTCCGAAGTCAAAGCGGAACGATAAAGAGCATTGCCCAGATTAAAATGAACACTCTGCCGGAAGTCATCATCATCAGTCAAAAGAGCTTTTTCAAAATACCCGATAGCCTGATCATACTCACTACTCTTGTAGAGCGCAGCACCTGTATTATAGGCCACTTCTGCTGAAGACGGCGATTTCAAAGCAGCCTTCGCATAATGATCGACCGCTTCCTTGTAACGCCCTGAGGCAAATTTCCTGTTACCTGCTAAAACCTCTCCCCTTGCAGGAACATAAAAGTCTGCCCGTGCCTTCAGACAATGCAACGTACCCGCTAGCGCCAGAACAACGAAAATCATCCCAATCCTGAAAAAATATGACATTATCCGGTCATCCTTTTGGTGGACAGAAGCGTTTCCAGAACAATCAGAAGCAACGCACCTGAAAGAAACCACTGGAATCTTTCATGATATTTACGCTCCACATCACTGTCAATATCCCTGCGCTCCAGAAGAGCCAAATGCTGATCGTAAAGATACTCCAGTCCAGACTCCGCCCCTCCGGCCCGAATATAAACACCTCCGCTGACAGCAGCGATTTCCTTCAAAAGATTTTCATTTAACCTGGATTTGACCGCATTCCCGTCTTTGTCCTTAAGATACTCTGGCTGGCCCTGATCATTGATCAACCTGATCAGCTCGCCCTCTTTGGTTCCCATGCCTACGGTATAAATTCTGATCCCTTTCTCCGCTGCCGCTCTGGCCGCCTTCAAAGGATCACCTTCGAGGCTCTCTCCGTCTGTAATAACAATAACAACCTTGAAGCGGGAGGGAATATCCGAATAGCCCTTAATCGCTTCCTGAATCGCCCGTTCAAGGCTTGTCCCACCACGCGGTATGGTGCCTGCCGAGAGGCTGTCCAGGGTAATCTGAACTCCGCTGTAATCTGTAGTCAGCGGACAAACAGGAAAGGCTTCTCCTGAAAAAGCGACCAGGCCAATCCGGTCCCCTTTGAGCTTCCGGATCAAATCCTTGACCGCGAACTTTGTTCGTTCCAGACGGCTTGGACGTATATCTTCGGTGAGCATGCTACGGGATGTGTCTATAGCAACCACGATGTCCAGCCCCTGACGTTGATTCTTTTGCCATTCAAACCCCCACTGGGGACGCGCCAGAGCAGAAAAAATCAGGACAAAAGCCGCAACCAGCATAATATTTTTCAAAACAAAAAGCTGTTCGCTATACCCTTGCAGCAGCTCTCCCAACAAGTGGTCATGCGTAAGACGTTTAAGAATTTTTCGTCTGTATCTGGCCAAAAACAAAACCAGAAAAACGAAAACCGGAACTAGAATCAACATCCAAACAAAAAGATCAGGCCTGGCAAAACGCATAGTCTTAAACCTCAGGGAATCTGCAGTAACAAAGTCCGCCCCACTACAAGCTCTACTAACAACAGGCAGAGCACTCCCAGCAACAGCATCCAGAAATACTCGTCATACTGCCTGAAACCGGTTTCGTCAAACCGGGCTTTCTCCAAACGATCAATCTGCTGGTAGACTGCCGACAGGGATTCCGCGTCCGTTGCACGGAAATACTGCCCCCCGGTCATGTTGGCAATCTGCTCCAGTGACGTTTCATCAATATCGATCTTGACGTTTTGATAGGACTTACGCCCGAAAACATCAACCACAGGGTACGGCGCCATGCCGCGCGTCCCCGCACCAATCGTATAAACCTTGATGCCAAAAGCCTTGGCCATCCTGGCCGCGGCCAACGGGGTAACCCGTCCGGCATTATTAATTCCGTCCGTCAATAAAACAATAATCCGGGCGCCATCCTTAACATCCCTTAACCGGCTTACCCCGGCCGCAATAGCCGAACCGATTGCCGTTCCATCTTCCATAAGACCAAAATCTATCCGTTCCAGATTCAGTTCAAGCCACGAATGATCCAAAGTTAAGGGAGAAACAGGATACGGTCTTGCGGCAAACGCCACTAACCCGATCCGGTCGTCTGTGCGCTGATTAATAAATGTTTTGACAACTGTCTTGACCACACTCAACCGGCTCTGGCGTTTGCCGGCAAGAACGAAATCTTCTGCCGCCATACTGGTAGAAACATCCAGGGCCAGAAGGATATTGATCCCCTCAGAAACCGACTTGCTGTCAGCCGTAAGCGCACGCGGGCCGGCAATCGCCACCATAAGCAGAACCACTGCACATAAACGCAAAATAAAAGGCAAGAACGCAAGTCTCATCCGCCAGGTGACTGGCGATCCGGCAAAAAAAGTTTCCTGCGGCAGAGTAAAAGCCGGAAGAAGACGCCGACGATAAAAATAAACAAGAACAAAAATCATCAACGGGATAAAAAAAAGAACCTCCGGATTGCGAAAAACAATCATGCATCCCCCTCCCCGGCTGGCGGAAAACTGCCGGAAGAATTTACAGGGATAGTGCGCTCAATATACTTTCTGGCCAGCGCAAGAGCCCGGGACATTTCTTCCGTGGAAGTTCCATAACGGGCAAATTTGACCAGATCGCTAAGTGTCAACAAATCACGCAATAAATTACGATCCTCCTGGGGGAAAGAATCCTCCCTGGACACATACTCAAGAAATTCTTCGGTTGTACGCTCCGGAGCCGGCAGATCAAAACGTAATTCAATATAAAATCGAACCACCTCTGAAAGATAAGAATAAAACTGTTTCATTTCATCGGTAGCATTCCAATGCCCTGCTTCAAGCTGATCCAAAGACTCCAGCGCAGCCTGCCAGCAGGTCTTGCCCCCCAGCGGAGCAGTAAAAACTTGTGCTACTGACCGACGCCGACGGCTGAAAAAGAAGGCCACCCCGACAAAAAAAACCAGAAAAAGCAGCAGAAAAGGCCACCACCCTAAAGGCAAGTCGACCGGGCCTCGAACATCATAAAATTCGGTATTCATCTTACCCTCTTTCGCCGCGCAGAAAAGAAACGAATAAGACTGTCTGTATAAGGCTTGTCGGTTGAAATATGAATATGATCCACCCCTGCCGCACTAAAAAGCTTCCTGCGGGCCTCAAGCCGCCGGACAGCTTTCAGCCGGTAATGCTCCCGCACCTGAGGCGCAGAAGTATCAACCATTACCCTGCGGCCATTCTCGGCGTCCTCAAACAAAACCATCCCGCAATCGGGCAGTTCAACCTCCAGCGGATCATTAAGACTGATCGCAATCATATCGTGCCGCCGTGAAGCCACGGTCAGAGAACGGGACAACAGTTTCTCTGCATCCTTCTGACGGGTGTTCTCCAGGAAGTCCGAGAGTACAAAACAAACCGTACGGCGGGGATAAACCTTGCAAATAAAGTCCATCGCCCCGGAAATATCAGTGCCCTTACCTCTGGGTTGATAAAAAAGAACTTCCCGGATAATGCGAAGAACATGCGCGCGGCCTTTTCGGGGAGGAATAAACTTCTCAACCGTATCGGTAAAGATAAGCAATCCGGTTTTATCATTGTTACGTATCGCGGAAAATGCAATAACTGCGGCGATCTCGGCTGCAAGTTTGCTTTTTAAGTCACGAACCGTCGCGAAACGACAGGAAGCAGACACGTCGACCATAATCATTACGGTCAATTCTCTTTCTTCCACAAATTTCTTGACGTGGGCCACTCCCGTCCGCGCGGTCACATTCCAGTCAATGGAACGGATATCGTCGCCAGGCTGGTACTCGCGGACTTCGTCGAATTCCATCCCCCGGCCTTTAAAAACGCTATGATACTGTCCGGCAAAAGTATCTGTTACCAGACGGCTGGTTGTTATTTCAATCCGGCGGATCCTGTCGAGAATCTCTTTAGGGATCATTTTGCTTCAGGGAACCTGGACTTCATCGAGGATCCGACGAACCAGGTCCTCCGAAGTCTTGTTCTCTGCCTCCGCTTCGTAACTGGGGACGACACGATGGCGCAAGACATCCATTCCTATGGATTTGACGTCCTGCGGAGTAACATAACCGCGACCTCTTATAAAGGCATGCGCTTTGGCCGCAAGCGCCAGATTAATTGTCGCCCGCGGACTTGCTCCATATGAGATCAGAACACGTAAATCCGCCATCCCATACTTTTCCGGGGAACGAGTGGCATCAACAATATCCACAATATATTGCTGGATCTTTTCATCAATATAAATCTCATCCACCACATTGCGCACGCGCAAGATGTCCTGCGGGGTCACAATCCGGTTGACTTGAAGGTTGCGTCCGGTATATGCCATCCGTTTGAGGATAAGAAGCTCATCCTCCTTGCCCGGATAATCAACCTTGACCTTAAGCATAAAGCGGTCAACCTGGGCCTCGGGCAAAGGATATGTTCCCTCCTGCTCAATCGGATTCTGCGTGGCCAGTACAAGAAAAGGCGACTCCAATTTGAGCGTCTCGTCCCCTATAGTCACCTGCCGCTCCTGCATGGCTTCCAGCAGGGCACTCTGAACCTTGGCCGGAGCACGATTAATTTCGTCGGCCAAAATAATATTGGCAAAAACAGGTCCTTTACGAACCGAGAAGCCTCCCGAGCGCTGGTCATAAACCAGCGTTCCTATCAGATCCGCGGGCAACATATCGGGCGTAAACTGAAGACGATGAAAACTTGTTTGCAAGGTATCAGAAAGAGTCTTGACCGTGCGCGTCTTGGCCAGGCCCGGAACGCCTTCAACCAGAACATGACCATCCGCCAAAAGCCCGATCAAAAGCCTTTCAATCAGGTACTTCTGGCCCACAATAACCTTGCCTATCTCCAGCATCAGGGTTTCTAAAAAAGCACTCTCTTTACGAACCAGCTCGTTGATTGCAGAAACACCTTGTTCAGACATAACCCCCTCCTGTAAAAAGAAAACAATTTGTCCCGGTTTTTGCTCTGGGAAAGGAAAAAAGCACTCATCAAAAAATATTTTGTTTGTAAATCACAATCAGGGCATCGACGGGATTGGGATGAAACCATGAACCTTTCAGGCGGACAATTTCTTCAACCGCAAAATCCCGCGATCTGCCTTTACGATAAGGCCGATCGGTGGTCATGGCATCAAAAGTGTCCGCTACCGCAATAATCGCGGCAATCATCGGAATAGCCTCGCCCTTGATCCCGTCTGGATACCCGCTGCCATCATAACGCTCATGATGACTCCGGACACCCTGAATACAGCCATCAAATTCTTTGATCGGAGCAAGAATATCCGCTCCCCGGGTTACATGTGTTTTCATGATTTCAAATTCTTCAGGCGTCAAGTGGTCATTCTTCATCAGAATCGATTCGGGAATACCTATCTTACCGATATCGTGCAGAAGTCCGGCGATATACAAATTATCAAAAAACTTGGGCGGAGCTTCAAAGAGCCCCATGGCAACCATCTGACGCGCGATCACCAGGCTGTAACGTGTCACCCTTTCCGTATGGCCGTGAGTATAGGAATCCTTGGCCTCGATCGCACTGCCCAAAGCAATCGCTGTCTGAATAAACATATTCCGGCTGCGATCTACTTCATATTTCAAATTTTCAAAAAGCCTGGCATTCCGGATAGCCATGGCCACATCTGAAGCCAAGGCGGCAAAAAAGTCCAATTCCTCCTGCTCCATCCTGGCCGCGTCCTTTTTGGGACCCAGCAATAAAACAGCCAACAACTCCCTGCGATAAAAAGCCGGAACGCAGGCAATAGAATTGAGCGTAACCATCTGGTCGCTCACCTGATGCAGGAGCTCCCGCATCCCACTAACACATTCGATAACACTCTCTTGCCAGATCAGTCTGTTTAAATCCTCAGCCAGCAGAGCCCCGCGGCCTACAATAATCGAATGATACTCCCGCTGTAAAAAAATCCTGATCAGCGGATGATCCTTACTAAAACTGACAAAATTCTCGGGTATTCGTTCGCCGTGACCACCACGAGAGACCGACAAAACATACGTGTCCGACGCCGGCTCGTAAACAATCATACCGGCGTGTGTCAAATGAACCTTGCGCACAAGCATCCGGATCAAAAGCCGGATCAACAACACATGATCATGAATCATGATCATCCCGCGACTGGCAGTCTCAAGTTCTTTCTTGTAGTCAATCTTGGTCATACTGTTCCACTATCCGCGATCTGGGCCAGCACGGTCTTCTCGAGTTCTTCCAGAGCTACAGGTTTTCGAAGAAAAGCCGACACTCCCAAAACATTCAATTCTTTGGTGATTTCGTCATTATCGACTCCGGAAAGAATAATAACCGGAGTAAACAGACGTCGCTGACGAATCTCCCTGAGAACCTCAACTCCACTAATATCCTTCATACGGATATCCAGAAGGATCAGATCAAAAACCTCGACCTTGAGAATCTCCAAAGCCTGGGCTCCACTCCCGACCGCAAACACGTCTATCCCTCGTTTACGAAAAAAAACGGAAGAAAAACCGCAAACATCAGGTTCATCATCAACAATCAGCAGTCTAGGCATATATAAAGCTCTGGGGTGTGAAGCATGAGCCAAACGAGAGATACAACGTTTAATTATAAGAACAAGTGCACTGTACAAACAAGAAAAAACTGAAAAAAGAAGTCGTTACGCAGATCCAGTTCCTGTCGCAGGGAGCAAAAGGACGACCTTCGTCCCCTCACCGAAAACAGATTGAATTTCAACACTCCCGTTATGATTCTCCTCAATTATCTTTCGAATCACACAAAGCCCCAGACCGGTACCTTTACCATCATCCTGCTTGGTTGTAAAAAAAGGAGTAAATAACGCCGACTGATGCTCCGGACTGATGCCGGCACCATTATCGCAAAAAGACAACTCAAGATTATCTCCGAGAAGTTCCCCTCTGACCCGAAGCTGAGGAATATACCCTGTCGAAAGACGGCTCTTTTCTTTTTGCAGCAAAGCCGCGAAAGCATTATCAATAATGTTGAAGAAAACTTCCTGCAACTGCGTAAAAAAACCGTTGATTCTTATCGTTTCGCCACAAGGCCATTCGCGAACAATCCTGATTTTGCCAGCTGCATGTTTATACCCCGCCAACTCTATCGCCGCTGACAAAACTTCCGAAACAGAACACAGTTCAGGAGAAGGCCCTTCCTCACGGACATAGCGCATTAATCCATGAACAGTATCTTTGCCATGAGCCACATGAAGTGCAAGCCGGGAAAGACCGGCGGACAATTGTTCGAAAAAAGCTTTCATCCCGGGCTGAATACACAGCTCACTTCGAGTAGAAAGAAGATCCTGCAAATCATCTGCCAACAACCCGATCACATGCAAACGGTTATTGATCTGATGGGTAAGCCCCCCGGCCATAATCCCGATCGAGGCAAGCTTCTCCAGCCTTAACAAATATCCAACCGGCTGATCTGTCTTTTCAGAAACAGCCTCGAAAGAAAGAACGTATTGCAAAAAGAAACATCGCATTCTTTGCGTCAGCTCAAGCCTGAACCGCAAAAAAAATAAAACGATCAAAAGCAAAACAATAGAAACAACGAGCAACGGCAAACTCCTGTCCTATTTCCGAATTCATGACACCTGTCTTGAGCACTCTAACTTCTGCCCAGGGAACAGGGACAGGTTCGAAGAATCAGAATTTGTAAGTCATTGTCATATACATCAGATTTGTCCACTGCTTGTAAGTTCCGTTATTGTCACCATTGTTGACCGAATTATCGATATCGCGAGGCATATAATATATCCCCGACCAGGCCAGATCCAGAGTCAGGCTTTTGGACAAGTCATAGCCAAATCCAGTCGTCAATCCATGACTCACGGCATCAGGAAGATTAGGTTCCCAGGTGTCATTCGGAACCGGACTCTGATGATGGTAATAACCGCCACGCACCCGAAAGCGTTCGCTGACAGAGTACTGCACACCAAAAGCTCCGGAAAAAACACTGATCCAGTCCCGGGAAACAGGATTCCCGGTATTCAGCAAAGCCAGGCGAGAAAGGTCTGTCTCTGTGGGATAGGCCAACTCTTCCTTGTTGACAAGCGACCAGTTCATCCACTCAATATCCAGATTGAACGTCCATTTTGAGTCCGGTTTGTAGCTATACCCGAGGACGATGCTATCCGGAAGAGTCGACTTGGATATCACATCGGTCTGATAAGAATCCGGAATATTAAAAGCCGCGCCAAGCCCCGCCGCAACGCCTTCATCAATATAAACTTTTCCTTTGTACTTATGTTCAATAGGACTGCGATACATCAACCCAAACTGATGACGATCATTCAGCTTATACAGACCCGCCACTCTGAAGCCTGCGGAAACGTCATCGCCTTTCAGTTTAAAATTGGCATCTGGACCACCCAAACCAAGATTAAGTTTTTTCTGCTTGTTAACCAGCGAATCATCAACATCCACCCCCGCCGCCAATGACCAGTGATCATTAACCTCATAAGCAACCGTAAACATGTAATCCTTATTGCTGACTTCCGCGCGAGTTGTGCTGTATTTGGCAAAACTTTCCTGTGACCAATCGGTCACCAAACCCCAGGAAGATGTGACCCCAAGCCCGAACGCGAACTTTTCTGTTCCAAGATCCGTCACAAAATAACCATGCGGGATCATATGCGTATCGCGCTGCATCTTGGTCTTTATATCACCCTCATTACTTTCGTAACTACCTTTGGGCTGAATCAAGGAAAGCCCCAAAGACATGCTGCTGCCACCTAACTGAGTCATTCCGGCTGGATTGTAATAAACAGAAGAAGGATTGTTGGCCTCACCCGCAAAGGCTGACCCTTTGCCTACTGCCGCCGCATCGGGAACCTCCAGGCGGTAAGCTCCTGAACCAGCAGCAAATACGCTGGAAACAGTCAAAAAAGTCCAGCTGAAGAATAAAGAAAACTTTATAAATGAAAAAGACATATGACCGCCCTCCTATATAGGTTCCACAAATCTGTGGTTATATATTAGGCTGTCCGGACAGGAAAAAGAATCTTTTTTCGATTTTTTTAACTGGCAAATACAAGTGCATCAATATCCGCAGGCTGCTGAATATTTTGCACATTAATAGACGGATCAATCTTGCGTATCAAGCCTTTAAGCACTCTGCCTGGTCCAATCTCGACCATGTCTGAAATGCCCTGCGCTGCAATAAACCTGACAGTATCAACCCACTGGACAGAAGAACAAATTTGTTTGGGAAGATTGGCAAGAATTTCGTTAACCGCCGTCTGCGGGCGCGCATTCACATTGGTGATAACCGGAATATCGGTGATACGAAAAGCCTCCGGTTTAAGAATCGCCGCAAACTTCTCGGCAGCGGGGCGCATAAGGGAAGAATGAAACGCTCCGCTCACCTCCAGCGGAATAACTTTTCGGCAGCCTTCGGCTGTTAACATTTCAACAGCCTTCGCGACTTTGAGGGCCTGTCCGGTTATGACAGTCTGATCCGGAGCATTGTAATTGGCCACCTCACAATCAGCTTCCAGACAGATTGCCTGCAAGCGATCATTATCAAAACCGATCACCGCAGCCATCTTTCCCGGAGCAGCCTGGGCAGCCTCTTCCATGAAAGAAGAACGTTGACGTATAAGATCCAGTCCATCTTCAAAGGCAATAACACCAGCCGCACATAAGGCTCCGTATTCTCCCAGACTCAAGCCGGCGGCATAACGCACCCTAACTCCCGAACACTTGAGCGAAGACCGGAAAGCTTCAAACGCCGCTATACTCACAGTAAAAATCGCCGGCTGACAAAAAGCCGTCGACATCAGCTTTTCTTCTGGCCCGTTAAAAATAACATCCGTCAAATCAAACCCGAGACGTGTGTTAGCCCGTTCAAAAATCGCTCTCGCGGCAGAAGACTGCTCAAACAACTCTTTTCCCATCCCTGTTTTCTGCGCACCCTGTCCGGGAAAGATCAAAGCAATGTCTTTCATTTTCAATAACTCCATTCGACAATATTAGCGGCAGCAACCAATCCTGCACCAAAAACAACCAGGGCAACCTTGTCCCCTTTTTTTATCCGGCCGGACTCAACAGCCTCACACAGAGCGACTACAACCGAAGCCGCCGAAATATTCCCATATTTATGAATATTGACAAAAAACTTCTCTTTATCGATGCCAGCTCTTTTAGCAACACTTGCAATGATACGATCATTAGCTTGATGTGGAACAACACAGGAAATCAGATCAAGTGACACTCCGGCCTTCCTGGCGGCACAGGCCACAGCATCAGCCATGCCCGGGACAGCTTTCTTGAACAAATCCTGCCCGTTCATAACGACATAAGGCAGATTCCCGCTTGCGACCTTCGGATCAGACGGAAGTCGAATATTACCTGGCTCGACTCCCATCAATTCGGCATTCGACCCGTCAGAAATCATGTAATCTGAAAGAATTCCGCCCGAGCTGACGGGCCCAAGAACCGCGGCACCGGCCCCGTCACCAAAAAGCACACAGGTATTGCGATCCTTCCAGTCAATAATCGTAGAAAACCGATCCGCCGCAATGACCAGTGCGTTCTTGACCATTCCTGAAGCAATAAAATGCTTGGCTGTGGTCAGCGCATAAAGGAACCCTGAACAGGCCGCGCTCACATCGAAAGCAAAAGCTTTCTCTGCACCAATCGCTTTCTGAACAAGACAGGCAACTGAAGGAAACGCGCTATCCGGGGTAACAGTAGCTACGATGATGGCTTCAATATTTTCTGCTAAAACCGGAGACGACCTTAGTGCATCGCGTGCCGCCATAATCGCCAGATCACTTGTCTTTTCGTTGAGATCCGCAATACGGCGTTCTTTGATGCCGGTGCGTGTAGTTATCCAATCATCGGAAGTCTCAACAATCTTTTCCAGATCGGAGTTGGTCAATACTTGCGAAGGAAGATAACGACCCAGAGCCAGAATGCCGATCTTGTTCATAACCATCCCAGTATTAGAAAAGCGGATCTCAGGCGATGACTGCCGCTTTAAGTTTATCAATAATATTATGCTCGACTTCACGCATAGCCGCACGAATCGCATTCTTGATGGCTTTTGGGGAGGAACGACCGTGACTGATCATAACTATCCCGTTGACCCCCAGTAAAGGAGCCCCGCCATATTCAGAATAATCGACATGCTTTTTAACTTTTCTAAGAGCCCCCTTGAGAAAAAGCGTCCCGAACATGGCGAAAGGATCTTTGAAGATTTCGCGTTTGAGCACCTGGCCAGCGGCTTCCATAAGACCTTCGGAAGTCTTGATAATGACATTTCCTACAAAACCCGTGCAAACAATACAATCCGCCTTGTTGGCAAACATTTCATTAGGCTCAACATTGCCTATGAAACGGGGCATTTTTTCCTGCAAAATTTGATAAGTCTGCTTTTCAAATACAGACCCCTTGCCCTCCTCTTCGCCAATATTGACCAAACCGACAGAAGGCTCCGGCCTGGCCATAACGGTCTGGGCATAAACACTGGCCATCTGGGCATACTGATACAAATGCTCCGGCTTGGGTTCGGTATTAGCTCCGACATCGACCAGAAAAGAAAAACCGTTAACCTGAGGAATGACCAGACCAATCCCGGGGCGGTCGACCCCTTCGATCATGCGCAAATAAAATGTCGCCGCAGCCACACAGGCTCCGGTATTCCCAGCGGAAATAAAAGCATCATAGCCAGGGCGTTTGAGCAGATTAATTCCAACCGTAATCGAGCAGTCTTTCTTCTTGCGAATAACTTCCGTCGGCTGATCCTCCATACCAACAACTTCGGAGGCATGAACGATCTCCATCTGCTCTTTAGGATAAGAATAACGGGCAAGCTGCTCTTTGATACGCGACTCGATCCCGACCAAGGTAACGGTAACCGGGAATTCCTTGACCGCATCTACTACGCCGGCAATAACATTCTCCGGCGCATAATCTCCACCCATCGCATCAACGACTATCTTCAATGTCTGCCGCCTTCCGCAATACTGCTATCGTATCAAACCAGCCTGGATATTGAGATGCCGGACGAGTTACTTGGCCTTGGGAGCCTTGGTCTTGATCTCGATGACCTGGCGACCTTTATAGCATCCGGTAACAGGACATATGCTGTGCAAATATCCGGCTTTAGAAACGACTGCGCTTTCAGCAGAAGAGCTTACCTCAAGCTTCTGATGAGTGCGACGGCGGCGTGAGCGCCCTTTGGAATGCTGACGTTTTGGATTCGGCATGTGATCTGTACTCCTCTTTAACTATTTTTGTTTTTGCACTGACATTTATCTTTATTCAAATCGGCCCCACAACCACAACAGAGGCCAAGACAATCTTCTTTACAAAGAATCCTGGAACTATAACCCAATACAATTTCTTCACAGATCCTCTGTCCGAGATCAATAAATTCATCTCCCGGAGAGGGTTCAAAATCAAACTGATATTTCATCACAAAACGCTGCCTGAGAGGTGCCAAGCAACGGGCGCATTCGTTTTGCGAACAGGCTGTCAGCTCTACATTCGCCAGAATAATCTCGCCGGCACGATCAATAATGGCAGTAACAATAACCGGCTCTGTCGAAATCAGAAAACCTTCTTCTACCCCTATCTCATGCGGTAAGACTGATTGCTCTAACGTCAAACCAGAGCTGCCGATATCCCGAATGCGTACCTTCATTTCTGCAAACGCTCCAACAGGCGCTTTTCAACGCAAGGAGGAACGAAAGATGAAAGATCTCCCCCCAATCGAGCAATTTCCTTGATCAGGGTTGAAGATAAAAAAGAATATTTTTCCGATGGCATCAAGAATACCGTTTCAACCGATTCGGCCATTCTGCGATTCGTCAAAGCCATCTGAAACTCATACTCAAAATCCGAAGTCATTCTCAGACCGCGGATCAGAACATTCGTGCCCTTCTTTTGAGCAAAATCGGTGACCAGCCCCTTGAAAGCATCGACCTCAACGCCATTAATACCATCCGTGGCCTCACGCAACATTAAGACCCTCTCTTCAAAAGAGAAAAGGGATGTTTTGTTCGAATTCTCGGCCAGAGCAACAATCACCCGGCTGTAAATACGCACAGCTCGACTGATAACGTCCAAATGACCATAGGTCAAAGGATCAAAGCTCCCGGGATAAATCGCCAGAGTTGTCATCTTTGATCCTTTCATAAACCAGCAAACGGGATGAACCGTAAAGTTTGTTTTTTACAAGTTCGAGCCGATTATCGACTTCCGGCATACGTTCTTCATCACCGAACTGGGCTAAAACCAAAGAATGAGCGGTCAATATATCATGTGCCACCAGGGTATTCAAGGTTTTTCTGGCCAGCTTCAAGCCATATGGAGGATCAAAAAAAACAACATCAAAGGTTTCATGACGCCGGGCAAACTCCTTGACCGCAAAAAACGCATCCTGCTTGAGAACAGTCCCTTTTAATCCGCGATCCACCGGCCGGATCCGGCTCAGATTTTCCTCTATAACGGCGACATTCTTCGGGTCATGCTCCACAAAAACAACTTCCGCCGCACCACAGGAAAGTGCCTCGATCCCCACCGCCCCGCTGCCAGCATAAAGCTCCAGAAAACGCAAACCCGACAAATCATGCCCAATAATGTCAAAAATCGCCTTGCGAATAACATTCTGGGTCGGCCTGATCCCTTCCGGCATATAAATATTCCGCCCGGAGTATTCACCTGTAATTATCTTCATGCTGACTCCTGCAATGTTAGAAAGGTAATTTTAACACGATTTAGGCCAGGTATCAACCCGCTAGAATACGTTCCAAATATTCGGGATAACGCCTTCGGATAGTCTGCAGGATCAAAGAATGTTTTTTAAGTCCCGCATCCGTCTTTAAAAGATCCCCGGCCTCGGTCCTGGCAGTCTCAAGCAAGTCCAACTGAGTTAGCGGACTAACTACCTTCAAATCGTTAAGGCCATGCTGCTGACGGCCAAAATACTGTCCCGGACCACGAATGGCCAAATCTTCACGGGCAATCTCAAACCCGTCGTGAGTATTGACAAAAGCATCGAGTCGGCGTACCGCATCGACGCTCGAAGCCGAAGATAAAAGAATACACACCGCATTTTTCTCACCGCGACCAATACGTCCGCGCAGCTGATGCAACTGGGACAGCCCGAAACGATGAGCATTCTCAATCACCATAACATTGGCATTGGGCACATCTATCCCGACCTCAAGTACCGTTGTTGTCACCAGTACATCCAGCTCCTGGCTCTTGAAACGATTCATGACCTCTTTCGCCTCATCCCGCTTGAGGCGACCATGAATAAGCCCGACTCGCAATTGTGAGAAATCGCTGCTGACAAAACGCTGGTACATGTCTGTCGCCGCTTTGAGGTCTTCGGTTTCACTTTCTTCAATAATAGGATAAACGATGTACGCCTGGGTTCCTTTTACCACCCACTCCGCCACTCGCTGGTAAACAGAATCGGACTGATCATCGGCAAAACGGTACGTCTTTGTCTGACCTCGCCCCTGGGGCCTGTGTGTAATCACAGAAACATCCAGATCCCCGTAAAGCGTCAAACAAAGAGACCTAGGAATAGGGGTTGCCGTCATCACCAGCACATCCGGCGGCATCCCTTTTGCAGTCAATACCGCCCGCTGTTTAACACCAAACTTGTGCTGTTCGTCCACACAAACAAAGCTAAGGGATTTGAACTGCACGTCTTGCGCAATCAGAGCATGGGTGCCAACCACAACATCCACCTTACCCTCAACGATAGCTTTCAATAACTCGCCGCGCTCTTTCTTGGGCCGTGAGCTGCTCAGAAAAACAACCCGGAGATCTCCAAAAAGGCCCCCCGAGAAGTACCGAGAGAAATTTGTAAAATGCTGTTCAGCAAGAATCTCGGTCGGCGCCATAATCGCCGCCTGAAAACCGTTAGTAACTGCCGCCAGACAGCCAAAAAAAGATACGATTGTCTTCCCGCTGCCGACATCACCCTGAAGCAATCGCAACATAGGGCGCGGACGGATCATGTCGGCACTGATATCCCGGATGGCCGCCAGCTGTCCGTCTGTTAGTGAAAAGGGAAGCGACCGCCTGAAACGCTCCAGAAGCTGAGCCGGCAAAACATGAGGACACCCCTTTCTTCCCGACAAGACCGACCGGCGCAAAATGACGGAAATCTGGAAAAGAAAAAATTCCTCAAATGAAACCCGGCGTTCAGCTGCCTCCCGGGCCTTGTCGTCCTCCGGAAAATGAATACTCCGGATACAAAATGATAACGGCTCAAGCGACTGACGACTCCGGATGTCATCAGGGATCACATCAAGCAGCTGACCTGCACACTCCTCCAGACAGGAATGAACAAGCCTGCGCAAATATCTCTGGGAAACCCCCCGGGTCAAAGGATAAACCGGAACAATGCGGCCTGTGCTAAGAACAGCATCCTGTTTGTCAATAACCTCATATTCCGGACTGACCATCTGCAAATGACCTTTAAACACTTCAACCCGACCATAAAGAACCAACTGCATCCCGACATGCAAATATTTCTCGAGATAAGACTGATTAAACCAGATACATTTAATCCTCCCGGAATCATCCTCAATGACAGCTTCAAATAGATGCCTGGAGCGATGAAAGCCTTTGCGCGCTCCCACCGCCCGGACAAAGCCGGAAACAGTCTGCGCCCCATCAGAAATCAACCGGCTAATCGGCGTAATCTTTCTTCGATCTTCATAGCGACGGGGAAAAAGATATAGCAAATCCTCGACAGAGGTGACGCCAAGATTAGCAAGAAGCCTTGCACGGGCAGGGCCCACCCCTTTGAGATACTGGACAGGAATCGATGATAGATCTTTCATGCGAGTAACATAATTCCCGACGGCAAACTATGCCGGCACAGAATGATCCTGCTCATAAAGACACTGTAGAAGTTCAAGCTCGTCCCGGTCAAACCATACCTGTCCACAGGTGCGACACCTGTCAATTTCGACAGTATACCTTGGATTAACAAAACGCCGCACCATCCTGGGGGCCGCATCTGCACAAGATGGACAAGGGATACTTTGCTCATCAAACCCCGTATACCCGCCCCATGGCCGCGCCGGTAAAGGTTGATGCAGAATGGTTCTGGCCCGATCCTGAATGACTGAAGAAAATACCCGCTCACGTCTTTCCAGAATACGCAGGACATCCGGTTCTTTTATCAGAAACCCCTGACATTGAACACAAACAAGAACAGAAATGCCTTCGTAAGACGATTCTGTCAGTGTGGCGTGACAGCGGGGACAAGCATTCCGCAGGTTCCTCCCGGATGAAACTGCAAAAACGCCAGTATCCACGTTACCAGTTACTGAAAATGGCGGGGCTTCAGTCAAAGGCTGCTGCATACTCTGCTCCAACTCTTTCTCGGTCATATGCACCATATCCAGAAGTATAGCGATCCTTTTTCTGACCGGAGGATGAGTAGAAAAAAGTTCAGAGAAAAGGCTGTCCTGATCATCCATTGCCTGTCTGACAGGATTCTGGATGAAAATAGCCTCCATCCCCTGCCCGGGCAAACCAGCCCCTTTCCAGCGATGACTAATAATAAACAATGCCTCGGCCAATGCCAGAGGATTGCGCGTCAGGCGAACAGCCAGAGCATCAGCCCTGTACTCCCTTTCCCGGGAAATAAACAATGAGCCAAGAAAACCAAGAAATCGCAACACATTAACCAGCAAAAAAACAATAGCCAGCAGAAGAAAATACCCGTCGGCATCCCGCTTTCCCCTGCCCAGCCTGGTCCCACGCAGCATTAATCCGACAGCATCACAAATATTATCGAAAACCCTGAAAATGACCGAAGTGACAGTAGTCGAAAGGCAATCACCGGAAGCGATATGCCCGGCTTCGTGCGCAACAACCGCCTCAATCTGCTCCCGTGAGAGCCGGCTGAGCAGTCCTCTGGTAATCCCGATCACACTGCGGCCTTCGAAGTCCTGCAAGGCGAAAGCATTAAGTGCCGCTGTCGGAATAATAAACGGTTCAATCCTGAATTTCCCGCCAGTCGCAACCTGAGCCTCCTCGACCATATTACGAAGCATCTTTTCCTGAGCATCATCCGTCGAGGCTGGAGCGGCTTGCATCAACCCCAGAGCTTGATTAATCAAATTCCGGATTGACAGCTGCCAGTGAAACGTCCCCGCTAATCCGGCGCCGATAAAAGTCCACGCCACTAGCGGCCAATCAAATAGAGCTGCGGACGGCAAGGGATCCGTATAACTAATATAGGAACGAAACAGGAAATATTTACAGACAAGGACAATGATCAGCAGAGAAATAAAATAAAAAAAAACAAGACCCAGAAAGGAAAAAAAGATTGTCCTGGATTTGTCTTTCTCGATCTGAACAAAAGAATACGCCATTGAACCCCGGATTATTCTATAAATTCGAAACTATTACAGAACAATTGATCGAGAATCATCAAAACTTGACCTGAGGCACCACTCTTTCAGCAGGAGCATCCAGCTGAAAGAATTCTGCGGCTTTGAACGAAAACTGCCCCGCAATAATATTATTAGGAAAAATCTGAAGAGCGGCATTATAACGATTAACTTCATCATTATAAAACTGCCTGGCAAACCCGATCTTGTTCTCTGCGGTGGTCAGTTCCTCCATCACCCGGGACATGGTCTGATCGGCTTTAAGCTGGGGATAATTTTCGGAAACAGCCAGCAGACTCCGCAAAGTCGAAGTAAGCATATTCTCCGCCGCGAGCTTGTCTTTTACTGTGCTGGCATCTACCGCCATCTGCCGTGCTTTAGTGACACTCTCCAGAGTCCCGCGCTCGTGAGCCATATAACCCTTGGCGGTTTCAACAAGATTGGGAATCAAATCGTGCCTGCGCTTAAGCTGAACATCAATCTGCGCCCAGGCATTCTGCACCGACACTTTCATCTGCACGAGGGAGTTATAAATCCCGACAAAAGACATGACAAGCAAAACAGCCAGACCAAGAAGAACCAAAATCGGCATCATAACTCCTCCATTCCATTGTCGACCTGTTTGATCCGGACTCAGTGCAACCGCCGCACCACACGCTTGACCTGCAACTGATACGCACGCTGGCATTCTTTCTGTAAATCAAAATCCAGCATAAAATCCTGCAAAGTATCCTCATCCCTGCGGCTTAAAAGGCCATGCTCGATCATGATAAAAACAATCCTGCCAATATCCAGCGGAGTCTGGATCCCCCAGGTCTGCAGGACATAGAACGCCAGCGAACCAAACTTTCTGACGGCCAGAGACTTGACCCCCTCAACCAGCTCCTGACCGGAAACATGCGAAGTCCGGCGGAAACACTTTTGAGTAAAGGACAACCCTTCCAGAACAAACTCGTAAGCATCCAACGCGTAACGACTGTCGGCATGTACGATTTTGACGAAGTATTCATTTATGTCTGTACTCATAAAGCGGATTATAACATAACGGGAATCAAGAAAGAAAAATTTGCTGCTGAAAAGAAAATAATCCGTGAGATAATTCATTTCTATGCCCTGGTTCCTGCGTCTGACATGGTTCGGATATTGCCTGCTTTTTGCCAGCTCCTCTTCAGGTACGCTGGCCTCTCTATTAAATGAGCAGGGTCAACTGTTCTGCTACTATCAAATGCTGCTGGCGCTCTCCCCCGGGGCAATCTTTGCCTACTGCTGTGCCATATGCGCCAGTATTATGAACATCATCAGTCTCTGGCCGCTCTTGTGCCATACTCTTGATATCCCCTCTTCTGGCAAGAACGCCCTGAAACTTCTGCTCTTGCTGAGAATCGTTCTGGAAATCCCGGCGCACAACTTTGAATGGCAGGAATTCAAAGCTCTCCAACACACAAATCCGGGTGTTGCCACAGGCATTCTTTTCTTTAGTCTGCTCTTATTGTTGCCCTCTTACAGCGCCTTCCTGCAACAAGCCATGGGAAAACGCACAAGAAATGACCAATGAATGAGTAAAATTCCTTGCAGTCACAACGGATTAGGTTAGAATAATAACAAAATTCCGTCGAAAGGGGACGCCTGCATGTTTATATATATCCGTTTGCTCCTGGCGCATCTTATAGGAGACTTCCCCCTGCAATTAAATCCTGTTTTCAATCTCAAACAAAAAAGCCTTCTGGGGGGCATCCCGCACGCTCTCATTATTGTAATCTGCTCGCTGCTACTGATGTGGCCTTACCTCAATCATCCGGCAACCTGGCATTTTGCTTTCTTTATTGGTTCCGTTCACCTCTTGCAAGATTGGATCAAACTGCGTTGTACCGTTCCCCGGCTCAGCTTCTGGACCTATATTGCTGACCAGCTTTCGCATGCCGGAGTGCTCGCATTAATCTTTTTTACCGACCTGCCCGTGTTCGCTCTTCCGACAGACTCAGGGAACCCGCTTCTTCAACTTTACTGTAACGACCACGTTATTGTTTATTGTATTGCCCTTATCCTGGCAACTTATAACGGCTTTTACATGATCAGAAACTTCAAAGATTCATTCTTCCTTAAGCCGGAACAACACACAGCGTTTGAAAAATGGTATGGAATAGTGGAGCGGGCTCTGATTGTAACTTGCTTTTATCTGGCTGGATCAACACTCTACTTGCTTCCGGCCATGCTGCTGATCAGACCCCTGCTGATTCTATGGCCAAAGAATCCCTTAAAACTTGCAGCAACCTTTGCTTCTTTAACAGAAATTTCCCTGAGCTGGCTGATTGGATTGTTGTGCGGCTATATTCTATTCCTGTTTCAGGCCGGTTACCCGATAAATTGAAATCGGCTTGACCTTGCCCTTGACGGCAATCGGCTCCAGTTTTTCCACCTGAATGTGGTCTGCCACCGAAAAATATGTGGTTTCACTGATAATAATCTCGTCTTTGCCCGCAGCAGAGCACAGCCGGGCTCCGAGATTCACATTATCACCAATAACTGTATAATCCATTCGCTCGACCGACCCCATATTCCCAACAACCATATCACCCGTATTAATACCAATACCGATATGTAAAACCGGTTTGTTCTGCTGAATCCAGAGAGACTGCAGTTCCCGCATCCGGGTCTGAATATCAATCGCCATCCTCACCGTCATCAGAGCATGATTACTCAAATGCCGATTCCCTGGCGCACCAAAGAAAGCCATAAGTTCATCACCCACAAACTTGTCCAGTGTGCCGTTATATTTAAATACAATCTTGACCTGTTCCGAAAGAATTTCATTAAGCATGGCCACAACTTCTTCGGGCTGACGCGTTTCAGAAAAAGCTGTAAAACCACGGACATCCGAAAAGAAAACAGTTAACATCCGTCTTTCTCCCCCCAGCTTCAGGCGGGAAGGATCATTCATAAGTTCCGTAATAACATCGGAAGACAGATAGTGACTGAAAGCTTTCTTGATCCACAGCTTCTCTCTTTCTTCAGTCAGAAAACGAAAACAGGTAATAGCCGAGAACCCGAAAACAACAATCCCGAAAGGCCCTACCAGATCCACCCACCATCCGAAACGAACAAAAAGATACAAGGAAAGAAAGAAGTATAAAACAGCATACCCCATCGTCAGGACGAACCCAAGGGGAAGACTTAAAAGCGAGCTAAGGGCAACAACCAGGGCAGTAAGAATAAAAACAGCGAAAAGCAAAGGCCCGTCCACCCTGCGGATAAAGTCTTCGTTTAAAATAGTATTAATCAGGTTGGCATGCAGCCCCACCATCGGATACTTTTCCTGCAAAGGAATCGGACTCAGGTCATTTGTTCCGGTAGCGGTCAAGCCAATAACACAAATCTTGCCACTGACTACTGACCGGAGCTGCTGCAAAAGCTCTGCTTCCGTCTTGCGCAAATAGGCGATAGCCGAAGCGTCAGATAAAGAAGCCTCCAGTTCCCCGCGCAAATGCTCTCTAAGCTGTGCAAGACGAAGAATCGCATAGTAAGGAAGATGGGCAAACGACTCTCCCCAACGGCCAGCCCAATTAATCAGCATCTTGCCCTGGGCATCGACCGGAATAACTATGTCCTTGTTCTTCCCTTGGATTGCGGCGTTCTTGAGCACAATAGCCCCACGCCTGGCCTCAACTTTCTCCACTGACAGATAATCCATAATAGCGGACACCGATAATTGCGCGTAAAGCCGGTCTTCGTGCTTTTGGAAAAGCGAAACTCTGCGATTAACACCATCAATATCCGGTCCGGCATTTATGTACCCTCCGCCACGGATTGCGCGCACATATTCGAGAATAGGCACAGACTGATCCGCGGGCTCTTCAGCAAAAGGCCAGATGGCTTGGCCGGCATCCCTGGCAAACCTGGAGAAATAAAGACGTGCCGCTTTCTGCACCTTAAAATGATCCTGAATATAGAGCTCGTCTTCAGGAAATAAAAACCAACCGCGGGTTTCTTCAACTTTCTCGAACAAATGATCAATAGAAATCTCCGGTTCCAGACGTAGAACGTCATGCACCGTCTCATCTAGCAGCATCTTTCTGCTTTGTGTCAACTTTTCCCTGGCGGAAACAATATCAATGCCCAGTTTTTCTGCGACCATCTCGGGAGTTGCGGAGATATCCTTGAGCAGAAGTTCTTTAAGCCCGGGAGGAGGTGGCAAAGAGGGCTCAACAAAATAGAATGGAAGATACGTTAACCCGCCTTTGGCCATAGCCTCGGCAAAGGCAATGTCCTGTTCGGGGAACTCCTTGTGCTCCTCGGAAAATATAATATCCATCAGGATCTGCCTTGCCTGGCATTCCTTGAGAATACTGGTCATCTGGGCATGATAGGTTCTTGGCCACGGCCAACGACCCAAGGCAGCCAGACTCTGGTCATCCATATCGATATGGACCACAGAACTGGTGCCGGCACGTGCTCCCTTGAAAACAAAACGAAGATCCAGTGCTTTAAGTTCGAGGATTTGATAGGGCTTGCTTTCTATGGAACAAAAAACAAGCAGAGCAAGAAAAAGCGTGACCCCGAAACAGACAAGAAACTTGAACAGGGTCTTATTATTCACGGCACAGCCATTTCAGAATTACAAACTAGAATTTATAATACGTCGACAAAGAAATCAGTGAACCTGAATAGCGGTCGACCGGTTCGTTGGATGAATTCTGTCGATAAGTATAATTCAATCCAAAAGACAAAGACTTGCTCATTGTATAAAACAACGCAGCTGTAGCTAACGAGGCTTTGTCGGACTGAGTTCGGGTGTCGTCATCCAGCAGTGTGCGGCTTCTATAATCACGAAACTGCCAACTATAGGAAAGAAAACCCGACCAAGTCTTGTTAAAAAGATGGGTCAGTGAACCCCCCAGTTTATAAGCATCGTAATCATAATAATTAAGATAAGTATCATTCGCGTTATTATTGGTGTACTGGGCATTCACTCTGAGCAAATCTTTCTGAAAGTACCTTCCAATCTCATAACCCAAAACATTGCGCCAATCCGCTCTTTCTTTGTCTGTGTTGGCAGCGAAATCTGTACGCGTGTAGCGATCCAGATAGTTGCGCAACATGATGTTGTAAGAAACCGCATGAAACAACTTGCTGGATAATTGCTGGCGCAACTTGAAATCCAGAGCGTTTTCAAGATAGTCATCGTGTGGATCGGAGTTCTTGGCATGCCAATAAGCGACACTGTCCAGGCTGTATCCAGCAGAAAGTGTAAATTCCTTGGAAAGCTTATGTTCACCGCCAAGCCTGATGCCATTGCGAGTCAGGTCCAGATCTCTTTCCCCGGCATATGCCAGATTCATCATTTCATAATCAACCAGCACATCAGTTTTGACTGACAAGGGAGAACGGAATGAAGCCTTCATAAATGTTTGGCCGAAACCGTCAGCATCTCTAGTACTGTTAAGATGCGTATTGTTATCGTACCCGCCGGTCAATGCCGTAAGAAAACTGAATTTACCTTTGTCCAGAATTGTTTTCTGCGGTTCGAGATAAATCTTTTTTGTTTTCAACTGAAACTTTTCGGCGGCATCTACCGAAGCCAGACCAGAACAACAAAAAACAGCCAGAATCCCAACGGCAAACAATATCTTATTTGTCTTCATCGCTTCTCCCTTATCGCATTCAGGATCATCCAGCATCCAGTTCAATCTTCTAAATGCAAAACTCATATCTGCTAACATTCTTCGCCTTCACATTCCCCCTGGTACTCGTTCTCCGGCTGATAGAAAGGCGGTTCATAATCCTCATATGAATTCTGAAAAGAATCGTCATAGGAGTCATGTGTATCTCTGATTTCATCCAGAGTTTCCATCGCCTTGATCTCATCCACAAACTCCTTGGTCTCCGCAACAATTTCTGTTGTCTGTAACTCTTCGGAGATTTGTTCTATCTCTTCAACAATCTCCTGCTCACCCGGGAGGTCGTCCTGCGGCTCCTGTTGATCAGGGAGTTCGCGGGTTTCTCTACCTTCACTATGCTCAAATACTCGCTCGAAAACCCTGTCCGAACGCCGGAAATCCCTGTCGGTAATCTGAGAGAACGACCCCGGCTCCGAAAAACGTTCAATCAGGGTCTTGAAACCTTCCGGCAACATCAGTTCCGCAAGCTGCTGGTTATCCTCATCAAATGTTTTAATAAATACCGTATCCTTAATAGCCATGACTTCATCGGTGTCTTTCTCAACATAAACAGACAAACTGCTGCCTCTTACCCCGGCGATAGCCGAAGGAGTATTAATTTCAAAACTTAAACCAGACTTGATGTTTTCAAGATTCGCATAAACACGGCCTTTGGAAAGATCCAGCCGATCAATGATTCCTGGAGCAGAAGAATTCAGCACAACCTGAGTCTTTTGCTCGATTCTGATCGTATTTTTCTTGTCAGTATCCAGGGCAATATCAACCAGAGAATTCCTTGCGGTACGAACAACGTCGCCTATCCCCAGCTGCATGCCAGTTTCGACTTTCTTCCAATCGCTTGCCTGCGCAGACATGGTCTGGACACTCCCCTGCACAAAGACAACTTCTGCCGCGAAAGAAATCATCTGGAATATGGCAACAAGCACAAGCGCCAGAATTCCCGAAAGAAAAGTTTGCTGTTTTTTCATACCAGAGGCTCCCTTTTATTCAAGATATCAAATCCATTCTACCGCTCTTCGTATCGTTAGAAACCCTTTGTGACCGAGAACCAGGTATGGGTATGATCCCCATCAACCGACTGAATCTCCGGAACCAACGGGAACCCGCAATCCACACGAACAGAGACATTCTGTTCAGGTACGTTGTATTTAAACCCTACTCCAGCTGATGTCAGCGTATTAGCCTTATCATCACCCTCTTTAGGACTCTTCAATGCGCCATAACTCCAATCAACAAAAGTGAACAATCTTAAGGAATCATATATCTTGGTCTTTGTAGAAAACGGCACATACGCAGAACGGGAGAGAAAGTACGGAGGAAATTCCAGACCGACATTCATGGCATGACCGTTATCAGCCGGGAACTGGGTTCGCGGATAGCCGCGATTGTCGATAACTCCGTTAAATCCGCCCATACTGAATGAATTGACACCGGTAAGGGTCGCCGATGTTATCTGCCAACGGGCTTTAGCTGTAAGATCTACACCTGGTATCAATTTCTGTCGCCTGGCAACAGTTAAAAGATTCTTAACAAAATCTCCCTTGGCTCCCGCGACAGAAGCAGTATCTGATTTGCGCGGAGTTCCGGCCAGAAAATCCGGGATGCCTTGCTGAAGATCGTTTGTAATAACCCAACGTCCATACTTATCCGCACGATTCAAGGCCAGATCCCACTTGGCAACACGATACTCATCCCTTTTAGCGGGACTATCGTAATCCTGATAAGGCTTATACCACCAGATATCAAAATATGTAAACCCATAGCTGGAAACCAGCTCAACATCAGGTTCATTAATCAACGATTGATAGAACCAGAAATAAAACTTTCTGGCACGTTTCTCAAAGTCAGTTTCCTGATTGTCCCTGGCGTAATAATCTTCAGATTTATAAGGCAGCAGATAAAACTGAAAACGCCAGATATCGTTGAGCGGAATACTATAGTCAAAATCAACAATTTTATGCGCATCGGCTTCGGCCCACTCAACTTTGGCGGTTAACGTATCATCATGGCCGGAGATGTTATTATGCGATACAAAAGTTTTGTAACGATAATACAGGATAGTATCGGCACCGTAATTGTCTGCCTGGAGAGTAACATGCACCGGCGAACGCTCTTTGATGTTCAGGACAATATTAGTATCCCCGGTAGATGTATCTGGTTCCAGAGAGATGCTGGCTTTGCGGTCCTGCGCCTTGTTCATTCTAAAAACATCCAAATTCAAATGCTTGAAATTGAAAATTGCTCCTTCTTCCTGAGAAATTTTTTTTCTAAGAAGCTCGGTTGAAAAAACCTTGTTACCCCTGATTTCAATCTTTCCAACCCGCCCCTCAACAACCACAATCTCCAGAACGCCATCAGGAAGCCGGTCAGGTTTGATATAAGCATAAGAGGTAATATAACCTTCCCGACTATAAGCGCGGTTAACCAGATCGGCACAACGGCGCATGTCGCGGGCAGAAATTTCTTTTCCTTCGTAATCGGCTTTCAGGCTGGCCAAGGCTTCATCTGCCAGCAAAGTAGAACCGGTCACAACAACCTCGCGGATTTTCGTTTTTCCTTCAGGAAGCTCATAACGGGGAATCATGGATTCCCTGGTCTTGAGAATGGTCACTGCAGGAGACTTGGCAGCCTTCTCGGAAAGCATGGTCGAAACCTGAAACGATTGAGGATCATCCTCACCAGCACCCTCATCATACGCGCTAGCACAGGGAGCTAGCAATAAAATACAGGACAGAAAAACAACCGGAACAGCTAGAAATCGGCAAAGTTTGTTCCGCACGCACATATCTGTCATAAATACTTCCTCCTGGCGTTTCTTACCCAACAAAAAAATTAGTAATGTGCACTAGATGCCTTATATCAATAAAACCGCACACATAAAAACACGGCCTTAAGTCAAGACAACCTTTTTAAAGAAGAAATCAAACTGCTATGTGGAGTTGCTATATAATACCTGATATGTTACAGGTGTTATCCTAAATTTTCTTTTCATTTATGTCCAGAAATATTATTAAATTCCTGTTTTCCTGAAACCGATCTATGATTCACTGCCCACTCCGAACTCGAAAATAACATAATACTGCATCTGGTCATCATCGGTAAACCACTCCCCGTCCGGGCCAACAGATATATATTTATGATCTTCAGCCTTGTTCGCGTCAGCGCCATAAAGAGTTTCTTTCGCCGAAGAAGCAACGTCGTCGGCTGTAAACCATTCCCCGTCCGTACCCTTACCATCATGATCAACATGATACTCAAGCATTTTAGTCATTTGCCCCGAAGCAGAATATTCGAACCGATGGTACTTTTCCAGCTCATCCCCCGTGTAATCCTCGGCCCGAACCTGCTGTCCATACTCATCATAGGAGTACAAAATCTTGCAGGTTTTCCTTTTATCAGAATAGATTGTTGTCTTGCTGGACTTGCGTCCTTGCTGATCGTATTCGTAAGTAGTTGTTGAAAGAAGCTCATATTTCTTTCTTCTGGATTGTCCATCAAAAGACTTTTCTTTTATCAACTGGCCATCAAAACCGTATTCCATAACCTGAAACTCTTTTAACTTGTCATCATAAGTAAACGGAATACGATCCTCACCTGGTAAATAACGAAAACTGCGCAGAAGTCTTCCGGTTTTGGCATCACGTTCAATCTGGTAATGCTCGTAAACCATGTCGTCGTCGGAAAACCACACCTTGTCCGGACCAGCCACATATTTGATCTCTTTGTCCACAACAATATCTACGGTCTTCTCGGCGGGAATTTCCAGTTTCTCCTCCATGCCGATTTTTCCCACTTCCACCAAAAGATCGTCTATCCCGCGTTCCTGTGAGAACGCCGCCCCAGTAGATAACATAACTGCAAAAACAAGTGCTGAAATAGAAAAAGCAGTCCGCCTCATTTGCCGCTCCCCTCCGGTTCTGTAATACGGCTCAAGGTTGAGGCATCCGCGGTGACTTTAACCACACGAAAACCAATAACCTGCCGACTTAAGAAATCGTAACTGCGAAAACTGTTGTCATAGATTTCCGGATGCATAACCGTATCCATAATGAACGGGCGACCCATTTCCTTGCGATATTCGGTATCCAGAAGAAAACTTCCCCCGCGCAAAACCCTTGCAGCCTGAAACTTCTTGAAAACAGGCAGGTTAAAATAAAGTTTCTGACCAGGCCCAATCGGGTCTGTCTCATTCTCGGAACCAGTATAGGAATCCAGATACCAGTCATTGCACCATTCGGCTACATTCCCAACAAGATCCGTGATCCCAAGAGTATTATCCCCCTCAGGCGAGAAAGCCCCAACCGGAAGAGTATCAACATCCACCGGATTCTTGACCTTGTGTCCGGCATTGGCCTTCTTTTCAAAACCTTTGCCTTCCCCCCAGGGAAACGGACGACGATCAGAGAAACTGGCGGCGTACTCCCACTCGGCCTCAGTAGGAAGACGATAACCTGTCGCACCATAAACCTGAGCGGACCAGTCATCCAGATTATAAAGAGGGGTTAAACCTTCACTCTCACTTAACATATTACAATAGAAGGCTGCGCCATACCAGCTGACCTCGACCACGGGATAATCTTCTTTCCCGGAATGCGCCCGAAAACGGCCATTTTCATATGTGATCTGGGAATGTTCGTCAAAAATATCCTGATATTTCTGTGGCGACCGGGAAACCCCTTTTGCCTCTCTTTTCTTTGAACTTTCGGACAAAACTGTTTTGTCCAGATAACCTTTCGACAAGGCATAGTTAAGTGCATCCGCATACTGCTGGTTGGTTATCTCGTATTTTCCCATATGGAAATCCTTGCTGATATGGACAGTATGCACGGGACGAGCATTTGAGAAACGCGCATTGCCCATCTGAAATGAACCGGCAGGCACCCGGACAAGTTCCGGAGCCTGCAGCTGAGCTTGTGAAATTCTGCTATAAAACAAGAGGCCGAAAAATAGCATGAGAACGGCAAAAGCAAAAGACATCTTTTTCATATAACTCCTCTTGATTGAAAGGTCATGCCTCGATCACAACAAATCTACCCTGCCCAAGAAACTAGAATCCCAGACGGCAACCACTATTCTTGCCATCCTCGCTCTTGGGAAAGTTCGCGGCAAAACGCAGCGACACCCTTAAATATTTAGGTTCCGGACTGGACCAGACTCCTCCGCGATTACCTGCACCTGCCCCGTCTTTTCCGGGCCAGTTGGATACATTCGCAAAACCGTCCTGAGTCAAGGCACCATCTCCTCTTTGAGCAACAAAGCTCCGGCCCAAAGTATGTCCAATGGTCACGCAACGCTCCCAAAGGTTTCCGCTCAAATTCCGAACTCCATAATAAGACGCCCCGGTGTTGATCCTCTCGCTCACATCCCCCTGAAGCGTATTCTCAAAAATCTCTCCGCTCACCGGCCCCTCGAAACCCGGATTATCAGGAGCAGTTTTCTTGCCGACATCAAAAGGAGCAATCCCGCCACCAAAACAGGCATTAACCACCCCTTTCTGGGGCACCTTCTTTTCATATCCGCTGCCATCCGCCCCGTCAAACGTATCGACACGACCAATCTTTTCGATATCTTCCATCGCAACCCCCCAGGACAATTCGTTAACCAGAGGCTTGCCGGGACCGCGTGCGGCCTTTTCGTATTCCAATTCGGTAATCGGACGAAGACCGGCCCAGTCGGCTATAGCCGCAATATTCGACCAGGACATAAAATTGACCGCACGTGCCGGCGCATACGTATAAAATTTGACCGGATCAATTGTGCCATTCCCTTTTTTGGCAGTCACAATGGCATTACGCAGATGCTCTTCTGCGCTGTTGGTTTTGACATAATAGTTCTTGATCTCGTCCTGGCTGATGTCAGCCTCGACCATGCTTTGCTGCTGCTTGCGATCCAAAGTATTGAGGAAGTCCACAAATTGCTGGGAGCTCAGCTCATACTTCATAATCCAGAAAGGATCAAAACCCTTGGGGAAAGCTGCCGGAATTGTGAACGGAACATCTTCCCGGCTGCGCGGATTATCCTGGTCGCAGTAAAGGGCCCCGTCAACCTTATCGACAAGAATAGAATCTTCGGATTTAATCTGATAAGAGCCTTTATCAGGATATGAATAGAAACTGTTATCGGGGCCATTGGGGCCTTTGGGATCTCCTACATAGAATTCCCCGCGCGGCACATGGACCATTTCCAGTCCCATCACCTGAACCGGGGACTGCATTAACTGGGCATCAGAGATGCCTTCTTTAGAATAGTCCCACAATATCCGAACATTTTTTGAAAGGGAGTTTCCATTACCTTTGGTTCTAAAAAGAAACCCTCCGGTTTTCTCCTCAGGAATCCACATCCCCATATCTGCACCATCCCCCCTGGAAAACATGTCCGGCGTATGATCAAGATAATCAAAAGAACCCGCGCTGGCTGTCTTGAGACTCACATGCTTCCAAAGCCCCTCCGGGGTCTTATACTTGGCGAAAAACCAGACCCCGTCAGAATTGGTCTCGTTCTTCCAGGAATTCTCCCAGACGATATTAAATTGCAGCGTGGCAATCTTGTCCTGGGTATTGACCTCACTGATCATCACCTTGTCAATCTTCAGATGACTGGCAAATGCCTGCCCCGAAAGAGCTAAAAAAACCGCCGAAACAATCAGGAACAAAAACAATTTCTTCATAACGTCTCCTTCTAAAGAACAAATTTTAATGATGACCCGGGACTTTGACTGCCGCATACTCCTTAAACCCTCCCTGACGCACAGATTTGATCGCACTGACAAGCGAAAAAACAGAAGCAACCGCCAGCGCAAAAGCCAGAAAATTGAATTGTGCCCGAAAAAGATCCTGTCCCGGGAAAGAAGAAGCCATTTTCAGGATAACCGGAGACAAAAATTGTCCCAGGTAAATTCCTACGCTTACAACCGCCATGGAAAAAGCACGGGCAGAATCCGGTGTGACTTTGGCCGCGCGCAAAAGAAGAAGCGGCATCAGCACCCCGGAACTAAAACCTATACATAACATGGAAATGAAAACTCCTGGCAAAGAAGCTGTCGAACCCAGAAGCATATACCCGACGGCCATGGAAGCGATCCCTATTACCCCGCAAAAAGGACCCAGAACGCGCAAAAGAGTCGCCAACACCACTCCGGCCACAACCCCAACAATGGTCATCGTGGAAAGAAAGAAACCCGCAATCCCGGGACGGCCTATTCTTTCTGCCGAAATAACCAAGCCTTCCGGTGTTTTCTTGACTATATAACTGCGGTTGTGATCGGTTATTTTCCATCTCTTGCCGTCTTCTTCCACCAAAAATACCGCCTCCCCGGAAATATTGATACCGTTCTCCCGGAAAGAAGCAACGGTTGTTGACGAGATTGTTCCAGAAACCAGATGTGCCTCAAGCTCCGCTCTATCTTTAAACAGAGGGTTGCTGCTTGTATACATCCGGGGTTCATTCTCGATGAACATGGCCAGACTGGTTGGCGCTGCATAAAAAGCCACCATCATCAACGCCCCCAGCAATGCGCACCAGAAAACCTCCAGCGGCAACTTTGCCTTGGCTGCGCCCGTAACCGGCTTGATCTCGGGTTCAGGCAGCCAAACCATAACCATAACCATAATCACAAGGGATAAAGCATAAACACCAAAAGAGTACCGCCAGCTCATGCACGCCAGCCAACCGGAAAGCAAAAGAAAAACAACTCCGCCAAAATGCGAAACCGATCCGGACAACCCCATCATCCGTGCCCGCTCTTCTTTCTGGCAGAAATCGGCAATCAGGCTGATCGAAAGTGGAATAATAAGTCCTACCCCAACGCCAAAAAGAGCCCGGATCACCAACAACTGAGGTACAGAATTTGCCAGTCCGCCACCTACCCCTCCCAGAAAATAAATAACCAGCCCAATCAAAAGAATCTGCTTTTTCTTCATTCGTGTGGCCAGCCATCCTCCCAGCAAACTAAAAGGGACAATCAACAAAGACGGCAAGGTCAAAATCAATTTAATAAGAGTCGGATCCGTACCCGGAAAAGCCTGACTGATTTTGGCCAGAGCAGGCGAAATTGCGGCCGAGGCCATAACTGTCAAAAGAGATATCGACAAAATACTGGTTTTAACAAGAAGATCGTTCATTTCCCTCTCCCCTTAAGCTGTTGAAGCAGGGCCAAACCAAAAGCATCCGCCGAATCCGGACCGTCTGCGGTAATGATCTTTTCATCTTGTTCGACAGGTTGGGCTGTATACAGCGCCCCGGACTGTTTTAATACCTCCCCTTCCGAGGGATACACAGTCGCTCTCTTGTCTTTAAGAACTCCGGCACTGGCCAGAACCCTTGGAGCAAGACAGATCGCACCAATAACTTTGTCTTTTTCAACAGCCTCTTTGGCCAGACGGTGAGCAACAGGATCATTGATATACTGCATTGCCCCTGAACCCCCGATAAAAACAACCGCATCGTAATTCTCGACATTGACTTCCGTATAAAGAAGCTCGGGGACAGTCTTCATTCCATTCATTCCGGTCACCTCATCAAGAGTAGAAGATGCGACCGTCACCTCAACCCCCTCGGCTTCAAGGATGGCCAGTGGGCGGGCGAATTCATCATCCTGAAAGTCTTTCTCGGCTATCAGAAAAACTGCTTTCTGGGGAATCTCCTGGGCACAAACCACACCCGTCCCCATCATCAGAACAACCATAAAAACAGCAGTTAAAAACTTTTTCATGAATTGGCTCCCGCTTTGCTGATTAACCGTACCGGACGAAAAGGATATTTACCTTCTTTTTTACCAGCATAATATCCATCGTAACCAAACTGAAAATTGACCCCCCAGCCAAAGGTATCCCCATAAGTTGTACTGGACCAATAAAAACCCAGCGGCGCGATCTTTGTCTCCGGAAAGAAAGCTTGATGAAACCAGCTGCCGTTTTTATAAGAAAGATCGATTAATGAACCAATCTCCCTGATAGACGGCAGATGCCAGTCTGTATGCCCGGCCAGCTCGAGATCCTGACAATAACGCAAGGCATCTGCCCAGTTCAACTCGGGGCCTTCATCTTTCTTCCACATCAAGCCTGTGTTCAAATCACTCACCGTGCCGTCGTTATTATCCAGCAATGAGCAACGCTCTGCATCGGCAGAAATTTTCTTGTACCCGCCTCGTACTGCTCGTACAGGATAATAAAAGCTTTTCAGATAACAAATCGCACAACCATAAGCAAAATAAATACCCCAGGCAAAAAGCGGCTCCTTGTTATTGGATTCTTTTGACCAATAAAACGCCGGCAGGCAATCCGCAAAGAACTTCGGATCAGCCGCAGGAATTTGTCCATTATAATCAACCATCATCCGCAACTCTTCCCGGGCAGGCAAGCGCCAATCACGAAATCCGCCGTATCCCCGGCGGTTGATCTCACGAATATAATCGTGGGCATCCTCCCAGGTGTACGCTAACCCCTGAAAATTGAAATCATTCGGTGCAGGAGATTTGCTCTCCCAGACAAGCCCGGTGTTATTATCCCGAATCATGCGCAATCCCTGTTCCCAGCCGGTGCTATCCTCTGTTTCGCGTCCGCCCTCGGTAAGCTTGGTAAAAGATAAAGGATTAAAACTGCGGGATCCGTCCTGTCCGTAATAAAGTTCTCCCTTCAGGGGCTTTTGAATAATGCTGCCGCTATCGTCATAACAAACCTTCTGTCCTGAATCAGGAAACGTCATTCCGGTCGTAACACTAAACTGCGCAGGAACGCTGTTACGTACCGCACGAAAAAGCAGTCTGGCATTCTTGCTGGCATAATAACCGTCATAACCAAAACAAAAATTGGTCACCCATACATAAATCCCTTCATAGGGTGTCGAAGAAAAATAATGCAACAAGGGCGGCTTGAGTCCATCAGCCGGAAAAAAATTCTTGAAGTACCACCAGCCGTTATCGTGATCAAGATTCAGAATAGAGTTAAGCTCTTTCAAATTCGGCAAACGCCAGTCAGAATGCCCGGCCAAACGCATCTCCCGGCAGTTCTTCAGGGCAGAATACCAGTCCATGCGTTCATTTTCGCCTTTCTGCCACATAAGACCTGTGAGCGAATCAGTAACCGTACCATCGGCATTATCCTGAAATCTGGTCTGATCCGCCTGACCGAATCTGCGATCATAACCGCCTCTGACCGCGATCACAAAACGCTCGCTGACCGGGCTATAACAAATTCCACTGCCCAGTCCAAGAAAAATTCCCCAAACGAAGGGTTTCTGCATGTTATACGGCACAGAAGTCCAATAGAAATCACTCTGACAGCCAGGGAAATAGCGCGGATCCAGTGCCGGCCCTGTTCGGCCATAATCTATGATCGAGCGTAATTCATCCTTATTAGGCAGACGCCAATCAGAAAAACCGCCATATTTGTTTTTGTTAAGCTTGTCTATATAAGCCGTACCCGCCTGCTCCCAGGTGTAACGATCCGCAGTATAATTAACATCGCCCTTTTGGGGAGATTTAACTTCCCACACCAAACCGGTATTATTGTCCAGAACAGCACGGTAACCATCTGCCCACGAACAATCATCAGCGATGCTTTTGCCATTCTTGCCCAGTTTGGCAAATGACATGGGATTAACCTGAAAACAGCCGTTTTGACCCCAAAGCTCATCTTGAGGAGATACACTAGTCTCGCGCCCTTCCCGATCAAAACACCTGATCGTGCCGGCATCCGGCAGTCGGAATAACTTTGTCTGTTTCATAATGCCTCCATAATCTCAATCAGGATCCCATCCGGGTCTTTAATAAAAAAATAGCGGGCGCCATTGTCAAACGAGCGAAGAGGCGTAGCCATTGCAACGCCGGCTTTAAGAAATTTGCTGTATACAGGGCGAATCCGATCCACTTCGACCGAGAAATGCTTGACCCCAAGAGTTCGCAAATCCCGATCCAGTTCCCGCCGGTAAGCTGGAAGGGGTTTGTGTTTCCGGAACTCAAAAAGTTCAAGAACCAGACCCTCTTTACGCATCATCACAATCGAAAAACCACGATCGGGATACGCATAGGTATTCGTCGTTCTAAGACCAAAGAAGCGCCGATAGAACTGAACCGACTGCGACAGATCAGAAACACTCAGTGCGATATGACCCAGCCTCACACCCGCCCCAATCCGAATGGCGGATAGACCTCGGATTCAACCACAACATCGATCAGAGCAGATTTCCCGCAGGCCAGCGCCTTCTGGAAAGTCGCGTCAAAATCTTCCAGTTTCTCAACCCGGGCACCAAAAGCCTTGCAGGCATCAGCATACTTGACGAAATCAGGGTTATCAAACTGCATAAAAGCCTGGTCACCAAACATGTTGAGCAAAAACTTTTTGATCACATTAAATTCGCCATTATTGAAAATAACCCAGACAACCGGAATATTGTACTGAATAGCTGTCATCAGCTCGAATCCGGCCATCTGATAAGCTCCATCCCCGCAGCCACAAACTACCGTTCGCTCCGGATGAGCGCACTTGACGCCAATAACACCATTAACATGACTGGCCATAGGCCCGAAACTTCCGGGATTCTGATAAAGCTGATAACGCTCCAGTTTCAGATAACAGTTCAGCCAGAGCATATGCGAACCGGCATCTCCCATAATGATTGCATTTTCCGGCAGATTGCGCGATATCGCCCGGACCAGATCGGCGGGATGAATCTTCTTCCCCGGAGACTGCACCGGAAGGTCGTACCATTTTTCTGTCGTCACCTTCTTGGGTTCGATTGTCCCGACCAAAGAAGCGAGCGCGGCATTCAGGGCCAGAATGGCAGGTTTTGCATCACTCAAAACCGCAAAATCGGGTTTGTAAACCTTTCCGATCTCATGCGGATCAATATTCACATGGATTAAGGTTTTGTCTTTAAAAAGATCGGCTTTGAAAGCAAAGGTAGCGTTCTGCGCAAACGAATTACCAATGGCCAGAACAATCTTGCTGGTATCAAAATATTTGTTCGCCCCCGGATCTCCGGAGGTGCCATAGACTCCAAGACATAGCGGATGATTCTCCGGAATAATCCCCTTGGCATCCATCGTCGCAGTGAAGGGAATCTGGTAACGTTCAAGAAAGGCCAGGATCTCTTTTTCTCCATGACTTCTGATAATCCCGTAACCCAGAATCGCCATAACCTGATCACGATTGTTGATGCCTGCGGCCAGAGCGGAAACAGCCGAACGAATCTGGGATTCCTGCGGCTGAACCTGTTTAATATCCAGACGAATCTTCCTGAAATTATTGACCTTGGCAATCGTTATATCTTTGGGAACATGAATATGCACCGGTCCGGGGCGACCCTCATAAGCCAGATTAATCGCCTCCTCGAGAATATCGCATACCGTATCGGCATCTTCAATAATAAATGATTTCTTGGTCGTTGCATTGAACATCTTTGGCGCATCGGGCGTACGGCTCAAACCGGTTGATTCGTTAAGGGCGCCTTTACCCCGATCCCTAGAAGAAGTAAAGCCGGATATAGCCAAAACCGGCAAAGAATCGGAATATGCAACCGCCAGACCGGAAAGCAGATTAAATTCTCCCGGGCCTCCGGTAGCAAAACAAACTCCCAGCTTGTCGGAAAACATGGCATATCCACAAGCCATAAAAGAAGCGGCCTGCTCATTACGGATAATCACGGTCTTGATCTGCGTTGACTTCTTGAGGGCCAGCAGCATCGAGCCATTAACTTGTCCGGATCCGCCAAACACATGATCAACCCCGATTTCTTCCAGTGCCGAAACGATCGCCTCATTGACGTCCATTGTTACTCCCCTTACTTTGTCTGATTGAACTTCCCGACAGCCATCTTGGGCGGACGCTTGGAGAAAAGTACCCCGTCACAAGCCGCATTATCCAAAGTGTGCCCGTTAAAAAACAGATAAATACGATCCTTGGGAACCTTGGAAACTTCCGAAAAAATTGTTATATATTTATCGGCAAGAATCTCTTTTTGTTCATCGGTCAACTCTAAAGAATGAATCATGATTGCAGGCATATGGCAAGCTCCCGGGAGTAAAAGTTCTCCCGCCTGCCTCCTGAGAACAGAGACAGACGGGAGAGCGGTTATGCTGGAATTACTTCAATGTCGCAAGAACTTCAGCGATTTTCTTGCCATAGGCAATGGAAGACTCAACGGATGTTCCGGTCACAAAAGGCCAGTCAAAAGCCACTTCAGGATTGTCGCGGTTAGCCTTGTAATTGGCCACACAAACGCCATTAGGGCCAACAGCATCACGCACCAGGTGCTCCAGCGGCCACAGGAAACCGGGAGTATGAACGTCAGTCCCCTTGTTATCGGCGGTTGTACCGTAGAGATCATAGGTAAAATCCCATTCCGGGCCATAGAAATCCCAGGAAGCCGGATGAGCGGCAACGCGCTTGCCGTAAATAACGCTCTTCATATCCTGCTGCGGATCGCGCAAGAAAACCAGAGCAGAAACGGAATAGCACAAAGCGCCTACCAGTTTATTAGTGCGGATCGCGTCCAGAATAAGCTTATGCAAACTCCAGTTATTGGCCATGTCGATCATCGCGCCCAACCCGCCGGTCAGAACAATACAATCATAATCAGCCATCTTGGCATCCTTGAACTTGATGGATTTGGCCCACTCGTTGCCATCGGTCAATTCCTTGATACGCTTGCAGACATCCGGAGGATTGGTCTTGGCGTTGATGACCGGATCGGTGAAATCAGGATTCATACTGACTGCCAGTGGCAGGGGTTTTTTACCCTGAGGAGTCGCCAGCGTCAACTCATGGCCGGCGGCTTTGAGAATATCCCAGGGAGCCTGAAGCTCTTCTCCCCATGTTCCGTAATTTGTCGCACAGATTAAAACTTTCTTCTTACCCATTCGATCCTCCTTGTATTAATTTAAACTACCCGCCTGATTCAATACTTCCGAGATGGCTTTTTTGCTGCAGCCTTTTTGCCCGTCTGACTCTTTTCCATCCACGGGAAATCTTTCTTGACCGGAGTAAAAAGGTCAATAGCTTCCGTCTGTCCGACCGCAATAAACTCATGCAAAACATTCGCAGGAATAAAATAGGCATCGCCCGCCTTGAGCACGGCCTTCTCTCCGCCAATATCCATCTTGAAACCACCCTTGATCACGTACCCGAACTGTTCCTGCTTGTGTTTGTGCATCTTGACCACACTCTTGTCAGCCATATCCCAGTGCTGGGCATTAAGCTTTTTGCTTTCCCCCAAATACTGACGGATCACCCCGCCGCCCATATCAAACTTCTCAAGCTTGCTCCTGAACACATACATTATATTGCCTCTTTCGTTTCAATTTATTTTCAGGCCGAAATCAAATCAATAATCTTTCGGGCAAATAAATTGCAATGCCCCCCGCTGCGGGCAGTCACCAGATCTCCATCCACTACAACATCCTGATCACAATAAACTGCCCCCATATTTCTGGCATCACCCACAAGATTATTGTGCACAACCAGCTTTCGTCCTCTGACCAGTTCCGGAGCAGAGGCTGCCAGCCACAAACCATGACAAATGATCCCTTTGATAATAGTCTTTTCAGCGAAAACTCTCTTGAGAAACTCCACCGCCGGAGGAAGAACATTGACATCCTGGGTATAACGCAAACGATCCGCAACCATTCCAGCCGGGACAATGATGGCCGAGTAACTTTTTAATTCCTCAGCCGACATGTTTTCAAAACTTTCATTACATTCGAAAGGAATATGATACTCATGCCCCTTGAAGGTCAATGACGAGCAACCCCAAAGACGGGTCAAAAAGTGAACAGACATCCCCTCTTCCGCAAAGCGCTGCTTGTAATACCATATCTCGGGCTCATAATAATCCCCCTCCATCAGTATGCCAATTTTCTTTCCGCCTGCCATCATGACGCTCCCTTGTATCGGACTGCCAACATGGTAATATCATCGGATTGAGGAGCATCCAGCACGAAACCTTGAACTTCCTCGCGCATCCGCAGAATGATATCCTTGACTGATTGCTTCTGAATTTGCCGTAAAATAGTTTTCAGGCGTTCTTCCGAAAACTGTTCCTGAGCGGCATTCATGGCTTCGGTAACACCGTCAGTATAAAGAAAAACGGTATCCCCGGGCTTGATAAGCATCGAATTGTTTTGCGAAAGTTTGTTTTCCATAACGCCCATAACAAAACCGCCCGGAACTTTGAGATAATTAAAACAACCCAGATGGTCACAATTTTCGATAGGATCATGACAATCGCCACAGCAGCTGCGGTCAAAGACCAACGGCGGATTGTGCCCGGCATTGCAGAACTGCAATTCTCCGGTCTGGATATTAAGAATCGCACAAAAAACCGTAACAAACTGACACGTGGAATTGTCCGGATACATAATATTGTTAACCCGGGTCAGGATCTCGTCAGTAGAAAGGCCGCGCTTGGCTTCATTCTTGATCAAGGTTTTACTGATGGCCATAAACAAGGCCGCCGGAACGCCTTTCCCGGAAACATCACCAATAACAAAACACAGCCTGTGATCATCAACAAAAAAGAAATCATAAAAATCCCCGCCTACTTCCTTGGCCGGATCCATCAAAGCAAACAAGTCAAACTCTTTACGTTCAGGGAACTCTACCGGAAGCATGCTGGCCTGAATATCTTTGGCAATACGTAATTCGCTCTCCATGCGTTCACGGGCCGCAGTTTCGGCCTTCAGATTCTCGATGAACCTTTTGATCGACACCTGAATAAGCTCAATAGCCAGCGAAGGATCTTTGCCAAAAAAACGAATAACCTCATCCTTGCCCATGGTAAAGACTTCGAGGTCCTCCTCGCAAACGGCAGAGCAAGTCCTCTCCTTGTAGGGAGAGAAAATTCCCATTTCCCCGATAACATCTCCCTCACCTACAACTTTCTTGATCTCAACCAGTCGAATAGCACCTTTGGCAATATAAAACATCCGGTCAGCAGGATCCCCGGCCTTGAAAAGAGTCTCACCCTGTCTGAAGGTTTCTTTCTTCATAAACTCGAGCGGCCAGCGGCAGACACAATCAGAAGCTCCGGAAGAAGATTTGCCTCCGTTTGGCTTTCCGTCATGACAGCAGGAGTTGGTCTTTACCAGAGTCAGGATGTTGCGGCCATCTTCCCGGCGATAAATGACATCGTCCATAATCTGGCGAATCATGAATATCCCAAGTCCACCAATACGCCGCGCCTCCATCGGAGCCGTAACGTCCGGAGCAGCTAATGCCAACGGATTAAACTCAATTCCGGAATCAATAATCGTAATCTCAAGACAGTGCTCCTGATTAAGAACAACAATCTCCAGATCACCTTCTGAACCGGGATAAGCGTAATTTATAACGTTAACCAGAGCTTCTTCGCAAGCAAGCTGAACCTTATCGATTGTTTCTTTCTTGAAATACTGCCGTGCAGCCGCATCGCGAATAAACACGAACATGCTCTCAAGATTGCCGAGTTTTGCGGGCAAACAAAGTCGTTCCATAGGATTTACTCTGTCCAGGAATCCTGCAGGGTCATAAAATTATCCAGACCACTCATTTTAATGACATTCAATATTGCGGGGGCCGCAGCAACCATAAAGATATGAGCATCCACTCCGATCTTCTGTTTTGCGAAAATGATCACACGCAATCCGGCGCTGGAGATATACTCCAGGTTCTTGGCTATAAAAACCAGCTTGGTTACACCTTGACCCGCGTACTGCTTGATCTCGGTCTGAAGAGCTTCCGAATTAGTGGCATCCAGTCGACCGATCAACTCGACTTTGACAACCTTATTGGCACATACTACGCTAAATCTGGAATCCATAGTCTGTTTCTCCATTTATGATACATTCCCCTATCGGGTCTTTTTCCCTACCAGTATGACCACCGAGCGAGACCCCAGCATAAAAGCGGATTGATCCGCTAATTCCACTTCTTTGCCCGGCTGCCAGATATCCTGGGGAGCCGGAGCATCCGTATTGGCAAAAACATGCCAAATCATCCCCGAAGGAAGCTGGGGCAATTCAAAAAGAGCACTCTGCCAATGCATGTTCATTGCGACATAAATCCCGTTATCATCAACTGTCCCGCCTTTGGCATGATGACCACACAAAAGAAATGCAATCCGGCGACTTTCCGGGGACCAGTCAACATCCCAGGCCTTCTGACCGTGCCAGGTAATATCGGCATAACCACTGCCCATATAATCCCTGTTCTGAAAATGAGCACGATTTCGCAATACCGGATGCGCTTTTCTGAAAGCGATCATCTGGCTGAAAAAATTGAACAACTCGCGATTTTTTTTTAGCATACGCCAGTCAATCCAGGAGATTTCATTGTCCTGGCAATAAGCGTTATTGTTACCCCATTGCGTATTGGCAAACTCATCCCCCGCCAGAATCATCGGAGTACCCTGACTGACCAGCAGCAGTGCGGCAGCATTTTTCATCTGCTTGATACGCAAACAATTGACCGCCGGATCTTCAGTCTCTCCCTCAACACCGCAATTCCAGCTATCATTGTCATTCGATCCGTCAGAATTATTTTCGCCGTTGGCTTCATTATGCTTGTCATTATACGAAACCATGTCATAAAGAGTAAAGCCGTCGTGGGCAGTAATAAAATTGACCGACGCACAGGCCCCACGACCTTCCCATGAATACAAATCCGGAGACCCCTGCAATCTCTGTGCGACCGCTCCCAGCATTCCGGGTTCACCTTTAATAAATTTGCGGATATCATCGCGGTATTTTCCGTTCCATTCGGCCCAACGACCCCATGCAGGAAAAGATCCCACCTGATATAAGCCGCCAGCATCCCAGGCTTCGGCAATCAGTTTGCATTTTCCAAGAATCGGGTCAAATGCCAAAGACTCCAAAAGCGGAGGACTATGCATGGGCGCTCCGTTTTGATCCCGGCCAAGAATCGAGGCAAGATCAAATCGGAAACCGTCCACATGATAATCCGAAGCCCAATAGCGCAGGCAATCAAGAATCATGCTGCGAACAATCGGATTGTTACAATTAAGCGTATTGCCGCAACCGGAGAAATTGAAATAGTAGCCCTCGGGAGTCAGCAAATAATAGGTCTTATTATCGATGCCGCGATAAGAAATATACGGGCCGCGTTCATTGCCCTCTGCGGTATGATTAAAAACAACGTCCAGAATAACTTCAATGCCGTTCTTGTGCAGTTCCTTGATCATGGTTTTGCATTCATCAACCTGCATCCCCAGTTTTCCGGTAGCCGCGAATCCGGCTTTGGGAGCAAAAAAGCCGACATTGCTGTACCCCCAGTAATTCATCAGCATTTTCCCGCTTGCAGAAGAAATGCGTGAGTTCTCGAATTCATCAAACTCGTGAATAGGCATAAGTTCAATGCAATTAACCCCAAGCTCTTTAAGATAGGCTATTTTCTCCCGAATACCGGAAAAAGTCCCCGGATGCTTGACACCCGAAGAACTATGGCGAGTAAACCCGCGCACATGCGCTTCATAAATAACCAGATCTTCGACCGGAGTTTCCAGCGGCCGGTCGTTTTCCCAGTCAAAATCATCGAAGCAAATCCGGGCCCGGTGCTGATACGCATCCGACCAGTCCGGAGCCTTGCCCCAAACATCCCGACCACCAATTGCTTTGGCATAAGGATCCATAAGAATTTTTGTTTTGTCACAACGATGCCCTTCATGAGCATTAAAAGGGCCGTCTATGTAAAAACCATATTCGATATTTTCATAATCCAAGTCGAAAACAACCATCGTGAAAACATTGCCGATACGAAACTCGTCCTTGAAGGGTATTGTGGCACAAGGCTTCTGCTCCCCCTTGCTGAATAACACCAAAGTACAGGATGTAGCAATGCGGGAATAAACCGAAAAATTAACCCCACCCTGAACGATTGTTGCTCCGAACGGCAAAGGTTTACCAACCCGCAGTTTGAATTTTCCGCAATCACTGTCATGGGTAGGATGCAGGTCAACCCTAAGCATTTAAGCCCCTTTCTTGACAGTTGTCAGCGCAGAAAAAGCAGAAGGAACATCCTCAAAACTCTTGAAAAAATTATTGAAGCCTGTCATCTCCATGACATCCTGAACCTCAGGAGAAAGACCGCTAAGCACCATAACACCCCCGATTGCTGACATCTGCTTGGCAGCCATCAACAAAAGCCTTAAGCCGGCACTGGATATGTAGGCACACGCCCCCAGATCCATAATAACCGCCGCCCCTTTTGTCGAAGCCAAAGGCAGTATCATTTCCTGTGCGGCATTAACCGTATTACCGTCAAGACTGCCGGAAAGCTTGATAACAGTGACCCCGTCCAGAGCTGTAGTAGTAATCTCCATTTTCTATTCCTTAATTCCGGACTGCTGTATAGTCCGGATTTTATGCCACAGGCGTAAGACGCACCTTGACCTTGGGCCTATAATTTAAATTCGGTAAATCAACCGTGAGTTTCTCCGCATCAAAATTTTTCCAGGGATTACCGTCAATCCAGACCTCCGAGATACGCACACTACCTTTAGGAAGAATATCCGGCTGAACCCGCAGAATATCCCCAGGGAAGCCATGCGGTAACGGTTTGAAATAAAGATCCAGCGGTTTCTTTGTATAAAGCAAATTCTGGTAGACCTGGGACAAATAGCATAGTTCGATCGAATGGTAACAGGCCATGGAATGACTGCCCTTCAGGCGTTCCGTTCCGAGCAGAAATGGCAACCCGTTATTAAGCACATTGAAATATACTGCGCCATCATCATGATCCAGGAAGAAGGCATTGTAGAAAGCTGCAGACTCGCGCCCCAGACGCAAATACTCGGGGTCCTTCAATACACCATGCATAATCTGATAGGCAAGAATGGCCTGCTCCTGCTGCCACCAGGCTTTACGATCGTGCCAGACATGACGATAACAGGTTTCCCCCGGAGCCAGTTCTCTTTCCATAACGTCGTACCACCCGCCCCTCTGGACATCCATGCCGACTGTCGGCATAATGCTGGCAATCTTGCGGGCGAAATCCACATATTCCTTCTTGGATTTCAAACTGTTGATGCGTAACAAATTCCAGGCAATCTTGAGATTGTGTCCGATCACGCCCCGATTCTGCTGCCAGCCCCAGGTCTTGTCATGGCTCCAATCCTCCAGAAACTTTTCCTGAACGAACGGACTGTGCTCATAATCAGGGAAATATTTGGTAATGCAGTCGGCCGTCTCAATCAGGAAATCTTCGTGCTTCTTGTCGCCGGTGGCCAGCCAGAGATTGATCAAATAAGCTGGCGCATGATCTCCCAGCGAATTCCAGTTCTTGCGTCCGCGGTTTCTACCCAAAGATTCGTGTCTGGGATTAAGATTAACCGGATCGATATGGGAGAAATATCCGCCCTTTTCCTTGTCCAGAAAGAAACGATCAAAAAGATCAATGGTCATCTTGATATCTTTCATAATCGCCGGATCCCCGGTAATACGATAGGTCTGAGTGGGACCCGCCAGAGCATAAATCTGTTCATACATCGGGATGCCATCATAATCATCACCGAATTCCGAGGCAAAGACCTTATGCTCCCGGCCATGCTTGATATCAATACCGTGGTACCAGTAGACCACATTCTCATCCGTGTCATAGAAACGCATATGATCGCGCAGATACTGAGTCCCCTTCTCTGCCGCCTCCAGAAAACGATCTTCTCCGGTCAAAAGAAACGCCGAGGCCATTCCATAGACCATCCGCGAAATGGTATCTGTCTCCTGACGATGATCCTCTTTACGCTCCCCGGTCAAAGATATCATCGTACGATAGTTGTTGTAATCGATGGTATCCGGACTTCCGAACTCTGCCTTGATATAGAAATCCGCAATACTGGCGGCCTGCTTGATCCACCAATCAGCTTCTTCAAAACGGAAGTTATCGATCCCGGCTCCAGAAAAAACAAGCACCTTGGCATCAAAATCAAACCCCTTGCTCTCGGGATAAAAAATACCCATTACATACAAGTACTGCCCTTCAACCATGAGCTCATCGATCCTGCCGGTATAATCGCACCATCCTTCACCTAAATTACGTGGTCCACGAGCATAAGCAGAAGCGGTCAGACGGGCGAAGAACTCTCTGCCATCAGTTGTTTTGAGGGAAAATGTACGTTTGTCCTTATCAAATCTGGTGACATAGCCGGCAATCGTATCTGAAAACTCGAACTTGATGTTATTCATGACAATCTCCCCTGAATGTAACGAATCAGACTAGTCTTCCTCTAACAAAAAAACGAGTCCGGTGCGGGCTCGTCTTTTATACGCATTTTGCTATAAATCCGGCCAACAAGACATACTGGAACTCCACGAGGAAAAATGGTAGATTACTTGTAAGTTCAAATTGGCAAAATAATACCTACTTAACAGAGGGCATTCTATCACCCGTTTTGATTTACACAACTATTTTTCAAAATGTATCTTTATGGCTGAAAACTATCTAACATTCCCGTCGCCTAAAATGAAAGAAACTCGCTATGCTTAAAATATCAACAAAAACCCGCTATGCCATCCGTGCCCTGGTAGAAATGGCTAATGACAGCAAGCAACTTCATTTGCTGGATCAACTTGCCCTGCATCAAAACATTTCCAGAAAATACCTCGAAAACATTTTTGCACTGCTTAAAAAAGGTTCCATCGTGCAAAGCAAAGTCGGCAAGAATGGCGGCTTTTACCTGCGAGAGAAACTGGAAACCATTACCCTGTTAAGAATTTACGAATTGATGGAAGGAGAGGTCGAAGTTGTCAGCTGCCGGAGCAGGAAAAGAAGCTGCCCTCGCCTGTCATTCTGCCCGGTCAGTCCGGTATGGAGCGAGGTCAGCGCGCAAATAAAAAAGACACTTGCCTCAAAAAGTCTCAAAGATCTTTGTGAAATCAATCGAACAGAAGCCAACTGCGAGGAATCAAAGCCCGCAAGTAAAAAAAGATCAGCATAATCGCTTGAGACTCCCGGCTTGACAGGAGCTTCTGTTTCTACCGTCTTTTCTTTTTGGTGTCCACAACCCCGGGCGCTGATTTTACATGAGCTTTAATTAAATTCAAAATTTCGGTATTGCCCCTGCTTGTGGCCAACGACAGCGGCGTTGCTCCATTGTCCATCTTTGCGTTGACATCAGCTCCGTTTTGCAGCAGCATCCTGGCAACCTCGACATGCCCCTGCTTGCGCCCCTTAAAGCAGGCAAAATGCAAGGGAGTTGCCCCGTCCTTGGCTCTAGCGTTCACCATTGCACCACGATCAAGCAGCATCCTCGCGGCCTTGGTCTGGGCCTGAGAAGCCGCAACATGCAAAGGCGTTCCATCATTACCATTCGTAACATCTATTTTAACATGATACTCATCCAGAAGAACTTTAACCACTTCCAATTGTCCCCGCCCGACAGCCCAGTGTAGCGGCGTCTTGCCCTGTTCATCCTTGCTGTACAGCAGCGACTGATCATGATCCTGATCCAGTAATGTTCTAAGCAAGGTAACATCACCGCTTTTGGCGGCTTCATGAATAGGCTCCGAAAAAGAAATCCCAGGCGCCAGCGAACAGCACAATAGGATGAGAACAAGAGAGAATAAACTTTTCACAAGGACTCCTTTCCTGACTCGATGATTTGCTGCTATTATAATGCGCAATAAAGCCTCAGAATATATTTCTTTACAAAATTTTATGTTCCAGACTTCTCTACATGGAACAAACAATAAAGGAGTTCAGCAATGAAACCTGTCAACGTCGGGATTACGGGAGCCGCCGGAAACATCGGAACCACTCTGCAGGAAGGCCTGGCTCGGGATTATTCTTTATCTCTTTATGACACAAAAGAGATTTTAACAGCCCCCGGTGCCAGATTTATAAAAACTAATCTAAGCGAAGAAACCACCCTTCACGGTCTTTTTGACGGTCTTGATGCACTTATTCACCTGGCCGGCAACCCGCGCCCTGATGCTCCCCGGAAACAAACCCTGCAAAACAACTTTCTCGCCACCAGCCTTGTGTTTGAAGAGGCCCGCCGCGCCGGAATTAAAAAAATCGTTTTTGCAAGCAGCAATTTCTACCATGAAAATGATCTTGCCCAAACACTCCACAATCCCAACCGGGGATTGATCACTCTGGATGCGCCCCCCAGCCCCGTCTGCCTTTATGGCGAATCAAAAGTTTATGGAGAGAACCTGGGCCGACATCTCTCTTATACAGGTGGTTTAAAGTTTGCCGCTTTAAGAATCGGATGGACGGTTCCGCAGGACACCCCAAGACCATATGACAGTCCTTATATGCGGGCTGTATTTTGCAGCAAAAGGGATCTGGTGCAGGCTTTTGTAAAAGCACTGGAAGTTGACACAGATTTTATCACTGCTTTTGCTGTCAGCAACAATTCCCGGGCAGTATTCGATCTGGATGAAACCAGAAAAACTCTTGGCTTTATCCCCCAGGACAATGCCGAAAACTATTTCAGGAAAGACTAACCCTTCCGCTGATGCCCGTTAAAAAGAAATGAAAACATAAAATAAAGGGCGATCAGAAAATACAGTGTAAAAGCCAGCCCCGTGCTGACAAAAGCCAGAAAAGCGGCCACAAGATAGGCCACCGGTCCAAACAAGAACGCGGCAACAATAGCCTTGCGATATGCGGGCAACGGAATGCCTTCCTTCAAAATCTTGCAATCGAAAATACCATACCATCTGACAGCCACCAATGCCCCACCGGTCAAGGCCATCACCACTCCGTAAAAAGCCACGGCCAGAGGATTCTGTGGATAATCGCCTACAAGCGCAGTGGGGAAAGGGATAAACGAAACAAACAACAGTACAAATACATTCAACCAGAACAGAATAATATTAAATCCACGAAAACTGTCAAAGATGCGATGATGATTCACCCAAACAATACAAACTGTCAAAAAACTGATGATCCAGCTCAAGAATTTTGGCAGAAGACCCCGTAAAGCATCCAGTAAAACAGACACCGAATCTGCCTGGCCGATATGAGGAACCTTGATCTCCAGGATCAGCAGCGTGACAATAATGGCAAAAATACCATCGCTAAAAGCCTCCACACGGCTTTTGGTCAGTTCACCATAACGAAAAGTTTTCTGATCCGCCCTATCGGCTGATAAATGTTCCGCTGCCATAATAAAGATGAGCCTTTCTGATTCAATATTTCAAGAAGATAAAGCACGAAAACCTGAAAAACTCTTTGATAGTATACCATCCGCATGGATTCTCCAAATCGAAATCAAAAGAAATGCTCAAGCTCTGTTGAGCGACTGACAGGTATTTTCTGTCTTATTCTATCTGCTGCCCCGGACGATGCCGAGCACAACAATTGGCTGCATCCGCCGCATCCGCATTTTCCTCGATGGTTTTAATTATTTTATGACACCGGCTCATCTGGGCTCGCGTCAAGACCTCTCTTAATCGGCTGTACAAATCCGAGCGCAATTCTTCGGATTGAGCCAACGTCGGGCCTGAACCTGACTCCGCCCAAAGTTGTTCGCGTCTGGCCATATTAGACTCGATGATCAAGGTCACTGCAGACAGCTGTTTCTGATCCAGATTCAAGTCTTTCTGTACCGTTTCAATAATCTGAATTGCGTCAGGCCATTCTTGTGCACAGGCAGCCGCCCCCAAAAATATAGTGGCTAAAATAATAATACCGATCATCTTGCGTCTCATAGAAACTGTCCTTTCTTCTGCAAACGTAATCATTATGGAATAAAGGCGCATCCTTAAGGTATGCGCCTTTATTCCATAAACTACTTACTGCAATGGCTGGTCAACCCCGGATTCAACAGGCCGGCCTAGCAGCCTAAAACTATTACTTGCCTGGAACAGAATCCGCAATGGTCATATTATTAATCACGCTCTTCACGCCATTGACATCTGCCACCAACTTGCCGACCAAAACCTTTTCGGCATCGTTCTTGGCAACCCCGCTAACAGTTACAATACCATCGACAACGGCCACCTTGGTATTCACAGCACTGGTCGAATGATGCGACAAGAGTGCCACCTTAACCTGGGCGACAATAGACGCATCATCAATCTTTTCACCCAACGTCTGCCCGCTGCTCGCCGGAATATTAGCCAAAGTCATCTCATTCTTGACATTCTTGACACCGCTTACATCTTTGGCATATTCTCCGGCCAAATCCTTCTGGGCCTGCGATGCAGCTTCACCTTTAAGTGTCACTACCCCGTCTTTAACCTCAACCAGCGTCTTGAAAGCATTGACGTTGGGATGGAACAAAAGAGTAGTTTTAACTTTCATACCGATCCAGCCATCCGAATTCTCGGCAGGACTGTCCCCTTTAAGAACCAGCTGATTATCCACGCTCTTGACACCCGGCAAATTTGCCACCGTTTCCTGTGCTAACGATTTGTGAGACTCTTGTGTAACGCTACCAGTCAAAGTAACCACCCCGTCTCTGGACCGAGTAACAACCGAATCATCCTTAAGATATGTTCTATAAACATACGACTCCTGAGCCGTTGACTCAATCCGGCTGTCCGTCTCAGAAGCGAAAGCACCAAATACAAACGAGCCACTGCACAACACAACAGCCGCGATTGCTGTAAACGACTTCGAATAATTAGTTTTCATAAAACACCTTCCGTTAATTAAGTTTTGTGCCTTTAACAATATGCACATATCTCGATGCTTCCTTATAGTAAAACACCGACCATAGAAATCACTCCAACTCCTTTCCAATGCCAAGGTTGGCGCCCTTAGACATTGCGCGCATTATTCCTTTATTTCCTTATAGAATGATTCTAGTTGTCTATAAAAAGAAAACAATTGAACCGGGGTATAACAGGCCTTGTGACCCGTCTTGAATGGGGGAAATATCACGCCTCTATCAACTCAACAAGCCTGGGATAAATCACTGCGATTCTTTGGTAGGGCTGCTCGGGGTCAATCAAATCATGCAAAACACCTAAACTTCTATCGAATTCAAAACGCGTAATTCTTACACCGTTATGTTTCTTCCAGTTATCAATCACCTTTGCAAAAATCCTGTCATTCACCGATTCATCTAGCGCATTGGCAACTACAAGAATGTCCTGCGTTTTGGGTGCCAGTCTGCTGGCATCTTTAATCACGAACCAGCCCAAAAGCATGATTTGAGCCAACCCTCTGGTTGAAAAACGATAGTACGCAGAAGTCGGCCCCAAAAGCTCCTTCTTTTTCTCATTACTCCACCACAAGAACATATCAGGCAGGATCAGCAAGAAATTGATAGCCAGCTTCAAGCAACTGACGGGCAGCATCTTCCATCCCCAAAACGGCGATATTATAACCGCTTTATCGACATCACCCCTGTTCTGCGCAATCCAACAGGCCATGTTTGCCCCCATAGACAAACCGGCGACAATAACATGCCGGCCCAGTCCCCGGGCAATATCCACAGATTCATCTGATAATTCGATCAATTCCGACACTGTCAGTCTGGAGTAATCTTCAGTCATTCGATCCTTGAGGCCATGATGTGGTACCCGGGGAATCAAAACATTATAACCCTTATTGTAAAAGATCTCCCCCAGGGCCCTAAATTGTCGCGGGCTGTTTGTCCCTCCATGAAAAAAGACAATAACGCGCCCGACCCGCTTGCCGTGAGTCAGAAAGACAAGATGTCCATCCGAAGAAACCTCATCCCCGTCGACATTGCGTAAATCATCAATACGCCTTACGCTTTCCTGATAACTTCTCGATGGCACAGTTCCTGAAACGGGAGAATCTACCCGTAACAGTTTTGAGAATAAAGTCCTGAATTCATTAAATATTGACATCACGGCTTTCAGAATGTTTCCTTGAATCTGTTGAGACATATTCTCATAAACTGATCCGGAAAAACGTCAAACATCTTTTCGGCATGACCACCATTTGCCATAACCTTCAGAGCCTTGGGGTGCCGTGCTTTATCGAACAACAGCCGAGTATAACTCAACTTAACAAGCGAATCTTTGCCCCCATGCAGAAACAACACTGGCGTGGGCGCGATTTTGTCAACGACATCACCCGGGGGAAGCTTTTGCAAAGCCGGACTGCCCGGGCTGACCGCCTCCTCATCTTTGCCAATCTCTAAATTATGCTTGAGATCTTCCTCCATATCTTTCTTCCAATAATTATAATTAATACTTCCCAGATCGGACGGAGAGCTGACAGCTATAACACTGTCAATATTCTGATGAAAACTTGCTTCAATCAAAGTTACGGCCGCGCCCAGTGAAAAGCCGATCACTCCAATTTTTTTATACTTATTCTCTCGGGCGTAAGCAGTAATAGCTCGCAAATCCTTATGCTCTTGTGCTGTCCATGTAAACACATCACCAATCTTGCCATGTTCACGAAAATCAAAAACAATCACATCGTACTCCCGGCTGAATGCCTCAGCCATCGCTTTCAACAGGGGCGTGTCCTTGTTTGTGTAAAAGCCGTGCGCAATGACAATGACCCTGGAAAACCCTTTATTAACATGATCAAAGGCAATGCGTTTCCCGTCATCGGTCATCACATAACGATTGGCACCTCGCTCCTGTGCAGAAAAGGGCTCCGGCTGAACACTCCCTGAGGCTGTATTGACAATCTTCTCAGGTTCGGTGTTCCTGAAGTTTCCTTCAAAAATTGAAGTGAATACAGACCGGATATAATTTCTATAAATATCCCACTCGACTTTTATCCTCCAGAAATATAGATACTGTGAGCTGTTTCTTTTGCCCACAGCGACAGATTTTCGTGATCTGGCCTCCTCATACACAGCCAGCATGCGCTGGGCTGAAAGCTCAATCGTGTATTTCTGTGCGGTAGCTCTTGCGGAGTGCTTCATTGCCTGCAATTCTTCAGGAGCACAACGTAGTACCGATAACAATGCGTTAACAAAGCTATGCTGATCCATTTCAGCAAGCAAGCGTCCGTTAAAATGATCTTTAACAACATCCCTGGCTCCCGGAGCATCCAGTGCGACCACCGGCACTCCGGCTGCCATGGCCTCAACAAGAACAATCCCTTGTGTTTCGCTCAAGGAGGCAAACGCAAAGACATCCATGGCAGAATATCCATCCACTAGATGCTCGTAATGCAAAACTCCGACCAAATGCAATCTACTCTCAAGACCAGCATTCCTGAAGACATCCCTGATCATTGCCTCTGAGGAGCCTTTACCCACAATCAAAGCATGTGCGTTTGGTTCGATTTCCAATAATTCGACTATAGACGCTACCAGAAAATCCAGATTCTTCTCTGACGCCAGTCTGCCAACATGCCCAATCACAAAAGCAGCACTGGGAATCTGATTTTCTTTACGAAATCTTTTGCCATCGCCGTTTGAAAAACGCTTCAAATCTACCCCGGTTGGAACGACCTCCATAGGAGTCTTGACCCCCCGTCTAAGCAAGATTTCCTGTATGCTTTCACTGGGAACAATCAGGCGATCGACACAATTGGCATAACCAGCCGCAAGCTTGACAATAAATCTTTTTACTCCTTCATTTTGTATCGGCCAATCCTGCACGTACTCCTCAAACATTGTGTGATAGGTAAATACCAGCGGAATAGCGTGCTGCCGACTTAAACGTAACGCAAAATCTCCCATAAAAAACGGACAATGGCTATGAACAATGTCCGGACTAAATTCTTTCATTAATCGAGTGAGAAGCCGGGAAACCGGAAAATTGACAGAAAAGATGGTCCAGCTGAATTTCTGGAAGGCGGGCAGACGAATTACCCCTGACTCCTCAACCGGAGCTCCCTGGAAAGTCGGAGTCACTATCAATACTTCATGCCCCAGGGCTTTAAATTCTTCGCTGAAAGAATGCACCGATTGCTCCAACCCCCCGACAATCGGAAAGTATGTATTGGTCATCATAAGAATTCTCATTGCCTCTCCTTCCGACAAAGACCAATCACGCCCGGCTACAACCGGTTCTTTAATTCCAGAAGTTCTTTTCTTGCGGCCATACATATCGCACTATAGGAATCCTGCGCCCCCATCAATCGTCCATCCTTTTCCATATCCCCTGGGAGAAGCGGTTTCCCGAATCTCACCCTGATAGGGTGACGTTTGGGATACTTTACCGAACTGGCCCACGCTTCATGAGCCCCTTCAATAGCGACAGGTACAAGTTGAGCACCGCTTTCAAGAGCCAAAACCCCAAAACCTTTCTTGAAGCGGCCGATTTTCCCGGTCGTGCTGCGCAACCCTTCCGGGAAATAACACAAACCTTTCCCTCGTTTTAAAACCAGAAAGCAGCTGCGCAAGGCCTCGAGAAAATGGGTGGAGAAATCAAACGGAATAAATCGTCCCATTTTTACTAAATTTCTTAAGACTCGGGACTTCACAAACGGCCTGAAGAAATAGGGCCCGAAAACAAAATAGAAAATCTGAAAGACCGGCCTGCGCGGCAAACACGCGGCAATCGCCGGGCCATCAAGAAAGCTCGAATGATTGGCATAAAGAATATAAGCCCCTTCTTTGGGCACATTATCCGCCCCCTCACTTTTGATACTAAAAAACAGTCTAAAAAGCAGACAATCAACAGCCGTTAAAGTAAATCGGAACAGCCAGGCGAAATAACCCGTACCCAGTTCGATCATTTCCCATGTTTCCTGATTTGGCGGCACACTTAAATTATTATTCCAGTAACCGGACCCAGAAGATATCCGCTGTCTCTTTGAAGCGATTATTTCAGGCGACTTAAGCGCGGACTCCAGCTCCCGCAGCAGCTCTCTTACACTGAAGGATCTCGACACCGCCTCATCTTTTATGTCCGAACCAAACGCCAACTCGAGGCGTGATACAAGCTCTATTCTGCCCAGAGAATCTATACCCAGATCAAGCTCCAGCGAATCCTCAAGCATGATCGGCCTGATAATCCCGCACTGCTCTTTCAGGCATTCCAGAACTTTTATCCCTTCCTCTGACCGCAAAAGCCCGGAATCACTGGCTAAGGCTTCTCCTGAGCCCGGAAGGGCCCCCTCGATTCCCGCGATGACTCTGGGCTCATAAATTTCCCTGACAGCATATCTTTCCAGCTTGCCAAAGAAATTGTGCGGCAAATCCTCGAGCGTAATGGTAAAGCCTTTGAGTCTTTTATAGACAGGCAAAGAAAGCGAGACATTGTCGAATCTCTCCTTAAGGACAGAACGCAAATTGACCTCGCCAAATTCCCTGAAACTATCCAGATCCGGCTGTATGACTGCCCAAAGCACCCTGGATTTCCTAACCCCATCCATTCCCGGGACTCCGAAAACACACATCTCTTTAACCGGAGCCATTTGGGTATAGACCGCCTCGATCTCCTCCGGATAAATTTTCTCCCCCGGGTTCAACCTGAATGCTTCAATATATTTGCCCACAGGTCTCTCTGTCATTAATCTGCCCCATATTTCAGTTCATATAAATTCGTTCCCGGAAGAATTCTTTCCTTTTTAGAACCGGGAAAATGAATGTCAATCGCTGGCTCTTTCCCTTGCAGCCATTGCCCTTTCCACTCAACAAGGCTATTTCGCTTGAGGGGGCTGATTGTGATGTGGATATCACCAAAACTTGTAGGGGCCGGACCAAACGCAAGCGTCTGATTTTTATCCAGCCATATTCGGGGAACTCCTGAACACAAAATAAGCCCGTTGCCTTCTTCCCTAACAAAACAGTTGCGAATCATCAGGACCCATTCTGCTGCAGCCCAGACGTGCTGTCCGTCTCCCATGCATCCGCCACCCGTGCGAGGATGAATGGATTCGGGCCACTGCCCTGTTGGAGACGCAAATTTTGCTACCGCGGCCATTAATGCAAAATATTCAGGATTCCCGGAACGCAAAAGCACCTGAGCCAAATGCAGAGACAGATAAGGATTGATCCCTGAATGAGTCATGTCATGAAAGAAGGCGCCAGAAACCAAACAGTTCTTCATTAAATAATCCGCTGTATTCGACATCCTGGGATCATTCGACTCTACAATACGAAGAGGATAGCTGGCCGCCAATGAACCTATCGCCCCGGAATCCATGCGCCGATAAGGAGACGCGGGGATTGCTGGGCGATTCAAACGTTTCGCCACACTTTCCAGGCTTCGATCAATACTCTGCATTAAGGCCCGCGATTCGATCTCGAAATAAGAAGCCTGATTATTATCGTTATATTTAGCAGACAAAAAAGCCGCACTTCTTAACCCTGCGACACACCAGTAGTCATCCCAATAATAAAAATCATTTGGCCCCAGATGCTCGGCGCTAAATCCCGATGGCAACAAACCAGAATGCGGCGATAACAAATTATCGGGTAAACGCTTCTGACATATCCAGCGACCGGCTTTATTGATCGATTCTTTCCACTCTTCGGGTGGAGCATTGCCTGTCATTTCACAATACTGCTGCATAATCCACAAGGCTTCTCCGTTAGAGTCCCACTCCCCTTCCTGCGAAAGAAAATATCCCTGTAACGTCTGTCGGTCGCGGAAACAATCCAGAGCCCGGCGCACACGATCTTTCAGTCCGGCACACAACAAGGCCTTTAGAATAAAAGCCGCATCACGAAACCAGAACCTCCGGTAAATATACGGCCCCGGATAAACTTCCCTGGGAGAATGCAAGATCATGGTGCGAATTGCGGCTTCGTAAAGAAACTGGAAATGCTCATCGGGAACCTTAAGCAAACACTCACCCTGAAGACTGGCGGCCCAGGCTGTCCGGGCCATCTGTGCATCTTCCACACAGGCATTATTCCTGGTCCCTTTATTCTCTACTAACGGCACCGTAAGCGCTATCTTCCGTGCCTGCCCCGCTTTCAATTGATATATTACCGCCGCAGAAGCCATGCCAACTCGACAGCAAACAGCGTTCCTCTCCTCCTGAAACGCCAAACGAGCATAAACATCACCATGTTCATAACATGAAAATGCCCATTGATCCGGAATTATGTCCCAATAGAGAGAGCTGTTCTGATTGACCTGCCAACCTATCCGGCCTTTCAATATGGCAATATCGTAAACAAGGCTCAATCCTTCCGGATTGTAGGGCCGTAAAGCAATCACAAGTTTAGCGTCCTCATCTGTCCGGCCTTCAACCAGGATATGACAAACAGGTGACTGCGTCCCGCCTAAAACCTGAACTTGGGTTATAAGCACCAGGCTCTCAAATCTGGATTCCGTAACAACGCAAAGACCTTTGTCCATGATCAATTTTTGTGAACACCCTGACAACCGGGAAGGAATCAAGGGCTCCCCCTTCCCGGGAATGATCCAGAAGTCCAGTGACCAACTGTCAAAATAGGGCGTTACCAGTCCGCGTGGATCAACCAGTGGATATTCGGTGCTGTCAGGAATGCCCAGAGCCGTCCAATTGCGATGGGTAAGATTAATCTGCGTTAACGAAAAGGACCGAGGTATAAACGCTTCGTTGAGCGGGTCATATTGACATTCCACCCAGTATGGCCAGACCCAATCCAGATTATGCTGAATGGCCAGACTGTTCATCAGTCCGCGCGCGTGCAGAACAACTCCGGAGCGCACCAACTCCAGCGGAGCCGGAACCTCGGAAGGCTGCATAAAATTCTGCAACTGAAACAGTATCTTGAACGGATCAGGAAAGCCTTGTCGGCGTGCCGCGTCTCTTACAAAGAATTTCCAAGGTATCCATTTCCACCACGTAAAAGAAGTACTCTGACCTATCATCGGGAGAAAAACCCACCATTTATAACCAATATAAACAAACACTCCTGTTGCTACCGAGGCTGCGATCAAGGCCGGAAGAATCGCTTCGGGCCATACGGCAAGAATGCCGTGATTTGTCAGAAGATTAAGACCTAAAGCCAGAAAGTTAACAAATATATAACGGCCAGCTTCACCGGACGCTTTCGAGCAATGGCATTGAAATATCCAATGCTTGTTAAACAGATACGCAACAAGCCCTGCGCATATGAAAGAAATTCCTTTCGCCAGACTGAAAGGAAGGAATTGAAATAAAAGATAATAAAGGCCGGCGTCTGTGGCCCCTACAAAAAAACCGACAAGACCAAACCGGAATATTTCTGTATGCATATTCATAAAGTACCGCAATCAATCCGCAACGCGTGACCCAGCCTGCGCCCCGCGCAATGTTCTATAATTCTTATCCCTGTACATCAACATATCTGCTCTTTTGAGCAACTCTTCTATTGTCTGGGGTTTCTGCGGATTGTAATAAAGGATCCCGAGGCTGAATGTCAGCTTGCGTGGCGAATTGGTGTTATATTTTGTCTTTTCAAGATTTTCTTTCAGTCGCTTGTGCAACGCATCCAGGCTCTCGGACTTTGCTTCCAAAGCAAGTATTGCGAACTCATCGCCTCCGACTCTGCCAATAACATCCGAACTGCGGAACGTCTTTTTGAGAACATCGCCTGCTGTCACCAGCGCCCGGTCTCCCTCCTCGTGTCCAAACTTGTCATTAATCTGTTTCATATTATCCAGGTCTGCATAAATTAGAATAAGCCCCCTGCCCGAACGGTTAGACAACTTCAAAAGCTGATTGGCATAGATCAAAAACCCCCTGCGATTACTCACGCCTGTCAAAACATCCACAAGTGCAAGCTCCCGCATTGTCACTTCCGCTTTCTTTAACCTGTCAAACTGGCTGACCATCGGCTTATAAAATAAAATATACAGCGCGGGGGAAAGCAAGACGATAAGCATGACTGAAGCAACTATGGGCATATCCGTCGTATGCAGATCAGGAAGCAGCATAAACAAATACTTTGCCAATAATCCACATCCCAGTATGGAGAGCGTCAGGACAAAAAGCAGCCTTCGGGGAGTGTACATTCTTTCAAAACTGTCCGGCCTGCATTTTCTATCGGAGGCACCAGCCGGGTTTAAAGTGGGATGATAACCCTCTTTCTTTGCCATATTAACAGTCTTTTCCTCAACAGCCCGACGATAAAGTGTCGGGCTGATCTTGTCCTGAAGGAACCTCAAAACATCAATTCGCATGAAACAAATCCCGTTATTCCGGATTTATCTTCAAAAAACGATAACCCGGATTTATTTATCATCCTTAACAACAAAATCCGCATCAATGACACCTTCATGCCTGCTGGCAGCCGCACTCGCAGAGCTATCCTTATAATTATTTTGCGTCTTAGCATCCGAATCCATCTTCATTGCGTCTTCTTCAACTGGATCCTTCTGAGACCTGGTGGATTTATACATCCCTTCGGCTAACGAGTGAGTTAATTTGCTCAGAGACTCCATACAGGACTTGATGCGGTCAGACGCCTTATCTTTCACTGCCTGTTTGAGTGACTCCAACGCCTTGAATATGTTATCCCGATCAGACGCCAAGACCTTCTCGCCATAATCCTTGAGCGCTTTTTCGGTTGAATACACCAGCGCATTGGCCTGATTAACAGCCTCTGCCTCCTCCTTGTGTTTCCGATCCGCCTCAGCAAACTTCTCGGCCTCTTTTACCATCTTCTGAATTTCCTGCTCGGAAAGCTTTTTAGGAGATAAAATCCTGATTGACTGCTCCTTACCCGTGGCCTTGTCTTTGGCCCCCACATGTACGATCCCGTTAACATCGATATCAAAAATCACCTCAATTTGCGGAACTCCACGCGGCGCGGGCGGTATTCCTACAAGATCAAACTTGCCCAATTCGGTGTTATCATTGGCCATCGGCCGTTCTCCCTGAAGAACGCGTATCGTTACCGCAGGCTGATTGTCATCAGCTGTCGAAAATATATTGGTCATTTTGGTGGGAATTGTCGTATTACGGTCAATCATTTTAGTCATGACCCCCCCCATCGTCTCAATGCCAAGGGTCAGTGGAGTTACGTCAAGAAGAAGAACATCCTTAACCTCTCCCTTGATAATTCCAGCCTGAACAGCCGCACCCAGAGCCACGCATTCCATCGGATCAATCCCGCGTTCAATCTTCTGCCCGGCTTCTGCCTCGACAAACGCCTGCACAATCGGCATTCTGGTCGGGCCGCCAACCATGATAATTTTGTCAATCTTGATTTGTCCCCCAACTTTGGCTGACGCATCCTTCAGCGCCTGGCGGATTGGATTCCGACATCTTTCGATAATCGGACCCAGAAGACTTTCCAGTTTTGCGCGATCCAGAGTCTGGATCATATGTTTGGGCCCTGAAGCATCCGCCGTGATAAATGGCAAATTAATCTGGGTTTGAACAGTGGATGAAAGCTCTACCTTTGCTTTTTCCGCTGCTTCACGCAAGCGCTGAAACGCCATTTTGTCCGCTGAAATATCGATACCTGTCTCATTCTTAAACTCACTGACAACATGTCCAATCAGAATATTGTCCATATCCGTGCCACCCAGCAAATTATCTCCGCTTGTGGCCAGAACCTCAAACGTTCCGCCTTCTCCCATATCAAGAACAGTCACATCCAGCGTGCCTCCACCAAGATCAAAAACCATGATCTTCTGTTCTTTACCCACACGGTCAATCCCGTAAGCCAGACAGGCAGCTGTTGGCTCGTTGATTATTCGTAACACTTTTAACCCGGCAATCTCACCTGCGTCTTTGGTTGCCTGACGCTGGTTATCATTAAAATAGGCCGGAACCGTAATGACCACACTCTCGACAGTATCTCCAAGATATTTCTCAGCATCCGCCTTGATCTTCTGCAAAAGGAAGGCCGAAATCTGCTGAGGCGTATATTCTTTACCAAAAATATTAAATTTGTGATCAGTTCCCATCTTGCGTTTGGCTGCGTAAACCGTGCCTTGCGGATTGATAGCTGCCTGCCGGTGCGCAGGTTCTCCTACCAACCGCTGGCCATCTTTGGTAAACGCAACAAAAGAAGGAAACGCCTTGCCTGAGGCGACGCCTGCGCCTTCTGCAGACGGGATAATAACCGGCCGACCGCCTTCCATGACAGCCGCAGCTGAATTGGATGTACCCAAATCAATTCCTATAAATCGTGGCATTAATAGCTCCTTTAAATTTTACTGGAAATAACCCAGATTTATTGCCTCGAATCAAAGCAAATGCAGCTGCACAACCTACAGCTATTTTGTAGTGGTCACAGTTGTTGTGGTTGTCCTTGTTAGCCTTGGCGCGTACAGGGTTAACGCCTGAGCCAGCCGTTTCCCGTCTTTAACAACATATTCGACCCTCACCATATCGCCCGGCTTGATTCTTAACTGGACAGGCTCCAGCCCGGGACTCTGTCTGACCACAATCTTCCCCGGCTCAAAAACAAAAAAGGAGAAATTATCCCCTGCTTTTTCAAGGGCTGATGACCTGACAGCCAGAGTCAACGTTCCGGCGTCATTGATGTCCACAACTTCACCATAAGTATTCTGATAGACCGACAAAGACTGGGGATCAACTGTAATCTTCTCTACAAACATCTCCTTGCGACCATTGATCATATCAATTGTGACATGTTGGCCAGGTTGTAAATCCAGAACAGAGAGCAGTTTGTTGTCAGCAGGATCAGTGACCCGGGTTTCATGCTCGCTAACTCTGTACTCGGTTACTGCCCCTGTCCTTGGCGACGCATCGGCTTCAAGTTGCAGCTTGCCAGACCTGGTGTCCAGCCAAGTGATTTCACCCGATATGCGTTGCATCTCTTGCGCATTTGAAGCACGAGTAAAGATGCCAACTAAAAGAACCGCAAACGTGAGCACAACAATCCTTCTGAAATATTTACAACTCATAATATGAATTCCTTTCAAATTTTAGACATGTCTCTCAACGAATCAGCGACAAACGTCTGTTCTGGACTTCAGGTAGAACGCTTGCCAGCTGTGCCGGAATATCAGCGTTTAATTCTAATTTGACGACTCTCATGCGCGCCTGCCCCTGACTTATATCGTAGCCAGTCTGTTCCATGACTATTTTTTCGATATCTTCCAGGCTGGTATTTCCTGGATCAAATTTGACCTCCTGAATGTTCTTTACATCCAGCGAACTACTGGCTGTACCAGGCAAATAAATTGTACCGTTACTAAAATCAACAATATAGGCAATAACGCCAGGAATTATAAAGAACAAAAGCCCTACTCCATCCAGAACTGCGACTCCGGCATCAATACGTCCGGATTTCTGTCCCCGGCGTTCAGGATATAGAAGAGTTCCGCACCCGGAAGATACAAAAATAAACACCGAGCAAAACAATACATATAAAGTTTTGGTGGAAATCTGACTGATGCCTGTCATATTCTGTCTCCTTTTTTAGTCATATCTTTTAAACGACGCGCATCCAGCTTCTTTGGCGTTTACCCCTAAAGGGATACTACGCTCATTGAAAAACGATTCAATTGTACCGAGGTATACACCCCATCCGATCGCTCAGGCAGAGTTCGCACGCTTCCCCGCTCGCAAAATCGCCTGGTGGCAGATATTCTGACAATATTGATGTGCTTAAGGCCGGGATTTTGCAGCAGTTGGCAATCTAGGGGTGATTCTCAAGCCTTGCCAGCGCTTCGGCAATTTCAAAGCTCAATAATGCAAAGGCTTTACTTAGGGCCTGAGTCAGACCCGGGTAATCATGCGGAATGATCGGCTGCCTGAACTCCGAGCTTTTTATAAGAACAGTTTCTGAGCTTTGCACCTTGATGAGCTGCCACTGCACTACAAGGATCAGGTCTTTTTCCAGTTCGCTATCCAGTTGAACGATATTTAGCAGCACCTGGTATTTAACCGGCATCGACTGATTCCATGGATAGGCAGCTAATTCTGCCATAGGAAAGACAAGTGAAAGATTCTCCCTGATCAATCGCTCCAGACCACGATCAAGCGACTCTCCCCAGCGATCTAATTGGGAAAATTTAAGCATTCCATCCTGGTCTTGAGTTACGATCTGAGGACGATCCTGATACTCCGGTATTTTTACCGGACCAATGCCGATCACTACGCTAACAGGCATATTTATTAACTTGCTGACTGAATCCCGGCTAGTGGCCTGTAGTTTATAAAAACGGGGTGTCGGACTGCTGGAAACAGATATGCACCCGCTAAGTAGCAAGGCCAAACATATCCCGTTTATAATCCTAAAGGGATGTGTCCTGATCAGTCTCATCTTATTCTCCTTTAGGCAACGCTTTGCCTTTCAAAATCGCTTCCGGATGCTGCTCAAGATATTCAGTCAGAAAACGTAAAGAACGCATGGACTGTTTTGTCTCCCTGATCATATCCCTGAGGTCATAGAGACTCCCGTGCAAATCACTCGAATTGACCAGTTTGTCCACTCCCCTGGTCGTTGCCTCGAGATTCTTTGCAATTTCCTTGATCGGTAATTCATTCATAAGATCAAAAATATCCAGAGGCGTAGGAAGCGTGGGCAACTCGGGGTACTCTTTGAGAATGCCTCGCAATTTTGCCGGCGTATCAGGATACAAATCAAATGAGATCAAAAGCTGTCCAGTCAGGAAACTCTGGACTTCAAGTTGTCCTCGCAGCCCCAGCGCAATCAGTTTTCTGTCTCCATCCTGTTCGCCGAAACCCGGAGTACCCTTTATACGGCCCTGTTCAATCTCCACAATGACCGGGAGCATCACAGTCCCGGCCTTCGAGTCATAAATAAGACTGATCTCTTTCACAACCCCAATGCTGACACCGCGAAACATGACCGGCGCTCCAATATCCAGACCTTTCACCGAACCATCAAAATACAGGACAAATTTATTCGTACGCCTGAATATTTGCCCGGAACCAAAAGCCACAATAGCTATCAATAAGAACAGAATAGCCACAACCACAAACAGACCGATTAAGGTTTTATTCGCTGTTTTATTCATGGTTCTGACTCCTTTGATTCCACCCCTCTTGTCAGAAAACGAACAACCCTGGAATCCGTACTATTAGCCAATAAAAACCTCGGATCTCCGGTCGCGATAATTGTTTTACTCTCCGCATCCAGAAATGCGCCATTATTTCCGATTGCAAAAATACTGGCAAGTTCGTGCGTGATCACAACCACAGTAGCTCCCAAACCGTCTCTCAACTCAAGAATAAGATCATCAAACTTTCGGGCATTGACAGGATCCAGTCCGGCTGACGGCTCATCAAGAAAAATAATCTGCGGATCAAGCGCTATGGCTCGCGCCAGACTGGCTCTTTTGCGCATCCCTCCGCTTATTCCTGAAGGAAACAAGTCTTCCTGTCCACTCAAGCCTACCAGCGCCAGCTTAAAGGCAACAAGCTCACGAATCTGGGAAAAGGACAAGCTTGTAAACAATTGCAACGGCAAGGCAACATTCTCGCCGATCGTCATGGAACTCCACAAGGCTCCGCTTTGATAAAGAATCCCGAAACGGCACAGAATATTCTGCCGACCGCTTTCATCTTCATCCCAGAAACTCCTGGCGTAGTACAGGACTTTACCCTTTATCGGAGATTTAAGGCCAATCAAGCTCTTGAGCAAAGTGCTTTTACCGCAACCGCTGACTCCCATAACGATAAATATATCGCCTTTATTGACAGTAAAATTTACAGCCCGCAGCACAATATGCTCGTCGTACCCCAAATCAACATCCATAACTTGTATAACGGGCTGTTTTGCTGGTTCCATAAGCTTATATCCCCAGTGTCTGGCAGATAAACGTGATGACCGCTGTCGCAATGACAATGCCGGTTATCCCGGTAACGACTGCCGACATTGTTGCACTTGCAACGCCAACCGAGCTTCTTTCACATTTCATCCCGTGCCAGCATCCCGAGACAGCGATGATAACGGCAAACGCCAGAGAATGCACAAGTCCGATCCATATATAGCTGACCTTGACCGCCTGTTGGGTATGATTCAGATATTCCGCAAAATTAAGATGCAACATTCCGATACTGATAACCAAACCTCCCAGCACTCCCGAAATATCTGCGTATATGGTCAAAATCGGCATCATCAAAAATAATGCCAGAACCCGCGGAATGACCAGAAACTCGACCGGAGAAACACCCAATGTTCTAAGCGCATCAATTTCTTCATTGGTTTGCATCATCCCCAGTTCAGCGGCAAATGATGCTCCAATACGGCCGGAAACAATTATTCCGGTCATCACAGCCGACAACACCCGTACCATGGCAATGCCCACGATATCGGAAATATAAATCTGCGCTCCGAACATCCTGAGCTGTATCGATGCTACAAAAGCGAGGATCATGCCAACCAGAAAGCCTATTAAAGAAACAAGCAGAAAAGTGTCAATGCCACAGCGCCGGACCAAAAATATGAAGTCATCCCGACGAAAGTACAACTTTCCTATCACAAGACGGCCAAAAGAAACAACAACATCTCCCAGAAATTCAAACCCGTTACGCACACTTTCATATTCCTGCAGCAACCCTACTCCCACCCGTTCAAGAAATGTCTCATGATTCTTCGCAGGCGCAATACCGCCTTTATGAGCCTTTGAGGCCAGCGCAAGCAGTCTCTGCGCAGTCTCTGGCAAGCCCGAGCGATCAACGGGAATATTCATGGATTCGCACTTACGAATCAGCTGATGTAAAAACGAGACGAGCCCGCTATCCCACTTCAAGTCCTGCGCAGCAGTAAGATTTATTTGCACAATATCAGGATGGCTGGCGAGGCAGGAGGTGACTGTATTTATTGAAAGAATGCCGGTCGCGATGCGCCAATCACCGCGCAACTTAACAAACAACTTGCCTGGATTTAAATAATCGAAAACAAGTTTCTCGGATATCATGCCGTCATTCTAAAGACAGCGCAAGAAACAGACAATTGTACCTGGGTACAACACAGCAAAAAGCAGGCAGTGTCAGGAGGAAACAATACCTGCTTGCCGGGCGAAAGAAATAAGCTCGGTTATGGTCTTGGCGTGCATCTTGCGCATGACTCGGCTTCGATGTACTTTGATCGTCTGAAGGGCTGTCCCGCGTCTGGACGCAATCTGCTTGTTCAACATCCCCCGGGCAACAAAGTGGAAAACTTCCAGCTCTCTGGGACTGAGTGTTTTAATTCGCGAACTAATCTTTTCTTTTTCGACGCTGGTTTCGTTCTGGTTCCTGCTTCTGGCCAATGCACGTTCCACCGCATCCAACAGGTCTTTTTCAGAGAAAGGTTTGGTAAGAAAATCAACGGCCCCTTTTTTCATGGCCTTGACACCCATGGGAATGCTCCCATGCCCGGTGATAAAGATAATCGGGATATCAAGATGCTCTGCCGCCATAGTTTCCTGAAGAATCGGTCCGCTGATGTCCGGAAGACGGACATCCAGAAGCAGGCATGACGGAAGCCGGGGGTGCTTGCAAGCCATAAACTCTGTTGCGCAGGAGAAGGTTTCCGCTTTGAATCCGTTGGCCATTAACAATAACGCTAATGACTTGCGAACCGAAGCATCGTCGTCAACAACATAAATAACGGACTGGCATCTGTGCATAGGCTATCTTTTCTGCAGATATTTAAAAATAAAAGAGCGAGCCAATAAGGCCCCCCACCTCAGAAAGAATTATACTCTCTGTCGTCATCAAACACCAACAATAAAGAGCTCCCACTCCCGCCAAGAACGGGCTGAGCCCCTTGATATGTCAATTCATTCGAGCAAGTAAGCGGCATATGGAAACATTATCAGAAATATTAATGCTAGCGTCACGATTACTCATCATAAATCCTTTCCGGAAACAGGAAGGGTAAAATAAAATGTCGCCCCGGGACCAGAATTGTTCCTGGCATCCAGGAGGCCTCCGTGCGCCTCTACTATAGAGCGACTGATCGACAATCCCATGCCCAAACCATCGAGCTTGCTCGTAAAAAAATGGCTGAACAATTTACTCAGGCTTTCCTCGGGAATACCACAGCCCGAATCCGTGACCTCAACCATGATCGAATTGGCATCCTGGAGAAAAGTTCGGAGAGTTAATTGCCTGGAATCACTGCGCTCATCCATGGCTTCCAGACTGTTGCTGATAAGATTCAGGATGACCTGCTGCAACTGGATACGATCACCTTCTGTTAAAGGAATATCCTCTGCCAGATTAAAAACAAGGACTTTATTTCTTGCCGTAATATGCGGCATAATCAGCAGCACCGTGTCCCTGATAAGAATATTGATATCAAGAGGCTCCAGTGATGGCTTGGTCTTTTTTAACAAAGTCCGCAACCGCCGAATAACCTCACAAGCCCGCTGGTCATCACTAATAATAAACTGCAAAATTTCATGCAATTGAGGCTCTCTGTCTACAAGTAAACGCTGACCTGCCTGAGCATATGAGAGAATGGCTGTAAGCGGCTGACTGATCTCATGCGCCAGCGATGAAACGAATTCCGCCAGCTTGCCGACTCTTGTCACATGCAAAAGCTCCTCGCGCTGTTCCGCAATCTCCATATCCCGCTGCTTTATCAATGTCGTATCAGTTTTGATCCCTACATAGTGAGTGACAATCCCGTTTTCATCCCGCACAGGAGAAATGCGCAGAAAACACCAGAATTTCTCACCATTCTTCTTAAAACTGAGCATTTCTCCATAAAAGATTTTTCCTTGCTCCAGTGTCTTTCTGATCTCGTGAGAAACGCGCTGATCAAAATCAGGCCCATAGAGAAGAAAATAGTCTTTGCCTATAATGTCACCCTTCATATAACCCGTTATTTTATAAAATGAAGGATTGGCATAAACAACGAGAAATGCCTGATTTCTGGCTTCAATAATAAAAATTCCATCAGCTGCGGCTTCCATGGCTTTGGTTCGGATATGGATTTGTTCTTCTGCAATCTTCTCTCGATCCGCCCCCAGCTGAAGCTGCCCTTGCTTGACATTCAACTCATCCGTTTTCTGGCGAACTTGATCTTCAAGACTTTGACGGGTTATTTTGTTTAATAAAGATTTTTTGCCCGGTTTAACTTTACCAACAGATTTCTTTATCATTCAAGCACCGCCTGGCTAATCCCTGGCAAGCCGTCAATGAGGTCAACCAGAGTCTGCCCATCCACCGGTTTCTGCAAAAAACCAACAGCGCCAACTTCCAAAGCACGGGCGACTCCGTCAGCCTGTCTCACGGCTGAAATAAAGATAACCGGACGTCCTGACCCGGAGGCCAGAATAATTTTCTGAGTTGCCCAACCATCCAATCCGGGCATATTAACATCAAGTAGTAAACAACCTGGAGTATCCGCTGAAACAGTGTCAAAGAAATTTCTGGAAGAATTAAAAGTTTCAACCTGGAAATCAAAAGTCCCTAACAGGATCTTGAGAGCGCGGCAGACCGATTCGTCATCATCAACAACATAGACTTTCTTCATTTCCATAAGTTTACAATTACGCTCCCTGCCGATATATTTATAAATACAATCCCTTCAAATCAAAGATGGAAACAACTGAAGTCGCTTGAATTGATCCCGTCCATGAGTATACACCCTTAAGATTCCAAAATTTCACAACATTTGTTAAGCGTCCATTACAAGCAACGACTCCCGGAAAGTTCCAGCTTACCGCATGGATGACTTGACACAATTTCGCTCTCTATGGCCCAGATTATATCCAGAGGCTGAAAGGGCTTCCTAAGCAACTTTCTAATACCGCACAAATTCATTAGCCCAAGGAACTCGTCTTTCAAGAACTCTGACATCGCAATAATCGGGATTCTCCTTGCTTCAAAAACACGATTAAGGGTAGCAGTCAATTCAAAGCCGTTTCCGCGTTTCATTTGTAATTCCATTAAAACAACATCCGGTTTATGCTGCATGACTACATCATCAGCCGACAACGGATCCATAACCAGTATAGGTGCATACCCACCCATCAACAAAATATCTTCAATTTCGAAGATAAATTTCTTGTCCTCACCGATAACCGCTATCTTATTATTCTGCATAATTCGCCTTCATTTTTGTTGGCTTTTCGTTGGTTGGCTGGCATTGAACCACCCTCTTCCGGCAACTTGCTGCCGCTATTCTAACGAAATAGAAAATTGAATCAATTGTACCGAGGTATAACAGAAGCGTTTGAGGGGGGTTTTTGACTTCCAAAGAAAAATCCTCTGAACAGCTGTTGCCATTCAGAGGACTTTCTAATCTTTATTGTCGCATCCAGCGGGGCTCAATTAAAATCCCTGCTACAAAAAAAAACGGAGAAGCAGGGATTCGAACCCTGGAGTCGCTATTAACGACCACACGCTTTCCAGGCGTGCGCCTTCAACCACTCGGCCACCTCTCCAAAAGCTGCGAAATATTATCATCCGTCAGAAAGAAAGTCAATGCTTTCCAGCGTCATTAAAAAACAGTTTAGCCGGATCAAACTTATCGCGCGGCTTATCCCCACCCACCGGATGGCCAACAGCAATAACACACAAAGGACTTATATTCTCCGAAAGGCCAAGAATAGCACGCACCGCGCTGGCCCGTTCAGGTCTTGGATGCGCCGCGGTCCAGCAAGCCCCCAAACCAAGCGCCTGAGCCGCAATCAAAATATTCTGCGCCGCCGCTGCACAATCCTGAACCCAATAATCCGTAGAATCTCCGCCATGCGCAAGACTCAAATCACTGCCAACCACAATAGCATGCTTGGCCGTAAGAAGCATTTTGGCATATGGAAGTTCTTCGGCCATTTTATGAATCAGTGACATATCATCGACAACGACAAAACAAAAATGCCGGGTATCACGCGAAGTCGGAGCCGCCATGCCGGCACGAACCAACTCGGTAAGAACTTCGCGGCTAACTGGCTCTCCGGTATAACGACGGATACTGCGCCGATCAAAAATAGCCTTAAGAACAGGTTCCATCTTGTCTCCAGAAAAAAGAGGCGGATGAACCCGCCTCTTTAATTAATAAACATTCTCACATTACAAAAGAATCCGCGCGTCAGCAGCGAATGAACCATCTTTGTTGGTGAACAAAGGATTGATATCAACTTCTTTAACATACGGGGCGATGCGCTGAACGGCCATTAATGTTTTGACGATAGACTCCTTGTGCGCGCCCTGTCCGCGATAACCATCTAGCAACTTGCGGGCTTTAATTTCGCCAATCATTCTGACAGCATCCTGTTCGGCAAACGGTACAACTCGGAACGTAACATCTTTCAAAACTTCAACAAAAATGCCGCCCATCCCGAACATCACCGCCGGACCGAACTGCGGATCTTTGTTCATGCCAACGATACACTGAATGCCATCAACCATCTGGCACAAGTTAACACCCATAATCTTTGCTTTGGGAGCGTTTTTGGCAACATTCTCCATCATCCGCGCAAAAGCTGCGCGCATTTCGTCGGCATTTTTGATATTCAAAATAACGCCGCCAACATCTGATTTATGAATAATATCCACCGAGGCAATCTTCATGGCCACCGGATACATCTTCTTGGTTTCAGCCTCACGGACAGCATCCTCCGCGGTAACCGCCATGCCCCATTTAGGCATCGGGACTCCACATGCTTCCAGAACCTCCCTGGATTCATGTTCAAGTAAATACGTACGGCCTTCCTTGCGGACACGCTCAATAAGCTCAAGCGCTTGGGCTGGAGGAAGAACCACCGCAGCTTTCTCCTTGGGACGCGAAGAAATCTCCTGCCAATGATAAAGTGTCTTTAAACCGGAAACAGCTTCCCTGACTTCAGTCATGGCAGGGATCTGGTTCTCATTCAATATCTGAATAGCAGTCCGGGAGCGCTCGCCACCGACCATGGTAACCACAATCGGCTTGTTACGCTTAACCGTATTGTATTCTTCCACAATCGCCTTGGCGACCTCAACCGGATCGGTTACTGCGGTTTCGCAATAAAGAACAATGACTGCATGAATTCTTGCTTCATTTAAAGCGATCTTGACCGCCTCCCGATAGCTCTTGCAACCACCGCCACCCGTAACATCAATCGGATTCTTTGTACTGCCAAACTCGGGCATGGTACAACGGAATTTTTCCTCAAGCCAAACCGGATCTTCCAGAAGCTTGATCCCGGAATGTTCGCATTCATCGGTTGCGCTCACCCCAATACCGCCGCCATTGGTAATGATTACGGCATCGTTGCCCTTGGGCATCGGCATACAAAGCACCGAACAGGCACAGAAAGCCTGCGTAAAATTCCTGGCCCGCATCATTCCCAACTGATTGAAAGCTGCCGTATAAATAGTATCTGACCCGGCCAATGAGCCTGTATGCGACGCCGCTGCCTGAGCTCCTCGTGAGGAGGAGCCAGACTTGAGTACAACCACCGGCTTTTTAACCTGGGTCGTCATAAACTTGCGCCCGTCTTTAATCCCTTCCATATAAATCAGGATAACGCTGGTATTAGGATCATCATTAAAATACTCAATGAGTTCTTTTTCCCCTATGTCGGCCTTGTTCCCAAGACTGACCACCGCGGCAAGACCAATTTTTTCCATCATGGTCCACCCCATCAGAGAAATCGCCAATGCTCCACTCTGGGACACAAAAGCAATCTTCCCGGCAGCCAAATTCTGAGGGCCAAAAGATGCATTCAAATGCGCAGGCGTATAAACAAAACCAAAAGTATTCGGCCCCAGAAGAGCAATATTGTTTTTGTCGGCAATATCCTTAAGAGCCTGCTCTTCTTTGGTCTTCCCTATTTCAGAAAAACCGGAAGTAATAATAACTGTTCCCTTGGTGTTCTTTTTAACGCACTCCTGCAAAACTCCCTCAACCAAAGGCGCCGGGACAGCAATAACCACAAAGTCAATATCGCCGGGGACATCCAGCAAAGAAGAAAAACAGGGAACGCCAAGAATTTCCCTGGCTTTCTTGTTAATAGGATAAAGTTTTCCCTTAAAACCATTCTGAACAATATTATTCAGAATCTGATAACCGATCTTTCCCGGCTCAGCAGAAGCCCCCACAACAGCAACACTTCTAGGGTTAAAAACATGTTGCAGGTTCTGAACCTTGACTTTGTTATCTTCTACCTGCCCGCAAGCTACATGACTGTCACTAGACATAATAACCATCCTTGAATTATGTATTAAGCCTGAGGCGGTTGAACTGACTTAACCGCAGCAGCCGTCTGGGCTGCCAATGCCTCGTAAATTGCCCACTTCTGATTTACATCCTGTTGCGCCAGCTCAATCAGGCGTTCAGCCTCAACAGGATTCGACTTGACCAGCGATTTAAACCTGGTTTCACGATAAGCATAATCACGGAAGGAAAGTTTTGGTGCCGCAGAATCCAAAATAAGTGGATTCTTGCCTTCCTTGATCAGCTCAGGATTATAACGGAATAACGGCCAATGACCGCTATCAACAACAGCCTTCTGCTCCAGCAAACCATTAGACATGTTGATGCCGTGCGCTATGCAATGACTATAGGCAATAATAATAGAAGCACCAGGGTACTTTTCTGCCTCAACGAATGCCTTGACTGTATGTTCGTCCTTGGCTCCTAAAGCCACCATGGCTACATACACACTGTTATAAGTCATGATCATCCGGGCCAAATCTTTCTTGGCCGTCGGTTTTCCCGAAGCCGCGAACTTGGCCACTGCGCCACGCGGAGAAGATTTGGACGCCTGTCCTCCGGTGTTCGAATAAACCTCGGTATCCAGCACCAAAACATTGACATTACGCCCGACAGCCAGAACATGATCCAGTCCGCCGAAACCGATGTCATACGCCCACCCGTCACCCCCGACAATCCAGACGCTCTTTTTGACAAGATTGTCCGCCAGCGAAATCAGGTGCGCGGCTTGTGAGGTTTTAATTCCGGCCAGTTTCTCTTTAAGAATCTGAATTCTTTTGCGCTGCTCAAAAATCTCGGATTCATCCACCTGCTGGCTATTGAGAATGGCTGCAACCAGATCTCCGCCAACCTGTCCTTCCAGACCCTTGAGGAGCTCGCAAGCGAATTCCTGTTTTTTGTCGATGGATAAACGCATCCCCAATCCGAACTCGGCATTATCCTCAAAAAGAGAATTCGACCAGGCCGGACCGCGTCCTTCACAATTCTTGGTATACGGCGTTGTCGGAAGATTCCCGCCATAAATAGAGGAACATCCAGTAGCATTGGCAATAACCGCTCGATCACCGTAAAGCTGGGTAATCAGCTTAACGTAAGGGGTTTCTCCGCAACCGGCGCAAGCACCGGAGAACTCAAACAATGGCTGCAAGAACTGAACCCCGCGTACCGTATTTTGTTTGACCTTGCTGCGATCGACCTCGGGAAGACGGAAAAAGAAATCCCAGTTTCTTGCTTCCTGTTCACGGATCGGCAGAATCGGAACCATATGAATGGCCTTACGGGCAGGATCTTTCTTGCTTTTGGCCGGACAAGCTGATACGCAAACACCGCATCCTGTACAATCTTCCGCCGCAACCTGAATACGAAAACGCTTGCCGGAGAACTCCTTGTCTTTGGCCGCTGCTGTCACAAAAGATTCCGGAGCGTTCTTGAGATCCGATTCCTCAATAACTTTGCTACGAATAACTGCATGCGGACATACCATAACGCATTTGCCACACTGAATACAAGTTTCAGAATCCCAGTCCGGACACTCGAGCGCAATACAACGCTTTTCATACTGGGATGTCCCTGTCGGGAATGTCCCGTCTATCGGCATTTTGCTCACCGGGAGACTGTCTCCGCGATTGGCGATAATCTCGGCCGTTACAGAAGAGACAAACGCAGTAGGTGTCCCGGAAACCGGTGACTTGAGCTCCAGCGCGCTTGTAACAGCTGACGGAACCTTGACTTCATGCAGATTGGCAATCGTCGTATCAACCGCCTTGAAATTCTGGGCAACAACATCAGCGCCTTTCTTTCCATAAGCTTTCTCGATCGACTTTTTAATCTGCTTGATGGCCTCTTCACGCGGCAAAACACCCGATATAGCAAAGAAACATGTTTGCATAATCGTATTGATACGCCCCCCCATGCCAGTCTCGTTAGCAACTGCGTAAGCATCAATAACATAAAATTTCAGTTTCTGAGAAATAATATGCTGCTGGGTAACCCGGCTCAATTTATCCCAAACCTTATCATGAGCATAAGGACTGTTTAGAAGGAATACTGCCCCCTCGGCGGCATCCTTGAGGACATCATATCTTTCCAGGAAAAAGAACTGATGACAACCGATAAAGTTGGCTTTTCCGATCAGATAAGGAGCATGAATAGGATTTGGTCCGAAACGCAGATGAGAAAATGTCATTGATCCGGATTTTTTGGAATCATAAACAAAATATCCCTGTCCGTAATTAGGAGTATTCTCTGCAATGATCTTAATCGTGTTCTTGTTTGCTCCGACTGTACCATCCGCTCCCAGACCATAAAAAAGGCAGCCGACACTCTGGGGATCTTCTATAACAAAACTGTAGTCGACATCCAAGCTGGTGTGCGAAACATCATCATTTATGCCCACTGTAAAATGATTCTTGGGAGCAGTCTTTTTGGTCTCGTCAAACACCGCCTTGACCATGGCCGGAGTAAACTCCTTGGAAGAAAGACCGTACCGTCCTCCGATAACCTTTGGAACTGAAGAAATAAGACCATCCTGACGACCTTCAAACAGGGCATTAAGAACATCCTGATAGAGCGGCTCTCCCGCAGAACCTGGCTCCTTGGTGCGATCAAGAATAGCCAGGGTTTTGACAGAGGCAGGCAAAGCCGCAATAAACGCCTTGACCGAGAACGGACGATAAAGACGAACCTTGATTAACCCAACCTTCTCTCCTTTTTTAAGCAAAGCATCAATTGTGGTCTGGATCGTTTCACACGCAGACCCCATAGCAACAATAACCCGATCAGCGTCAGCAGGACCATAATACTGGAACAACTTGTACTGCCGGCCAACCAAAGCCGCCAGCTTATCCATCGAAGCCTGAACAATATCCGGACATTTCGTATAGAAAGGATTAACCGTCTCACGGCCCTGGAAATACACATCAGGATTCTGGGCTGTGCCACGCATAAAAGGAGCATCAGGTGACAAACCTCTGTTCCGATGGGCAATCACCAACTCGTCACTGATCATTGAACGAATATCGTCATCAGAAAGCTGCTCAATCTTGGCCACCTCATGTGACGTCCGAAAACCGTCGAAAAAATGCAGGAAAGGCACCCGACTTTCGAGGGTTGCAGAATGCGCAATCAGAGCCATATCCATGGCCTCCTGAACACTACAAGAAGACAATAAGGCAAAACCGGTCTGGCGAACCGACATGATATCCGAATGATCGCCAAAGATGGACAAAGCCTGTGCGGCCAAAGAGCGGGCTGACACATGAAACACAGTACTGGTCAGTTCGCCAGCTATCTTGTACATGTTAGGAATCTTCAGAAGCAAACCCTGCGAGGCAGTAAACGTTGTAGTCATGGCCCCGGTCTGCAAAGCGCCGTGAACTGTTCCGGCTGCCCCGCCTTCCGACTGCATTTCCTGCACCAAAGGCACAGACCCCCAGATGTTTTTAATTTTATTGGCTGACCACTCATCAGCCAGCTCTCCCATGGTCGATGAAGGCGTAATCGGGTAGATTGCCGCAACATCGCTGACTCTGTAAGCAACGTAAGCCGCTGCTTCGTTTCCATCCAGTGTTACCATTTTACGCGCCATAACTACTCCTCTTCTCTAATCTGATATTAAACAATAAAAAGTGACTGCTCCTCATTAAAAAACAAACCCCGCATACTTATGCGGGGCAGCGCCATTCGAACGTCGTGGCCTTGGCGGCCTTGATGGATACAACCGGTGAAAAACAACTATCTGTGATGACGTGTGCTGAGCTCATAACAAGATGGGATTAAGATTCCTGAAAGAAAATATTTCTCCATATTACACCAATTCCCGAAAGTGTAAATATTTTTTTCTGAAATACCTAGAGGAAAAAACAGGCTTCCAGATTTGTTAAACAAGTCCGGCCAGAACTTCCACAACCCGTTGATCCAACTTTGCGTCCATCGACCTTAACTCCGCCACAGCCTCCGCTCTGGACATCGCTCGACGGTGTGGTCGATCTATAACCAGATCATCATAAATGTTAACCGCACACAAGATGCGCACGGCAAGGGAAATCTGTTCAGCACGCAGACCGTCCGGGTAACCGGAACCATCCAGCATTTCATGATGATGACGAACAATTTCACACAAAGGCTGCAAAGAAGGAATCGGTCGAATAATCCCCTCTCCGATCTCGGGGTGCCGCTTCATCATGAGCAGTTCCTGATCGGTCAAAGACGATGGCTTGGCCAGAATTTCGTCGGCAACTCCAATCTTGCCCAAGTCGTGCAACCGCGCGGCATCCCGTAAATATCCGGCAAGCTGATGATCAACTTCAAGCGCCTGGGCTACTCTTGCGGACAAATCAGCGACCCGCTCCAAATGCCCACGCGCATACGGATCCTTTGCCTCGACCGCCATGGCTAACGCAGCCAGAGTCTCAAAATATGCCCGATCCTGATTTTTACTCAAAGAAGAATTCTCAATCGCAACCGCAGTCTGGCCGGCCAGATTCGTCAAAAGATCCATTTCTTCATTGCGAAAATTTGATCCCTCTTTCCGTCCGGAAATAACCAACACCCCCTGAACATTCTCTCCCAGAAACAACGGTGCGCACATCATGGGGAAATCGAGCCCCTCCTCACCCTCAACAGTGTCCGCATGGTAATGTGTCTTGGATAATATCAACGCACTCCGATTTAAAAGAACGGGGGCAAAAAGACCGGTTTCAGCTGAAAACCCGTTCTTGGCGAAAGCCCGGGGAGATATACCACAAACAGCTTTAACCCGCAAAGTCTTCTTGTCTTCATCCAGAAGCAGCAGAATGCCTTTACGACCAAACATCGCTTCAGTTGTTGTCTCGACGATCAGATCCAGAAAGGTATCCAGGCTGCTGAGGCTGGAAATGCCATGGCCTACGCGGGTCAAAACCGACTGCAGGGTTTTTTTGGTCAGCTCTAAAGTCTGAACATTCTCTTCCAAGCGATGCGTTACTTCACCAAAAGTTCTGGTCAGAACTTCAATTTCATTCTCACTTCCCTTGAGGTAAGACTGGATCTTCTCCGGACCGAGAACCTGTCCAAGCCTTGCCATACTGGCATTAGTCACATCAATCAGATTTTTCAACATAAGCCGCATGGCAACATAACCTGCAGCAACACCAAGAATAACAATGATAAGCGTAATATTGAGCTGATCAACCGTCAGATCAATGCCTCCCGAATCCTCCAGCTGGGCGTAAAGATACATCAGAACACCAACAGGAATGATTGTCATCAACACAAAAAAAACATGAAATTTTAATAAAATAGAACTGTTTTCAAAAGTTTGCAAACGAAATAGCTTCACACCTGCTCCTTTTGTCATTCGAAAAATAAAGAACAATTTCCTGATTTTCCCTTGATCAATCGAACACAACAGTTTTGTTGCCATAACAAAAGATCTTATGCTCAAGATGCCAGCGCACTGCCTTGTATAGAACAACCCGCTCCAGATCCTGACCGATCCGCATCATGTCTGCAATCGAGTCTCTGTGAGTTACACGCACCGTATCCTGGTCAATGATAGGGCCCTGATCCAGTTCAGGAATCACATAGTGACTGGTTGCCCCTATAATCTTGACCCCTTTCTGATAAGCCTGCGCGTAAGGACTGCCTCCGGCAAAGGCAGGTAGAAAAGAATGATGGATGTTAATGATCCGCCTTGGGTATTGATCTACAAAAGCCGACGTCAATATTTGATGATACCTGGCCAACACCACAAGGTCAATCTGTCTGTCTGCCAGAATTTCAAGCTGACGAAGCTCCTGCTCATCCTTTGTCTGCGGACTGACAGGAATATGCACAAAATCGACGCCCGCCTGAGCACAGAAAAACGCAGCATCAGCGTGATTGCTTATGACAAGACGAAAATCACAAGGAAGATGTCCGGAAATATGACGAAACCAAAGGTCATAAAGGCAATGCAGATGCCGAGAAACAAAAACTGCGATACGAGGAACATGATCACTGAAAGAAATCCTCCAGTCCATGGAAAACTGCTCGGCCACCGAAGAAAACTCTTCGGAAATCCGATCGCGACTGACCAGAAACCCCTCAAGCTCCCATTTTACCCGGATGAAAAAGACAGAAGCATCCATATCTGTGTGCTGATCAGCATCAACAATATTTCCACCGCGACGATAAATAAAATCCGTTACAACAGCGGTTATCCCTTTCTGATCAGGGCAAGAAGCCAGAAGTATCGCGTATGCCATGCAGGGAATCCTCAATATATAAAAAGATCAATGAACAAAAACTCTAATCGTAAGCCGCGTCAAAATCTTTGCCTTCGTATTTCTCCATATAATCTGCCTTGCGCAACCCCCACAAATAAACTCCTGCCGCCATGGCGACCGCCAGAAGAATAAAAAAAAGAAATGTCCAGGAATAAGGCTTTCGAGTCGACGGGTCATAAAAAATAGACATCGGGCGACCTCTCTATTTCTTTTGCACAGGCAAAGCCCCCAGACACGCTTCAATTACTATGCATTCTTTGGCCCAATATGTAAAAACAATTTCCTGCATCTTGTAAAGATCGTAATTAAACTTGGCCCCTGCCGGAGCATTGTTCTTGGACTTTATAGGCGACGAAATAAGCAAAGAAGGGTACCCCATCCCCGCCAGTTCAGTCCTGATATCCTCGGCTACAGTATTACATATTTCCGCACAAATATCACTTAAAAGCCCCTCGTCAGGCTTGACATCAAGCCGGTCGATCGCCTGAAGAAACTTTTCCATCACGTCTTCTTTGATATAAAGAGCCATGGTTCCGACAGGACGCTCATCCTGCTGCTCCTTATCGGAAAGATAAAAATTAAGGGCAGAAAGATAGCAGGGAGAATTAAACTTTCCCATTGCAAAAAGACGCATATATCCATTGGACTCGATAATGTCATGCTCACTGACCACCGGTTCGGACGTCGGAAGGACATTAAGCATTTTCTCCATGCTTTGCCTGAGAATCTTGATGATGGTCGCATTCAGTATCTTGTTATCAAATGTTTTTGTCATATAGAAATTCCTGTTGATGGATATTGATTTATCTTAATCAAATCCGGCTCACGATGGAAGAAAAAATCAAAAAAACAATTGCGCGGGAATGCTCTGGAAGACTATTAAGAATACGGCGAGCAGTTCGTTGACTTTTTGAAAAACGGATGATAATATGCCCTGCCTTACAGGAGAGGTGCCTGAGTGGTTGAAAGGGACGGTCTCGAAAACCGTTGTATCGGGTAACTGATACCCAGGGTTCGAATCCCTGCCTCTCCGTGTTATTTGACTTTGCAAGCAGGGATTCGAATTGAGCCTCGCTGGATGCGACGAACAGGAGCATCCTCCAGGCGAGGCGAAGGGCTGACCCGAACGAGCGTAACGAGAGAAGGGCACCGAATCCCTGCCTCTCCGTTTTTTTAGTTTCTCTGTGGAGAGGTGGCTGAGCGGCCGAAAGCGGCGGTCTTGAAAACCGTTGACTCGTAAGGGTCCGTGAGTTCGAATCTCACCCTCTCCGCTCTTTTTTCATCTGCGCATCCCGGACTACTTCATTTTTATCATCCGTTACGTTATTGACGGGCTGGTCAAACGGACAGACTGGAGCAAGTCTGCGGTGGAAGACAGCCATCTCTGCTGTATTCGCTCCAACTAGAAACCTAATAACACCAGATCTCCGTCCAGCTGCCAAAAGTGACGTTCCGGTTTTTCTTCAAAAAAGCTGTCTGAATATCTTCAGATAGACATCCCCGGATTTATCCACCATGCCCCGAAAAAATTCAGGAAACGAAAAGCCTGGAAGAATCAACCCGGACACAAGTGCCACCAAAAAGATATCAACCAGATAAATCAGCGACATGGCAAAAAAGTAATCCGGTTTGCCAGGAACATTATCTTTGGCATATAAATCCCCGGCGGTCATAACGATATGCATGACGATGGTAAAAGACAACAAGAAAAGCAGAAATGGCCGGAAAGTCTCAATTTGGCCAATGGCCGTTGCCAGCATATAACCTAAAAGAACAAACAAAGTATAAATCGGAAGAACAAACGGCGCAGTGCTGATCAGGGGTTTGAGAAAACCGCACAGACTCGCTACGACCTTCTGCCCGAATAAATAAACGTGAGAAAAATCGTAAACAAAAAGTCTGCAAAAAAGATAACTGCCCAGCCCTAACTGCAACATGTCGCGGACCGAAGCTTCAAAAGAAGAATAACCGGCCAAAAGAGCCGCAGTTGTTCCGATCACAGCGGGAAATAAGGAAGCCGCAGCAAAAAATTTGAAAATATACAAAAAAGTCTCTTTCACCAATACCTCCGAAGATCAGACAGTTATCTTCTTTAATCCATTAGTGTACGGCCAAAGCACCTCGGGAACCATGATAGAACCATCCGCCTGCTGATAATTCTCTATGATAGCAATCATTGTTCTGGGAGTGGCCACTCCGGAACCATTGAGAGTATGCACAAAAACCGGCTTCTTCATCCCTGCGCCCTTATAGCGGATATTGGCCCGGCGCGCCTGGAAATCTTCGAAATTAGAACAGCTGGAAGCCTCCAGCCATTTATCCAGCCCAGGGGCGTAAACCTCGAGATCATAACACTTTGCTGCCGCAAAACTCATATCTCCGGCAGCCAGTTCGATCACGCGGTAAGGTAATTTCAAGAGCTGAAACACTCTTTCAGCATTACTGACGAGCATCTCAAGCTCGTCATACGACGCCTCAGGCTTGACGAACTTGACCAGCTCGACTTTATTAAACTGGTGAACACGCATCAGTCCGCGGGTATCCTTGCCGTAAGACCCCGCCTCCCTGCGAAAACACGACGAATAGGCGGTATGATAAAGCGGCAATCTGGATTCATCCAGAATTTCGTCACGATACATGTTGGTAACCGGGACTTCCGCCGTAGGAATAAGATAAAGCGCATCTTCCGGAAGAAAATACATATCATCCTTCATTTTGGGCAGCTGCCCTGTCCCCTGCATACTGGCAGCATTAACCAAAACCGGAGGGAAGACCTCTTCGTAACCATGGTGACGGGTATGCAGATCCAGCATAAAATTTATCAACGCCCGCTCAAGCAAGGCTCCGGCTTTCTTGTAAAGCAGAAAATTGGCACCGGAAAGTTTAGTCGCCCGCTTGAAATCAATAATATCCAGACGTTCCGCCAAAGCCACGTGATCCTGGGGCTTGAAGTCAAAAGAAAAAAGTTCCCCGCAACGGCGAACCTCCCTGTTGTTCTCCGGCCCCCCCCAGGGAACCTGGGGATACGGCACATTAGGAACATACAGTAACTTCTGCGTGATTTCATCCTCGATCAAGGCAAGCCGCGGATCGATAGCGTCAATCTCGACTGCCACCGATTTCATGGCGGCGATAGCCTGCGCCGGATCTTTCTTCTCTCGAATCATCAACGAAATCTCGTCATTGGCTGCATTCTTGCGAGCCTTGAGCTGGTCAGCCCTGACAATCAGCGCCCGGCGTTCCTCGTCAAGAGCGAGAATAGCATCAAGATCCGCTCGCGAATTCTTCGCGGCCAATCCCTGCCTGACCCGCTCCACATTCTCCCGAATAAATTTCAAATCCAGCATGTTAGAAACCTTTCCGCCTGTCCGGTACGCCCTTCAGGCCTTTAGACACCATTTAATTGAACACCCCATTGACGGATTCTGCTTTTTGTCCACCGAAAGTCCGGCGGCCATATTATTCATTGCTTCTTTTAATTCTTCCCGGGTCACAGCGTCTTCATCTTTCCAATTGTCATCAATACGTCCATGATAAACAAGCTCTTTCTTTCCGTTAAAAAGATAAATGTCGGGAGTACACTGCGCCTTAAAAAGCCGAGCCACATCCTGCTTGTCATCAACAAGATACGGGAAAGACATCTCCAGTGTATGGCTTAACTCTTCCATCTTGGCGGGAGAATCTTCCGGATATTCCGGATGAATATTAGGATTAATCGCCACAGTAGCCACACGCATGCCCGCAGCATACCGGGCCAAACGAAGCAACCGCGGCCAGACAGCCTGGGCATACGGGCAATGGTTGCACGAAAATATAACAAGCAACCCCCGTTCCGCCGGCAAAGCGGCGCTGCAAAAAAGCTTGCCTGAAAAGTCTTTAAGCTCGAACGTCGGCAAAGGGAAACCCAGAGGAATCTTGACCGATTCAAGTAAAGCCATAATAATCCTTTCGTAATAAAGCAAAAAAATAATACAATAACAACAATCCTGCAAGCGTCATAGCCAAGGACAGCGTTAAATCACCGCACAGTATATAACAAAGGACTGAAAATGCGAAACAAAAGCCCCCTTATCGTAATCCAGATGGAACTTGGCCTCATGGCCAATTTTACCTATGTCGTCGCAGATCCGGCCAGCCGTAAAGCCATGTTAATCGACCCTGCCGACGACAAGAAAAGCATCCTGAACAAAATCCGGGACAACGCCCTGCTTCTGTCCGGGATTCTGCTGACTCACGGGCACTTCGATCACACCGGAGGCGCCAAAGCTATCGCAAGCGAGCTGAACATTCCCGTTTATCTCTCCGCTCATGAAGCCAAGTTTTATATCCCGAATTGCCCCCATCTGACATTCGTTAACGATGGCCAGACCATTCCTCTTGGAGATCTTTCCATTGAATGCCTGCACACTCCGGGTCATACTCCAGGCTGTCAGTGTTTTCTGATCAACCAGAACCTATTTACAGGAGATACTCTGTTTGTTGATGCGATTGGAAGAACCGACTTTCCTGGCGGCGACCCTAAAGCCCTCTTTGAGAGTCTGCAGAAAATCAAGCAGCTCCCCGACGAAACAATGACATGGCCCGGACATAACTACGGAGCAACACCAAACGGGAAACTGGGAGACCTGAAAAAATCCAATCCTTTTCTGGCCAGTGCCAGAATAGAAGATTTTTTGCATATTAACGAATAAGGACAACCTTTATTGCTGCACAATAACCAGGTTCAGGTTGATCTGACAGCCGAACGGGAAGACAGCAAGACGAGTGTTTCAATATGCCTGGTCCGGGGGAAAAAATCAAACGGACGAACCTGAGCAATATCCCATTGTTTTTCCAACAGAACCAAATCTCTGGCCAGGCTTTGCGGAGAGCAGGATAAATACAACAAACTGTCCGCGCCACGGGTTTCGTTAAGAAGTGCGATAGCAGAAGCGCTTAATCCGGCTCGTGGCGGATCCACCATAAGAATCCCGCGGGATAAACCGGCCTCGGCAACCAGAGCGGGAAAAACATCCTCAACTCTTCCCTGACGAACTTCCAGATTCCCTGCCTTATTATGCATCAAGTTATATCGAGCCAGACGGACTGAATGCTCGTTTTCTTCGATATTGATCACTTTTCTGACCAGATCATTGGTCATTAACCCGAAAAACCCAACACCTCCGTAGAGGTCATAGAGGATCTTATCCTCTCCCCAAACCGGCAAAGACCGCAGGACGCCAGCCAGGGAGGGAAGGATTGAAAGGTTGGCCTGAAAAAAAGTATCGAGCGAATAAAAAACTTTTCGCCCCAGCAACTCCGTATACAAATACTCACTGTCCTGAAGACGGGTGGACTTGCGGCCAATCCCCCCCCAACGCACCGGAGCAGCATCCCCACAACGCACAACCAGACTGGCCATACGATAATCAGCCGGAATCCTGGCCTCAGCTTCCCGACGCAAATCAGGAATGAAATCGGAAATCTGCTCCATTGCTATCGGACAGGACGTAATTTCCAGAACAGGGCCACGCTCAACCGGAGAAAAGCCGATATAAACCTTCCGGTCACGTCGCTGTAACAGCTTGAGATCCAGACGATTACGATAATGATAAACCCGAGGCGAAGGCTCCACCGGAAAAAGTTTTTGCTCAACAAATCCGGGAACCGGCAAAAGAGCTGAACGTAGCACCTCAGCCTTCAGCTGCAACTCCCGTTCGTAAGGGATATCCTGATACTGACAGCCTCCGCAAAGCCCGAAAACCGGACAAACAGGAGTCGCCTGATCAAAAGAATCTGATGTATGAATCAAAAGGTTGCCTTGAATGTATGCATCATGTATAACAAGTTCCAGCGATCACGTTTCTGGTAATGCCCGGCCGCTCCGATATATGTAATGGAATAAGCTTTCTTTTCAGACAAAAAAACATAAACAACTATGACCGAAGGCGTGTCCCCCTCGGCCGACAGCACCGTTTTCCAACCGGGCCGTCCGGAAATCTTGATCGCGACCGATTCGATCACCTTGACATTAGGAAAAATCTCGGTCATCTGCAGACCAGCCACACGGGCATATTCTTCCACGGAAACAGCGTCGGCAGGCACATCGTTGACTGTCAGTGCTACATTCTCAAGAAAGATATCCAAAGGGGTTTCCTGAGGTGACACAAAGGCCACCAGAGCCTGGGGCTGCGGATGCACAACAACCTTCCAGGCGGATGGATAAGCCAAACTAAAACGATCTTCGAAACTTCGATAGTTCTTGAACATAATAGAAAGAAAAACAAAAACCGACAAACCTGCAAACAGCAAAACGCCAAGAATGGAAAAGAGCACAATTTTAAATATTCCAACAGGTTTGTCTTTCACTATTCCTTCTCCATTCCGGTTTACCATCTGATCGGCTCCAAAGGCATTTCTAGCGAGCGCCACACAGCCAACGGCTCCATACATAAATATACAGGAACCCTGGCACCGAACTTCTCCCTGATCAAAGAGAGCATCACCCGATAAATCCCCAGGCGAACTGATTCATGATAACGCAGTTTCCTGTCCGAACCCGGCAGCAGTTCTGCATCAAGGATTGTATTGCAGGGAAACCGATTTTCAATCATTTTCTTCTGGGTGAATGTCATGCGCAAGGTTCCCAGGCTAATCCAGGCCATGCTGGCTGAAGGAACGGCCGAAGCAATGGCCTTTACAACATCAGCATAATCTCCCTCCCAGCCAGGGTAATAAAAAACAGGGTCGAAATGAAATGCTGTGCGATAACCCGCCCGGGCACAGAAAGCAGCGGCCTCGATCCTCTGCAACAGTCCAGCAGACAAGAATTCTTCCCGGTCAATAACCGTCTGTGGATTGACCGACCAGGCTGCCACAATATTCGGCCGTCCCGCATGGGCGAGGAGTCCCTGGACATTCGCGCTTTTGGTTTTAAACTCAAACACACTCTCGGGATGCCCGCGAAAGAAATCCACTATTTTGCCAGAAAAACCGGTTAGATGATCAAAAGCAAGGGAATCCGTCGTCTCTCCGGATCCCACCCGAACAGCTTTGCGATACCCGGCAAAAGAAGAAAAGAAATCATCAATATTCGCTGGCAGAACAATTCCAGGAGCGTTGGTATAACTCTGCAGAAAACAGTACGAGCACTCGTAAGGACAACCAAATCCGAGGTTTACATTATGATAACCGCACCCCAGAACTCCGGGAGAACAGGGACACGGTTTGTAATAATCATAAGCTTCCCGGACAATAAACAATTCCTTTGTCCGCTGATTATAAGCCTCGGCTGTGAAACGTGTTTGTCCGACAAACTGCTTGTAACTTTTAATCTGGCGAAACTGTGCCCGTGGAAACAAGCGACCAACCTGTGCAGATAAATCTGTTTTGCTGACAGATTCTTCAATAAAAATTCTTTCCGGGGAGAAAGCGGCTTCCCTGGCGGTGTCGACCTGACGATCCGGAGAAATATCCAGTACAGGAAAAACGGCATTGACAATAATGCCAGCGCTCGCAAGCTCCGGAAAACGTCTTTTAACCAGCTTGTGCTTGAGCTGTTCAAAAGACAGGCTTTCTTCAGATATGGATGCCAAAACAGTATCCGGAGAAATCTTTTCTCTTTTGGCAATTTCATAAACCAGCCGCACCAGTTCCTGTCGCTTATTGGGCCCTGCCCAGGGGAAACGCAGTAGAACAAGTTCTTGCAAACCCGACATCACACCCCCTCTGCGGAAGTCTGCCCACAAAGCGCATACTCCCGCTCGGACAAGCTCCACCCCGCAGCCCCGGCGTTTTCTTTGAGCTGCAAATGCGTCCGCGCACCGGCCAGCACAGTGAGCACCCCTTTTTTCCCCCTGACCCAGTTCAAGGCAGACTGGCTGGACGGATGGCCAAAAGACTCAAGCATCTGCGCCACACGGTACGCGTGACCAAAGGCATCTCCTTCAAAAAAACGATAAAATCTCTTTCGAGCATCCTGTTTGCCAAACTGTGGATAGCTCCGATACTTGCCAGTCAGAATGCCACCGCCCAACGCTCCATAAGCAATAAACCCGATACCGTGCTCCAGACAATATGGCAAGATTTCTTTCTCTGCCTCTTGCTGTAACAAGGAGTACTGCATTTGCAGTGTGCTAACCGGTGCGACCCTGCGGGCACGCTCCAGAAGAGAAATATCCGCATTACACATCCCGATATGACGAATTTTTCCTGAACCCTGCAATTTGAACAAAATCTCCATTGTCCGCTCAATCAGGACATCCGGATCAGGCCAGTGACACTGGTAAAGATCAATCACATCGCATTGCAGTCGCGACAAAGAAGCATCGACTTCTTTCAAAACCGAGGCAGCAGACAAATCGTGCCGGATCCGGCCATTCTCACGGATAATCCCGCACTTTGTGGCAATAAAGAATTTATCTCTCCTGCCTTGTATAGCCTCGCCAACAATTTGCTCCGCTATGCCATTCGAGTAGAATGGAGCCGTATCGATAAAGTTAATCCCTGCCTCCATGGCAGCCTCTACCACCCTGCGGCTGTCCGCTGGATTTCCCCCGCCCCAATGCTCTCCCCCGAAAACCCAGGTGCCAAGTCCAATAACGGAAATCTCCTGCTTCGAACCGGGAAAAGTTTGATACTGCATCTTTATCCTTTCACGCCGAGAAACTTTCGCCAGACAGCTGTGCTATACTTGCAAAACAGAATAACAGCATCCATGTAAAAGGCAACCATGGACCGATTCCAGTCAATCTTCGGCATACCCACACAAGATATTCGCCGCACTGTAGTTTTACTACCCTTTATCCAACCGGGCACCTTGGCTCTTCTGGGCATTGAAAAACTGCAAAACGGAGCGCTTTATTCAAGCGCCTCAACGCACTGCCTTTCGGTCATCCGCACTGGTATCGGTGCAGCTTTTACCGGGGACGCTGTTCTCTATCTAACTGAAACCCCGGTTCAAAATATCCTGTTTCTGGGAACCTGTGGATTAATTCAACAGACAAAAGACATTAACACCGGCTCACTGGTTATTCCCAAACTTTCCTATAACATGGAAAGCTTCTGCGATATCCTGCTCGATGACTGTTCCAGCCCGGTCGCCGCCAACTGCGATCCGCAGCTGGCTCATGATGCCCGTATCCTTACCGGACTGAGCCTCCCGGAAGTTTGCTGTGCGAGTTTCGGCTCACTTTATCTGGAAGAACAAAATCAGCCCCGCCTGCGCGCTCTGGGTATCGAGGTTATTGACATGGAATGCGCTGCGCTTTTTTTTGCTGCCGGCAAGACCGGTCACAGGGCACTGGCACTCCTGTCGGTGACCGATATCCCCGGGGAAAAACCCTATTACAGCAAAACCACTTCTTCTGACAAAAAAAGCCTGGCTGATAATCTCAGCCAGGCTTGTCTTGCAATCAATAAAATTGCCAGGCTGTATGCCTAGGATTTCTTTCTGGCAATAACTTTCCGGACGGCAGCCACAATATCAACAGACTTCAGCCGGTAATGCTGTAACAACTGCTCCGGAGTTCCTGTCTGGCCAAAAGAATCATCAACACCAACCATCTCCACCGGAACAGGATAATTTCTGACCAAAACCTCCGCCACAGCACTGCCCAGCCCGCCCGCCAACTGATGCTCTTCTGCTGTAACAACCGCTCCGGTCGTCCGGGCACAATCCAGGATCATTTCGGTGTCCAGGGGCTTGATCGTGTGCATGTTAACAACACGTACATGAATATTCTGACCTTGCAAGACTCTGGCAGCATCCAGAGCCTCCGAGACCATCGAGCCACAAGCAATAATCGCCGCATCTTTGCCATCGCACATCATATTAGCCTTACCCACAATAAAAGGCGAATCTTCCTCTGTCACAACGGGCAGCGGTGATCGCGATAAACGGACATAAAACGGCCCTGACTGGGCAATGATTGCATCCGCGGCTTTTCGGGCCTCCAAAGTATCGACAGGACAAATCACCCGCATGTTGGGCAGAACCCGCATAATAGCCAAATCCTCCAGGCACTGGGCACTGGCACCATCCTCTCCGACAGTAACTCCGGCGTGAGTGGCGATCAATTTAACATTCAGGTTGTTGTAACAAACATCCATCCGAATCTGGTCGTAGGCACGGTTAGTCAGAAACACCGCAAACGAATTGGTCACAGCAATAAAGTTCTCGCTGGCGAGTCCGGCCGCCATGCCGATCATATCCTGTTCCGCTATACCGAGCGTAAAAAAACGCTCCGGACAGGCTTTTTTAAAATATTCCGCTCGAGTCGCATCTTCCAGATCAGCGGAAACAACCACAACCGAAGGATTATTCTTGCCAAGAACAGCCAACTGTTCACCAAAACCATCGCGTGTAGGAACGGGTTTTCTTTCCATAATTAGTAGAGCACCTTCAATGCATCAGCGAGTTGTTCTTTATTGGGAGCTTTTCCATGCCAGGCACTCTTTAATTCCATGAAAGGCACGCCCTTGCCTTTGAGGGTATGCGCAATAATAACAGTCGGCTTGTTCTCGACCGTTTTGAAAGCCTCGAACGCCTGGATCAAAGACTGAATGTCATGCCCGTCCACTTCGATCACATTCCAACCGAAACTGGACCATTTCTGCGCTAACGGCTCCAGCCCCTTGATCTCGCTGACCAGCCCGTTCTCCTGAACTTTATTGTAATCCACAATCGCGCAAACATTATTGAGTTTGTAGTGAGCCGCGCTCATCGCCGCCTCCCACACAGACCCTTCCTGAATCTCGCCATCGCCCATAAGACAATAGACCTTAAAGCCCTTATTCTTCATCTTGGCTGCCATGGCCACCCCGTTGGAATAGGAAAGCCCATGCCCCAACGATCCGGTATTAAACTCGACTCCGGGCACCTTATGATGAACGTGGCCCTGCAGACGACTGCCAAACTTGCGAAAGGTGGACAACTCCTCTTCCGGGAAATAACCAAAACCGGAAAGAGCAACGTAAGTAACGGGAGTAATATGCCCTTTGGAAATAATCAGACGATCCCGATCCTCCCAGCGTGGCTCGTTCGGACGATGAGCCATAACCAATCCATACAAAACCACGAATATCTCAACCGCAGACAAAGATCCCCCCGGATGCCCGGAACCTGCTGCTTCCAGTGTCTCCAGAATCTTCTTTCGAAACTGTAATGCTTTTGTTTTTAATGCTACTGTTTCCGGTTTGCTCACACAAGTCTCCTGTTAGAAAACTTCCTCAAAAAAATGACTGTGAAACTCAAGGAATATATCGCAAGCAAAGGAGGGAGTCAAGTCAAACCCGGCAAAATCTTGATATCAGCCCTAGGGCAGGTAAAAAGAAGTCTTTGTGGTTCCGGCTGAAAAAATATTCAGCGCACATTCTGGCATTATTCATCTGGTTCAATAATTCCCTAAGTGCAAACTTTGGAATTAGAAATACATCGAAGCGAAAATGAGGAGTTTTCAACTTGTCAACCCTTCCAAAAGAGGGTAGAGTGCCTGCATGAAAAAAAACATAATCCCGCATTTGCTTCCCTGGCTGCTCACCGGATGCCTGGTCTTTATAGCAGGAATTTCTGTCCGCTTGTATCCACTAACCCATAATGTCACTTCTGATGCCTATGAAGAAGGGACCCTTCTGGTCATCAACGGCATCCGCTCGATGCTGTCCGCACAGATCAGCGCCCAATTTCCACAAATGTCGTCAACTGAAAAAGAAGCACTGGTTTCCAGCCGGCTCAACGAAACACTCCGCCAGGAGAACACCCGGGTTCGGAAAGCTTTCGAAGATGCCAGTCTGGAACTGCTCAAACAAAAGCCGGACTCTGAGCACTACTTACTGGCTTCAGACGGATACTATTTTCTTAATCTGACCGAGAACATTCTGGCCAAAGGTGACGTAAGCGACCTAATCAAAGGAAGCCGTTACTTTAACACCCTTATGATGGCCCCGCTTGGCTACTGGGAGCCCCATTCATGGCATCCTTATGTCGGAGCATGGATCACCCGAGCTATCCGGCTCTTTGCCCCGGAAACTTCGACCATGTCCGCCGTTGCCTGGACTCCTATTGTTCTTCTGCCTTTTGCCATCGCCGCCTTTCTTTTTGCCTGCCGCGCCTCCGGCTGCTCCGTTGTCCCTTCTTTTACTGCTGCGGTCTTTTTTATTATGGCTTCTATTTACGTCAAGCGCAGCACCTACGCCTGGTACGACAATGACTCCTATGCGGTTATCTTCCCGGCACTAGTTCTCGGCTGTCTCTTTATGGCATTACGCAGCCTCGGTCATACCAAAAAATTTATCCTCTACAGCGCTCTGGGGGCAGCATCCCTGGCCCTTTATTCGATGTTCTGGTCCGGATGGGTTTATCTCTGGGCCCTGACGCTGATAGCCATGACTGGAATAGGAATAAAATATCTTCTGTTGTCAGATCCCCGGATTAATCGGATAGCCCTGAGCGCAGCAACCCTGCTGGTTCTGACATTGCTCCTGGTCGCACTTTTGATCGGTCTGCCGCAAATCGGTGGAGTCATTCAAGCGGCATGGGGCGAATTGCAAAAATTTACAAATCCGGCTTTCAAAAGCTGGCCAGATCTTTTTGTTGTAGTCGGCGAACTAAAAAAAGGGTCCTGGAGCGATATTGCAGAACTCGGCGGAGGGCCTATTCCTCTTTTGGGTGCAGCGGTCAGTTTATTCTTCACACTTTATCTATTCCTGCGTAAACGCATCCCTCCTTCGGATGAAATTATTATTCTGACTGCTTTTTCTTTGGTAACCTGCATGCTTGGCCTGTCTGCCCAGCGTTTTATTATCCTCTGCCTGGTTCCTGTATCTCTTCTTTTTGCTCTCGCCCTTGAGCAATCCTACGGCGCCAGAAAGAAACTTATCCGCCTTCTGCGAATCAATAAATCCTCTCTACGCTGGCTTGAAAAAGGCCTTCTTGCTTTGATGATTCTTTCTGTTTTTGTGCCGATTATCCATGGACAGCGTGCCATTCGCTCCCTGCTTAACCCCATTTTTAATTCAGCCTGGGACCGGGCGTTGACCAAACTCGCGCAAGAAACTCCTCCCGAAAGCATCATCAATACCTGGTGGACTCCCGGGCATTTCGTCAAAGCTATTGCCAAAAGATCTGTTACTTTTGATGGCGCCAGTATTAAAGGAGAACAGGCTTACTGGCTGACCAGAATCTATCTTGCCAATGATGAACGCGCTGCACTCGGTATCCTGCGAATGCTTAACACCAGTTCAAACCAGGCAGCGGAATACCTGCAAAGCCTTGGTCTGCCTTTATCCATGGCCGTTCCTCTGCTTCTTGAAATCACCAAGATGCCCGAAACAACGGCCAGACAAGCCCTGCGTAAAGTTTTCCCTGAAAACGCTACCAAAGAAATCCTGCGATTAACACATACCCCGCCCCCCCCCTCTTATATGCTGATTTATAACGAAATCGCGGAAAACAACCCGATGCTCGGGTACGTCGGCAAATGGGACTTCAGCCGTATCGAAAAACTTAACCAGACGCCTGCTGCGCTTAAGAAAATCCCTGCCCGGGGATCCTCTGGCTATACCGATTTTCTCTGGGGTCTTGTCGGAGGCCCTTTTCGTCAAAGCCCGATAATGACTATGAATGGCCGCAATGGCACAAAAGAAATCTTTGCTGACACCCTGATCATCGATACTGACACAATGACCGCTGAGGTCCGTTCCAAAACTTATGGACAAGGCATCCCTTACAGTATTGTCTATCTTGATCCACACAAAAAAATTGTCACTGAGAAACCTCTCCCGGGAGCCAGTCTTACCTATTCCGTCGTTTATTTCACCGATCGCCAGTCAAAAAAAGCCATCCTGATGGATCGGCTTCTGGCAAATTCACTCATTGTAAAAATGTATTATTTTGAAGGGAAAGGCCTTGAATATTTCGAGCCTTTTGCACAGGAACAGGATTTAACCGGACGCACCAGGATTTTCATTTACAAAATAAACTGGCCGAAGGATTTCTGACCCTGACTGTCCCCGAGAACAGAGAACATCAAGGTTTAAGAATCTGCTCCAAAATATCTTGTTTTTGAAAAATGTTCTGCTATTATTAATTTCTCTCGTGGGTCGGTAGCTCAGTTTGGGAGAGCGCCTCGTTCGCAATGAGGAGGTCGTGGGTTCGACTCCCATCCGATCCACCATTTTTATCCCAAACATTTCCCCAAACATGCGGCTGGTTCGATGCTGACACTTCTTGCTGCAGAATAATCACGGAAATTCATATAAATATAAACCGACACCTTTGTCTTCTTTCTGAACTACCTTTTTGGCAGAAAGATCAAATGAACGCTTAACTATATCAATCAACGCCTGCTCCAATGGATCATGTGTTGCCACATAGAGCCAAACGCGCCCCCAACGCTCTTTACTAATCACCGGCACATCCTGACAGGCGAAAAGTAACTGATCTCCTCCGCTTAACAGGCGTCGGAAATGTCCTCCGGCGTCATAAACGTTATACTCATAACGCATCGGAACACATTCCCTGCCATTACTTTTGATCGAATCCAAAGCAAATTTTACCACGCGAACACCTCGCTGCAATTCCCCCTCAAACAACCCCAACGGTTGCGCTAAGAAACGACCGTAGCCGTAAATAGGAGCGTAATGCCAAAAAGGCTCTTGTCCGGCAGTATTAAACACCAGCAAGTCCCCTTGCCGATAATTTTCATGAAACAGCCTCAAAGCCTCTCGTGTCTCAATTTTTGCGTGTGAATGGAAAAGATAGAACCCCGCTTCCAGAAAAGAAGGAACCACCAGAACCGCAACCAAGCCCACGGTCAATACAATCCTTCTCGCAGCAGAGAATTTGCTGATTAAAGCACCGACCGCCTCTGCAATCAGAAGGATGACTCCCGGCATAAGAAACAGGATCAGCCTGCCACGGAAAGGATACTTTTCCAGCGCTGCCGCAAGCAGCGCAGCCAGAACCGGAAACAAAAACATCCAGAATCGCGCACGATCGCGCTTCCATAACAGAACCGCCCCGCTCAAACAAAGAAATCCCGCCAAAGGTGTCACATAAATCCCGGCAGCACCTCTGAACATTTCAAGAAAAGCCTTCAACGCCCACCATATCAAAGCCGGAAGATTGGTCCAACTACCTGTATAGACCGAACCGGAAAAAGTTGACAAAATAGCGGTACTCCCTACCATTGAGGCCAGACTAAGTCTATAGATAACAAGCAAAACCAATAGCCAAACCGCCGCAATCAGAAACAAAAGCGGCGCTGCCGCATATCTTTTACGCGCCCACATATCATCCAGCAAAATGACTCCGAACGCTGCCAGAACAAAAAGCAGGGCATTGGACATCCAGAGCCCTGCCACACCGAAGGCAAGCAGCCATAAAAGAGCTCTGGTTTTGTACTCACAGCGACGAATCCATTCAAAAACCCACAAAGCCAGAACCGCCATTAAAAGATCACTGGAATACTGTTTCACCTCACCTGCGTAATAGACCATCGGTTCAGCAAAAGCAAACAGCGCCAGAGCCCAAGGCAAAACATCTCGTGAGGCGTAACGACAAAGGTAACGATAAAAAAGTATTAAAGCAAGAATCGCCGAAAAAAACGGAAAAAAGCGCAAAACCATATCTGTCGGGCCAAAAAGAGAGACCAATATCCGTTCAATCACAAGAAAAAATAGCGGCTGTTTGGGAAATTCGGGGAAGATTTCGAAATAAGAAAAAATTTCTCCCAATGACCGGCTTGTGATACTGACCGTCAAACAAGCCTCATCCAGCCATACCGAACGGTTCTCCAGATAATGCTTTAGACGAAATATAATTCCCAGCGACAAAATTATCCATGACAAGCGGCCCGCAAGAACATTATAAAAAGCTCTTGTTTTATCCCGAAAGAATGACATCATACACTCTCCATAGAATTATAAAGCACCCCGTAACCGCACCTGGATGCCCTCTGATTTGCTGTCGGCATCGACCCGGCTCTGTCCAAAAGCATTGATCTGATCAGCAAAAAAAGAACGTTCTTGTTCGGTCCCGGTCACTAAAGGCCGACCTTTCTCTGAGACAATCTTAACCCGTTGCTTTAAAAGGTCTTCAAGCCTCACGGCCAGGTCTTCTCTCTTTCTAGAGCGAAGCGCAGTGATGGCATCCATAACCTTGAATCGCTGATTGAGGATCATATAACACAGTCCGGCTCCGTAATGAAGCATGGCATTATCGTCGCGATTCAGATTCTTCTCAAAAAACGGCAAAGCTTCATCCGCATTGGACTGTCCTAAAAGATAAACCCAGGCCAAAGAAACCTCAATGTCCGGCTGGGAGGTCTTCAGAGCAAGTGAACGGCTTAACGCTTGAGCGGCTTGAGAAAAATCACCAGAAGAATAACAGGCCCGACCCAGATTATTCAAAGCATCCACACTTTGAGGATCAATATCAGCAGCCAGTCTGAAATATCGGATAGATTCCCGAGTATCCGCCATTGGCCCGGATTCAAAAACAACGCCAAGGCCGTTATAGGCTGCGGAAAACCTGGGGTCGAGTTCTATCGCTTTCTTGAAAAATTCAATAGCCTGCTCATAGGCGCCATCACGAGTAGCCATTACTCCCATTTGATAAAAATTTTCTTTAGTCAACGACGCGGCTGCGCACAAAGAAGAAAATGAAGAATGGACGACCAGAATTGCCAGGAATATAAAAGTAGACAAACAAAACTTTTTACTAGACACAGGATTACTGAACATTCGAAGCTTTAGACTGATCAGACGAAAGACTGTCCTTGATTCTGACCAATGTCTTGGCACTTACAGAAGGATCTGCCCCGATCACAAGCCTTGAGATGGTCAATGTAGCCTGAACAACATCCTCGGCTTTTCCAGAGGAAACAGTCATCTTTTCAACCTTAAAAAGATTTTTCGATGATTGTAAAGCATAAATAAAACTGGTCAAATCTGTCAAGGACGCTGAACAATCCAGCGAAACCAGATACTTTAAAAAATCATCCGTATACTCCTGACCTGCCGGGGTCAGCTTGGACATCTGCACATTGGCTTTAGTGGCCATTAATTCGACTTGCTTCAAAAAATCGGCTATGACCTCTTCTTCAGCCTTGACCTCTTGAGTGAAATAATCTCCAAAAACAGAAGCATCCTTCATAATTCGTTCGCGATAGGCCAAAAAGTGCTGATTCTGCCGAACCACATTTTGCTCTTTTTCAATGGCTTCATTAAGCTGCCGCAACCGTCCCGTAGCAGGCGAAATCAAGAGCCGATCAAAAAGTGCCGCTGTCACCGCCAATGCGGCCAATAAAAAAACTTTTTTCTCCGTTGCTGAAAGACCGGAAATAAACTTGTGAATCAAGGGTTGCTCCTTATTTATCCTGGGCGATAGAAGAATCCTGGCGCTCAACCGGTTGCCCGAAAGAAGATATCCCGAGAACTATCTCGAAAACAGCGACATCTTTGCTGCGTTCTTTCCTGGTTGCCGTAGACTTGGTCTTGACACTCTCAAAAAGATCTGACTCTTCCAGACTGGTTACAAAAGAAAACACCTGGGACATTGAATCAGAAACTCCCTGCAAACTCATTGTTCCGGAAAGGTCCATACTGACATTCGAAAGATACATCTCATCTGGAACCAGTCGATAAAGCTCCCGTATGACCTCCAAAGGAATTTCACGGGCAAACATATGTTGACGCAAAATGCGCGTCTTGGCTGCCATATTTTCAAGGTTGCGGACTTCCAGCTTTTGCTCAGCGAATTTCTCGATCAAATTCTGTTTCAAAAACATGTCTCTAAAATAGACCCGGCTGGACATTCCTCCACTGATAAAAAAAAGAAAAAGAATAACCAAAACTCCAGCTTTGAAAGTTTCCTGTCCGCGCTGGAAAACAGCTCTCTGATCTTTTATTTCCTGCGGAACAAGATCGACCTGACATTTTGAGGCATATATCGCAGGCGCGATAACGTCCAAAGCTGTGTCATCAGTAAAATCCTTGACCAAAGCATCTTTGACCTGAGCATCTGCCTGGAGCAAATTGATATAAGAAAGTCGCTCTACTTTAACGCCATATGCGGCAGTGATTGCATCAGCAATCTGGGCCAAAGAAGACTGATTCGAAGTTAGTACAAAGCGTCCCGGCTTAAGCGGTGTCCCCTGCTGTTCATAAGCATCCAGGGAAAGTTTTAACTCGTTCATGAATTGCCCGACAGCCTCGACATCCACCGTCAGATGCTCCAGTCCAATAGGAATCGAGCGGGCAGAAAGCAACGAAGACTGATTCTCCAGCATAAAAGTCGCGCTGGTTTTTGCAAAATCTATAATCACAACCGGAGAATCATTCTTTTTGTGCTTGAAAATAGCCGCATAAAAATGCGCAATACCTTCCGGAACAAACTGAACCGAAGTTGTCTCCAGTTTGGCACGCCGCATCAAAGCAATTTTGTCTTTAACCACATCCCGCTTGACCACAACCAGAAGCACCCGGGTGGAATTAGGCTTTGGATGCCCCAACTGAATATACCCTGTCAGAATCTCATCTTTACTAAAAGGAGTTTGCCGGGCGGCCTGCAAAGCAAGAATCGAATCCAATTCATCTTTGTCGACAGAAGGAACCTCAATACTCTTGAGAGTCACAACGTCTGCGGGAATCAGGCAGATAACACCAGCGCCTTTGGTGTTGAACCCGGACAATACGCCAAGAAGCGCTGCGTCTGCTCCGGCATTATTGATAGGACGTTTGACCAGTTTTTCAATATATCCAGAACTCCTGATCTGGGCGATCTTGAGTGTGTCGGAAGAAATTGAAATACTGATATATCTGGAGTATCTTAAAGACATGTCACCTCACCTGTTTGATTTTTATTATATCGCAATGCTTTTTAAAGGTTCAATGGAAATCGTATTATTTTTGCACCCAAAGTTCAACCTTCCCGGTTAAAACATCGAGCACTCCAAAAATCTCCGCATTCTCAGCGTCAGGTGTCCGGCTGCGGAAAGAATATACTGTCGACTCAACGCCGATTATCCCCCTGGAATTAAGTGCGTCTATCTGCCGGGCGGAGTCTTCCTCAAGGCCAACGAGCTTGCCCACATCCGCAGCCACATCGAACGAACGCAGAAAAATATGGTCATCAGCAGTTGCTTCAAGACCGTCTTTGCCCCGTCTTGCCTGCAAAATCCTGTCTGTCACCATGGCCTCCAGTCCCAAAGCCAACAGCACTGTGCGGGAAGCTGTATTAATATTAACCCTGCCATTGCCATAAATTGTAAGATATGCAGCCAGCTTTCTGAACTTCTCTGCATTCATGCCTTTAACCAGCAACAACTCATCCAGTCGCTCGAAAGGAGATTCCTTCATCGGATAAGGGGAATCCAGATTCTGGTAATAGCTATCACTAAAAAATCCCTGCGCCGAACGCATCCCGTAATCGCGCCAGTCGAGAATATCATCCGCGAGCGTCTGCGCCTCATCCGTCATCAGACCCAAAACAAGTGAAAGAAGCCTGGACAGAACCGTCCGGTCGGACGTGTTTAAGTTGATCTTGGCCTGCTCATCGGCAAGACCAAAAAGAAAGCCGCTTCCCGCCACCGGATCCAGCTGATAGTCAACCTGAACTTTTAAACCGGCAACCATAATTTCAGAAAAATCAGACGAATTATTATGCCTGCGTAATTTCGCGGATAATGACGGAAAAACTCCTGAAGTTTCCACATCGTCTGTCAGCACCGCAATAGCTTTTTTTGCTCCGGCCTGCACTGCGGCGCGAACCTGAGAACGTGACTCAAGCCTTTTGAGCATGACAATTCTTTGCCGGGCGCCCAACCCGATCGAAACGGCCAGAATTGTCAGAAAAGATAACGACCACAAGGACAATAACAATACAGCAGCATCTTTACGAAACAAGAAAACTTTCCCCAACTTACACCCCCGCCGGCAAAACAAAATATCTTGCAATTTTTCTGTTTTGCTTTTGTTCCACCCATTCGACCTCAACCATAATGCCAGCCGGAAGAATCTGCCCTTCCTTAAATGGCAGAGCCTCGGATGAACCCGGATAATAATACAAGAAACGCAGACTACTGACGCCAGGTGCAACCTGGACAGGTGTCTGCCAATTGCCATGAACCGCCCGACCATAATCAGCCTGCTGCCGCACAATCTGGCCAGAAACTTCATCATAAAAGTACCTGACCACCCCTATCTGCTCACCGGCCACTTCATCGACCCGGGAACTTTTTGCATCAGTCTTTGCGTAAATAATAGTTGGAAAAGTAAGTGCAGAGATTTCGCCTTCAACCGAAAGCGTAGAAAAAAGAAAAGCGTTGGCTGTCTCGACTGCCAACCGGTCAAAAAAGACCGTCACGGCTTCCGCCGTCCTCACAGCCTGCATCTTCTTCCATAATTTTAACCCATTTGACAAACAAAGAAAAACAGCAAGACTGATGGAAGCTACCAGCGCCGTAACCAGCAACATTTCCAGAAGAGAAAAGCCCTGTCTTTTCACTGAGCTCCCGTGTTATTGAATGAAGAAAGTCCAGAAAAGTATGCACTCCGGGAAAGAGTAAACATTCTTTCCCTCTCCTGCCAGGATACGCTCAGATCAAGTTGAAAAACTGACAACAATGTCCCCACAGGTTTGAGGACTGCAGACAGCTGAAAACTGACGGGTCGGACACCATATCCTTCCTCGCCCCCTGACGAAGAAACATCCGCGGCATGCAAAGAGCGCAGCTCCTTTTCGATAAAGGCGGATCTGGACTCCAAAAGATTCAGCGCATAAAGACGATTTGCCAAATGCTCATTCAAATCCGCACCGAGCAAAAACGAACGATAGATGGCTACCAGACCGGCGGAAAGAATAATGATCGCGACCATAACCTCGATAAAAGTCAGGCCGGAACAATTACTTCCAGTTCGTAATATCATCCGCCTCGGCATCAGCATCCTTTCCCTTGGAGAAAAGATCATAGTCAGTTCTGTGCGCCCCGGGAGCCTGATAAACATAGGCATTGTTCCAGGGATCAAGCGGATCTTTTTCTAAATAGGGACCCTGCCAGTTTCTGGGAACAGGGGCCAGCGATGATTTCTCCCGCAATGCTCTAAGTCCCTGGGAAGTTGTCGGGAAAGATCCATTGTCAAGTTCATAAAGCTTGAGCGCCGTGGCAATATTAGTCTGGATATCGGCTTTAGCCACAGCAATCAGGGCTTGCTCCGACCGACCGGACAGACGCGGCATGATCATGGCCGCCAAAGCCCCGATTATAACTACAACCAGCATAATCTCCACCAAAGTAAAACCCTGGTCATTATTCTTCATACCCAACCTCCGGTTAAATGTTGTCCAATGACAAAAACGCTTTCCATCTTTTCTCCAGATCGTTCACCGATGGAAAGACCAAAGGATACGCAGTCTGGAGCGCCTGCTCAAAATCCTTGCCATCGCGCAATTCTCGCAGCAAGCGGCGAAAAGCGTCCCGTCCGTGCTTCTCCAGCATAAAAAGAACCAATGAAAGACTCTGCGCATAAAATAATGATACTTTTGCGGTGTCCTTCTCATTAACAATATCCATTCCCGCAAGGATCGCTAACGGAATAATCTGCCCTGACGCTTCAACCTGCTTTATTGCCTGCTGAACAATTTCTCGCTTATCGCTTTCCGCTAACTGGGCAATTCCCTCCTCAAGCCATAAAGGAACTTTGCTTGAAAACCCGAGAAAATCCCAAAGAACCAGATGGGCGATTTCATGCGGCAATGCTTCTTCCAGAAAACCGAGCTGCCCCAGCCAGGAAACGATCACCCGGCTTGAAAAAAATTTTGAATACCGACTGGCATACGCTTTGGACCACTGCGGTTGTCCGGTAAAACGATTATAGCTGAACTGGTCTGGATATAAAACAATCCTAACCCTGCGATCCCATGCCCAGGACTGCTGATGTCGGCTGTGACCAATATCAGAGGTAATCTTGCTGTAATACAATTCCGCCCGATCCAGAATTTGCCGGGCACTAGCCCGCTCCTGCTCGGCAGTAAACTCAACAAGAAAGTGCTCGCCCCTGACCTCCTGAAACGGCTGATTATCCCCGGCGCACGCTATCGAAAATAGCTGCGATAAAAAAAAGCACGACAGTAAAATAAAAACATGGAATCCTGACAAAATTCGGGGCAATAACGAAACTGTTCCGGTCATTGAAAGGCGTCCATCTGAAAGATTGGCATTAACATGGCGAAAACCAGAAACCCCACCACCAGTCCAACGCCAAGAATTAAAACCGGCTCCAGCAAAGTCATAAGAACTTTTGTCGATTCGGAAATTTCTTCTTCATAGGTATCCGCGATGTCTTCCAAAGCCCGTGCCAGCTCACCGGACTCTTCCCCGACTGCAATCAACTGAACAAAGGAGTCCGGAATATTCTCGGCAGCAGACAACGCTTGCGCAAATCCGGCGCCTCCCGCAATTTGTTGCTGACAAAGCGTCAAAGCATCGGCCAGACGTTCATTAACAACTGTTGGCCCTGCAATCTCCAAAGAACGTAAAACAGGTATTCCACTGCGCAAAAGCAGACTGGTCGTCCGGGAAAAACGTTCGAGATCAATCTTGAGAAAAAAAGTCGCAAAAAAAGGGATCCCTGACATCATCCGGAAACAAACACCTCGCAAAGAGACCACGAACGCCGGTGAACGCAACAGCACAAGAAAAAGCAAAATTGCCGGAATGGCAAAAGGCCACAACTTGCAGGCCAAATCACTTAAACGCATCACAATCAAAGTCGGCAGTGGCAAATTGCTGCCCAAATCACGAAAAAGCACCAGAATCCGGGGAAGAACAAAAGTGAGAATAAAAACAACTGTCACAAAACCAAGTGCCAGCATAAAAGCCGGATAAACCAAAGCAGTTCTAACCTTGGAGGCTATCTCCTCCTGTTTTCGGTAATAAACCACAACATTGGCCAGCATTTCTTTTAACTGTCCGCTTTCCTCTCCGGCTCTGGCCATGGCAATATACAAACGGGGAAAGAAATCCGCATGTTCTGCCAGGCATGCAGAAAAAGACCGGCCATTACGGATATTCGACGCAATATCTTTCAACACCCCAACAAGTCGTATATCTTTGGTCCGCCGCAAAATCATTTCAAGCGCCTTCAACAAAGGAACTCCCGATTTCAGCAGACTAACCAGTTGTTTGGAGAACGACAGCAGACTACGGCTACCAGAAGCTGACACTTGCAGAGGAACATGAACGCTAATCCCCCCATTTTTCTCTTCAACAACAACCGGCAACAAACTCATACGGCTAACCAGATCAATAGCCTCGCGCTGATCCGTCGCCAGAATTTCTCCCAAAACGGTTTCCCCGCTATCTTTCTTTGCTTTATAGGAAAAAAGCGGCATTGCTCAAACCTCCGGAAGAATTTCCTTGAGCGTTACATTCAGGACCTCTACCGGCGTAGTGACCCCGGAAAGGACATTTTGCCAACCATCCTGTCTTAATGTCCGCATACCTTTAGTGACGGCCATACGCTTAATATCCTCCGCCCTTGGCTTATCCAGAATAACAGAACGAATATCGGAATCCAATTCCAGAACTTCATAAATGGCTGTCCGGCCATAATACCCGGTAGAGTTGCAATAATCACACCCCCGGCCACGAAAAATCTTGACAGTCTGAGTTCCCGATAATCCCAGGCTAAGAGTTATTTCGCGACGAATATCAACCAGCGGATCCTCGTCTTCCTGCTTGCAATGCGGGCAAATAACTCGCACCAGCCGTTGGGCAATAAAAGCTTGCACGCTTGATGCCACCAGATACGGTTCCACTCCCATATCAACAAGACGGGTCACCGCGCTGGCGGCGTCATTAGTGTGAAGTGACGAAAAAACCAGATGCCCCGTCAAAGCTGTCCGGATAGCAATATCTGCCGTTTCACGGTCACGAACCTCCCCCACCATCAGGATGTCCGGATCATGACGAAGAATGCTACGCAACCCTGTTGCAAAGCCAAAACCGACATGTGTGTTAACCTGAATCTGAGTTAACCCCTCCATCTCGTATTCAATAGGATCTTCGATTGTAATAATCTTGCGTGCCGGATCGTTAATCTCATGCAAGCAGGCATATAACGTTGTCGTTTTTCCGCTACCGGTAGGCCCAGTCACAAAAATAACCCCATGAGGACGACGAATTAATTCCCTGAATTTCAACGCATTTTCAACGTTAAACCCCAACTTTTCCAAATCCAGCAGGGTCGAGGCAACAGGAAGAAGACGGATCACCATACTCTCCCCGTGTGGAGTAGGAATAGTGGAGACGCGTAAATCGAGTGTCTGGTCTTTAACCCGAACCACCGCACTGCCGTCCTGTGGGAGACGTTTCTCGGTAATGGTCAAATTGGCCATAATCTTTATTCTGGAGATAATCGGAGATAAAAAATGTCTGGCTTCTGGAGGAAGATTGGCGTCCAGCAAAACGCCGTCTATCCGGTAACGAAAACGAACCCGGTTTCGATAAGGTTCAATATGAATATCCGTTGCCCTTTTCTGGTAGGCTTCAAGAATAATCTGGTTGACCAATCGTGTAACAGAAGGATCATCCGTTTGCTTTTCTATATCTTCTATGCGCTCCGAGGTTTCTTCCAACCTGCGGTGAAGGTTTCCCCCGCTGGTCATAATCTGATCAATCGTCTCGGAGGCCAGACCATAATACTTCTTTAAAGCCTCATCAATATCCCAGGTCGAGGCCAGAACAAAGCGCGGCTCAAGCCCCAGATGTGCCCGGATATCGTCCTGACTATTAATATCCAGCGGCTCAGCGACCGCCATTGTGAGGCGATGATCTTCTATCGAAACAGGCATAAAGCGATAATACGATGCGAACTTCACCGGAACGCGATCAACAATCGCGCGGTCAATGTTCAAAGCCTTTAAACTGACAACCGGAATTGAAAGTTTTTCAGAAAGGACTCTCAGAACATCCCTGGAATCAAGAACACCCTGCTGAACAAGATAACAGCTGAGTCGCTGATCAAGCCGTGAAGCCTCTGCACTGTACTGGCTTAAAAGAGCCTCATCGATTAAGGCCCCATCCAATAATGCCGCGACAACCGCCTTGTTGACCGGCAGCTTTAACATATCAAACCCTCGGGGCCCGGCCAATCATATAAAAATCCTGGGCCTCCATATGATCATAATCCCCGGATAATATACGAATACAGTCTTCAATATTATCCGCTACCTGGACATACTCCCCCTTCTTGCCGGTAAAAACTTCGGAAACAGCAAAAGGCTGGGTCATAAAATTATACAGCTTCTCCGCCCGCTTGTAGATCAGCTGATCATCCTTGCTCAATTCCTCGATTCCAATAACGGCAACAATACGTTTTAAAGCATTGTGTTTGTTAAAGTGTTGTATGACCTGCTGGGACACATCATAATGCCTGCGACCAACCACCGCGACATCAAGATTTGTGCAGGAACTCTGCAAGGGATCTATGGCCGGATACATCCCCCTCTGGACAAGATCACGGGAAAGCACGATATTACCATCAAGAGTGGAAAAGATGGCAACTACCGCCGGATCGGTCATGTCATCGGCCGGAACATAAACCGCCTGCATGGCAGTAATAGAACCGCCGCCTTCAACCGAACGAATGCGCTCCTGAACCGCGTTGATTTCAGAAGCCATGGTGGGCTGATACCCGGTCTCCGCCGGAACACGCCCCAGCAAAGTCGAAACCTCCTGTCCACCCTGGACGAAACGGTACAAATTATCCATGAACAAAAGAACATCCTTGTTCTTGGCCACCAGGTATTCTGCCAAAGTCAGTCCGGCATTAACCACTTCCGCTCTGGCCCCCGGGGGCTGATCCATCTGGCCAAACGCCAGCATGACTTTATGCAACAATTTGCTTTCGTGCAACTCGTAATAAAGCTCATTGCCCTCTCTGATCCGTTCCCCAATGCCCGTAAAAACGCAAGCTCCACCATGCGCCTTGACGATATTATTGATCAGCTCAAGAATAATAACTGTTTTTCCACACCCAGCCCCGCCAATAACTCCGGTCTTTGACCCCTTGATAAGAGGATACAGAAGATCAATATATTTAATTCCTGTTTCAAGTAATTCCGGAATTTCCCTTTTTCGGCTTTTCAGATCAAAAGTGACTTCCTTGGTCTGCTGGCGGATAGGAACCATATTGGGAGTATTGACAAAAGGCCCACTATTATCCAAAGGCCGCCCGGCAGTATCCATAACCCGGCCAAAACACCCGTCCCCAATCGGAACAGCTATCGGCTGATAAGTACAATAACAAGGGGCGTTCTGCTGAAGGTTCAGGGTTTCCTGAAGGGAAATGCAGCGAACAAGGCCATGCCCGAGGTGCTCCGAACACTGCAAAGTCACCTTGAAACCGTCGTACTTCCAGACCTCTATGCAGTCATAAATAGCTGGTGACGGCTCACCGTCATAAAAACGCACATCCACAACCGGCCCTTGAACAGCCACAACAACTGCAGAGGGCTTTCGCTTTGCGGCATCTTGTGCCGTCGGTACAACAGCATGAGTCTGATCACCCATAATCCACCTTGCTTATTTCTGAACAGTCATTAATCTGGAGGAGAAAACTTCCCGCAAGCTCTTGTCAATATCATTTTTCCGGGCTTTGCGATATTTAAGTTTTACATTCGATGCTTCTTTACGCACATTCTCTAGACTGAGCTCCAGCTGCTGGGACTGCGCTGAAACAGCGGCAATACTGGTATCAAACATTATTTCATAAATCTTTGAAGATATCCAAAGATTGGCCAGATATCCGATAATATCAACGGGGTCCGACTCTTCAATGACTTTCGAAAACTTCTCCACCTGCTGAACATCTTTCCGAAAAGTAAAATCACAAGGCAACAGCTTGACCGCCCTGGCCTTAACTGTCTGCAAATCTTTGGGCCATGGATAAATCATCAAAACTTTACCAATCTTCCCGGTCATAACCTGTTCTACCAGAAAATCTTTAAGGCGGACAGAAATATCATACATGCCATGCTCGGCAATCTCGTCAAACACAACGGTACTCTTGATCCCGAGCATCTCCAGTTTGACGGCACCCTTTCGTCCAACTGTAACAAACATCGCAGCCGGACGCTGCTCATGCTCTTCAATAGCCTTGACCACAACTTTATTATTCAGATCCCCGACAAAGCCTTCTTCAGTCGTCACAATAACTATACAAAGATTCGGATTATCATTAGAAACCAGCGAGTGCACAACCTCGGAATGCTGCAAAAGGCGAAAAAATTCCGAGAATGACTCGCCAAAACGCTGGAAGCCTCCCCTCTTAGCAAAAAGATCCCGGAATTTCATGTCTGCAATATCTTTAAGCACCTGGATAAGATCCACCAGATCCCTGACATCAACCAAATCGCGCTTAATTTTATTGGCTTTGCCCATTTAATTCTTTGTAAAAGCAGTTTGGCGACTATAAAAAGCTAATTGCCTGATCCAGTTTTATCGATGCACCCCTTCATCGCGACTACCGACTCCCGGATAGCATTACGTATACTGCCATCAAGATGAAGACTGCCGAATTTCAAAACAACACCGGCGATAAATTCATCAGAAATCCTGGCAGTAAGAGCAATTTGTCTGCCTGCCCGGCTTTTAACAATTTCGTTAATTTTCTTAAAATCTGAATCAGACACCGGACAAGCAGTCACCACTTCAGCAGAAGTGATATCGGGACTGATCTTTGACATATCAACACCTTGAAGCTGAACAATAAATTCCTCAACCAGATCCCTTTCAAAAGCGTTTTTTGCTTTATCCGAAAGAATGTCCTGAAGAATCTGCCGGGCATGATCAATAATTTTGATCTCCATCTGCCGCTCGATTTCTCTGCGAATACCTTCAGCAGCACTTTGCGCTTTGACAATAATGTCTTCAGCCTCTGCTCGCGCTTTGTTAGCCAGTTCTTCCTTGTTCTTGATAGCTTCCTCTTCGAGCTGAACCTTCATTTTCCGTTCCAGCTGATCCAATGCTTTCTTGCGCTCAGAAAGCTCTTCATCCGCCTGCTTGATTTTGCGATTCAGTTCCGCTTCACGGGCACGCGCAGCCTCGGCATCTCGCTCGAGACGCTGTTTGGCTCCATCAACACTGGTAATAAAGACACGATGCAGAATAAAAATAATCGCGCCCGAAACAAACGCAGTCAGCAATAAAAATTGAGCAATCAGGCTCAAGGTCATAAAACGACTCCTTTGTTAGTCGGAAAACATATGAAAAAAAACTGCCAGAATCAAAAAAGATATCATCTGGACCACAATCAACTGCAACGTCACCTTTAACTGCATGGGCGACGACTTGGATGGATGAACGCCAATATAATCAATCAGCCGGGTGCCGAGAATGCCTACAAAAATACAAGGTAATCCGACAATCACAAAAAAGATGCCGATAAAAATAAAACCTTCCGTCCAATATTCAAAACGCATTGGCTATCTCGCAAATAACTGGAATATAATCAATATCGACACAATCGAAATGGCCTCAACAAAAACCAGCATAATAGCCATGCCAATAAATATCTTTGAGGCAGCAGAAGGATTTCGGCTTAAAGCCTTGATCACTGAATACCCAAGGACGGCAATAACAATCGACGGGCCCAGTACAGCAATAAACATGACTGTCAGAATAATAAAAGTTTCTGCTAACATATTCCCCTTCGATCCTTTTGTCGCGACTAAAAACCCTTAGCCCCTCGTTCCTGCTGAAGTGTTCTGGGTGCTTCCTCTATCATAATATTACATTCATTGGCAAAGAAACGAATGATCCCCAGCTTGATTGGAAGTCTTCTTGTCCAGTCTATCACAATATCTCCCTTAATAATGCCCATAAGGGGATAATGATAAGCCAGAATTTCGTACTCGCCTCTGTCCCCAGTCACAAAAAGACTATGAATGTCTCCCTCAAAAACAAGTTTCCTTGCACTGAGTATCGTACACCTGTAATTACCTGTATAAAGAGAAGGCATCGGTCAATTCTCTCTTATTCATTATCCAGACTTCTTTTCCTTCTTTAGAATCTCGGCCAGAATTTCAGCAATTGTGTTCTCCAGCATATGCTCGATATCATCATCCAGTTTCCTTCGCTCCCTTAACAGGGTCAATAACTCGGGACGATTCTTGAGAGTATGCTCGTAACACATCTCCTGAAAAAGATTCACCTGATCAATAGTAAGCTCGTTTAAATGCTTCTTGTTAAAAGCATAAAAAACAAGAACCTGCATCTCCTGACAAACCGGCATATCCTTGTCCTGGCGCAAAATAGCCGTCAAAATCTCTCCCCGGCGCAACTTCTGTTTGACATCATCATTCTGACCGGAGGTTTTGAGCTTTGAAAGCCTTAACAACTCACGGTACTGCAAATATTCCAGACGCAAAGGTCCCGATAAAGACTTGATCGCTGGCCACTGAACCTTGGATCCTACTCGAGAAACAGATAACCCAAGGTCAAGCGCCGGTTTCTGCCCTTCACCGAAGAGCTGGGTGCTCAAATATATCTGGCCATCTGTCATCGACACCAGATTAGAAGGAACAAATGCAGTCAGGTCACCTTCCAGAATCTCAACGATCGGAAAGAAGGTCATGGAGCCACCGCCTTTTTCCGGAGAAAGGAAGCATGCCCGCTCAATCATCTTGGAATGCAAATAAAAAATATCGCCTGGATATGAATCCCGTCCAGGAGGCCGCCCCAATAACAGTGAAATCTCACGATACGCCCAGGCATGCTTTGTAAAATCATCGAAACCGATAAAAACATGCTGACCTTTGTTCATAAAATACTCGCCAAGAGCACAAGCAACATACGGGGCAAGATATTGCTGCCCCGGAGGAGAAGAAGCCGAAGCGGAAAGAATAAGGCTATAATCAAAACAAGCTTTATCCTTGAATAGCTGCACCACCTTTGCCAAAGCGGAACGAGCTTTACCAATAGCACAATAAATACAGATAACATCCGTCTTTTTCTGGTTAACAATGGTATCCGTGACAAACGTGGTTTTCCCGGTCATTTTATCACCCAGGATCAGCTCGCGCTGCCCTTGCCCGATAGGAATCATCGCATCGAGAACCTTGATGCCTGTTTCCAGCGTCCTGTTAAGAGGATGACGATCCAGAATGGGCGGAGAATCCGGAAAAATCGGAGCCATGACATCAGCCTGGATAGGTCCAAGACCGTCTAATGGTTCCGCCAAAGCGTTTATAATCCGGCCTACAAAATTCTTGCCGACAGGTGTCATCAGCGGTTCAATAAAGGCATGGGCTTCCTGCCCGGTTCTTATTTTCTCTGTTTCTTTCAAAAGAAGTATCTGTGCTTCTGCTTCCGTAAAGCCTACCACTGTTCCTATTGTGCCGTAACCAAATCTGATCAGCTGGCCATTAATACAGTTACGAAACCCTTCGACAATAACAATACATCCTCGAATGGCTTTAACAGACCCGACTTCAGTGTATTGCAGCTTGATGCTCATAAAACTCCACTTGAGTTAAGAATTCTTTACGCCAGCAGCCGCATTTTCATCCTGCTTAAGGAGTTCCTGCTTTTTCTCGCGAGAAGAACGCAGAAAAAGAAAAACCGTATACGAAAGCATAAAAATTGCCAGAAAGAGCATCACCACCCCTATGATCTTCCAGGCAGCATTGACGGTCGGTTTCTTGTCAAAAATGGCCTGTGAAACCCTGGCCAGCGATTTCATCGACTGCATTTTCTGCATGACATTTTTTATCTTGCTCTTTTCCAGTTCAGAACGATGCCTAGACAAAAGTTTCTCCAAATCATCGAGTAACTGTTTGGAACGTAAAAACCGTTCCTGATTTAAACGATAAGCCCCAATATGTTGCTCGATGTCTTTTTGATGAATCGCCTGGAGCGAGTCAATAAGATCGGTCAAATTTATAATTTCATTATAAAGATCTTCTGCCGTCTGCTTGAAAGGCGATCGAAGCATCAAATCATAAATACTTTTGGCCCGGTCACGTACATATTGTTTAAGATTATCCGGAACATACCAGACATCTCGAATTTCAAAAGAGATTGTTTTAGTATCTTTGGCGGCTATGTCTTCTTCTTTAAAAAGAAAAGGCTGGTTTTTTTTCTCATCAAAACGAATTTCGTAACCCTTGCGATCAATAATGTATTCAGGTTTGACCTCTTTAGGCAGAAAATGTTGCTGCTTGATCTTTTTCGTTCGTTCTGTCGGATTGTTAATTGAAACTTTAAAAAAAACTGACTTATCCTGGGCAGGGTCCTTGGCATTAGAACGCCAAAAATCAATACTCTTGGCTTTGTCGCGAATTTCGTTCAAATTCTGGATATGATTTCGATAAATATCAATACGACTGTCTATGCTGCCTGTCGATGCCGCTTGATCTTGTAATATATAATCCAGTTTACTCAACAAAGACTGCTTAAGCAGATCACCGTTTTGTTGATCTTTTTCTGCTCCCATCTCCTTGTAGGAAGTCTCAATTTCTGCGCGTATTTCATCAAGCCTTGCAGAAGATATTTCCCATACATCCCGAACACGAACTTTAAGCGTCCTGGACTCCTTGGGTGACAAATTGACCAGACCGTGCAAGAAATAACCGGAATCCTTCACATTATAGGCAATCTCAAGCCCAGCAGAATCAAGCACATCATCAGGCGTAATCTCTCCCGGAAGACTGAATTCGATGTTTTTGTCAACCGAACGATCCGAGCCATTGACAGCAAGAACATTAATAATCACATCAGCTAACACAGAATTAGAAAAAAACACGCCAAAAGCGATCCCGAATGAGGCAACCAGAAGAAAAAACTTTCTGCAGCCTGGCATTGTTATTCCTCGCTTTCAAACCACGTCTTGATAACTACGTCATCAACCTGCATGGCTTCCCGCAGAGCCTGAACCTTGGTGTCAATTTCAACCAGCTTGTCGGAAACTTTTTCCATATCACGAGCCTGCTGGCTGGAAAGTTGCTCAATCTGCATTCCAGTATCCTCTAATCCGGAAAGCTTGGCCTGTTCATTGATCACTCCCCGGACCATTTCAACTAACTGCTGGGCAATAGACGCTGTTGACTGGTTCTGCTGAGCAATTTCAATAGCCGCATTCTGAATATCCTGAATATGGTCTTTTAATAATTTGATTTGATCATTCATATTGGGAGTTTGTCCAAAAACACCGAGATCAGTTTCTATGTTTTTTGTAACACCCAAAGCGGCATCAGCGCTGTCTTTGCCTTTTTTGGCAAAATCCTGAATAATGTCCATTTGATCAAACACTGTTGTAGCCGTACTCGAAACTCCAATTGAGTCCTGAATATTATTGATATCCCCGAAAATAGTTCCGCTGTCAGCTGAGTCGGAACTTTGCCCAAGAATATTCTTGATGGTGGTCAAATCAGCTTCTTCGATAGCAGCTAATATCTTAAGAACCTTGCCATATAATGTATTGCTATCCTGTGTATCAGTCATCACATTACCAATTGTGTTAAAAACAATTTGCATGGTGTCAATCAAATTCATGGCATTGGATGAAAAATACTCCATCTGATTCCAGTCAATCGTTGAAGTCGTCATAACCGACATGTCCGACCAATTAATTTCAGAATGCGTCATCACAGCCAGATCGGACCAGTCAACATTGGCAGAACCGATATCGCTCAAATCGTCCCAATTGACTTGTGCATCGGTCATAATGCCTAAATCGTGCCAATTAACCTGAGATGTGGACATTTCAAAAATATTGCTCCAGTTGATAGAGCTTGTCGTCATTAATTGAATATCTGTCCAATTGATCCCCGAATCTGACATATACGCCAGATTATGCCAATTAATTCCACTTTCCGTTAAAGCAGCTATGTCATCCCAATTCAACTGCCTTCCGGAGATATTTTCAATTTCTGACCAATTGATGCTGGCTGAAGAAAGCTGCTCAATATTTAACCAGTTAACTCCAGAGCTGCTCAAATGAGAAATCTCATCCCAGTTGACACCACTTTCAGTAAGAACCCCTATGCTTTCCCAATTAACACTGGTACTCATCACTCCAATATTTTCCCAATTGATACCTTGATTGGACATCTGATAAAGATCGTTCCAATTAATACCCGCTTCAGAAAACAGTGCCATATTTTGCCAATTGATATCAGAAGCGGACATCGCGTCAAAAGCATCCCAATTAATAGCCGTGTTACTCAGAGATTCCAAATTGCTCCAGTTAACTCCTGCTTCTGTCAGATTGGTCAAACTATACCAATTAACATCACTGGCTGAAAATTCAGAGAGGCTAAACCAGTTAATACCTTCTGTTGTCATGCTATAAAATTCACTCCAGTTAATGGAAGAAGTTGTCATCGTATACAAATCTTCCCAATTAAGTCCGGCGTTGGAAAAAGCCATAAGATCCTGCCAATTAATGCCAGCTGAAGAAAGATTGGCAAGTTCACTCCAATTAATTCCGGTAACTGATAAAGACTCAAAATCATTCCAATTAATATTAGCATTAAAAAGAGCTGAAAAATCATTCCAGTTAATCGAGGAGTCTGTCATTTTGGAAAGATCGTTCCAGTTAATGGCCGAATCTGTCAGTACAGAGAATTCCGTCCAATTAATCTCACTTGAAAATAGTTTTGAAAAATCATCCCAATTAAGCGAAGAATTAGTCATCACATAAAGATTGTCCCAATTAACCTCAGTCTCGGTCATAACGGCTAAATCAGTCCAATTGACCGCTGATGCTGTCAAATCTCCCAATTGTTGCCAATTAACATCTGCTCTGCTCATCTGGGAAATATCCTGCCAATTGACTCCAACGGTTGTCATTGCTGATAAGCTTGCCCAGTTTACATCATTCTCGGCAAAAACCCCGAGATCAGACCAATTAATATTGGCTTCTGTCATGAACGCAAACGCATCCCAGTTCAAAGATGCCGATGTCATATTTTCAAAGGAATACCAGTTAATTCCGCTTTGACTAAACATCTGCAAATTATCCCAATTAATACCTGCGGATGAAAACGCTTGCATATCAAGCCAATTGACCGCAGTGTTGGTCATGTAAGAGAAACTTTCCCAGTTAATAGCTGAAGACGTTAGCTCCGACCAGGCAAGCCAGTTCACAGCCGAATTCGTCATAACTGAGAAATCTGCCCAATTAATTTCATTCTGGGACATGGCATTAAAGTCTGTCCAGTTAATATTGCTTGAAGTAAGAACCTGCAAATCAAGCCAGTTAATGTTGCTCGCAGTTAATTGTGATAGATTTGACCAGTTAGTATTTGCATGAGTCATAACACTCAGATCATCCCAATTGACACCCGTCTGAGAAAGTGTCATTACATCCATCCAGTTAACTCCTGTCAAAGAAACACTGGCGATATCCGACCAATTCACGCCTGTTTGAGCAAGCTCAGATATATCATCCCAATTAATTCCAGATTGCGAAAGAGATTGCATATCCAACCAGTTAATGCCTGTTGTTGAAAGCCTTTCAATATCTGACCAGTTAACTCCAGAAGAGGACATATAACTAAACTCTTGCCAGTTTATAACTGCATTTGACAATGTTTGAATATCTGTCCAGTTAATACCTGTCTTTGAAAAGGCTTCCAGGTCTAGCCAATTCACTCCCTGATTACTTAAAGCTTGCATATCTGTCCAATTAATTGACGCGTCGCTCATTTGAGCTAAATTTGTCCAATTAATACCGTTTTCTGACATTTGGCCAATATCCTGCCAATTAATTCCGCTGTTAGACAATTGGTTGAAGTTTTCCCAATTCATACCGATCTGGGATAATGTCTGAATATCCGTCCAGTTAATACTAGTTGCACTCATTTTCTCAATATCAGTCCAGTTAACAGTTGCTGAACTCATGGAGGCCAAACTGGACCAGTTGATTTCTGCCTGAGTTAGTGCCCCCATATCAGTCCAGTTAATTCCCAAAATAGACATTTGACCAAGATCATACCAATTAATATCCGCTTTTGACATGGTAGCAATATTATCCCAATTCATATCACCTGTTGTCATGGCATCAAAACTATACCAATTGATTCCAGCAGATGTCATCTGTTGAATATTATTCCAGTTAACCCCAACTTCGGTCATTAAACCAAAATCAGTCCAATTAATAGCGGATTCGGATAATGTTCCCAATTCTGTCCAATTGACTCCTGTTTGGGATAATTTTTCCAAATCAATCCAATTGATTCCATCAAGTGTCATTGAAGCAAAGTCGATCCAGTTTATACCTGAGTTTGTAAATGTAGCAAAGTCAGTCCAGTTAATTGCGCTGGAAGTTAATGCCTGAATATCGGTCCAATTTAACGAACTATTAGAGAGGCTTTGAATATCGTCCCAATTAATATTGGTAATGGACATTCTCTCCAAATCAGTCCAATTAATACCTGTTGAAGAAAGTTTATCAATATCCAACCAATTTATACCTTGTGAAGACAACTTTTCTATGTCGGTCCAATTAATAGCAGATTGGCCCATCTGTTGAATATCCTGCCAATTAATACCGATTTGTGATAGTTTTTCAATATCTTGCCAGTTAATTGCAGCGTTTGTAAAAGATTGCAGATCAGACCAATTAATATTGGATTGTGTCAAATTCTGCAAATCTGTCCAATTAACACCACTTTGAGTAATTTGAGAAAGATCAATCCAATTAATCCCTTTGATAGATAACTCTGACAAATCTGTCCAATTAATTGTTGCGGTAGACATGGAATTAAGATCATTCCAGTTAATGCCTTCTGAACTAAATCTCGCAATATCATTCCAGTTTACTGAACTGGTTGTCAACTGATTGAAATCCGTCCAGTTAATTGCGGATGTGGATAACGACTGAACATCCGTCCAATTAATCTGACTTTCCGATATTTCTCCAATATTGCTCCAATTAATTTGAGCAAAAGACAATTCGGATATATTGCTCCAGTTCACCGCATTGAGTGTTAATGCACTCAGATCATTCCAGTTAATTTCAGAATATGTCATCCGTTGAACGTCATCCCAATTAACCGCAGAACCAGCCAATCTTTCAATATCGCTCCAATTAATTCCCGCCTCAGAAATCTTATTAATATCAGACCAGTTAATACCTGTTGTTGACAAATCCTGAATATTAGTCCAATTAATTGCAGTTGTTGAAATATTTTGAATGTCGACCCAGTTTATCGCTGATGAAGATAGCGTTTCTATATCAATCCAGTTAATGCCTGTTTTGGACAAACTATCTAAATCTGTCCAATTAATACCAGAATCGGTAAGTTTTTCTAAATCTGTCCAATTGATGCCGGCATCCGTCAAACTGGCAATATCAACCCAGTTAATTTGATTTGCACTTAACGTTTCAAAATCAGTCCAATTAATACCGCTTTGTGTAAGTTGTTCCAAATCAGTCCAATTAATATTGGTATTGGTCAGACGACTTAAATCAATCCAATTAATCGAGCTTGCTGTCAATTTTTCCAAATCCTGCCAATTAATACCTGTGCTATACATCGCCTCGAAATCAGTCCAATTAATTTGAGTTTTTGAAAGGCTTTCAAGATCTGTCCAATTTATTCCTGTTTGAGTCCATTTCTCGAAGTCAGTCCAATTAATTCCCTGATTGGTCATTTCTTCAAAATCAACCCAATTAATCCCTGATGAAGTAAGCGTATTGATGTCAGTCCAATTAATATTAGTCTTTGTTAATTTCTCTAAATCTGTCCAATTAAGACCACTTTTTGATATTGATTCAATATCGGTCCAATTAATTGAGCCATTCGACAAACTGGAAATATCCATCCAATTAATACTTTGCTCACTCATAAAAGAAAGATCTGTCCAGTTAACGCCAGCTGACGTTAATGCTGCAAGTTCATTCCAGTTAACCCCAACACCATTCATTACGTTCAAATCTTGCCAATTAACACCAATCGAACTCATAAAATTCAGATCAGTCCAATTAACTGCTGATTTGGACATTGTTTCAATATCTGTCCAATTAATACTACTAAGAGATAGCTCTGAAATGTCGATCCAGTTAATCCCTTGTTGCGAGAAATTGCCAATATCCGTCCAGTTAATACCTGTCTTGCTTAAGGAGTCAATATCCACCCAGTTAATCCCCGTATCAGACAAGGACTCAATATCC
>CAJARJ010000010.1 GCA_903944345.1 Candidatus Omnitrophota bacterium
GGGAAAGCCGAGCCATTGAGCATTTTTGTTGATACTTTTGGCACCGGAAAAATTGATGAGCAGCAGATCGTTGAACTTATCCGTTCAAACTTTGACCTGACTCCGGCTGGCATTATCAAGAAACTGGAATTGCGTCGTCCGGTCTTCGCTCAGACAGCTGCTTATGGTCACTTTGGCAACTCGGCTTTTAGCTGGGAGAAGACGGATATGGCGGTTCTTTTGAAAAAGAAGTCCGGTATTTGATCATAATTTTTATTAATGTATCACCTTGAGGAGCAAGAATGCAGAACAAAGATTATAAAGTACGTGATATCAGTCTGGCAGCACTCGGTCACAAGCAAATCGCTTTATCCGAGCAGGAAATGCCGGGGCTCATGTCTTTGCGCGAGAAGTACGGAGCACAGAAACCTTTGAAAGGGGCCAGGATCATGGGCTCCCTTCATATGACCATCGAAACTGCGGTTTTGATCAAAACTTTGGTGGCTTTGGGGGCGGATGTCCGCTGGGCCAGTTGCAATATTTTCTCTACCCAGGATCAGGCTGCGGCCGCTATAGCCGACCTTGGAGTTCCTGTATTTGCCTGGAAAGGGGAGACACTGGAAGAATACTGGTGGTGTACCCAGCGTGCTCTTATTTTTCCGGATGGTAAGGGCCCCGACTTGCTCGTTGATGACGGTGGTGATGCAACGATGATGGTTCACCTTGGTCTTGAGGCAGAGTCTAATCCTTCTGTTCTGGATCGTAAGCCGGCCGGGGAGGATGAAAAGCAGCTGTATCTTTGTCTCAAACAATGTCTTAAAGAAAATCCTGGAATCTGGAAGAAAATTACTCCTGCGATCAAGGGGGTTTCGGAAGAAACCACAACTGGGGTACATCGGCTTTATCAGATGTTCAACGAAGGTCGATTGCTCTTTCCGGCTTTTAATGTCAACGATTCTGTGACCAAGTCCAAATTTGACAATTTGTATGGTTGCAGGGAGTCTTTGGCGGATGGCATCAAGCGTGCCACCGATATTATGCTGGCCGGTAAGGTTGCCGTTGTTTGTGGTTATGGCGATGTGGGCAAGGGGTGTGCGCATTCTCTGCGCAGTTATGGTGCGCGTGTTATTGTGACCGAAATTGACCCTATTTGCGCCTTGCAGGCTGCGATGGAAGGCTTTGAGGTCAAGACGGTCGAAGAAGCTCTGCCCGAGGCCAATCTTTTTGTTACGGCGACAGGGAATCTTGATATTATTACGGCGCAGCACATGTCTCGTATGAGGGATCATGCGATTGTATGTAATATCGGTCATTTTGACAACGAGATCGCGGTTGCTGATTTATTCGCCTGGCCCGGTTTAACGCATGTCAATATCAAGCCCCAGGTGGATAAATATATTTTCCCTGATGGTCATTGTATTATTTTGCTGGCCGAAGGACGTTTGGTGAATCTGGGATGTGCAACTGGACATCCTTCTTTTGTCATGTCCAATTCGTTCACAAACCAGACTTTAGCCCAGCTTGAATTGTGGCAGAAGAAATATGCAGTCGGAGTTTATCGTTTGCCTAAGCATCTCGACGAAGAAGTCGCCAGGTTTCACCTGGATCATGTTGGAGCGCGGCTGACACTTTTGACTGAGAAACAGGCCGGATATCTCGGTGTGCCTGTGCAGGGCCCGTACAAACCCGAACATTACAGGTATTAAGGCGGTTATTTATGGCAGGCTCTTTTCGTAAGATAGCAGTTTTGACCTCAGGTGGAGATGGCCCCGGAATGAACGCGGCGATTCGGGCGGTTGTCCGTTGTGCCCTGCATCATAATATGGAAGTTATGGGGGTTATGAGAGGTTATCAGGGGTTGATTGATAACGATCTTATTCCTTTGACGCATCGGACGGTTTCCAATATTCTGAGTCGCGGCGGTACAATACTTAAGACGGCGCGTGCTCCCGAATTTCGTGAGGAATCCGGCATGCAGAAAGCCATGGATGTATTAAAGAGTCATCAGATCGAGGCTTTGATCGTTATCGGCGGAGACGGTTCCTATAAAGGAGCCAATGATCTTTATCGCCGGTTCGGTTTTCCGGTTGTAGGTATACCAGGAACCATTGATAATGATTTGTATGGTACCGACCAGACCATAGGTTGCAATACCGCCATTAACACGGCGCTGGATGCTATCGACAAAGTTCGTGATACTGCTCACAGTATGGAGCGCATTTTTGTTATCGAGGTTATGGGCAATCGTTCCGGTTATATTGCAACCGAAGTGGCGTTGGCTTCGGGTGCCGACGACCTGATTGTTCCGGAGTTTCGCGGCAATTACGAGGAAATGTGTGTAAATATTCGTAATGGCGTTAAACAGGGCAAAAAAAGCTGGATGATTGTTGTTTCCGAAGGAGCCGGCAAGGCGCATGTGGTAGCCGACACGATTACCAATATTACCGGACTGGAAACGCGATCTGTTGTATTGGGGCATGTTCAGCGGGGAGGTAATCCTTGCGGGGCGGATCGTATTCTGGCAACGCGATTGGGTGTGGCCGCTGTAGACGAAATTCTCAAAGGCAATTACGGAAAAGCCATCGGAGTCATGCAGAATGAGATCAACATTATTGATCTCTCTGAAGCCCGTAAGAGAGTCTACGATATTTATCAGGATCGTTACCGGTTGTTGAAAATCTTGCGGTAAATGTTTTTTTTCGCTATTGTATGCAATCCAGAATTAACAGTTCCGATATATTCGGTGAGGAAAGAAGGAGATCATGGCCAAAATTTATTATGACAAAGATGCAGATTTGAATAATCTCAAGAACAAAACGATTGCGGTTATCGGGTATGGTATTCAGGGGCGTGGGCAGGCCATGAACCTGCGGGACAGCGGCCTGAATGTTATTATCGGCCAGCGTCAGGGCGGGGTTAATTATCAGAAAGCTGTTGACGATGGTTTCCAGCCGATGGATGCAGATAAAGCTGCTCAAAAGGCTGATATTATTGTTCTTCTGACCCAGGATCATTTACAGGCAGATATATACAAAGATCAGCTGCAAAAATATATGAAAGCCGGGAAAACTCTGGTTTTCTCGCATGGATTCAATATTCATTTTGGTTTGATCAAACCGCCTGCTGATGTGGATATCTGGATGGTCGCTCCCAAGGGGCCGGGTTCTTTTGTCCGTCGTCAGTATGTTGAGGGTAAAGGCGTTCCTTGTCTGGTGGCTATCCATCAGGATGCTTCGGGACGTGCTTTAAAAGAAGCGCTCGCGTATGCCAAAGGCCTGGGCGGGTCCCGTGCGGGGGTTTTTGAAACAACGTTCAAGGAAGAGACCGAAACGGATCTTTTTGGCGAGCAGGCAGTCCTCTGCGGAGGAACCAGTGCCCTGATCAAGGCAGGTTTTGATACATTGGTCGAAGCGGGTTATGCTCCGGAGATGGCTTATTTCGAATGTTTGCATGAGCTAAAACTGATTGTCGATATTATCTATGAAGAAGGTATTGCCGGAATGCGTAAGCGTGTTTCTGATACGGCTGAATATGGTGACTATACCCGTGGTCCGCGCGTTGTGACGGATAAAACACGTGAGGAAATGAAAAAGATTTTGACCGAGATCCAGAAGGGTGACTTTGCCCGTGAATGGATCCTTGCCAATAAAGACGGACGTAAAGGCTTTCTCAAGATGCGCGAAGACGAGGACAAGCATCCTATTGAAGACGTTGGCCGTCGGCTTCGCGGCATGATGTCCTGGATACAGAAGTAGTATTTTTTAATCATGCTGGTGGCTTATAAAAAAACGCACGCACCATCGTGCGTTTTTTTAATATCTCGTAAAAAGGACGGGATGCTATGAAAAAAACAGACCGGGTTTTGATTTTCGACACGACATTGCGCGACGGGGAACAGGCTCCGGGCGCCAGCATGAATCAGCGCGAAAAAATTGAGATCGCCCTGGCACTCGAACGGATGGGAGTCGATATAATTGAGGCCGGTTTTCCGGTTATATCTCCCGGCGATTTCGATGCCGTTCATCAGACAGCCGGTAAGATCAGGAACGCTTCGATTGCGGCTTTGGCTCGTTCGGTGCGCAAAGACATCGATGCGGCTGTCCAGGCGCTCAAGAAGGCGGCAGCCCCGCGTGTTCATGTATTCCTGGCAACTTCTAAAATTCATATGGAGCATAAACTGCGCAAGTCACCGGATGAAGTGGTGGCTATTGCGGTGGATGCGGTCAAGTATGCCAGGAAGTTTGTTTCGGATATCGAGTTTTCTCCCGAGGATGCTTCCCGCAGTGACCGGCAGTTTCTTTATCGTGTGCTTGAGGCGGTTATCAAGGCGGGGGCCCGGACAGTTAATATTCCGGACACAGTGGGTTATGCTGTTCCCGAGCAGTATGCCGGACTTATAACCGGAATCATGTCCAATGTGCCCAATATCAGCAAGGCGGTTATTTCGGTACATTGCCACGACGATCTTGGCCTGGCCGTTGCGAACTCTTTGGCTGCTGTCAAGGCTGGTGCTCGTCAGGTGGAGTGCACCGTCAACGGGGTTGGAGAACGCGCGGGCAACACGTCCATGGAAGAAGTTGTGATGGCGTTGCGTGTTCGTAGTGATTTTTTCGGATTGAGCACAAATATCAAGACTCCTGAGATTATCCGCACGTCTCGTCTGGTTAGTAAACACACCGGTTTTGTTATCCCGCCGAACAAGGCTATTGTCGGGGCTAACGCGTTTCGTCATGAATCAGGCATTCATCAGGACGGGGTTCTCAAAGAACCGTCAACTTATGAGATCATCCGTCCCGAGGACGTCGGGTTCAGCGGAGTTGGCCTGGTTCTGGGCAAACATTCGGGGCGGCACGCGCTTAAAGAGCGACTCAAGCAGTTGGGGCTTTCTGTTAATGAGCAGTCGTTGGACAAGGTGTTTGAGCGCTTTAAGGAACTTTCGGACAAGAAGAAGGAAGTCTTTGACGAAGATCTGGTCGCGATTGTTGAAGATGATGTGCGTGAGATTCGTGATACCTGGTGCCTGGAATCTCTGGTTGTAACCAGCGGAACAAATATCAAGCCGCAAGTTGAAGTTTGTCTGCGTTCGGATGGGAAACTTTCCTCCAGAAAGGCTTCCGGCGATGGTCCGGTGGATGCCTGTTATCTTGCGATTGATCAGATAACCGGTCTTAAAGGGCAATTGTTGAATTATGCTATCCAGTCGGTAACACAGGGACAGGATGCTCAGGGGGAAGTTCGGGTAAGGGTCAGTTTCAACGAAGAGAAATTCACTGGAATCGGAGCCTCAACTGATGTTATTGAAGCTTCGGTCAAAGCCTATTTGAACGCTGTTAACAAGGCCTGCGCAGTCAAGGATGCCAAAGGCAATCCGGCGGCTATTGATTTGGGGTTGCAACCATGAAGACAACATACGGTCTGGTCGGGTATCCTTTGGGACATAGTCTTTCTCCGGTCATGCACAATACAGCTTTCCAGGAGCTTGGGGTTGACGCTGTTTACCAGCTTTTTCCCATGCCCCAGGAAGCGTTAAAAGAGTTTTTTGTCAGCCTTAAAGATAAGGATTCACACATTTTCGGGCTTAATGTCACTGTTCCGCACAAAGAAAATGTTATGCCTTTTCTGGACAGTCTGGATTCTTTTGCCGACAAAGTGGGCGCCGTTAATACGGTTCTTATTACAGATAAGCGTAAACTGGTCGGTTATAATACGGATGGCCCCGGATTTTTAACGCATCTGACCGAGTGTGGTTTTGATCCTGAAGGAAAAACAATTGCTATTATGGGTGCCGGCGGAGCCTCGCGGGCCATTATCAGTGTATTATGTCTTGTTGATCGCAGACCACGGATGGTGCGTGTTTTTGATACTGACAGTAAGCGTGCCAATGCTCTTGTTTCTGATCTTTCAGCCAGAATGGATGTCAGCAGGGTGCGTATAGTCTCGACGATGCAGGAACTGGATATTCGTTCTGCGGATTTGTTGATTAATGCTACACCGGTTGGCATGAAGCCCGAAGATCCTTGTCTGGTGGATGCTCAGGAGCTTTCTGCACATCAGATGGTGTATGACCTTGTATATAATCCGGCACAGACACGCCTGCTTGCTTTGGCTCAGAGCCGGGGTGCGCGTGCGGTCAACGGGTTACGGATGCTTTATTTCCAGGGGGTATTGGCGTTTCAGCATTGGGCGGGAATGCAGCTTGAACAAAGCGTTAAAGATCGCATGTGGCAGGAGCTAGAGGCTGCCTGTTATCGCAAATCATAAGGAGTGCTTGTGTTCATCCAGGATGAATGGCTTGTGAAGACATTCTTTTTTATCTTTGGTTCCATGATCGGCAGTTTTCTTAATGTTTGCATTGTCCGTTGGCCGCAGGACAAATCGGTCATTTCTCCCGGTTCTCATTGTGTCAAATGCCAGACACCCATCCACTGGTATGACAATATTCCTTTAATCAGCTATCTCCTGCTTGGGGGGAAATGTCGGGTTTGCAAAGCCCCTTTTTCAATCCGATATTTTTTTATTGAGCTGCTTACCGCTTTTGTTTTTCTTGCTTTTTACTCTTATTTTGGTCTTACCTTTCTTTTAATCCCGTATTTGGTTATGGTGTCCGGGTTTATTGTTGCTACTTTTGTTGATCTGGAGCACAGGATCATTCCCGATGAGGTAAGTATTGGCGGGATGATTCTTGGTCTTGTGTTTAGTCTGATGATTCCGCAGTTGCATGGAACAAACATCTGGTGGCAAGGCCTTTTGTTTTCGGCTGTGGGAGTCCTTGTGGGTGGCGGCTCCATCTATCTTATGGGTATGCTGGGAGAGTGGCTGTTCAAGAAAGAGGCCATGGGCGGCGGGGATGTGAAACTGATGGCTATGATCGGGGCTTTTCTGGGATGGAAGCTGGCCTTGTTGACGTTCTTTATTTCTCCGTTCTTTGGAGCTATTGTCGGGATTATTGAAAAAATTAGAACCAAAGACAATACTATTGCCTATGGTCCTTATCTTGTTATTGGTGCCTTGATAAGTCTTTTTATGGGGGAGCGACTGATCCTTTGCCTCTTGTTTGGATACCGGTTATTTTAATCCGGTTTTTCAACGGGGAGCGTTAATGCGGAGTTATATATATCCCGCAGTCAGGGAAGAGATATTTTTCTGACCAGAAAGTCTTCGTTTTTGTTTTCGTAGATCAGTACCTGGGCGCTGTTTCGGTTAAAGAATGGCCCCCAGCGGCGGACGGTATCGGGAAAGCGAAAGATGACGCTTAAGGGCACTCCCGCCAGGGAAGCCATATGAAACGGCCCGGAATCTAATCCAATATAATAACTGCAAAAATGTCGTATCAGGTTGGCGGTCGCACGCAGTTCCAGTCGTCCGGCCAGGCTGACCACGCCGGGCTTCTTTATATTCCTGAACAGACTTTTTTGGTATTCGTTTTCCTGTCCGATCAGTAGAGCGGTGTGGCCATTGCTGGTCACGCGGTCGATGACTTTTTCCCAGAAGCGGAACGGAACCTCTTTTTGCGGATTTGAGGTAAATGGGTGAATGATCACAAAAGGTGCCAGGGACCGGACGCCGTGTTCTTCCAGAATATGGTACAGATTGCTTCTTTCGTTCCAGGGCAGGCGGGGGGAAGGGATTTTATCTGTTGCTAATTTCGGGTTGAGCAGCAGCAGATTGCGCTCGACTTCGTGCGCGCGGCGAAAGAGTTCTGTCTCTTGCCCGGGGATATTGAGCAGAAAACCCCATTTGTGCGGATAACCGGCCCGGTGCGGGATCCCGGCCAGAAAAAGAGCCTGGTGAAAAAGTTTGTGCGGATGGAAAGCCACCGCCAGATCAAAGTGTTCTTTTTTGAGTGCTGCTGCCAGTCCCCAGGGAGTTTTGGGCATGCGCTCATAATCCATCCAGTTATCAATGCAGGGGGTGGAGTGCATGAGAGTAATATTGGATGTCTGGGCAAGCAGCGTGATTCTAGCCAGGGGAAAAATCTGTTTGAGGTGTTCAATCGCCGGGATTGTTAGCAGAAATTCGCCGATACGATCGGTGCGGATACAGAGTATTCTTCGGATATCTGATTTAATGGATTGCACGGGCATATAGTGATTTAACATGACCCGGGGGGGGTATTCAACAGATAAATAGAGTTATTTGGTTCTTACAAGAAAATAGTGCACAAAGCAACGCTCAGGCATTTCAGGAATGCGGCGGACTTCATTAATCAGGGATTAACAATTTTACTTGTTCAAATTCTGTTATCTAGGTATATTAACTTCTGACGGATTCAAGTCCGGCACTTTAGTTGTTACGATTCGGCTGTAATAATCATTTATCAATAACCCGGGAGTTTTTATGGTTTCATACAAAGAATTAGGTCTTTCTAATACAAAAGAAATGTTCAACAAGGCGGTCAAGGGCGGCTATGCCGTTCCGGCTTATAATTTTAACAATATGGAGCAGATTCAGGCTATTATTACGGCTTGCGTTGAAACACAGTCTCCGGTTATTCTGCAGGTTTCTTCGGGCGCGCGTAAATACGCCAACCCTACCCTTTTGCGCTGGATGGGTAAAGGTGCTGTTGAGATGATGAAAGAATTGGCCCAGGCCAAGGGGCTTAAGGAAATTCCGGTTGCACTGCATCTGGATCATGGGGACACTTTTGAGCTGGCCAAGTCCTGCATTGAATCCGGTTTTTCTTCGGTCATGATTGACGGGTCGCATCATTCTTATGAAAAGAATGTTGAGTTGACCCGTCAGGTGGTCGAGTTCGCGCACAAACATGATGTTACCGTCGAGGGTGAGCTGGGTGTTCTGGCGGGCATTGAGGATGATGTTGTTGCTACCCATTCCACATATACGCAGCCTGAACAGGTTGAGGATTTTGTTAAAAAGACTGGAGTTGATTCCCTCGCTATTTCTATCGGAACCTCTCACGGGGCATATAAATTCAAGCCTGCCCAGTGTACTTTGGATCCCAAGACTGGTATTCTGGTTCCTCCTCCGCTGCGTTTTGACATTTTAGAAGAGATCGAAAGAAGAATTCCGGGTTTCCCTATCGTTCTGCATGGAGCCAGTTCGGTTATGCCCGAATATGTCGAGATGATCAACAAGTTTGGCGGAAAGCTCGAGGCGGCGGTTGGTATTCCGGTTGAACAGTTACGTAAGGCGGCAAGCTCTGCAGTTTGCAAGATCAATATCGATTCTGACGGACGCCTGGCCATGACCGCGGTAATCCGCAAGGTTTTTGCCGAGGTTCCTGGCGAATTTGATCCGCGCAAGTATCTTGGGCCGGCACGTGATGCTTTGGTCAAGGTTTACAAAGAGAAGAACGAGCGCGTTTTAGGTTCGGCTGGCCGCGCTTAATTTCTTATGGCCGTTTCTTCACGGAATATTGTTCTTGTCGGATTCATGGCTTGCGGCAAGACGTCTGTCTCCAGAGAACTGGCAGAGCGTCTTGACCGCGAGCGTGTTTCCACTGATGAGTTGATTGAACAGCGCGAAGGCCGCAAGATTTCTGATATTTTTGCGGTTTCCGGCGAACCGTATTTTCGTCGGATCGAAAGAGAGGTTGTTGAATCTTGTGCCGCCAAAGACGCGCTGATTATTGATTGCGGCGGCGGAGTTGCCGTCAATGAAGAGAACTTCAATGCGCTCAAGCGCAACGGGATCACATTTTATCTTTATGCTGATTCCGAAAGTGTGTATCGCAGGACGCAAGGGAAGACAGACCGCCCGCTTTTGAATGTCCCCGACCCTTTGCTGAAGATCAAACAACTTTTGGCTCAGCGCGACCCCCATTACCGCAAGGCTGACTTCGTGGTGGATTCCAACGAAGACAACATTGGTAAGGTGGTCAATGATATCCTCGCAATCTTTTCCAGGCTCCCCGCGTGATGCTCTGCGGGTCTTAAACGCGGTTTCAGGGTTTACTAATCGGAAGATTATCAGGTTGCTTCGGCATTTTGGCGATCCGCTGGCTATATTCGCAGCGGATCCGACCGAGATTGAGCGTGTAGCTGGTGTGGGGCGGGCTTCGGCTCTTAATCTGCTGCATTTTTATTCGGATGATTTTCTTCGTAAGGACAATGCCGCCGTGTCCTCTAATGGTGCCAGTGTTTTGACCTGGCTGGATGATGCCTATCCTGCACTTCTTAAAGAGATTCCGGACGCTCCTGTGGTATTGTATTTCCGGGGGAATTTGCCTCCGGCTGCGATGCCTGCGTTGGCGATTGTCGGATCAAGGCATTGTTCTGTTTATGGCCGGGAGAATGCGTACCGTATGGCGGCAGATCTGGCCGAACGCGGAGCGGTTATTGTTTCGGGGATGGCGCAGGGAGTTGATGCTGCCGCGCATCGGGGTGCTTTGGCTTCCGGAGGAAAAACAGTAGGTGTCTTGGGATGCGGGTTAGATATTGTTTATCCTGAATGTAACCGTGAACTTTTTCGGGAAATGGAGCGCCAGGCTTGTCTTATTTCCGAATTTCCTTTTGGATCCAGGCCAACGCGTTTTAGTTTCCCGCGTCGAAATCGTATTGTGAGCGGACTGTCTCTGGGGACTCTGGTGGTGGAAGCCAGTCTGCGCAGCGGAGCTCTGATTACTGCGGCTTTTGCCCTTGAGCAGGGGCGTGAAGTTTTTGCACTTCCGGGCAGAGTCGGTGACCGTCAGTCCGAGGGGCCATTATCGCTAATCAGGCAGGGTGCCAAGCTTCTGGTTTCCATCGATGATGTTCTTGAGGAGATCCCTGCACTTAACAAGAATGTTGCGCCTTCTTCTGTTCCGGATCTGCCTCTTGATGAGCTGGAACAGGGGGTGTTGGGATTCGTTAAGACTTCCGGGCGAACGCTGGAAGACCTCGAATTGTTAACTGGTTTGCCTTCATTTTTATTGCTGCGTCCGCTTCTGGCATTGCAGATAAGAGGCCTGGTCAATGAACTCCCTGGCAGCATTTATTGTCTTTCAGCAGGAAGCAAAGAGGGATAAATCTGAAAACATTTGCACTTTTCGGTTTTTTGTGGAGATTAGATAGCGTTGTTCTACACACGCCAAGGAGATAGGGATGTCAAAGTCACTGGTTATTGTCGAGTCACCGGCCAAAGTAAAAACAATCAATAAAATTCTTGGTGCGAAATTCAAGGTCACTTCATCGATGGGGCATCTGATTGATTTGCCAAAATCCAGACTGGGAGTCGAACTGGAAAAGGATTTTGAGCCGAACTTTATTGTGGTCCGGGCCAAGCAGAAGACGCTTACCAAACTTAAGAAAGAAGCCAAGGACAAGACAGAAATTTATTTTGCGACTGACCCTGATCGTGAGGGGGAGGCTATTGGCTGGAATCTGGTTCCGCATTTGTCGACTGCGGGTCAGAAAATTTTCCGCGTGGTTTTTCATGAGATCACCAAGGATGCTGTTCTTAAAGCTTTCAAGGAAAAGCATCAATTTGACCAGAATAAAATTAACGCCCAGAACGCCCGCCGGGTTCTTGATCGCATAGTGGGTTACCAGATTAGTCCTGTATTATGGAAAAAAGTAGGCAGTCGCCTGAGTGCCGGTCGGGTTCAGTCAGTGGCGTTGCGCCTCATCGTTGAACGGGAACGGGATATTCTCAAGTTTGTCCCTGTAGAATACTGGCAGATTGCGGTTACCCTGCAGAAAGATGGTGTGCCCGGAAAATTGCTGGCTCAGCTAGAGAAGATCGACAGCATCAAGGCTGATCTCTCCAACGAGGTCTCCGCAAGGGATATTGCTGCCGAACTGCAGTCCAAACTTTTCAGGATATCTGCAATCAATGTCCGGGAAGTCAGGCGTAATGCTTTACCGCCTTTTATCACCAGTACACTTCAGCAGGATGCTTTTTCCAAGCTGGGGTTTAATGCCCAGCGCACCATGATGATTGCCCAGCAACTTTATGAAGGTATCGAGATTGACCAGGAAGATCCGATGGGTCTGATTACCTATATGCGTACGGATTCGGTTAATATCTCCAACGAAGCTCTCGGCAGAGTGCGTGAGTATATAGGCAAGGAGTTCGGCGGACAATATCTGCCGGAGACGCCCAATCGTTTTAAGTCCAAAAAACTGGCTCAGGAAGCTCACGAAGCCATCCGCCCGACGGATGTGTTTAATACTCCGCAGAAGATGCGCAAGTATCTTTCTGATGAACAGTATAAACTTTACGAGCTGATCTGGAAACGTTTTATCAGCTGTCAGATGACTCCGGCAGTCTTTGAAAACAAGAAGATTGAAATCCAGGCAGGCCGTTGTCAGTTCGGTGCCTCCGGTTCAACTCTGGTCTTTGCCGGGTGTCTTGCGGTCTACCGGAGTGTGGAAGAAGAAGAGGAGCGTCAGGATTTGTCTCCTTATCTTGAAGGAGACCTTTTGCAGATGCTGGAAGTGATACCATCACAGCATTTCACCAAGCCGCCCGCACGTTATTCGGAAGCCTCGTTGGTCAAGACTCTGGAAGAAGAAGGCATCGGACGTCCCAGCACGTATGCGTCTATTATTCAGACACTGGTGGTGCGTAATTACGTGACCCGTGATCGTGGTTATTTCACGCCGACGCAGTTGGGTATGATTATTTGCGATCTTTTGGTGGCCAATTTCCCGCGGATTCTGGATGTCGGATTTACTGCGGCGATGGAAGAAAAACTGGACCAGGTTGAGGAAGGGCAGTTAGCTTATGCCCAGCTTCTACGTGATTTCTATGAGCCTTTCAGCGTCGAGCTTGAGCGGGCCATGGCTACACTCGAGAAAACAAGCATTTTGACCGACAAGCTTTGTCCTCAGTGTGGCAAGTCCAATCTGGCGGTCAAATGGGGGCGCAACGGCCGCTTCCTGAGCTGTTCTTCTTTCCCGGAATGCCGCCATGCCGAAGCTTACCCGGTGGGGGTCAAGTGCGTTGAGCCGGGTTGTACCGGGGAGCTGGTGGAACGTCGCAACCGCAGAGGCGGGGTGTTCTACGGCTGCAGTCGTTATCCGGATTGTAAGTTTATTTCCAACAAGCTTCCGGTGTCAAAACCGGTTCCCGGCACGGAACCAAACGTTCCGGCCGCGGCGGACTGATTTCTCTCTTGAGGGTATATTCTTTGCTTTTTTCTTCAAATATCGGCTGTTTGTGTATAAAATCATATAAATGAATAGCAGATATCTTGACGCTTTTATGCGTTATCTCGAATTCGAAAAGAATTGCTCTGCGCATACTCTTTTGAATTACAGGCTGGATATCGAGGAGTTCCTGTTATTTCTTGGGGATTCTGATTTGGCGACTGTCGACTATTTGACGCTTAGACGATTTCTCGCCAGTCTTCGGGATAAACAGCTTAAAGCCAGGACAATTGCCAGAAAGCTTTCTTCATTGCGAGCCATTTTCCGATACATGCAAAGAGAAGGCCTGGTTTCCAAAAATCCCGCCAGGCTGCTGATGACCCCTAAACTTGATCATGTTCTTCCGCATTTTCTGACCGAGAACGAGGCTGTGGCTCTTCTGGAGTCTCCCGCGGACCAGACGTCTTCCAGCTTGCGTGACCGGGCTATATTCGAGATGATGTATTCTTCGGGTATGCGTGTCGGAGAACTGGTGGGGATGAATGTTGCTGATGTTGATCTCATTGGCAATATCATCAAGGTTCGGGGGAAGGGCCGCAAAGAGCGGATGCTTCCTCTGGGAGAACCAGCCGTGGCTGCTTTGCGGGAGTATCTTGCTGCACGCAAGTTCAGTTCGCAAGCCGTTTTTCTTAATAACCGTGGTGGCCGTCTGACCGACCGCAGTGTACGTAATATTATTAACAAATATCTTCCTGAAGCGGCCCTGAAACAGAATGTCCATCCGCATATGCTGCGGCATTCTTTTGCCACACATATGCTGGATCGTGGGGCTGACTTAAGATCAGTCCAGGAACTTCTAGGACACGTCAGTCTTTCGACAACACAGATTTATACACATCTGACAACCGACAAGATCAAACGGATTTACGAAAACGCGCATCCGAGGGCCTGATGGGACTTTTCTTTGATTTTGTTTTATTGTGCTATATCGTTATTGTTATTCCCTTTATTGTGTTTCAGGGGAAATGGCATTGTGGATTTGCAGAACGTTTTGGTTTTCTTCCCTGCGAGCTCAGGCGTCAGTTGGCAGAAAGGAAAAACATTTGGCTTCACGCCGTAAGTGTTGGTGAAGTTCTTGCTTTGGAGGGAATTCTTGAGCGTTTGCGTCTTGCGTACCCCGAGATGAGGATTGTGCTTTCGGTGACAACCAAATCCGGACATGGGCTGGCTGTCGAACGCTATTCGGGCAGGGCTTTGATTCTCTGGTCTCCGCTGGATTTTCAGTTGACTGTTGGCGCTTTCGTCCGGGCGATTAATCCTCTAGTCTATCTGGCTGCCGAAACGGAGTTGTGGCCTAATTTGTTTAATTGTCTTGCAGTTCGGGGAATACCCGTTCTTGTGCTCAACGGCAGGATTTCAGACAAGGCTTACCCGGCTTACAATCTGGTTCGACCGCTCCTTAAACGCATGCTCAGCCAGGTTCGCTGTTTTGCCATGCAGAGCGATCTTGATTTGGAACGCATCGTGAAGTTGGGGGCACCTAAAGACAGGGTTTTTTGTACAGGTAATGTGAAATTTGATAACATCCCTGAAAAGGTTGAGCTTCCCTCGGGGCATGCGTCTTTTTCGGGGCGAATTTGGGTGGCTGGTAGTACACATCCTGGAGAAGAAGAGATTATTCTGAATATCTTCTCCCGTTTGTCCGTCCGGCATTCTGATTTGCGTCTGGTCCTGGCGCCGCGACATCCGGAAAGATCTTCTGCGGTGGCGGCGCTAGTGGCAAAACAAGGGTTTGATCCCGTATTGTTATCAACTCGTGACACATTGCCTGCGCATGCCCGGGAAGTCCTGATTCTTGATCGGATTGGATGTTTATTGTCGTTCTATGCCGCAGCGGATCTTGTTTTTGTTGGAAAGAGTTTGACGGTGCGGGGGGGGCATAATATCATTGAGCCAGCAACTTTCGCACGGCCGATTCTGGTTGGCCCGTACATGGACAACTTCAGAGATATAACCCGGCTGTTTCTCGAAGGGCGCGCTATTATCCAGGTCAAGGATCAGCAGGAACTTTTTGAGGCCCTGACACAGTTGCTTGAGCAACCGGACAAGGCTCTTGACCTTGGGCGCCGAGCGAAGGCTGTTGTGTTTTCCGGCAGGGGCGCGTTGGATGCGATGTTTGCAATGATCAGGAAGGTGATTGATGAGCGTGCGTGATTTTCTCTGGCGTGTTCTTAGAAAGGATAAGCCCTCCTTTGGCAGCAGGCTGTTACATGTGCTGCTTCTGCCATTTTCCTGGCTTTACGGAGCGGGAGTAAGTCTGGTTTTTCTTGCTTACCAGAACGGGATTTTTCCTGTCTTTCGTTCCTCAATTCCGGTGATCAGTATTGGTAATATAGCTCTAGGCGGGGCGGGGAAAACCCCTTTTGTTATCTGGCTGGCGGGACATTTGAGAGACAGACATAAGAATCCGGTCATTTTGACGCGGGGATACATGCCCGGGGCCGATGGGCAGAGCGATGAGGTTTTGTTGTTCAGGCGTAATCTGCCGGGGGTCGTTGTTTATGTTTCTGCGGATCGCGCCGAATCTATCCGGCTTGCCGAAAAAGAACACTTGGTGGATGTTTTTTTGATGGATGATGGTTTTCAGCACTGGGCCTGCGCCCGCAATCTGGATATTGTTATGCTGGATGTTCTGGAAACTGCTTCGGATCGGAATCTATTACCCTGTGGATCCTTGCGCGAACCTTTCAGTGCTCTTGCCAGAGCGGATATTGTGATTTTGACTCGTTGTGATCTGGCTCCGGAAAGGGTTCCTGCCTTGCGGGCCGAGATTTCCCGTCTTGTTCCCAGAGTGCTTCTCGCTGAGACGGCACATGTTCCTCAAGCCCTGGTGGAGCTTTCCGGTGGCACTGAGAGTGTGACTCCTCTTTCGGCGATTCGTAAATCTGTTTGTGCCTGCTCCGCGATTGGTTCTCCCGAGGCCTTCACACGCACTCTTTTGCAGTGCGGGGCTGATCTTCGGCATCACGAAATTTTTATTGATCATTATGATTATACACTTGAGGATGTTCAGCGTCTGGTCGCGCTTTGCCGGAAGCATTCTTGCGATACGCTGGTTGTCACTTCAAAAGATGCCGTCAAGCTCAGACAGTTTGCCGGTCATTTTCAAGGGGTGACAGTATATGCTCTTGAAGTCGTTATCGCCTTTACAAGAGGGGAAGATGAAGTTCTTGCGAGTGTTAACAGGTTATTGGCTGCTTAGGTTTCTGGTCGCAGCGATGCGGGTTGTCCCGGTTAATTCCGCGCTTGCTTTTGGCCGGTTCCTTGGGAATGCCGCTTATGCGTTGAGTCCCAAAAGCCGAAACCAGGTGCTGGCGCATATTCGTGTGGCTTTGGGCAGGCATATTCCTGCGCAAGCTCAGGAGCGTTTGGCCCGGGACTTTTTTCGGTCTTTCGGAATGAACATGCTTGAGATTGCGCGCCTGCCGCTTGTGGCTCGGCAGGGGTTTGCGGATTACGTCGAGATTTCTGGGCGGGAACATGTCGATGCCGCGATTAAAAAAGGGCATGGAGTTATCTTTTTGTCCATTCATTCTGGTAATTGGGAGCTTTCCAATCTGGTGGGCAGTATGTGCGGACATCCGTACAATATGGTTGCCAATGATATGGCCCGTCTTGACCGGATTGGAGAAATGATCAAGTCTCTCAGGCAGAGTGGCGGTGCTAAGGTTATTCATCCGGGTATCGGGGGGCGCGAGATTATTCGCTGTCTCAAGCGTAACGAGATTGTCACCCTGGTGGCGGATCAGGGCGGACGCGACGGCATTCTATTGCCGTTTCTTGGCAGAGAGGCTTCTTTATCGACCGGAGCGGTGCGACTGGCATTGAAATATGAGGCACAGATTATCCTTGTTAATATTCATCGGGTTGAGGGGTCTCGTCATAAACTGGAAGTTGTACCTTTTACGTTGACATCAAGCGGTGATGAAGAAAAGGATATCACCGAGAACATGACCCGCATGGCGATACGGTTTGAAGAATGGGTTCTGCAGCACCCTTGTGAGTATTTGTGGATTTATAAAACCTGGAAACATTCCCGTTTCCGCAGCCTTCTTGTTTTGGACGACGGTCGGACGGGACATTTGCGGCAATCCCAGGCTGTTGCCTCGGCCGCAGAAAAGCTGATGCGTGCCCGCGGATATGTTCCCGAAAGAGAGACCGTTACGGTCAAATATCGATCGGATTCTCATGCGCGTTTCTTGGCTTTGCTGGGGGCGTGTCGGCTCATTCCGGTTCTAAATCCTTCCTGGCTCTTTTTCTTTTTCAGCAGGGAGACTGTCCTGGCCTTGCTTTCATTCAAGCCTGATTATGTTATTGCCTGCGGATCAAAGACCGCTCCTCTCAATTGTTGGCTGGCGGGATTTAATCGGGCACAGAGTTTTCATGTCTTGCGTCCAGGAGCAATGCCGTTAAAAGCTTTTTCTTTCCTCACAATGCCCCGGCATGACGCCAGGGGCAAAAGTTCTACGTCCGGTTTGTTTGTCAGCCGGGGTGCGCTTAATCTTGTGGACGCAGATTATATGGCTTTTAATCAGCGTGGTCTTGTTCGGCGTTTTCCGCATCTGGATTCTTCTTACCGGCCCAAAATCGGTTTTTTGCTGGGAGGGGATGTTAAGGGCTGTGAACTTTCGGTACATCAGGTTCAGCTGATTATTCATCAGATCAAGGATGTCCTTGACCGGTATCATATGAATCTTTTGCTGACAACTTCTCGTCGGACATCGCGTGCGGTTGAACTGCTTTTGCTCAAGGAGTTTGATCATGATCCGCGCTGCCGTTTGATGGTTCTTGCCAGCCGTGCGGATGTGCCGGAAGCGATTGGAGGCATTCTGGCCTTGAGTGACCTTGTCCTTGTTTCGGCAGACAGTATTTCCATGGTTTCGGAAGCGGTAAGTTCAGGGAAAAAGGTTGTTGCTTTTCCGGTAGATGGGCCTTCACTTAAACCGGTTGACAGTAAACATGTTCGTTTTGTTGAGGATCTGGCTCAGGAGGGGTATGTGGCTTTGGCCAGCACCACACAGGTTGCGGCGGTTATAGAGGACGTTCTTAAAAACAAGATTCCGACCAGGGCTCTGCGGGACAGTTCTGGTCTTTCTTTGGCCCTGGAGAAGCATATCAGATGAAGATATTGCAAATATTGCCCGAGCTTAATGTGGGTGGTGTTGAGCGGGGGACAGTGGATTTGGCCCGGGCTCTGGTAGCCCGCGGTTACGAGTCTGTTGTTGTGTCCAATGGAGGCACTCTCGTTGATCAGTTGACGACGGAAGGTTCGTTGCATTATGCTTTGCCGGTGCATAAGAAAAATATTTTTACCATGATTTATTGTATTCGTGAGTTGCGCAAGCTTATTTTGGCCCATAATGTCGATATCGTGCACGCCCGTTCGCGCATCCCGGCCTGGATTGCCTGGTTTGCAGTCCGCAAGACCGATGCCGAATTTCTGACGACGTGTCATGGGTATTACGCCCGGCATTTTATGAGCCATGTTATGGGGTGGTCCCGTTTGGTGATTGTGATCAGTGAGGTGATCGGACGCCATATGATTGATCATTTCGGGGTTCAGCCTCAGAATATTCGTCTGATTCATCGTAGTGTGGATCTGTCCCGTTTTCCCTTTCGCGCACGCGAACCCGGTCGCTCTGCTTTTACGGTTGTTATGGTCGGCAGGATCACTCCGCTCAAGGGCCACCAGGATTTTCTTAAGGCCATGGCCAAGGTGATACGTCAAAGGCCCTATGTCCGGGTGCGTATTATTGGCGATGCCTCTGCCGCTAAACGGACTTACAAGGACAGCCTTCTTTTATTGACCAGGCGTTTGGGGATAACCGCCCAGGTCGAGTTTATGGGAAACCGTTCGGATATTCCGCGTCTTTTGCAGGAGGCGGATGCTTTGGTGTTGGCAACTGTCACTCAAGAGGCTTTCGGACGGGTTCTTATCGAGGCCCAGGCAGCCGGAGTCCCGGTTATCGCCACCAAGGTTGGCGGGGTGGTGGAAATTGTAGAGCACGAAAAAACCGGGCTTCTGGTTCTGCCCGGAGACCCGGATGGCATGGCGGCAGCGGTCATGCGTCTTATTAATGAACCGCGTCTTTGCGACCAGATGGCCCAGGCGGCGCGTTGCCATGTGGAAAAGAAATATACGCTGGAACGCATGGTGAATTCGACGCTTAGAGTGTATAACGAACTCAGGAATTCTTCACATATTCTGGTTATTAAACTGAGTGCGGTGGGAGATATTATTCTTGCTTCGGCATCCTTCAAGGCCTTACGCGAAAAATTTCCCCAGGCGCGTATCTCCTGTCTTGTGGGACGGGAAGGGGCGGCTCTCTTGCAGGGCTGTCCTTATTTGGACGAGATTATTGTTTATGATTACAAACAGAAAGATCGAGGGCCTTTGGGCTTTTGGAAACTTGTCCGCAAATTGCGGCATTTTCGTTTTGACCGGGTTATAGATTTGCAGAATAACAATCGCAGTCATCTGATAGCTTTTGCCTGTCAGCCCAGGGCCAGCTACGGCTACAGAAACAAAAAGCTTGGCTGGCTGCTTTCAAACGGTATTCCCGACGATCAGCCCGGCCTTTCGCCCATACGCCATCAGTTCAGGATACTGGAACAGGCCGGTGTTGTTTATGATGAAAAAAAAGCTCTGCTTGAATTCTGGCCCCGCAAGGATGATTTTGAGTATGCCCGGCAACTGCTTAATGCCGAATGGATTGACGAGAACAAACATACCGTGATCGGTCTGAACATCGCCGCTTCGGAGCGTTGGCCGACCAAGAACTGGCCGATGCCGCTGGCGGCAAAGTTTTGCGATCTTTGCGCGGCGCAAGGCATGCGGGTGATCGTGACCGGCATGGATAAAGACCGTGATTTGTTGCGTCAGCTTTTGGGGGCGGTTCGTTCCAAACCATCTATTCTGGTGGGCAAGACAAACATTCTTCAATTGGCTGCCCTGATTGGTTATTGCCGGGTGTATGTTTCGGTCGACTCGGCACCGTTGCATGTGGCTGCGGCAATGAAGGTGCCCGTGATTGCGCTTTTTGGCCCGACTGACCCCGCAAGGCATGTTCCGCCGGGGGACCATGTGTCGGTTCTCAGTAAAAAGATGGATTGTTCGGCGTGTTACAAGGATCAATGCCTCACCCGAAAAAATGCCTGCATGTCGGGCATTCTTCCTGATCAGGTTTTGCGTGAGGTTATGCGCCTTGCCGGCAGGACGCAGGGATGAAGGTTATTCTGCTCGCCAATCATTTCCGGGCGGGAGGGATTTCCACCTATCTGCTGACACTGGCTCGCGGGCTTAAGGCCTCAGGTCATCATCCTGTGATTGTTACTTCCGGCGGTCCTTTGCAGGAGGATGCACGCGGGTTTGGTATTTTGCATTTCACACTCAAGGGACTGGGCCTGCGTTCCCAGCTGGATCCTCGTCTGTTTCTTGCTGCAGTTGAGTTGGCCCGTTTTGTTCGTGCAGAAAAGATTGAGCTTATGCACGCCCAGACCCGTATGGCCGCGACGATCGCAGCCATGGCGGGCGTTATGACGGGTGTTCCTTACATCACAACTTGTCACGGTTTCTTCCGGCCTCATCTGGGCCGCCGGCTGATCGGGCTCTGGGGGCGGAAAACAATTGCGGTCAGCGGCCCGGTTGAAAAACATCTGCTCGGGGATTTTGGCTTGCCACAAAGCAGGGTGGTGTGTGTCCCTAACGGGATTGATGCCGGAATTTTTCTTCCGGCAGCCCCAGCCGAACGCTTACGTTTACGAGATCGCTATGGATTTCAGAATGAAACCGTCATCGGGCTTATTGCCCGCCTTTCGGATGTCAAGGGTCATATCTATCTGATTGAGGCTTTTTCCTTGATTCAGGATCAGTTTCCTTCTTTGCGTTGTGTTTTTTTTGGGGAAGGGCCGATGGAAGCCTTCTTGCGGGCCGCGGTGGAGAAAAAGGGGCTGGCAAACAAGGTATTCTTTTACCCGGTGGTTAATCGTACCGCGGAATTGTTGGGCTTGTTCGATGTCTTTGTTCTGCCCTCGCTTTCAGAAGGGCTGGGGCTGTCGCTTATGGAGGCCCAGTCAGCGGGGCTGCCGGTGGTGGCTTCGGCGGTGGGGGGGGTTCTGGATATTGTCGAGAATGAGGTGACCGGATATCTGGTTCCTCCGGCAGACTCCGGAGCACTGGCCGGTGCCATAACAAAGGTTCTTTCTGATCCCGAGGCGGCTTTGGAAACAGGGCGGCGTGCCCGTAATTTTATTCTTTCCCGTTATTCTGTCCGTCAGATGGTCGAAGGCACATTAAATGCCTATCAGGCGGTGATATGAAAAACATTCTGGTGGTTTCTGTCAACTGGCTGGGAGATGTTATTTTCTCTTTGCCCGTCTACCAATCCATTAAAGACAATTATCCTGATGCACGTGTCACGGCCTTTTGTGTGCCGCGGGTTAAAGAAGTATTGGGCCTGTGTCCACATATTGACGAGATTATGGTTTATGATGAAAAGGGCAAGGAGCGTTCTTTCTTGCGCCGGCTTGCTTTTGTCGTGAAGCTGCGAAAGAAGAAATTTGATACGGTCTTTATTTTGCGCCCGTCTTTCTCGCGAGCTTGTCTTATGTGGGCAGCGGGTATCCCGCAGCGCATCGGGTTTGGTAAGCCTTCGGCTTCCTGGCCGTTAACGCTGGCGGGCAATATGCCGGATCCCCGGACAACGCATCGCTCGGATATTTATTCTCATTTACTCACTGTCGCCGGACTTAGGTTGGCTGATCGCGTTAGCCGTCTTTTACTTTCAGCTGCCCAAAAAGATGCAGCTCGCAGTTTTTTGCAGTCCCGCGGCTTGCCGCAGGACGGGGCTTACGTTGTGCTTAATACCGGCGGCAACTGGGATCTCAAACAATGGCCCGCGGCCTCTTTTGCGCTTCTTGCCCAAAGGCTGGTTAAAGAGACAAAATACAAGATTGTACTTCCTGGTGCCCCTTCTGACCGTGCGCGTGCCAACGACATTGCTTCCAGCCTGGGTCGTTCGGCGATCGTGGTGGCAGGAGAGACCGATATTCCCTTGCTGGCCGCTATCATGTCCGGTGCTGCTATGGTTATTTCTGCGGATTCCGGTCCGCTGCATCTGGCCAGTGCTCTGGGTGTCGCCACGGTGGCGATTTTTGGCCCGACGCGTCCGGAGCTGACCGGCCCGCGCGGAACCGGACGGGGAGTGGTTTTGCAGAAAAGTACCGGCTGCAACCGGGCCGCGTGTTATTATCTTGAGTGTTCTGATAATATTTGCATGAAACAGGTGAGTGTTGACGATGTTTTCAGTTCTGTCCTCCGGCTGCACAATTGAGCGGATTCTTTTTGTCACCCTGAGCAATATCGGGGATGTGGTGATGACGTTTCCTGTTTTTGATCGTCTTCATTCCCGTTTTCCCGAGGCCAGGATAACTGTTCTTTCCGGTCCAAAGGCTCGTGGTTTTTTTTCCGGTCATCCTGCTGTCGGCGAACTGGTCGTTTATGATAAACATGCCTCTTTTGCTGAAAAGATGAGGATGGTTCTGGCCTTGCGCAGGCAGTCTTTTCAACTGGCGGTTGATATGCGCAACTCTTTTCTGCCATTTCTTTCCGGAGCAGCCGCTTCGACTGTTCCCGAGTTTGTAAAGACGCATGATCGTCATATGAAAGACAAGCATCTGGCTCGCCTGCACCGGATTCTCCCGGCCATGTCCGGCCCGGTAAAAAAGACGGCCCTGTTTGTTTCTGCTGCTGACCGGTCCGCGCTCGCGGCTCTTTTGCCTGTAAAAAGTGGTTATGTTGTGGTGGCTCCCGGGGCGGCCGATGACCGCAAGCGCTGGCCCTCGGATCGTTTTGCTGTGGTTGTGGAAAGACTGCTGAAAGATCACGGCTGTACGGTTGTTCTGGTTGGCGACCGGCGTGATGGCGGGAATATCGCCGGAATGCTTTCGGCTTTCCCGGCTGGTGTTATTAATTTGTGCGGGCAGACAAATCTTTGTCAGCTGGCGTTTGTCTTGTCGCGGGCATCTTTTGCCCTGACCAATGACAGTGGCATTATGCATATGGCCAGCTATCTGGATGTTCCGGTATTGGTTCTTTTTGGCCCGACGGATCCTTTTTTCTACGGCCCCTGGGGAGAACGGAGTATGTTTTTAAGGCCGGGGAAGACTATGCAGGATATTGCCGCAGAGGATGTGCTAAATGTCCTTGGGGAATCTTTTATCCCCGACATGAAATCCGGAGGGGTGTATGCCCGGATTTAACAACATTCTTGTTGTGCGTACTGACCGGATCGGGGATATGGTGCTTACCGTTCCGGCTTTGAGAGCATTGAAAACGGCCTGGCCCCGGGCACGGCTGAGTGTGTGGGCCAGTCCTGTCAACCGGGAGCTGGTTGAGGGCCTGCCTTATGTCGACGAGGTAATCGTTGAAGAGAAAAAGGGGTGGCAGGGATACTGGAAGTTTTTGTTGCTGCTACGCCGCAAGCGTTTTGATCTGGCTGTCATCCTTCACACCAAACGCAAGACCAACGCGCTCTGTTTTTTCGCCGGGATTCCGCGCAGGCTGGGTTACAATAATGACAAATTCGGATTTTTGCTGACTGACAAGGTGCCGGACGAGCGGATGCTGGGGTGCAAACACGAGGTGCAATACAGCCTCGATCTTCTGCAGAGGATAGGGGTCGAAGACCGCCGGATGGATCTTGAGCTGCCCGTCAGTTCCTCTTGCGAAGCCTGGGCGGATGCCTTTTTCAGGGATTATAAACTATTAAAGAGTCCTGTGGTGATTCTTCATCCGGATGCGAGCTGTCCGACCCGGCATTGGCCGATTGAATCCTATGCGGCATTAGCCCAAAAGCTTATACGCTCGTCTTCTGTCCGAATACTTGTTGTGGGAGCCAAAAGCGCGGCGGGTATGGCGGCGACTATTGTGCGTCTGGCCGGGGATTCGGTTGTCGATCTGACCGGCCAGCTGACTTTGCTGCAAACAGCAGCTCTCGCAAAACGTTGCCGGGTATTTGTTTCGACTGATTCAGGGCCGGCGCATATTGCGGCGGCGGCTGGGGCACCCGTTATTACCTTGTTTATGCGTTCCCAGCCCGGCATTAATCCGGAAAGATGGCGGCCATTGGGCCGGCATATAATCCTGCTCTGCAACAAGCCCGGTGAGGAGATCCTTCTGGGGAATGACGGAAAAGTCGTTTCCGGCAAGTTTGACTCGATCACCGTGGAGGAAGTTTTCAGAAATGCCGCTTCTTTCCTGGAAAAATAAAACCTGTATTTGTTGAATCGGCAAGCCCTTTACTTATAATACACGTAGGGGCCGACCTCGTGTCGGCCCGTATGGCACCCCAAAATAACCGGTACGGCAAAGAATAATGAGCTATTTCCAGTCGCTGGGCCTCAGGCAGGAACCGTTCTCGACCAGCCCCGATCCCGGCTTTTTCTACCAGTCTCCCCAGCACAAGGCTGTTTTTTTTCGTCTGAGAACTGCCATCGAACTGCGCCGCGGACTGAGTGTGGTGCTCGGTGATGTTGGCACCGGTAAAACCACGTTGAGCCGCAAGCTTTCCTTGGCGCTGGCCGATGACCGCTCGATTATTCCGGTCATGAGCCTCCAGCCGTTCTATGAAACGGATGTCCTTTTTTTGCAGGAAATGTGCCGCCGTTTCGGCGTCAGAACCCGGCCCGGCGCCGGCATGAACGTGCCTGCATATTTGCAGGAGATCGAAAAGTTTCTTTTTGACAAATGCGTCCGGGAAAAGAAGAACGCGGTTCTGCTGATCGACGAGGCCCAGAAACTGACTGACCCTTGCCTTGAAATTCTGCGTTCCCTTCTCAATTATGAAACTAACGAGCATAAAACCCTTCAGCTTGTTCTGCTGGGGCAAATGGAACTTCTGCCGCGGCTGGAGCGTATGGCCAATTTTTTTGACCGTATCGCCTGCAAGGCTGTTATTGCTCCGCTGGACGAGGAGTCTGTCCGCAGGCTGGTCGATTTTCGTGTCCGCCAGGCCGGGTACACGCATCGCGAGCCGTTGTTTACCGAAGCGGCGCTGGGGGCTGTTTACGCGGCCACTTTGGGGTATCCCCGCAAGGTGTCCATGCTTTGCCATGACGCGCTTGAACGGGTTGTCATGCGCTCCGGCACGCATGTGTTATACGAGGATGTGGAAGCTGCGCTGGATGTCCAGCGGGCGTGGCGGCAACCGGCGCACAATATGCAGGCAGTCTGAATATGCCACACGACATTTCTCCGGAAGAAAAACTGTTTAATCTGATCCGGTCCGGTTCGCTCAGGCGTTTGCCTCTGCCGGATTTCCGGCTCTCCAATCGCTTTCTGGGGGTATGCCTGCTTGCGGCTGTTCTGCTTCTTGTCGTGATTGTCCTGACGGGGCGCAATCTTTCTTCAGCAAGAGTGTTGCCCGATCCTTCGCCGTTGCCGCCGCTTATTTCCGGGGAGGTGCCGCAGGAAGCTGTTCTTTCTGAAGCTTATCAGGAACTTGTTTCCGCCAGGGACATTTTTCAGCCCTTTTCTTCCACCGCCTCTTCAGCCTCTGCCGCTCGCGGGCTGGTTTTGTCGGGTATATATATGGGTAAGCATCCCCAGGCTATTATCGAGGATCAACGGGCGGATAAAGTCTATTTTCTTATGGAAGGCGACGAAGTCGCCGGCTATACTGTCATAAGGATTTCCGCGGACAAGGTTATTTTGCGCCGCGGCACACAGGAGCTGGAACTTCTATGAATCATTGGCGTATAGCCGGTATCTGTCTTGTCCTGTTTTGCATGTCTGGCCTCGTGTTCCGGCCTTTGGCGGCACAGGAACTTTCCGGCGGGCAACAGGAGCCGGCACGCGTTTCTGTATCTGTCGAGGAAGGCCTTGACCAGCAGATGGATCTCGATTTGCGCAGCCTCGACATTGTCGATACGCTCAAGTTTCTGGCCATGAAATCGGGCCTGAATATTATCGCCAGCGCGGGAATTTCGGGCCAGGTTTCGCTTTTTCTCAAGGGCGTGACCATCAGAAACGCGCTGGACATTATCCTTCAAGCCAATAACCTGGCTTACGACAAGCGCGGGGACATCATTTACGTCATGACCGATGCCGAGTACAAGGCCATCAAGGGGTCTTATTTCAAGGAGACGCGCAAGGTTCGGCTTTTCTCGCTCAAATATGTCAGGCCCGAGGCTGTTTTCAAAACGCTGGATACTCTCAAAAGCGATATCGGCAAGGTTCTGGTAGACGAGGAAACAGGCACTGTTGTGGTTATGGACACCCCCGAAAAGATAGCCGTGATGGAGCCGGTTATTGCCGAACTTGACCAGAAACCGCTGACGCGCACTTTTGTTTTGCAATATGCCCGGGCCGCCGATGTCCAGCCCATGCTTTCCGGCCGTCTGGATCTTAAAAAGACCGGAACGGTAACTATCGATGTCCGCGGTAACGCCCTTATTGTCACGGCTCTGCCGGGCAGGATGAAAGAAGTTGAAGACCTTGTTGTCGGTATGGACAAAAAAACCAAGCAGGTTCTTCTGGAAGCCCGTATCCTCAAGGTTGTGCTTAATGACCAGTTTATGATGGGAGTCGACTGGGACAAGGTTTTGACCTCTGTGAACAAGGAAGGGGTCAACATGTCCAGCGTATTTGATTTTCCTTCTTCCTCGACGAGTTATTTCAAGCTTGGTATGGGAGGCGCGGGGCACAACTATTCCTTTGTGGCCAAGGCGCTTGAGCAGTTTGGCGAAACGCGCAACCTTTCTTCTCCGAGCATCGCGGTCACTAACGGGGAGCTGGCCAAAATTCATGTGGGGACCAGTCAGCCTTATGTGACCACAACCCTTTCTACCGGGGCTACAACATCGGCCACCGCCGCGCAGGTGACTTTTATTGATGTCGGGGTTCGGCTGGAAGTGACCCCGCTCATTAATGACGAAGGTTTTGTAACCATGAAGATCAAGCCTGTGGTGTCGAGTGTGGACTCTACCTTGACTTATCAGATCGCCGCCGCGGTCAACAATACTGTTCCGGTGGTGGCCAGTACGACGGCTGAAACGAATGTTATGGTCAAGGACGGAACCACTATCATTATTGGCGGCTTGCGTAAAGATGAAAAGCTCAGAACCGTCAGGAAAGTTCCCTTGCTGGGCAATATTCCTTTCTTTGGGGCGGTTTTCCGCAGCAAAAGCGAGATTTTGGAGAAAAACGAGATCGTGGTGTTTATCACGCCGCATATTATTTCCGGTGACGAAAAACAGTCTCAGCCCGAACTTCTTCAGCCCAAGGGGATAAGGGAATACAAATGAAGAATTGTTTTCTTTTGTTTGTTTTGCTGGTTGTACCGGCAACGCTTCTCCTGGCGCAGGAGCCTCCGGCGACGGATGTTGCCTCTCGTCTTCTGGAGCTTGACCGTCAGAACCGGGAGTTGTCGGTGCATGTTCGTAATGTGGTGGCTGATCGTCAGGTGGTTTCGGACAGGCTCAAGGCGGTGACCCGCGACAACGAGCGTCTCAGGCAGAAAGAAACTTTTCGCCGCAGGGAACTGGCTGCGCTTAAGAAAAGCGAGGCTGTTCTTCGGCGCCGGGTACGGGAACTGGCCCGTGAAAAGAAAGATTGTTCCCTGCCGGCTCTGCCAACGGCAAGGCCGGTTCACAGTGCGGCGCTGGAACGCGAAAATGCCGATCTGCATTATAATCTGGGTGTGGCCTTGCAGGAGCAGAAACGTTACGATGCGGCGGTAAAAGAGTTTTTGCTTGCTTTGCGCGGGAACCCGGCCGATAAGGACGCGCATTTCAATCTTGCTTTCCTTTACGACCGGGTACGCAATGACCGGATGGAGGCGATCGGGCATTATTACGAGTATTTGCGCCTGGCTCCGGACGCGGCCGATGCTGTTCGGGTTCGGGAACGTCTGTCGGTTCTTGAGCTTGAGCAGAAAGTCTGGGGGCAACCCCATTCCGCCGGGCTTGACGACCACGAAAGACTCGGCCGCCCGTAACGGCACCGGGTTGCACGTAGGGGCGGACCTTGTGTCCGCCCGTATTCATTCAAAAATATGGCAATAATACAATCTTTTCTATCCCGCATTCTTCTTTTCGTCTTTTTTCTGCTTTTGTCCGGCACATATCCTCTGTGGGCCAACGGGATAACGGTTTCCAATGTGACTCTCACCGCTCCTGATGCGGCGGCGGGCACCATCAAGGTGCAATTCGATCTTGCCTGGAACAATTCCTGGCGCAACGCGCTCAATTACGATGCGGCCTGGGTATTTGTCAAATACTCCACGGACAGCGGCACCACCTGGCATCATTCTGTCCTGAAGACGGCGGGCCTTAACCCGGCGGGAACATCCGCCGGCAGCGGCACCGCGCTGGACGTGCTTATCCCTTCCGACTTGCGCGGCGCGTTTTTACAGCGCAGCGCTAACGGGGCTGGCACGGCTTCTGTTTCAGGCGTTCAGTTGGTCTGGGATTGGGACGCGGCAAATCTGGACGAAGTTTCTTCGGCCCGGGTGCAGGTGTTCGCTGTTGAAATGGTCTATATCCCGCAGGGGAGTTTTTATGTGGGCGACGGCACAACCAGCACGGTGCAGGGGCAGTTGCACGCGGCGGGGAGCGTGACTACACCATTCCAGATCACGTCCGAGGCCGA
>CAJARJ010000011.1 GCA_903944345.1 Candidatus Omnitrophota bacterium
CTCGCGCAGAACCGCGCGGGCGATGGTTTGTGCGCCATTGGCAGTAAGATCGTCGGGATCACCGATCGGCAGGGTGCTGTCCAAGCCTGTGCTATTGAGCGCCGTGGCCAGATAGTCTTCCTCGAGCATGACCTTCAGACGTGAGTCGGTGATGAACACCGTGCCGGCCTTCGCGTTCTCGTAGACCTGCGCTCTTTCGGGAACAATCCACACCTTATTGAACGTGTCTATCGGAATGTCTGTAGTGCCGTACTTTTCCTGAGCCAAAGCGTATACTTTCTGCCAGAACTTCCTGCCCGTCTCACCCTCCGGGTAAAGCAAGGACGCGGTGATCTGCTTGAGAATATAGTCCTGCGCCAGCAAATCCCGGCCCATTTCGGTCCGGCCAAAAGCTTCTGGGATAATGCGATCTTTTTCGTAGGGGCTCAGGTTGACCCAGAGATCTTTCTCGGGGATGGTCAGGCCGGCCAGAAAATACCGGATGAGCTTTTCGGATTCCTGCTTGAGCTCGGCTTGTGACCGGGACGACTCCGGATCTGGCTGCGAGCCTGATACGCCGGACTGCCCCGGGTCCAGAATAAAATCAAAACGCAGCGGCTCCCGGGGATAAACTTTAAGTCCCTTGAAAACTGGAGGATAAAACACCGGACTCAAAGGCACCATCTGCCCGGGTAGCGGCAGGACAAGCTGGGCCTGCGCCAAAGGCAAATTCTGAACCCCGAACGTCAACAGAACAAGCAAAGAAATAAACTTCCTTATAAACATAAGGGAAGTGTAACATATTGGGGACACACTGGGCATATCGGTGACACACAGAATTGTTTGTTAACATATATTGACATTCTATACACATGTAATCAGATGCCAGAAAATGTCATAAAACAATTCTGTGTGTCACCAATTAAATCTCACCGATGAAATCCACTTTTTGTTGGCTTGATACCAGTCGACAGTGAGTCCGATGCCTTTTTCAAGAGAAACTTTGGGGTGCCATTTAAGTAGCGCTTTGGCTTTTGAAATATCCGCCCAGGTCGCCTTCATGTCGGTCTTATGAAAAGCTTGCTGCTCCACAATAGCCTTCTTACCCAGGCGCTTTTCAATAAGAGCAATAAGATGATTGATGTCATAAGGCGCGTTACCGCCCAGATTGATAACCTGATAACCTAGAGGCTTAAGTGCCCGGACAGAACCTTCGGCAATATCATCCACATAGGTAAAATCGCGGCTCTGTGACCCGTCGCCAAATAACTGCAGGGGCTGGCCCTGGTCAATCCATTTGATAAAACGAAACACGCTCATATCAGGACGGCCCGCCGGACCGTAAACAGTAAAATACCGCACCACACTGACGTCGATACCGTAAAGATAATGATAAGTGTAAGCCATGACTTCAGCCGCTTTTTTGCTGGCCGCATAAGGCGAGATCGGCGTATTGACGGGCAACGTTTCCGAAAAAGGCATGGCCTGCCCGGCGTAAAGCGAAGAGGTAGATGCCAGCAAGAACTTTTTTACGCCCCGCACACGGCATTCTTCCAGCAAATTAAGAGTGCCCTGGGCATTGGTCGTCATGTAAATATGCGGGTTTTCCATACTGTAACGCACACCGGCGCGGGCGGCAAGATTCATGACCGCGTCAAAGCTGTTCTTGCGAAACACCCTTGCCAGAAGAAGAGGATTCTCTATGTCTCCCTTGGTAAAGGTAAAGTTCTTATGCCCCTTGAGCCGGCCAAGCCGCCACTTCTTGACCCGGACATCGTAGTAATCGTTAAGATTGTCTATTCCCGTAACCCGGTCGCCCCGCTCCAGCAACAGCGCAGCCACACGTGAGCCGATAAAGCCGGCAGCACCGGTAAGAAGGATATTTTGCATGACAATAGTCTCCCCTAAAAGAACAGAATTATTTGTTCAAACGAAGGCCTCGTCCATGCTCCCGAGGTCATTATCGAGAGCTTGCACAACGACGATATCTTAACATATCGCACAGGGCGCGGAATGAAAATTCGTCCTGTAAACAGTTCTGTTAATGGACAAAATCTACAACGCCGGTCGCGCTCGCTCAATACCGATGATACGAGGCGTCAGGCCGTTGAGTTTGAGAATGACCGCCGGCTGTCGGTCGACCGCAAGAGGAAGTCCATGAGCATCGCGCAGAATCTGCATATCCAGCGCTGATTCGGCCAGATCAATACCGCCGGGAGCCTGGGCGGCATCAGTTGCAGGGCCTTCTTCCCGGATCAGGCGTTTTATCTCGTTTAGCATCTCTCTGGACGATGCCGCACGCGGATTGACCTTGATGCCTGCCGTGCGCACAAAGAAAGGCCGCAGACGCATATCTTTGTCAACATACCCCATCTCGATCCTGAAAAGAATACGAAAAGAAGCGTCAAGAATACCCTGCTCCGGTGGCAGCGGAGAAAATTTGACATAATCAAGCATACCGCTTTCTTCAAACTTGATTTTGACTACCGTGGACGGCCCGGCATCCTCTACCCCGACACGCAGTTCTTCATCCATAAACAGATTGCGACGCATCCGGGCAAACAACTGATCCGTAGATACCCTGCCGGACTTGCTGTGACCTTCTTGCTGCACAGAATCGTCACGCAGGGCTTCCATCCGGTCTCTGATGGCCATACTTGTCTGGGTTCTGAAAATACTGATCAAATGTGAAATTTCTGCTACGGTCAAATCCTGGGCAGGCTCGAAACTGCGTTCAAGAATAATACGGTCCGGTTTTCCTTCATCAACAAGCATGATCCTGATCTGAAAATGGTTCACCGTCCCCTGAACACGGAAGAACTCAAAACAATAAACCGCGCGGCTGCGAATAACCTGGAAATACAATCGATAAATACGCCCGGTCAGCGCCAGCTCCTGCACTCTGATGTCCTCAGCGTTCTGAAAACTGCGGAAGAAAGACAAAAGTTCAAGCAAATCCGTCTCGATAGGCTGAAATTCCGGCTGACTTTTTAACCAGTCCTCAAGCGCCTCCCGCCTAACCAGAAACCACCCGGCCTGACGAGTCAAACCAGAAACCATATACCCCGGCCTAAGTCCGGCGGAACCAAGATCCACTCCTTCAAGCAAACGCCCGATCGGACGGTTGGAAACAATAAAAGGCAGTTCAGTATGCGGATCCACCCATGGCCTTTGCATGGCCACATATAATTCGCGAACCCCGGGGCGTTTCTTGTCGGGAGACTGCGAGAAATCCGGGTCAGATTTCCCCTCGGGATCCAACGCCACCTTGACCACATCCAGACGCCCCAGAACAGCTCCTGCCGGCATGTGTCCGGCCTGCACAACAACCTGGGCATAATCCCTGCCCACCCCGGTTATCCCGCCTGCAAAATATCGACGCGGCAGAGTCTGATTATCGGCATCCGGCTCCTCACGAATCATGTCATAAACCCCGTTGCGTAACGAAGACAGATATTGTTCGTAAATTTTTCTGTTTTCGTCCGGGTTCAAATCAATTCCCTTAACCAGGGAACGATCAGCATAAGCCGCAGACAACAAGGCACCTCGCAGAGCACGTTTGTACCAGGCCGCCAGAACCATTCCGCTGTATATCTGTCTCAGCCCGGCAAAATGCTCTGAACGATTCACTTCTTCGGTTATAACCGGAACCAGCACACTGCCCGCAGGCGATGCGGCCGCGCTCATCGCTTTCAGACGCTGTTCCAGCAGATAAACGGTATTATCTTTTTCATAAAGTACGGCGCGTTCGGGCAGTATCCAGATTTTGCTAAGCATTTCTGCCGACGTAGCCGTTTGCCAGAATGTCTGTCCGGTTACGGTGTCTGGATCCGTCAGGACAGACGCGGACTGTTTGAGAACCATGTCTTGCGCCAGAAGATCTCTGCCCATAAGGGTATGGCCGAAATTGGGGGCCGTTAACCGACCAGGTTCATCAGGAGAAAGGTTAACCCACTGGTCTTCATCGGGCACGGCCAAAGCGGCCAGGAAATATTTGACCAGGCGCAAATATTCTTGCTGACGTTCACCCGGAGCAAGATTCTCGTTACCACGATCAATCAGGAACTCCAGGCTGAAAGGATTGCGTGGGTCAACCGTAAGCCCAGCCAGAACCGGTGACTGGGCATGCCCGTTTACCGGTATAACGACAATAAAAAGAAAAAATAAGTAGAATAAGTAGTGACACACAGAATTGTTTCTTAACATATTGTGACATTATATCACATTGTAATAAAATGTTAAAGGACTGCACAAAACAATTCTGTATGTCACGAATTATAGTCACGAATTATATCAGGGGGAAATAAAAAACGCCCGGATGTCTTTTTCAGGTTTTATGGCCACAATCACCGGAACTAGCCCGCTGATATCCGCATATTTTTGTAAAATAGCCGGCGAAATATCCATGTCCATACCACCATCATGGCTTATGGCAAGATCAAAACGGGAAGTATCCAGATCAATACCACCGGGATTATCTTCCGGCACAGACGTGTGATCCGGATCAGCAGGTATTCCCCTGTCTTCCTCGATCAAACGAAGTGTTCGATCAACAGAAAAAGGCAAAAAACTCCCCGCATTTACCCGGTTTACCTGCCAGGCCGCGTTTAACAAAAACAGCCAGGCCGAAGGATGACGCAAAAGAGATTCCCCTGAAACTCCCGTGAAAAGATCATCAAGTCTTTGCGCATAACTATTCTCCAGCAGTAATGTTCCATTATCAGTTAACCGCATTCTCCCCTTCATGCCCGGTCCGGCAGGAGCTATATTCAACCGGGACAAATCCACCCCCAGAAGCCGCTGACTGTCAGCAAAAAGACGACGGCTCCATTCCTGCGCACCAGGCAGCCAAGCGGGTGCAACGCTGTCGCGAGAGATCTGCCCGGCTGAAGAGTCCCCAGAAGATTGAAGAAAATTGTTTATATCCGGAAGATTTACCGGTTTGACGGCCTCAGCCTCGCCGGATTTCTGCCGGACTGTTTGCGTTTCTTCAGGCTTTTGCGCGGATGCCTTACGCGACCGACGGGAAGCAATCGAAGCTCTGGCAAAAATGATCCCGGTTACAATAAGAAAAAAAGCCGTGATACCTCCCACAACGAAAGCAACCGGGTGCATCAGAATTTTCGCCGCTCTGGCACGGAAGGAGAAATCGTCCGCCACCTTGTACTCGCGGGAAACATCCTTGAATGAATCCTGGAACTCTGTCAGCCCGACGCTTGAATCGCCAGAAACAGTCGAAGGCACTCCCGTGTCTGTACCAGGCACCGGAGGATCGTACTCTCCTTGCACATTCCGGACATTGACAATGTTGTCCGTTCCCCAGGAAAAAGGAATAATCGTACCGTTCTGTCCGACAACATAAGTATCCGCATGATAACTGTTGGAGAAAACTCTTCCGTAGTTCTTGTAAATATGCACACTGCTGTCCAAAGCACGATAACCCATACGATTTAGAAACAACCCGTAATACCGGCTGATATCTCCGCAGGCTCCTCCAGCTTTTTTATCCGGGTCACCTCCACCGGTAATTTTCATCAAAGCGTCTGTTGCGGTGACATCCCCCTGATAAACCTCTCTGGTATCATCGTACTCAATAAAGTCTGCGGTCATTTCCAGTGTCTTAAGAACCTTTTCCCTGGCAGAGAGAGAAACGTCTTCGGAAATGGCGCGTATTTTCTTTTCCAGAACAGGATAAGTCTGCATGGCATGAAACTCCTGGTTGTCCTGATCAACCACCGGAATCTGCCCAGCAGGAAGACGATTGTTTTTATCCCGGCGCGGAATAATATACGTGATTGTTCCTGAGGAAGTAAAATCCTGCTTCACCGTGACATGCCCCCGGCTGATCGAAGTCTGGTCAAAAAGCGCCAAAGGAATAGTTGATGTCATAATTCTCTCGGGAACACCGTCTACAATCTGCGGAAAATAAATAGTCTCTCCGGCCTGATGCGGCCCCAACGGCATGGTAACAATAACCGCTTCTCCTGTCCGCTTGCCCTGCGGCTCCATTTCCCTTAAAGCAACTGTTTTCCCGTTTCCGTCGGAATAATGAAAGGCATGGATCAGATACTCCCCCGGGCGCATTCCTGTCACCTGATAAAGTGAAACGGCATTCCTGCTTTCAGGAACAGATCGAGGCAATTCAATACCATTCGTCAGATACGGATAACCACCTTGTTCAGCCAGAAAAATAACCGCTCCAGTCAACGCAACCGCCGCTGCCTTGCGCCACCTGACAGGAAAAACACGCTCAAGGGTTACCGAAAAGGTCTCACTGGTACTCAAAGGACGGGCTTTCAGGACTGACGGAATATCTTCGTGCTGGGGAGGAAGAATGAAGGGCGAATCGATTTCCGGTGCATCGAGTGTCTGAACAGAACCGCCGCGGTAAATGTCCAGAAGGCTCATCGGGCCATTAACCGTATCAAACTTCACCCGCACCATCAAACGGTACCAGTGTTTTAACATGTCTTCTTCCGGCACCAGATCAAAGCGGCTCTGCTTGTCGGAGGATGTATAGGCATTATTCAAATAGGCTGAAAATCTCCTGATCTCGGGATACCTGCTCTCATCTTCGCCGGCTCTCTCCAGAGAGGCCTTGACAGAAGCGACAATGTCAGGATCATTTATCCTGTCTGAACGCACCGCCAGAGCCAGCATGGCCTTAAGCCCTTCACTTGCGCGGATCAATGGCCAGTACGCCGGATAAGCCGGCTCCGTGCGGGCCTTGGTGGGCAAAATACCGTCCGGTATTTCCGTATCCACCCCCCATGACAAAAGAGTGCGCTGGACTTCCACCGGAATAACACCGTCCCAATATCTGGAGGCCACCGCGTCCAGAGGTGCCGGCATGGGCAGATTGTCCTGCAAAACCCTGCTAAGAGAATGCCCTGTGATCAAAAGACGCGAATCGGAAAAATCTCCGAAACGCAAAGACGCAGCAGGCTCTCCCGGGCGATTGAGTTTTTCTCCGTTTAAAAAAATATCGACATCTTCCACCGCACTTCCATAGTACTCAAACCGTTTCTTTATTTTGCTGGCGTAGCGCCTCAGCTCCGCCATCGATTCAAACACCCTTTCCTGGCGGATCAAGGTTCCGTGAAGAGGCTCTTGATCCTGCAAAGACACCACTTCCCGTTCCTGGAGCGAATCAACCACCAATGTCCCGTCTTCCTTCCTGGAAGCTGAAAGCACAAACCCGTAATTTGCAGGGGCCCCGGCGGCCACACGGGAGACCGGCAGGCTTTCAACCACAATCCTGTCGCCAGGAAGGGTTTGGGCCCATATGGTATAAAAGCCCTGCCCCATATGACGCGACTTACTGGTGGCATCCAGAGGAAGAAGTTTGTTAATCATGACATAATCATCCATGCCATCGCCTTTGTCCCGGATCTGGAGAGCCAGCGTATATTTCCCGTCAGTACGCGCAACAGAGTACAGGCGCACAGCAATGTCTTTCTGTTGGCCCTCCTGTCCGGAACGAAGTGCGTCCCGGGCATTCTGCAAAAGCTCCCGCGGCAAGGTGGTAGGATCCTGCCCCGAGATGGCCGAAAAAATTTCCTGATCATAACCGGCTTTGACATCCCCAGGAAAAGAAGAACCCAGTTCTCTGTCCAGCCCGGAGATATCCAGATCAGAATCTGCCCGGTTACGCGCGGAAAGAATATGGGCCAAAGGGATATCTTCAAGGCTATGAATTATTTTCCCTTCCCCGGGGACAAGAGATTCGAAGGTATCTCTCGCTGGCACAGACATGGCCAAGGGGTATAAAAGAGCATGCCAGAACTCCCGCATGGCCGGCGGGGCCTGATCCTGGTATTCGGACGCAAGCAAACGAACACCGGGCATTGTTTCCTGTCCGACAACATACCTGCGGTTTATTTGATCCAGAAACCCTCTCGCCGAGAAAGGATCATCTCCGGCAAGCGCTTCTACCCAGGCAGACACAACCGTATTGAGCTTTTCCGGAACAAGCGTATCGAGAACAGGATCCATCCTCTCAAAAAAAAGGAACAACTCATTCTCCGCGGACAAAACGGTTGTCTGCACATACCTGAGAAGCGAAGAACGAACTTCATCAGAAAGCCGTCCTAATACCCGAGCCGAGGCAAACGGCAAAAGTGGGGCAAGAGAATCTGTTATAAGCTCAGGCGGCAAAGAAGCCAGATTGTCGAAAAGCCGCCGAAGTCTCAGAACGGAGAGATATTCTTTTCCTGACTCCGACTCCGGCACGGCCTCAATTTCTTCCGAAGAAGGGAAATCGAGCCTCTTCCAAAACTTCTTCATTGACCCCGTCGCCGGCAACAAAACATGGTCCGCGGCCAACACAGGAGTGGAACTCCATTCTCCCGGGGGAAGAAGTTCCCATAAATTATAAAAACGACGGGCTTCCTTATCGAATATATAACCAGAGAACTTTTCTATAGAACCAATGCCGCCACCCAAAACAACAAAATCATATCGACCCGGTCCGCCGATATAACGTGTAACATCTCTATCTGCGGGAAGTGGTATTTCCTGCAAGGAGCCATCGGCAAGATCAATACTCACCAATTTCTTTCCGGCCACTCCGTAAAGGCTGCCCTGCCAACGGGTAAAACTTAAGTCCGACTCTTCCGTATTCAGTTTCCCACGAAGAACAAGACCATCAAAAACCGTATATTGACTGCCTATCGTATAAACATAAAGGCAGACTTCTCCGGATTTTTTTTTGCTCCTGGTCAAGGCGTAAACATATTTATCATCAGCTGAAGAATATAACAGTTTTTGATTAGACGGATAAATAATAACCGGTATCCGCTTGATCTTTCTTTCCGAAAGAGTAACTCGTGCGATTACACCCATGCCACCCAGAAAAAATTTGTCAGCAATATAAACATCTCCCTCAGGCCCGGGGACCGGAGCCATCGCCGATGGAGAGGAATATCTGTAAGACCTCTTCTTGTTCAGATCAAAAAGCAAATGAGCCCAGTTTCCGAATACAGGTATACTCAAATCAACGAACCCTGGAACGGACTTTGAAGGAAGAAGTTTTGATAAATGAGCTTCGAAACTGGAAAGATCAAAGTGCTTCCTCAAGAAATAAAGCCCACCATAATCTGAAATCAAAAGCCACCACAAAGAATAACCTATACCAAGGAAGGTAAATAAATATGATAATGCGTAATAATAAGTAAAATAGTACTGATACTGAAGGCAAAGAATCAAAAACGCAGCAATTTCTAGTGATTGACGAATCCGCAGACCTTCCCCGGGAACGATATTCTTTCTGACATCCCAGAACGTTTGCCGCGCAATAATGGATATCAGACCAACAGAAATCAGCCCTATTGTCGATGTAAAACCACCTACTGCATATACACCAAGAGCGATCACTGCCAGAGACATAACTGAAACCAGTAAATGAACGACATCTCCAGCAGACAACTTGTTTCTTAACGGAATATTCATCACAAAACGCCCCTGGTTCACAGTCAAACCAAACGGAGTGGCTGTTGAATTTTGCAGCAAATCATGGGATGAATACCTCCCGCTTTTCTTGCCCGTAAGAGAGTTGATCGCCCAACGATAGGATCTATCAGCTCTTTGCTCCCATCCAATAATTTCGTTGCTATTGAATACTGACTCATTGTTCGTATCGGTCACAACAAATTCAGGAGCGTCATTCCACAGATAATGACCGTCACTCAGCGCACCCTGCGGGTGCATCTTGCGGAAAGGTCTCCAGTCGGGGTCATCCGCATCCGGTTTTGACACCGTTGAAATCATTACGCCGTCGCTGGTAACCTCCTCCACAGTATTAGCACCTAGTGTCCCGGATGACGACTCGACCGACTCCACGGCCTGGGCGAGGCCATTCGCGCTCAGTGCAGCCGATTGCAGGTTATTACGAAGCCTTTGAGTGTCTCCGGCGGAAAGTCCGGATCCCTCTTCTAATCTCTGCAAAACAATCCCCAAATCTTCCTTCAGATTCCCGGCCTCTTCTGCCGGTAAAGTAAAGCTGACAATACCGTTCTCCCGCAAAACAGCATTCATAAACTCTGCCGACTTGTGCCTGTCGGGTGCCTGTAACAGTGTTTCTTCCTGGGAATTCGATATAAACAACGCTTCTCTGCCAAAAGGAATCATCAATGCTTTATCCTCCGACGGCAAGACATAAACTCTCTGCCCGCGAAAAGACCGGGAACGGTTCAGCGAAGAATCCAGAAGCTCGCTTGAGCCTGTAAAAAATGCATCATCCAGATAAAAAAGCGCCAGACCTGAAAGATCCTGCCCCTCCAAAGCTCCGGATAAAGTCCGTGGCAGAAAAAGTATATTTCCGTAATTCTGCTGTAAATACGGCAAAAAAAGCTCTTTTCTGGCACGGCTGACGAAATCTTCCACAAAATCATACCCATTACCAGCCACCGCTCTTTTACGCAAGAACATCATGACCCGCAAATACCCGTTGATCATGGCAAGAACCTGGGAGACATTCCCCCAGAAAAGACGCTCCCGCATCTTGAGCAGAAAATCACCGGTCAGGACATGAATACTGCTTTCAACTGTAGCATCAATAACAATATCGTTCTTGTCATCCGTCAGGGTTGTTACCGCCGGAAGACGAATGGTCAGTTCTTCCGGAAGAATATTCCCCTCTGCTCCTGTTTCCTGCTCAACCATGGATCTTCCGCCGGCATAAATCCGCATCTTCATTTGCTTTTGTGTAGTTCCCTGGGATATTTCGGCATCAACAGCTTTCTCGATATCCACTTGAGTGCGCCTGCGGACAAGATCATCCGGAGTATTTTCTCCTGCCCGGGGACGCGGAAGTTTTGTCAGAAGCACTGAATCGCTCATGCCGTCGGCGTGATCCCGCACAGAGAAACCGTCTTTAAAAATATTAACCTCCAAAGACAATCCCTGATCATCAACAAGATATTTGTTCTCCAATCCCTGACCGCCAAAATAAACTGTGTCCCGATGCGGATTAACCAGCTCGCCGTTCAAAACTATTCTGATCTGATTGTTCCACCCGTATTTGACACGAACAGCCACTTGCATCCGGCTGATAAAATCCGGATCCCGCTCAAAACGGCTCAAGCGGGCGGTAAATGTTGTGCCCACATCAAACGTCCCCGGGAGTTTGTCGAAATAAATATGTATTTTCCCGCCCCTGCGAAAGAAAAGAACCCTCCTGCCTTCTCCCTTGTCACCTGGAGTAGACGTAACCCAGCTGATCATATCTCCCTTAAGCTGGCCATCTTCACGGCGCAGTTCTTCCTGTAAATACGAGAGCACCTGCAACCCTCCCTCTCCGAACTGCCCCAAAGAAAAATCAAGGCCCAGTTTCCGGAAAACGGCATCTATCGAATTATCCATCAATTCAAAAACCGGACTGAATTCATCTCCCGACTGCTGGAAAACATGGGTATTCCCCCGCCCCTCGGAAACCCGTCCGGAAATGATCTCCTTGAGTTTTCTGTTACCGTCGGGGGTATACCACCTGCTGAAATCCTCTGCCGACACGTCCCGGATATATGGAAAAAACTTCTGCCACTCGAAAGACATATCCAGGTTAAAAGGCGGAATATCTGCCGCGCTTTCGGCGGCATCTGTTTCACCTTGCCGCAGCACATCCGGAGCATTGCTCCACTCTTTGGCTGTAACCTCAATAACCATTCCCCGGGCCGGAACATGAGCCGGATCAAAAGGCAACATCTGCATGGCCAGATCAATCGCCTCGCCCTGAAAACCGCCGGAGAAATATTTCCGGGGAAGATCTTCGCCGGTAAACAAATCAGTTTCATTTTTGATATAATTGAAAACGCCTTTCCTAAAAGCCTCCATATACTTCTGCCAGATCTTTTTCGCTTCTTCGGGATCGTCAATATTAACTCCAGCCGTCTTGTTCCTGTCCACATACACCGCCGAAAGAAGCGACTGCCTGATTTTCTTTTTGTACCACGCCGCCAAAATCAACGACTGGTACACCTGCCGGAGCCGGGTAAAATGTTCTCCTTCGTTGACCTCTTTCTCCATCTCGGGAATAACAACTTCACGCAGGACAGCACGGGCAATCTCTGAAGCCGAAGATATCACTGGTGCCGAAACAGTCTCACTGCCTGAGGCCAGATAATCCTGTTCAAGCATCACCTTCAGCCGCGATTGCGTGATATACACCGCACCGGCTTGCACATTCTCATACACCACGGCCTTATCGGGAACAATCCAGACCTTGTTGAACGTGTCTATCGGAATATCCGTCGTACCATATTTCTCCTGCGCCAGGGCGTACACCTTCTGCCAGAACTTCTTTCCTGTCTCACCCTCGGGATAAAGCAAAGATGCGGTCAGCTGTTTGAGAATATAGTCCTGCTCCAGAAGATCCCGGCCCATTTCAGTCTGGCCAAAAGCTTCGGGGATAATACGGTCTTTTTCGTAGGGACTCAAATTGACCCACAGGTCTTTTCCGGGGATAGTCAGACTGGCCAGAAAATACCTGATAAGCCTTTCGGATTCTTTCTTAAGATCGGATCCTTGGGGCAATCGGCTTCCCGGATCAAGGATAAAGTCAAAACGAAACGGCTCTTTAGGGTACACCTTAAGCCCTGTGAGCACAGGAGGAGAAAAAACAGGACTTAAAAACAATCTTTCACTAGGCGGAGGCAGGAAGGACTGGGCATGCCCGGAAGAAACGCTCTGGAACGAAAAGGCCAGCAAAAGGATACAACAAATAACTTTCCTTATAGTATACATAAGGAAAGTTTAGACTATATGCGCATAGAATGCCAAAAAGGCATTAAACATACTGGGAACACAGAACCATTCCTTAACATATAGCGACATTTTATAGCAATGCCACTAAACGTTAGAAAATGTCACGAAACAATTCTGTGTGTCACCGATTACCTAATTCTGTGTGTCACCGATTAACGAACTCTCTCTCCAATAAACTCAAAATAAGGAGAAAGCACATCCTCTTCAGGAAAAACCTCGGGAGCAATCCGAAAAAAAAGTTTTTTGAAATCCTCCAAATGATAATCCAGTATCGTCAAATCCGTATCATAACGACTGGAACGCACCTGATTGTGCATGCAAAAAAAATAACGAGCGCTTGAGAAAACCCGTGAACGAAAATAATATTCAAACCACTCCCGGGACATCTCCCCCAACGAAGAAATTCCGCTGAAAACATCAACTGACCCTGTTTGCAGCCGCTCATAAAGAAACGGCGGCAACAGAATAAAATCATGCGCCAGAATAAAATCACGATCAATTGACTCCAGCGCTGCTATCGTCTGATAGGAAGCAATCTTCGCCTCCGGAAAATGTGTTTGCAAGTAATAATGCGCCAGCGCCAAAGGCTCGGGAAAGTCCAGCAACACCTGAGAACAACAAGGATTATCTCTTTTTATCAAGGCAGAGAAATATCCATAATTCCCTCCAACATCCATCAAGGTAAAATTCTCCTCCAGCCCTGGCAAAACATAATGCCGGAATAGCAGCAAAAAATAGACCCGAATCAGCCATTTCTTTGTAAATGTATACCCGTTATAGAAAAACAATATCGGGCCTCCCACATCATCACAGGGATAGTCACGCAAAAGATCAAGAACACCAACTCCTCCAAGACAGACCTCTTTGCAAGCCTTGTAAAGAAGCAAAAGCTCCTTGCGCTCCTGCGGCAATATTTTATCTGCATTACGAGATCCCAACGGATTATGCCGGGAAGGGATATCCGCAATAAATATCTCCAGATTGCGAAAATTTCTTACTGCCTCACGATTCAAAGTCCCGTCAGGAGAAACAAATTTATCTGCCCGGGGATAAACCTGGGCCTCCGATGTCCCACCAAGATAAAGTTCCGGCTGCGAGCAAAGAAATTCTTTTTGCATACGCAAATCCTGCTCAATAAGGCCAAACAGGAATTGCTCTCTGTTCGACAAAACCATACCCATCCTTTCCAGAAGTTATGACAAATTGGGATCCCAAATCAACGCCGCATCAGTCTTATTAACCAGAATAAAAACGGCCCGTAGCACAAAAGACAACCGATAAAAAGAAAAGGGGCAAAAGGAACACGAGACTTGATTTCCTTCATATGCTCGCTCAGTTCATTGACAATTTGTGAGAAAATGGTCAATGGAATCATGCGCAGCAAAAACCTTCCCGCAGCATCCGCCGAAAATATTGTATACGAACTAAAGAACTGGAACAAAAGTCCCCCAAGGGCAAAAGTATAAACAAAACATTTAAAAAGCTTTCCGGAAGGATTCAGGGCAAATACCCCGCGATAAATAAAGAAGATAATACAAATAACCAAAGGATTCCCCGAAGGTATCCTGAAGAAACCAAAAAGAGGGAAAATGGCCCATGAGATGACGGTTGTTATTTCAAACGAATAAATCAGATTTTGTACTGTTTTTAACGAACACACCGCCCTGAAAATATCACGAAAATGAGAAACAACCCCGTCAAAAATCATCGGGAAAAGGAAAACCATGCCCGCCAGGAATGTATTAATAAAATGCGCCAGACAAGGAAGCGGCGCTGACCTCTCATAAATATGGGAAGGCATAAGAAGGGCATACACCATAAAAAGCTTGGCATCCCCCGGTCTCCAGATATTGTTAACAAAAAGCAGAAAGGCCCCCAGCGCCGCTGCCGCAACATTTACAAGAAGAGGCACAGGCTCAATGATATGCGCCATAACAGCCCAGACATGCAGAAAAATCCCGGCCAGGGAAGCAACAATAAGGTGAATATTCCTGATCTTGCGTTCCCGGATATCCGTAAAAGAAGTCATAGCCCCGGTTACAACAAGCAAAACCCAAAGAAGGGCCAAATAAATCCCGTATGGAGCTATTGTCATGAAAAGACCCTGGAAGATTATTTCAAACCTACGTGCAACTGTTGAACTATATTGTCCGGCCACAGGATGATCCGGAGTTCTATAAAAAATGAACGCGCGACAGGTCTATCATAATGCATCCTGTACGCGCGTTCAATTATTCACTTGCCTAAAAATCAGCGAAGAATACCGCTCTCCAACGGACGAATAAACTCGATTCGAACCTTCAAACCTTCCAGCCTGATTCCGGAGAAGTCCTGCTCTGACACCGGAAGAGGAATGCCTTCTCCATCACGCTGGATCTGCATATCAAGATGTTTCTGGGCCAGATCGATACCACCAACCTCATCACTTCGGACAGGGATTGCAGATGCATCGGCGGCTGCCGCAGCAAACTCATTACGATAAGCCTCAACCCTGGCAATAACCCCATCAAGTTCATCAGCACTCTCAATATCTCCTGCCGGAATATCAAAGTCGATCCACTGGGTGCGAGGAATATGTACCCCCAGATACAAACGCTCAGCATCAAGTCTCATGGTAAGATCTGACGCTTGCTTACGGGCCAAGGCGAGAAAATCATCCATTAACTTTATTCGGGCTTCTCTAAGGGTACCGTCCAACAGGCGCGCCACGCCACCCCAACCCAAATCAGTCAACCGGGACAACGCAGGATTAAACAAAGTAACATCCATCAGCTTGCGATTCCGGTAACCGGACTGTGTCACGGCAATCTTGACAAATGTCATCCCGCTATAAACTTCAACATCAAAAGCCGTCGCTTTGTAAGGGACAAGCGCAGGGAAAAATGCTTTTAAAAGCGACATCGTCACCCTTTGATCCGGAACTATCCTGCCCTCGATGGAAAGCCGCTCCTGTCTGGTGATCTGGCTTGGCCAAACAAAAGTTTTTTCCTGCACAGCCTTAGAGGCAATCTTCTGACGGAAAGATTCGTCCGCAAGCAACTGATTAAGGTCTTGAACCAGATCTCCTGATTCGACAGGAGTAACATCCAGCTCTGTTTTCAAAACCTCCAGAAGCTCTGTCGGAGACATTCCTGCTTGCTGAAAGTCTTCCCACTGAAAAAGCGCCAATTCAGGATATATAACATTCTCCAAATGGAACATCTTGCGCCCCGGCGCAAGCATCATCTCCTGATCAGCAGAAATAACCCCCGTCAAAGACTGAAGGATTTCCGGTTTCTCCATGGCAGCAACGCTGATTTCTGTCCTCTGGACAGAAGAATCCCCCTCGGCCAGCAGCTCTAACCCTCTGGTATGCTGCTCCAGCATTGCGAGCAAAGACTGCGGAGTCACCTCAGCACCCGCAGGAAAACGCACATCAAAGGCATTCCCGTCCTGCGGAACAACCCGAAGAACAGGAATATTGCTCTGCATTTCGATGGTATAGCGAACAGACCTGTCGTTATCCTTAAGCTGTTGCAACAACGCCGCAAGCCTGTCAGTCTGCAGACGCAATACCATGGCACGCAAAAAACTGACCGTATCCGACCAGTTGGCTTTGGCGAGTTCCAGAAACCGGGACTGATCAACGCCAAACAGTGTTACTTGCATAAGAGCATCGGAGTCCTTATCGGAGACAACAACCTTCAAATACGGCATCGCTCCTCCGCTACTGATACTTACATTATAAATATCCCTGCCTTTGTTTATCTGATATGCAACCATATTTGTGCCGGCATAAGACTTGCGAACCGGATCCTTGCCGGAAAGAACTCCCATAACCCGGAATAAATCAAGATTATAAATCTGGTTCTCCCGTAACGAAATGCTGAATTGCGCATCATCCACAGCGGAAACCAGTGAAACACGCATATCTTCCAGGCCAGAAACCTGGGCTTCGTCTGCGGACGAAAGCGCAGAAACGCGCTTGGCCGAATCGATGGCCGCTGTTGCATTGGTCATACCCCCCGAGAAATACTTGCGGGGAACCGGCTGGGCACCATAACTATCCACATCATCCCGGATCACGTTGTAGGCCCCGGCACGAAACGCCTCCAGATATTTCTGATAAATTTCTTCATTAACCCGGGGATCCTGGCGAATTCCGGCCAGTCTTGATTTATCGCCGTAAAGCGACGTCAGTATGCTTTCCCTGAGAGCCTGTTTGTACCATGCCGCCAGGAGCATCCCGCTGTAAACCTGTCTTAACACCGCAAAATCCTTGCCTTCATTTACTTCCTGTTCAAGCACAGGCAGAATCACTTCCCGCATAACCTCACGGCTTAACTGTGTCAATTCCGTGTTTGCCGGCTCAAGGACATCCCGGCCCTGTGCGGCAAGGTAATCTGATTCCAGCTGAACCTTCAGCCGGGATTCAAGCACATACACGGCACTGCCCTTCTCATACAACTTTACCGAGTCGGGCGTAATCCACACCCGGTTGAACACATCGGTCGGGATATCCGTTATGGCATACTGGCGGTAAGCCCGCTCGTAAATTTTTTCCCAGAATTTTTTACCCAGCTCGGTGGAAGGATTACTTAAAGAAGAAGCCGCCTGCTTGAGCAGGTAATCCTGTACCAGCAAATCACGCCCCATCTCGGTCTGACCAAAGTTGTCGGCAATAATGCGGTCTTTTTCGAAAGGAGAAAGGTTCACCCACTGATCCGTGTCGGGCACTGTGACCGAAGCCAGAAAATATCTGATCAAACGGCTGTATTGCTCCTGTTTTTGCGCATCATCCAGGCTAACATCTCCGCTTTGAACAATAAAATCCAGTTTGAAGGGATCTTTGGCATCAATAACAATCCCTTTAAGAACCGCAGGGCGATCCGTCGGAATGATCATGCCGGGCGAAACAGCAGGCGTTCCTGTCAGCTGAGCAAAAGCCGCGGAAGGAAGAAAAGTTGTGGAAACAAAACATAACAAAACAAAACAGGCAACAATACGTCGTAACATGAACAGTCCTTTTCTTACAGAGTAAAATCCGCCCCTCGCGTGTCGGGCCCGGACCGGATTAAACAACCAGGACAGAGAAGCCGATAAAGACTCTCTGCTATTCTATAATTTATTTGATTCGAAAGATTCTAGCAGAATTGTCATAAAAAGTCAATTATGGCAATAAATGCAAGTTTTTGCAAAAACACTGGTCAACGATGCTGCAGGTAAGGGTTAGTTTGGAGTCAAGCCCAAAACAACTGAAAGCCGCGCGACCGGAGTCACTTCAAGAATGACGGGAGAAAGCCCATAAAAATCGCCCCGGAAGGCGCTCTGCAAAGCATCAAAACTGAAGGAAACCCGGCCTGGGTTGCGCTGACCGGACAGGACGATATCCTTGATGTCAATACCGCCAACAGGCTCCTGCGCCTGGTCTACCCCGTCGGGAATAGCCTGAACAATGCCTCCCGGAAGAATACCGTATTCCATAAGAACACGGAACACTTCCGAAACACTCCAGGCCTGGGAAGGCGTCCCGCCCGCAGAACGCTGGCCATTTTCCCTAGGTTCGGCATCATAAACTTCCGCAATCGACCCTGTTGCCAGGAAATCCCGCACCAGCGGATCAAGCACCGCCGAGATTTCTCTTTTTATATCTTCATCCGGCCTGTTTTGCGCGCGCAAAACCTTGGCCAAAGCATCAACATACCCACCAATAAGCCATGGCCAAACCGTCCCCTGATGATACGCATAATCTTTATGCCAATGGAAATCAGGATGTCCGGGAGAAGGCTGAAAAGATGTGTCATAACGCGGCCTGTAATGGGAATCCCTGGGGTCCAGCGTACGCAGCCCCTTGTCGGTAAGAAGCCTTCGAGTCACCGCATCCACGACCTGCTTTTGTCTTTCAAAAGAAAGCAAATCCTCACCATGACTGACCGCAAAAATCATGTTGGGCCGCACGGCGCCACCATGTGAATCCCCCTCGATCACATCAAAAAGTAAATTCTCAGGCTCATCAACATCTGCAGAAACCGGACGATCATTCCAGAACTTCTTGTTAAAACTGCTCTTGACCTTGAGCAACAAAGCCTGCAGCCTTGAGGCTTCAACCTCAACATCTTCGATATTCATCGAAACTTTCATTTGCTCGGTCAATTGCCCGCCCACCTCCGAGAGAAGACGCACCAGATACCTGAGATTCGCATACCACAAAGCATTGATCTCGACAGCTTTTCCATTGCGCGGCGTGACCGGCCCCTGTGCATTCGGATCGGCATCCATCCAGGTGGCCTGTGATGGGCTAGAAATCAGGGCATCCGAGGGATCCATGTAAATGCGGTTATAATTATTTGCAGGAAAAGCGTTAATATGTTTGGAACGGTCATATCCGACGCCTTTTTCGTAGGCCGTCAGAATAGCACGGACAACCGGAAACATTTCCAGGGCAAAAGCCTGATCCCCGGAGTATTCAACGTACTTTTTGACCGCCTGGATAAACCACATCGGGCCGTCAACAGTATTGTACTCGTTCCACTCCGGATGACGGGAATCTGGAATACGGTTGGGGATCAGTCCGTCTTTCATGAATGAAGCAAAACTGCGAATGACCGCGCGCGCTTCTTCAAAACGCCCGGTTGCAAGCAGAATACCTGGCAAGGAAATGAAGGTATCCCTCCCCCACTGCTCCAGAAACCATTCACTGGGACGCCCCGCAGCCCATATCTCGACAACAGGCTTCCCATTGCGCTCGACGTGCTGGACAAAGGAGTCGGCGGTCATGGCCAGGACACCCCGAAGCGCCGCACGCACCTCGACTGAAGCCCCTTCCAGGCTGAAATACCCCCCCCGATGCAAATCAGGCAGAAGTTCATGCAAACGAAACAAATCCGAAGCCTTGAACCTTGTCCGCGAAAAATAATCCTGATCACCGGGCAAAGGAATACGGTAACGCCAGGTGGAGTGACCATCAGCTTCTTTTTTGAGCGGCTGCTTATCTCCGTGAATATCTCCCATGGCCAGCGCAAGAAAAGACGAACGGCCCGCAGTCAGGCTGTCCAGTTCACGCTTGGCAGTCTGAACCTTGCGAATAAACGCCACCGAATTTGCATGATAGTTACGCGGATCATCGTGAGTCGATATACGTTTGTAAAGACCGTCCATTGGCACAATGCCATGACGTTGTATATCATAAAATGTATTGTTGAAGGCCTCGGCAACAACAAAGGCCTGACGGTCATTAAAGATCTTTGCAACCGCAGCCACAAGGGCGTCACCGGGTTCAGCCTCAAGATTATCCTGTCCGATATTATAAGCAAAATGCAAAGCATCAATCCTGGCGCCGTCGAAACCGAAGTCCAGCCAGAATTGCATCGGATCGGTGATCAACCTGAATTTGTCTTCTTTAAGTTTATCCCAATTCCACAACGCCAGATCACCCCATACCACCGGAAGGAAAGACAAGCCCGGGCTTAACCCCTCCTCAAGCCCGCGAAAATATTCCGGAGAGGCTGTAATATCAACACTGTCTTTTCCGCGAAAGAACGGAATATCAAACAACAGCTTGCCGCCCTCGGCATGAACCTGATCAACTGCTTTCCTGAACTGACGAAAGGCAATCCACTGCCGGAAAAGATGCTGCTGGATATTCGACTGCCTGTCACCCGACTCTCTTTCAGCTTTCCAGCGGGCAAAGGTTTGCAGCTTCACCGACAGATTCGGATCCGTTTGAGTCTTCTCCAAAAAATCTTTGGCAAGCGAAGTATCCTTACCCAGATGCCTGGACGAAAAAAGCCTCCAGACCTGCAAGGACAAAGCGGCATTACGCTCCCGGACAGAAGGAAAATCGATCTCGGCAGAAGTCCCGGCAGGAGCTTCAAGGAGATCTTTGACGGAAGCAAGAATAGCCTGTGCATCCTGATCATCCTCGGACATTTCCCGTATAAAAAGTTCCCAGTCAACCAGATCTTCGTTTAGCGCATATAGATATTCGGGAGCATACGGACTTTCGTGACGAATAGAATAAAACGGCATCAGCTGCATTACAGAAACACCCTGCGGTATGGCGGTCTCACGATAATATAAGGGAATATCCGAGAATTTGCCAATTCCCGGATCGCCCTGTTGGCGACGCAAAGCCGAAACAGCCACTTCTTCAACAATATACTGCCTGTTTTCCTGCTTCCACCAGACAGGCGCTTCGGCTTTGGCAGACTGCGCAGGACTCGCCGCCCAGTCCACGGCAAACACCTGACCTTGTTCTGTTTGAGAAATTTGCGCAGCATCCGCACGCGTTACAGGGATCTGTCCAAACTGCATCCCACCGGCGAAATACTTCCTGGGAATAACTTCTCCATCAGGCCCCGGTTCTTCCCGGATGAAATCAAAGATACCTTTTTTATACGCCTGGATATAACGCTGATAAATATCTTCCTTGACCCCCGGCTCCGGTGCAGTAACCCCCGCCACCTTGTTTTGTCCGGCGTATTTCCGGGCAACAAGGGTTTCCCGGATCTGCTCACGGTACCATTTGCCCAGGATAGCCGCATGATAAATCTGCCTGGTCACGGCAAAATTTTTTCCTTCATTGACCTCTTTTTCGATAACCGGAAGGATCACAGAACGCATAATATCCCGAACCAGGGCTTCGTTAACATTCTCCTGCTGCTGATCGACATTCCCGGCAGAAGCGGTGCGGTCACGGTCAAGCATGACCTTGAGCCGGGCGCCGGTCACATAAACAAGATTATCTTTTTCGTAAATTTCGGCCCGATCCGGCATGATCCATATCTTGTTAAAAACATCTACCGGGATATCAGTTGTTCCAAAACGGCTATGCGCCACAGAGTAGATTTCTTTCCAGAAAGACTTGCCCAGCCCCTTGTCGGGATACACCAGCGAAGCCGCCAGCTGTTTGAGCACATAATCCTGCGCCAGCATATCGCGGCCAAGAACAGTTTCACCCAGCTGTCCTTCGACAATCCGGTCTTTTTCAAACGGCGAGAGGTTAACCCACAACTGGTTTTCAGGAACGGTAACAACCGCCAAGAAATACCTGGCCATGCGCTGGCTTTGCTCTGCGATTTCCCCGCGGGCGGGAATTCCATTTCCCGAATCAACAATAAAACGAAAATCCAGCGGACGAGCGGGATCGACTATAAGCCCTCTGACTAAAGGAGGAACATAACTTTCGGAAACCGCCAGCATATCCCCCGGGCCAGGAAGGGCAGCAATAAAGCCCCCCTGCGTCCAGGCAACGGAAGAGTCAAATATGAAAAAAAGAAGAGTTACAGCAGCAACAGATTTCTTAAAAAACAGGCGCGGAGAGAATGAAAGTAGAAAAGAATCAAGCATGTGTTTATTCTTTCGTTCTTTATCATCGTTTGGCATAATTAATTATTATATTGCAGTTAGAGTCATTTACATGCTTGCAATACAATACCTGACACAAAAAAAAAGTCAAGCGCCTGCCACCTCATTTATTCATTCGCAGGGACCTCCGTTTCTGCAGGCTCTCCAAAAGTGAAACTTTGATTATAAGAATGTGCCTCTCCTTCAGGGTTGCTATTGGTGACCTCCCGAGAAACAGTATCGCCCTCTTTGGCAACCTCGGAATGCTGAGTCCAGGTATTTCCGTCCTGTCCGGTCAGCGTGCGATCGGCAACAATCTCTCCGTTCTGATGACTGACTGTCGAACTGACGGTCGAGCTCTTGCCGCTCTCATCGGTATAAACCGCCTGGACATCCCGGCTGCCATCTTCATTTTTGCTTACCGTGCGGCTGACATCTGCTGTCTTACCCTTGCTTCCAGTGACAGCCCCCTGCTGGGACAATGAACCATCTTCATTTCTTGAAAACGTTCCTTCGGAAGAAACCGTCCTGCCGCCGGCACCTGTTGCCCTGGAAGAATACGTTCCTGTTTTTGTTTCCTTGTTCCAGCTCCGGCTGGATTCACTACTGCCTTCGCCACGCTCATTCTGCCAAGTCGTTGTTTTTGCAGAACTCCCTTTGTTTCTGCTGACATTCTTTTCAACTGTTCCACTGCCACGACGACCACTGTAAGTGCCCGAGGCCGAGCGTTCCCGGGCAAAAGTTAGCGGCGCAGGAAAAGTCAAACACAATACCAGCAAAACTGTCGCTCCCCATCTTACGGAATTCTTCATTTTGTCCCCTTGTAATTTATTGTCCAAGCGCTTTACGAAACTGTTCGCAGGTTTTCTGATACTGCCGGCTGTTGGGCTTAAGCTCTGCGGCAAGACAAATTTCTTTGAGACCTTCACGGTCTGTCTGACGGGTACGCTTGAGCAGCTTGAACTGAGCCAGACCGTAATACATGTGATACGCCGGCCTGGTTGGTTCGAGGATGATGGCCCGGCGCAAGGCATCAATATCCCCGGTCAGTCGATATTCGTGATAGGCATAACGCGAAGAAAAAGGATTAAGGCGCTGCGCCTGACGGATCAGCTGAACGTCACCCTTGGCCATGCTTTGACGAAACAAATGCTCGGCTGTACCGAAAAAAATCAGCAACCCCAGAAAAATCAGACTGACCACAATGGTCACGATTTTTATCATGCCTTGTCTCCTTTTCTGACCCCACCACCACTGTAAAGCACAGTCACCGGATCCGACTGCCAGACCTGACGAGTCTCGACATCCATAATCGAAAGCCGTCCTCTCCAGCCAGCGCCGGTATCCATATCCCAGATATTCAGAAAACGCACAGGCACATCCGACCCGAAACGCTGGGTGGGCGTGTGGCCTACAAAAATTTCGCGATAGCTGCCGATACGCCCCCCTTCGCCGGCAGAACTTGCTGCCGCGGCTTCCAGCAAAAGACTGCGATCCCAGGCCAGAGTCCGTACACTCTGATTTTTTAAAGGCAGCGCCGGATCAAAGCCGCCATGCACAAAGACCCGCCCTTCCAGTTCCAGCCAGGAATGCGCCCGGTTAAGAAAATCCGTGTGTGCCACCGGCATAGGGCCCCCGGCATACGATTCCAGAGTGGCCGCACCACCCTGCTCCAGCCATACCGATGTCCCGTGCCCGCGCAGGGCCCAGTCAAGAGTCATCAAATCATGATTGCCAATCACCATCTCGCAACGAGGTAAAGCAAGCAGTTCGTCGATGCAGGCGCGGGTATCGGGATAAACATCACACACATCCCCCAGAACAACCAGGCGGTCAACCGCCCGGTCGAAGCCGGAACGTTCCAGGCACTGCAAAAGCGCCCTGAAGGTTCCGTGAATATCTCCGATGACCAGTGTTCTCATCGTATCAGGCGTGCATTCTTGACCACATCCACCATACTCTCTGCCGTTCGTTCAGCGATCACGGCAAAAGCCTCCATATAAGCTTGCTCCAGAATATTCACAAACCACCGGCCGACAGGCGACTCATAAAAAACCGTATACTGCTCAAGCTCTTCGTCAGGGAGAGAACGGTACATATACAACAAGGACACTATTGCAGAACCACCCACAGACTCGACCAGTTGTTCCCGCATCTGGTTCTTGATATTGTCCAGTCCAGCCTGGTCCTGTTTCTTGTCCGGCGTCACAATGTCAGAGGCATTGATCGCCTTTATAACAGCAAAACCCAGCTCCAGAGCTACAGCGACTGACATATCTGAAACTTTGGCAGCAGCAGAAAGTCTTTTGACCGCCTCCAGCCGCGCCGAAATCGGCGGATTGTTCTCAAGGCTCCGGGCATAGCTCTGCAATTCCTCAATGTGTTCTGGGCCTCCGGCCGCAAGCTCCATTGCGACAATCTTTGAAGCCAGCGGAGATTTAAAGAAATCCCGCATGAGCGTAAGGTTATTTTTGTTGTAGCGTTCCCGCACTTTGTTCAACACTTCCCGATAAATAGTTTCTGCACTGAAGTTCTCCAGAATAACCTTGCTGACCAACCCGTAGACTTCAGGATTCTTGCCCTCCCCGGCTTTCTCCACAGACTGCTTGACAATGCCCGGGTACTGCGCAATCTGCTCTTTAAGTCCGGAGACCGACAAGACTTCGGAAATCAGCTCATCCGCAGCGCTTTCCTGGCTGACACCGGCATCATCCTTAGCGACGTCTCCCTCAATAGAAGCTATTTCATCGGCAAAGTAGGTCACATCTTCGCCTCTGGAATCAATCTTGATATAATCTGCAGACCTTTCATTGATCTTGCCTTCTATAACCACTCCTGACTTGAGGGTTACAACTTCAGCAGACACAAGAGCAGGAAAAATCATCAAAATAACAAAACAATATATTCTTTTCATAGACACTCCGTTTTTCTCTTTATACCAGAGGCTTGCCGGAATCGCAACCAAAGCGCGTATAAACATAAGAGACTCCCAGAAACAAGATCCCCAGAGCCATCAGGGTAATAATTTTGAAAAGCAGATCCAGGCCGGAAAGGTCGACAAAAACAACCCGGCCCAGCGTCAACGCAAGCAAAACCATGCCCCCCATTCGCTCGGTCTTGCTACCGGAAAAAAGACCCGCCAGCAAAAGAACAACACTGGCAAAACCAAGTCCCAACGAACCCCACTGCCGGGGCAAATACTGATGAATAGCCACAACAAGCAAAACAAGGCCCGACGCCAAAGCCAGCCCTGCCTCATGCCAGAAAAACAGCTCCGCCGTACGCAGCCGGGCAGTCCAGCGGACAGTATAATAAAAAATAAAAAACGGCAACACATTAACCATCACAACGAGACTGCGCAAAAAAGGATTAACAATATAAATCGAATCAAGAACAAACAGCGTTCCCGCAACAGCCAGAAGCGCTGCCGCATACACCCGAAACCGCCTTAGACCCAAACCCAGGCTCAGTGCAAGAAAAACAAGCCCCTGTACGGACAAGGACAAAGCAATCCACGGCTGCTTAACCAGCGGCCACAAGGCAAATACAAAATGCCAACACGCTGCGAACGAAAAGAAATGATCAAAAAGACGGTCAAGCTGCCCGGCCTTGCCCTCTTTCTTCAGATACCGGGTCAAACAAAATGATACCCCTGCCGATATCCCCGCCCATATAGACATAAAACTGTACCAAGGCCACCAGAACCCAAGAAAGTTAAACGACATGGGTGTTTCAAAAAAGCATAACCTTAACGCAACAGCCACCGCCAAAACATACCCCATAACACGGTAAAGACGCTCGTTCTGCGTTCGAGCGACAAAAATAAGAAAAGGAATCTCGATGATCCAGACAATCATTCCGGTCACCGGGGTAAATTTCAATGCTGCCGTGACCGTAAGGGCAAAAACACCGCAAATCAGATCGGCAAGATAAAGTTTTTCCCGACCCAGCTTCTTCATCATTCCGGCACAGACCAGATAAACGACACCAACAACACCCACCAACACATAACGCTGGCTGAAAAACAGCCGCATGATCAAAGGATACGCCAAGACCCCATAAAGACCGGCATTCCACAAATTCGTCGCGGCTAATTTCTTAACCTGTTGATCATCGACCTCTCTGACCAGATGCGTCCCGACCAAAAAAACAAGCCAGTAACAAGAAAGAAAGACCAGGCTGACAAGATCAGGATACAGCGACTGTTCAGCCATTCGCAGAAAACCACTGCCGAACGCGGGGTCCAACCCTGGCATAAGCCATAAGTAATGGGCGGTATAGGTAAGTAAAATGCCCAAAGACAGTATTTCAACCCAGCGGAACCTGTAAACAAAAAACAACACCAGTCCCGCCAGGAGAAGAAGACTGATAACCGTAAAACCGCTTACCTCACCGATACCAAGGGTCAAATACGCCACACAAAGCACCACCGACACCAGCACCTGCGATTTATGCCGCAGCACATGCAGCATCATACCGCTGACCACCAGCGCCAGCAGGAGAAGATCAATCCCCTGGCTGGCAATGATCCGGGACGCTTCAAAGTGATGCATCGCGTAAGTGGTAAAATAGACCAACCCCCACGCTCCACCGAGAAGAACCCGTCCGTAATTTCTGAATTGATCCTTTTGTTCCAGACGAAAGCCGGTAAAGAAAAGAACTCCGGCAACAGCATAACCGGACAAAATCTTCAGAATCGGGCCGATATATGCAAACGAATAGGTGATCAGAAAAGCGACTCCAAGAACAAGTGCCGAGATACCGATCTTGTTCAGCCAGTTTCGCGCGAAGTCCATCTCCATATCCGTTTGCGGTCGAGGTAAAGCGGCTGATGCGAATTGCGGCCCGGGCTCAAGCTCAGGCTCAGGCTCCGGGTCTGGTCTGGACGGCAACTGCACCTCACTAATTACTGGCGCAGGCTGGGCCGGCGAAAGCCCCGCAATAAACTCTTCCAGCTTTCCGGTCTTCTTCTCGAGTAAAGACAAGGAAACCTTCACCTCCCGAAGCTGACGCCTGGCCTCATCCAAAGAAGATACGCTCTGTTCCGGAAGACAGGAATGACTGCCCGTGGAAGGAAGTAAAAGAAGAAGAATGACCGTCAGAGGACCTGTCAGCAAAGCCAGAAAAAAGAAGCCGCCAATGGAACGCTTTTTCTGATCAGCCAGATAAATCGACACTAAAAGAGATACAACCCATATCCATATCAACATACGCCCTCCTTGGCAAGCTCAATGGCCATGACTTTCACCCGTTTCAGATCGATCTTGCCGGTGCCCAAAAAAGGAATGCCCTCCACCCGAAAGAAGGCCGATTTTGCGGGAATCCACAGATTAGGCATCCCCCTGGCTCTGAGAGATTCACAAACCGCCTCGGCATCCAGATCAACCGAATGCAAGACAATCAGCCGCTCGCCTTTTTTTTCATCAGGCACTGACGTCACGGCAAGAACCGTGTCGACAACACCCAGAATCTCCATAATATTCTCCTCGACCTTGATGTGCGGCACCATTTCGCCGCCAATCTTGCTGAAACGGCTCAACCGGTCGGTAATACGAATAAACCCGTCGGCGTCAATGATGGCGATATCTCCGGTCAGATACCACCCGTCCCTGACGACTTCCGCGGTTTTGGCAGGATTGTTCAGATAACCTTTCATGACATTGGCGCCCTTGACCAGAAGCAGACCTTCCTCATCGACACCCTTGAGTTCAAACGTATCCGGATCGACCACTTTTACAGCCACACCAGGAATCGGATGGCCGACTTTCCCGAATTTATATCCAGTCTGACGCTCCATATCATCCTCGCTGGCATAGTCAGGAAACCCGACTGTAACAATCGGAGACAGTTCGGTGGCGCCGTACCCCTCAAACGGAGTAACCCCGAACTTTTCCCGAAAAGCATCCGCCAGAGGTTGTTTGAGCTTTTCGGCCCCCACAACCGCCATGCGTACAGAAGAAAACTGTTCCCTGGTGCATTTTTTCAGATAAGCCGAAAGGAACGTAGGAGTCCCCATAAGGATAGTCCCTTTTAATTTTTCCGTCAGCCGTCCGATAGTCCCCGCATCCAACGGATTGGTATGATAAACAACCCCCACCGCTGTACCAAGAGGAAAACACATAGTGGCTGTAAAACCGAAGGAATGAAAAAACGGCAAAGCCGCCACCACGACATCATCCTTGCGAATATTAAAAACCTGATAAAAACCCTCAATATTGGAAAAGATATTGGCATGGGTCAGAAGAACGCCTTTGGGCTCTCCCGTCGATCCGCTGGAAAATATGACAGTTGCCGTATCATCCACATTCAGCTTGTCACCACGCACAAAAAGAGCGCTCAACAACCGCCCCGGGAGAATCAGGGCCGCGAGGAAATACCAGACTGACCTGATCGGGGCACACTGTGCCGCCAGGTCTTCCAGATAAACCATTTGCTCCCGGGCGGGAATGCCGGTTTTCTGCAAGAATGCCCGTGAAGTAATAATCGTGCGCATATTGCACTGCCGGATACAGGAATCAAAGGCTTCACCGGACAGAGTGAAATTCAGATTAACCGGAACCTTTCCGGCAAAAGCTACCGCAATATTGCTCACAGCCGCCATGCAGGAGGACGGAAGCAGAACTCCCACCATTTCATTGGTTTCCATCGGACGCCGTCCGGCAGGAAACAACGCTTTTGAAACGGCTGCGGCCGCTGCAAAAGCACCGGGATAGCCCAGTTTCAAACCTGTCGAATCCGTCATGCACATGCGCAGAGGGTGTCGCTTGACCTCATCAATAAACGCCAGGTGCAATTTTTTGCGCCAGGCTCCACGCAAAATACTGGCTTCTGCACCAAGTTCCTGTACAGCCAGTCGCACCTCGTGCACGCGGGAGGCGGCAGGCAACGGTTTTCCGAAAACAACCGAAACCGGATACAACGTCAAGCGCGGCCACTTCCAGAAATACCGCCCCTTGGCAAAGGTGTAAATACTCCCCCAGATGTTATCGAGATACAAAGGAACAACAGGAGCAGAAAGACCCTTCATAATATGTTCAAACCCCTTGCTGAAAGGCAGCATATTTCCTGTCCGCGTCAGCCTGCCTTCCGGAAAAATACAAACCAGCTCCCCTGACTCAATCGCCTTTCTGGCTTCACCCAAAGCGCGTATCAGCGATTTGGGCCCCTCGGCACGATCAATGGGAATGACCTTGAGAACCCGACAGAAGAAATTAACTAAAGGCAAGTCGTACATCTTGCGGTACATGATAAAGCGAACCGGACGTTTCAACGCCGCAAGAATAAGAATGGCATCTACGTAGGAGATATGATTACAAATTAAAAGGGCGCCCCCTTCGTCGGGGACATGACTGCTGTTAAGCACACGCAGTTTATAGACCGAATGCGCCAGGAGCCAGTTGACCAGCCGGACCAGTGCTACAGGCAGGATGACAACGATGTAGAGTGACGCACACGCGGACAAGGCCCCCACAATCCAGAAAATCCTGTCAGCCCCCACCGCCAGTTGACCTGCCACATACCAGAGAAACACACCAGCTACCAGAGACGCTCCTGAAGAAAAAATATTAAGCACCGAAAGATACTGTCCGCGCTCCCGGGCCGGACTCCAGCGCTGAAAGAAAGCATTCAGCGGAACGGTATAAAATCCGGCGCATAGGCCCAAAATAAAAAGCTTAAGCAATGCAGGATAAAAATTACCGCCGAAACCCAATAAAAAGGACATGAGGGTTATGCCTGCGCCCCCTAAGGGCACCAGCCCCAGCTCCACCTTTCCTTCGGAAGCTGCCCCGGCCAGGACACTTCCTGCCGCAATCCCGAGAGAAACAGCCACAAGCAGAATACTTATATGCAGCTGGTCAACCGCCAGAACATGCGCCCCATAAACCAGAATATTCATCTGGAACGCCGCCCCCAGAAAATTGAAAAATGCCAGCGCCAGCATACTCAAAAAAAGCCCCCGGTCTGCGCGTATACCTTTCCAGGCACTCCAGGTGCCGGAAAAAAATCCGGGCGAACGCTGATCGGCTGGCTGCTTTTCACAACGAATGGCAAAACTGGCCCAAAGACCGCCCACGGCCAGCAGACTCATCAGCAGTCCGATAAAATAAAGCCGGTCGTTAAAGAACCTGAAAAGCACACCGCCCAGAGCCGTTCCAAGAATAATCCCCAGAAAGGTGCACAACTGTATGTAACCATTTCCCCTGGACAGTTCCTCTTCGGTCAGCATTTCCGGCAAAGCACCGAATTTGGCAGGGCTAAACAACGCACTGTCCACCATAAAAAGAAACAACACTCCGCAGAGGAACCACAAATGCCCCGTCCACAGCGCCCAGGCAGATAACAATGCCAAAAACACCTTGAGCGTCCCCATAAGAATAATCACCGAGCGTTTAGGAAACCGGTCAGCCAGATACCCGGCTAAAGGGGCCAGCAGCATAAAAGGCAGGATATACAAAACACCGACAATACTGACTGCCCGCGCGGCGCCATCGGGCGAAAGCAAAACCTGGACAGCATATAAAGAAACCACCACTTTCAGCAGACTATCCGTGAGTGCCCCCGCAAACTGGGCCGCCAGCAAACCGCGAAAAGATAACGACGTGCAATCCTTTTGCATAAACATCCTTTCAATTCAGGGCTCTGAACCATTTCAGCAAAAGAGCAGATACTGTTTTTTGTTCCGGCAGCGAAAGCGTGTCGGTCACGCTCTTCATGGTCTGCATATAACCGGGCCAGGCTTGATCCAGAGCCTGGGAGCCTTTGGAAGACACCCGTACGACCTTGACACGTTTATCCCCAAGTCGTCCGCTGCGTTCAATCAGTTTTTCTCTCTCAAGCTTGTCCAGAAGCCGGGTCATATTGGAAGGAGTCACCATTAAACGCCGGCCGATTTCTCTCTGACTTAACCCCTGTTCTCCACCCTGATGCTTGATAACCATAAGCACATTCATTTTAGCCGGAGTCAGTCCAAACCTGTCCAGATACCGGGACATCCGGTCAAAAATAACGGTATATACCAGCAACAACCCGTAAAAAGCTTCCTCGTGATACTTGCCTTTCCCTGCCTCTATTCCAAAAGCCTGCAAATCATCCATAAACACCCTCCTTTTCTGCCCAAAGACTAACACTAATTAGTTGACATGTCAACCAATTGGACAAACAATCTTATTAACGATTCTTCTTAACCACGCAGATTACACCCATGTTCCACGTCTCCCAGCTCAATCTGCAGGGTAGAATGATGAATAGAAAACCTGTCTTGCAGCTGCTGACTTGCTTTATTAATAAAAGCCTGCCCTGGATGTCCATCCTTCAGAACCAGATGAACAGTAAGAGCACTTTCCCGGGTGCTCATTCCCCAGATATGCAAATCATGAACATCCACAACACCAGGTAAAGAGCATAGAAATTCCTGGACAGCAGTAATGTCAATATGCGCAGGAACCGCATGTAACGCAAGATTCAGCGAGTCGCGTAACAACCCCCACGACCCCCAGAGAATAACCATGACCACCGCCAAACTGACAAAAGGATCGAGCCAGTCCCATCCTGTAAATAATATAACAACCCCGCTGACTACAACCCCCAAAGAAATCACCGCGTCAGCCAACATATGCAGAAAAGCTCCCCGGACATTAAGATCCTCCTTACTGCCGGCAAAGAAAAGCCAGGCCGAAAAACTGTTCACCAGAATCCCAACTCCGGCCACCAAAGAAACCGTAACACCATCAACACTGACCGGAACAACAAGACGACGCAAGGCCTCCCAGGCGATAGCTCCACAAGCCACCAGTAAAAGCCCGGCATTCACCAGAGCCGCCAGAATACTGGAACCGCGCAGCCCGTATGTGTAACGCTGATCCGGCGGCCTGCGCATCAGGAACGCGGCCCACGAAGCCAGAACCAGGGCAAAGACATCGGACAGATTATGACCAGCGTCAGCAACCAGAGCCATCGAGTGCGCCATAAACCCGTACATAAATTCCATCACCACAAAAGCGACATTAAGCACAATGGCAATTCCGAAGGCTCTGCCTCCGTGAAAATGATGATGCTGGTGACTATGTGAAGATCCGGAAGCGTGACTACAGGAAGAATTATGAGCGTGGTTTGCCATAAAAGCCATTATAAAGGATTATCCCTGTCACGACCTGATTTTTATCGAAACTTGATCCAGTCGCCTGGCATCTGCCCAGGAATAGCCCTGCCGGAGTAACAAATAAAGACGGGAAGCCCCTGTACGCCTTAACCGGCACAGAGACTTCCCGCACACCCCCTGATTCACAAGACCTAAGCCTGGGCAGGCATGGTCAAATCTTCACCAAGAACCTTCTCGATATTCAAAAGGATCTTGACTGTTTCATTGACCTTGCCGATACCCAGAATGTAGTCCGTGTGAATACCCGAACCAAGATTCGGAGCCGGTTCGATATTCTCCTGCTTGATATCCAGAACTTCCTTCACCTTATCAATGATAATGCCGATAAGGACCTCATTGAGGTTAATAACAATAATACAGGTCTCAACGGTGGTATCGATCTCCTTCATCCCGAACTTGAGACGAAGGTCGATGACAGGAATAACTTTCCCGCGCAAATTAATAACCCCTTTGACATACCCCGGGACCTGAGGGACGGCTGTAATATTCATCATGCCGATGATCTCCCGGACCTTGAGAATTTCAAGCCCGTAGTCCTCTTTTCCTAGGGCAAATGTGAGGTATTTGCCTTCCTTGGCAAGACAATTGCCTTGCGTGCTTTGTGTGATCGCCATAATCAGCTCCTCCTGAAGTATCCTCTGCGAGAATTTCTCACAGATCAGAAATCCTTGAACCCCTCTTTGTCATCCAGAGGAATGACTTCCTCAGGCTTGAGAACCTTGCTCCCTTTCGACGATGCCCGAGCATCTTTGTGTTCTGCTTTGGCAAGTTTCGGCGCCGCTGAAGCAACAGTTCTTTTCTTCTCAACCGCATGAACCGCCTTGAAAGCCGCCGCCGCTGAAGCACTGGAACCACCTACAATCTGCTGCAATTCCCCAACCATGTCCTTAAGATTCTCCGCCTGGCTGGACAACTCTTCCGCTGCTGCAGCGCTTTCTTCGGCACTGGCCGCATTCTGCTGGGTCACCTGATCCATCTGGCTGACCGCATGTGTCACCTGGTTAATGCCTTCAGCCTGCTCTTTGCTGGCCACCGCGATCTCGTGCACCACATCAGCCACCTTCTTGGCAGCATCCGAAATCTGCACCAGAGCATCGCCGGCTTTCTTGGCAATCTCGGTTCCTTCCTTGGTGCGGGTTGAGCTGTCTTCAATAAGCTGCTGGGTATCTTTCGCCGCAACTGACGCCCGCTGGGCCAGATTACGAACCTCGTCGGCAACAACCGCAAAGCCCTTGCCGTGCTCGCCGGCACGCGCCGCTTCGACCGCCGCGTTTAATGCCAGAAGATTAGTCTGAAACGATATTTCCTCAATCGTCTTGATAATCTTGCCGACTTTGTCCGATGACTCGCTGATGGCAATCATCGCCTTTTGCATCTCCTTCATCGCGACATCACCTTTTTCCGCGTGCTGCTTGGCTTCTGTGGCCATCTGATTGGCCTTGGCCGCATTATCAGCATTCTGTTTGGTCATGGATGCCATCTCATCAAGTGCGGACGATGTTTCCTCAAGCGAGCTGGCCTGCTCCGTTGCCCCCTGGGACAGTTGCTGGGCCGAACCGGAAACCTGGCTGGCCGCAGAAGTGGTCTGCTGCGAACCTTCATTTAAAGAAGCGGCCACCCTGGAAATTGCTGTTGTAATTCCCAGCGTAATAAAAATAGCCAGAATAATCGCCAGAATAGTGCCGATAATCAGCCCGATAATCATGGTAAGAGACGCGGCCGACAATGACTGAGTCGCATTCTCCGCAATTTTGGTCGTACTCTGTATCCCTGCAACAGCAATTTCTTCCGCCCCCTTGAGGACAGACATCCCGATCTCCGTTCGGCGTTTTCCTAATTCAGCCAACTTGACCCAGTCAGCCGCCAATGCCTGCATTCCTTCCTCATATTCATGTGCGGAAACCTTGACATTGTTCAGGTTCTCCGTGTCTTCTTTTGTTCTGGTGATCTTTATCAATTCTTCCCAGACCCCATACATTTTGGGAAAATTATGCAGACCTTCACTAATCATCGCCCCGTCACGAGAAGCTCCCGCCTTCCATGCCGTGATACGAACTTCATTGCCAAGATCAATAATGTCATTAATCTTTGTCACCTTGAAAAGCCTCTCGTGCAATTCTGCCTTTTTTGCATCCGGAGCATCACTTTCGGTATCAATAGCCAGTGCGAACTTATTATTCTGGGATTCCAGATAAATATTGCAACTTTTTACAAACTCAGCAGCACTCTTGTTCATCTCCGCCTTCATATGCTCAACAGCTTCGATACTCTCCCGGGTTTTGTTCATGGCCTCTTCATAGGCCTGAACTTCCTTCTCGACATTCTCAACCGCGCCTTTAAGGGCTGTAAGGTTTTTGGCCTCCTCGGAAAGCTTCCTGGCCCTGGACAGATCTTCCTTGAGCGCTGCCAACCTCTTGGTGGCCTTATCCAGATAAGAGCTATCTTCGGTAAAGGCATACCCCCTGACCTCATACATCAAACCGCTGACATTGCGCTCAAACTCGCTGACTATACTGACTTCCGGGGCGTACTCTTTGGACAACTTTGTCGAATCCGTCTCGACGGCCTTCATCTTGACCACAGCCAGACTTCCCAGCGCAATGGCGATGATAACCACCAGCCCAAAGCCCAAGCCCAGCTTTGCCGCTAAACCCATATTCTTCCACATATCCACTCCTCCTTTGATTATCTTTAATAAACGTCAAACAAAGTTAACTTGCTTTTACTGCACCCCCTTTCAGAGGCGGGACACCGATCATATGCTGTATAATTCCATTTTGCTTTGCGGCGTCCTGCCTTCCTTTGGCTCCTGAACTACTCCCTCTGCATCCGGGTCGTCGCGGCAGTCTTGAGCGCCGGGATATATTCCCTGCGCACTTCCTGCTGTCCCAGCGGAGAATAAAGCAGTTCCTTGTCAACCACACAAATCGCTCCCAACTTTCTGGCTCGCCGGGCTACCGGCGAATCGACCTTGGCGATTGTCGAACAGATAACAACGGGAGTCGGCCTGAATTTCATCAGTTTTTCCAGAAAATCCAGTCCATCCATTCTGGGCATGATAATGTCAAGACTGACCACATCCGGATCCAGTTCCAGAATCTTGTCGCGTGCCTCAAACGCATCCCCTGCTTCGCCCACTACCTCAAAACCAGGCACCGATTCAATAAGTTTGCGCTCGATCTTGCGGGCGATCTGACAATCATCCACCAGAAGCACGCGGATATTGCGATGTGAAATATCCTTGTGCTGGGTTCCGATAGGCCGGATCGTTACCTCAAAAGTGCCTGTATTAAAATACACCTTGCGCCCATGCTTCCCGCCGACATCACTCTCCACAATCGGAATGCCGAACTTCTTGAGAACCATCCTGGCGGCAACAATATTCGTATCCCCAATCCCGGCCCCGACACCCAAATGCCCGACAACCGCTCCCCCTCCGAATATCTTGGCCTCATAATGCTCGACTCTCGCGTCCATGGCAAAAAGGCTGCGGATGATATATTCCGTCGATGTGTCTCCGTATTTCCCCCGCGACTCATATTCGCCGGGAAACCGGTCCCGCAAGAAATGATTCATGGCAGCCGCTCCGTTGTGACGGTTATAAACGCAAACCGCCACACAAGAGCCTAAAAGAGTCGCCATAAACATGGGCTCACGCGAGACGCAAAGCTCCCCTGGCAACAGAAAAACACGCTCCAGACCGCTGGGAGTTATGACTTCATCATGCTGACTCATTTATTCCTTTTGAGTCTCATGCTGACCTTGTGCAGCAATTGACCTGGATCCACCGGTTTGAGAATATAATCATCACAGCCTGCGTTAAACGCCTGCATAAAGGGTTTGTCAAAAGCGGTTACCATGATAACCGGAACGCCCTCACCAACAGAAATCCCCGCCGCTTTCTCAACTTCACGAACAATTCCGAGAAGAGAAAGACCATCCAGTTCCGGCATTGCAATATCCAGCAGAATCATGTCATAAGGCTTATTCTTCTCCAGCGAGATGCGAAAAGCCTCGAATGCTTCCCGCCCGTTTACAGCCGCATCACAGTGCGCCACATCCCGCAGCACCTCGACTATCAACTGCCGGTTGGTAAAATTGTCATCCACAACAAGAATTTTCCACATATGATTTAACTCCTTCTCTTGAGTTTCAACTCAATCTTCTCCAGCAGCCTGACAGGATCGACTGGCTTAAGCTCATAATCGTCGCAGGTACGATTAAACTCTTTCATAAAAGGTTTCTCATGGGCGCTTACCATAATGACCGGAAGATTCTGCCCGAATGGAAGCCCGGCCTTCTTTTCCATCTCACGCAGACGAGCAAGAACCTCACACCCGTCCATCTCCGGCATCACCATGTCCAGAAGCATCAGATCAAAAGGCTTGTTCTGCTGCAGGGCAAACAAGTACCCCTGAACCGCCTCCCGACCATTTACAGCCAGATAGGTTTGCGCAACACCCTTGAGCATTTCACGCATAAGCTCCAGATCCGCCAGGCTGTCATCAACAATCAGAATTTTCCACATATTCCCCTCAATCCCGCTAATCTTTTGCCAGATGCTGTATAAGCATGTCCGGGATATCCCCCAGAGCAACACTCTGCACCACCGCACCCACCTCGACAGCCGCCCTGGGCATGCCATAAACCACGCATGTTGCCTCATCCTGCGCGATGGTATGCGCCCCGGCATCCCTCATATGCCTAAGCCCCATAGCCCCGTCACGACCCATCCCCGTCAACATAACCCCCACGGCATTGGAACCGGCATATTTGGCCACTGAATCAAAAAGCACCTCGACGGATGGCCGCTGGTAAAAAACCATGGGGCCTTCCTTGATCTCCACGTAATACCGGGCCCCACTGCGACGTAGAACCATATGATAATTTCCGGGAGCAATCAGAATCAGCCCGGATCGCACCGTATCCCCGTCTTTTGCTTCCTGAACATCCATGGCACAAACCCGGGCCAGACTGTCAGCAAAACTCTTTGTAAAAATCGCCGGCATATGCTGTGTCAGCACCACACCGGGAAACGTTGCCGGAAGAGCCGGAAGGAGCAACCGTAACGCCTCGGTGCCTCCGGTAGAGGCCCCGATAGCAACAACCCTGTCGGTGGTTTTAAGCATGGACGCACTCACAGGAGAACCCCGTCTGACAGTAGCCGAAAGCGGCTTATACCCGCCGACAAACCTTCTCTTGGCCGCATAACCGGCACGAATGGCATTCGCCAACTGTTCAATCATTTCATTCAGCCTGGTTGCGACATCCAAAGAAGGCTTGTGCATAACCTCTATTGCCCCCAGTTCCAGTGCTCTCATGGCGGTTGAACAGCCGGCAGGCGTCAACGTGCTCAGGATAATCACAGGCATAGGATGACTCTTCATCAGTTTTTCAAGAAACGTAACGCCATCCATGCGGGGCATTTCTACATCCAAGGTCAACACATCCGGCGAATGCTGAATAATCCTGTCCCGGGCAATATAGGGATCCGGCGCGGTGTCCACAATCTCGATATCCGGACACTTGCCCAGACCGTCTTTCAGGATTGAACGAACCACTGCCGAATCATCTACAATGAGCACTTTTATTTTCTGCATGCCTACCTTATCTTTCTGTAAGTCGCCGGCGCCAGAACGTCTACCCTAGTCCGGAAAGTAGCCGGGAGATTCTCGGAGTGACCGATCAAAAGGTATCCTCCGGGTAGCAGCATCCGGAGCAATTTATCAACGACCGCCGCCTGTGTCGGCGGATCAAAATAAATCATGACATTGCGGCAGGAAATAAAATCAAACGGACCTCTGAATGGAAAAGAAGCCTCCATCAGATTAAGCCGGCGGAAAGTGATCATAGCCTTGAGTCGCGCAGAGACCTGATACATAGACTCCTTGTCCACCTGGGTCCGGTCAAAATAGCGCTCCAGAAGGGCCGGAGGAACAGTCTTGACCTTATCAAATGTATAAACCCCTTCCATGGCCTGCGCCAGAACCTTGGTTGATATGTCGGTCGCCAGCAATTTGACATCAAAGGTCGGCATCCGGCTAAAAAATTCAGCGAGCGTCAAAGCAAGGGTATACGGCTCTTCTCCGGTAGATGCCGCCGCGCACCAGGCACGAACACGCGTAGATTTCTCGGCATTCTTGCGCCGCAGGATTTCCGGCAAGGCCTGTCCGGTCAAAAAATCAAAATGCTGTCTTTCTCTGTAAAACGAGGTGAAATTGGTCGAAATCGCATTGATCATGAGCATGAGCTCCCCATCATCCTGCGATTCGGAAACAAAATTGAAATATTCCGCGTAAGTATCGAGACCCAGCGCACGCAAACGCTTGCCCAAACGCGTTTTCATGAACTCCTGCTTATGATCACCCAAAGATATTCCGCTTTTGTCATAGATCAACCGGGCCAGAGAACGATATTCTCCGGGTTTAAGTTCTATTGGTTTCTGGAAAACGTGCACCATAGGCTCCTCTATTTTGCCGCTGCACAAACCAGTCCGTTAACATCCAGAATAAGACCTACCCGCCCGTCACCCAGAATCGCCGCACCGGAAACCCCCTGCACTTTACGCAGATTGTCCCCCAGACTCTTGATAACTACCTGCTGCTGACCCAGCAATTCGTCGACCAAAACGCAGGCCCGTCCATACTCGGATTCAATAATACAAACAGTGGCATCCTCGAAACGCTCACGTCCGCCGGGCACACCAAACAGCTTGCCCAGACGAATCAAAGGATAGACTTTCCCGTAAACACTGTACATCTCCCCCCGACCATAGATCAGGGTAAGAGACTTCTCGTCAGGCTTCACAAATTCGATTACCGAATTGATGGGCAGAATATACTTTTCATTACCCACCTCAACAACAATCCCCTCGATAATCGCCAGTGTGATCGGAAGATAAATAAAGAAAGTGGAACCCTGTCCGACTTGCGACTCAATCTCAACCCGGCCACGCAGTTTCTCGATATTCTTTTTAACAACATCCATCCCCACGCCACGGCCGGAAACATCCGTCACTTTCTCGGCCGTCGAAAAACCTGGTTCGAAGATAAGATTAAAAATTCTTTTATCCGAAAGCTCCTCACCGGGCTTGACCAGCCCCCGCTCGACTGCCTTGGCCAGAATTCTGTCTTTACGCAGGCCACCGCCATCATCCTTGATCTCAATAACAATGCTTCCCCCACGATGGTAGGCAGACAATTGCACCTTTCCTGCCGGGTTCTTCCCGGCCGCAATACGAGCCTCCCTGGACTCTATGCCGTGATCCACCGAATTGCGCACCATATGCATCAAAGGATCCCCGACCAGCTCGACCATATTCTTGTCAATCTCGGTCTCCTCGCCGCTGAGTGTGATAGCAATCTCCTTGCCCAGCTTTTTGGAAAGATCCCTTACGAGGCGAACCATTTTCTGGAAAGTCGGGCCAACCTGCACCAGGCGCATGCCCATCGCAATCTGCTGCAGCCGCCGCGTGATCCGGTCGAGCTCGCCGAGATTCTTGTGAAATTTCTGATCCTCAATAGAAAGAATAAACGGACTCTGGATAACCTGTGTCTCGGAAATTACCAATTCCCCAACCAGGTCAATGAGACTATCCAGTTTGTCCAGCTGGATCTTGATCGTGTTTTCCACAGAAGTCCCGGATTTTTGCACCTCAAGAGCACTCTGAATCTGCTTGGTACTGGCCGCATGAGCCTCAACAAGAATTTCCCCGACTTTCTTTTCAGGAGCAATTTCTTTCTGCACCAAAAGCGCCTCTGCCAGTTCGGTTTGAGTGACAGCCCCCTGCCTGAGAAGAATTTCGCCCACAGGCTCCCGCTTCTTTCCGCTGACAACCTCTTTGAGCGATCCCAACAGCTCTGCGCAATCGACATAGGCACTTTTCAGCTGACCGCCATTTGTAGCCTGTTCCTGCAACAATTCGAGCATCTTTCTTAACAGATCGATCGACGCCAGAGTCAATTCCACAACGCGCCCGCCAAAAACCAGAGTATCCTTGCGAACCATATCCAGCATGGTTTCCGCTTCATGGGCAAAAACCCGGATATCCCTCAAGTCCAGAAAAGCCGCAGCACCCTTGATCGTATGAAACGCGCGAAAAATATTATTGATCGCTTCCTTATCATCCGGGGCCGTTTCCAGAACAAGAACCGACCGTTCGGAATTGGCCAGATGATCAAAGCCTTCATTCGCAAATTCAATAAAAAGGTCTGCGCCACTGGAAAGATCAAGTACGGGGACTTGCGGAACAAAAGCATCCTCTGGGCAATGCTCTGCCAGAGACTGTAGCGGAGGTTCGACTGAAACAGGCAATTGAGCAGGCTGCCTGTTCAAACGTAATTTATTTATGCTCTCGATAACAGGAGAAATATCTGCGCCGGGATCAAAGGCAGGATTGTCTTTCAATTGAGCCAGCGCCCGCCTGAGTGCATCTACAGCCTGAAGAAAAACACTGGTTATCTGTTCGTCGGATTTAAGGGTTCGGTCCCGCAAAAGACCGAGAAAATCTTCCGCGGTATGGGCGAGCAAGGCAACATGAGCGAACCCTAAAAGATTGGCCTCACCTTTGACCGTATGAAAAACCCGGAAAAGTTCATCGATCCTGGCACTATTCTCCGGCTCTTTCTCGAGAATGAGAAGACTTTTTTCGGTATCATCCAGCGAAGTTAAAGTGCTGGCGATAAACCCCGGAATTTCCCGGGCCTGGGATTCGGAAATCACCCGAATCTTGGTCGCCGTGGCTCCTGCAACAATCCGCTTTATATCTTCATTGAATGTCTGGACAAAACCTGCGGCATCCCCACCCTGATCCAGCGCCCCCAACGTCTGCTGCAAGGCACTTAACAAACAGGAAAGAATATCCGCACATTTTTTGATATCCGTCTTTTTATACATTCCGACGGCAGCAACGGCAGAAACAATCATGCGGCTGACATCCGTCAGCGTTTTCATTCGGGGATCAGATCTTAATCCGGATATTTCCTTGAGAATAGCATCAAATTCGGCAGGAAGCGAAAGATCGGCCAGAACAAACCGGGAAGCAAGCTGTTCGACGTCACTTAAGAGCGGCTTGATGTCAGACATTTGCACCCCGTCAAAGAAAAACCCGAACACACATAATACGTTCAGGTTTTTCATGGCCTGCGCTGGAGATTTGCGCAATTCAAGACTACACTGCCAGCTGGCAGCTTGTCAAGGCGACAGGTGTATTTCTTTAATGTTATACGCTCCGTTTATAACGTAGAAGAATATCTCTCAGATCGGTGATCCCGACAGGTTTGGTTAAGAAGTCATTCATACCGGCGAGCAGACAACGTTCCTTATCCTGGGGCATCGCCGCTGCAGTCAATGCTATGACCGGAAGATCCGGACCGTGCTCCCGACGGAAAATCCTGGTGGCCTCCTCCCCGCTCATGACCGGCATCTGCAAATCCATAAAACAAAGGTCATACCCCCCTTTCTGCAATAAAACAAGAGCTTCCTGCCCATTACAGGCAAAATCCGCGGCGCACCCGAGTACAGATAAATACTCTTGCAATAAATGCCGATTAGAAGGCGTATCCTCAACGACAAGAACCCGCATATTCTGGCCTACTGCATCTATGTGCTCCGTCACAAACGCCTCTGCGCAAGAAACATCCGGGATTCTCAGTGTCAAAGTGAAAGAAAATTCGCTGCCTTTTCCAAGCTCCGAGGAAACCCGAATCTCTCCCCCCATCCTTTCCACCAGCCCCTTGCAGATAGACAGCCCCAGGCCTGTCCCGCCAAACTCCCTGACAGTCGACATATCCACCTGTTCAAAAGGCTGAAATATCTTTTCGAATTTCTCCTGCGGTATTCCGATCCCGGTATCTCTCACACTTATAAAGAACCGGGCCCGCCGACCATCTTTTTCCAACATGACCCGGACAGTCAGCGTCACAGTCCCCTGAAAGGTGAACTTGACCGCATTGCTCAAAAGATTCACAAGAACCTGTTTGATTCTGGTCGGGTCCCCCATCACCCGCTGAGGAACCCCGTCGGAAATATCCTGCCTGAACACCAAATTTCTAACCTGAAACTGGGACTGTACCATCGCCAGGCATTCCGAGAACAAATCCCGGATCCCAAATTCAATTTCTTCAAAAGACATTTTGCCTGAGGAAACCCTGGCGATATCCAGAATATCATTGATGATCCCTAAAAGAAGACGTCCACTGGAAATGATCGTATCTAGATAAGACAACTGTTTCTCAGTCAAGGACGTAATTTTCAGCAGTTGGCCAAAACCGATGATCGCATTCATAGGAGTGCGTATCTCATGACTCATATTCGCCAAAAATTCTCCCTTGATCCTGCTGGCCGCTTCGGCTGCCTCCTTGGCCTCCAGTAATACCCTTTCAACCCTCTTTCTCTCGGAAATATCCCGGGCCGCGGCCACCAGAAGATTGCGTCCCGAGCTTTCAATCACAACGATATTGACCTCAACGGGAAATACACTCCCATCTTTCCTTCTGTGCCTGCCCTGCAGGGAAAACGTTTGTCCGGGGATCAGCGTCTGCCAGGCCTGCTGATCTCGTTCAGCAGAATAATCCATATCAAGATTACTGACCGAAAGGTTCAGCATTTCTTCGCGGGTATACCCCAGAGAACTAACAGCCTGCTGGTTGCAATCCACAATCCTGCCACTTGGAGTATCATGCACAAAAATAGCGTCCGCGGCATGATTGATAAGTCCGCGATAATATGCCTCCCTTTCGCGGATCACATCTTCAACCCGCTTGCGCTCGGTGATATCCGCAAAAACCGTCGCAAATTTCCCATCCCCCAGACTGTACGCATTAATGTAAAAATATTTCTGCATTTGCTCAACATACTGTTCGAAAGTAACCGACTCTCCGGTCAACGCGACCCTGCCATATATGCTGATAAATGAAGATCTTTCTATACCAGGAAGAACATCAGTTACCCTGCGGCCAACTATATCGCCAGCCCGCAATCCGGTCTGCAGTTCAAAGGCGGGATTAACCGAAAGAAAAACATAATCTACCGGCTGTCCGGCATCATCCAGAACGATCTGATGCACGGCTATAGCGCCAACAGCATACTCGACCAAAAGTCGATAGCGCTCTTCGCTTTCCCTAAGCCGCTGCTCGGCAAGCCTGCGCGCGGTTATGTCCGTATCCGAACCTCTGTAACCCAGAAGCTCCCCGTCTTTTCCTATCATGGGAAGAGCACTGGTCATCATCCAACGACAGACACCTGCTTTGGTGACGACCGGATTAACGATCTCCTTAAGAACTTCCTTGCGTTCAAAACAGGCGAACGCCTCAGCCTTGAATTCTTCCCTGCTTTCTTGCGGATGCAAGTCATAAAATGACAGTTTCCCGACAATTTCTTCCGGGGCAAACCCCCAGACAGTCTCGGCCACATGACTGACGTAAGTATAAAGCCCGCGAGAATCTGTTTCCCATATGACCTCGCTGACTTGCTCGGCAACCATATTAAACCGGTCACGACTCTCACGCAGGGCATCTTCCATACGCTTGCGTTCGGTAATGTCGGAGATTACTCCAACAATCGACAAGAACTTTCCGCTCTTGTCAAAAAAAGAAGCCTTATTGAAAACCACAACGCGAGAACTGCCCACTGGAAAACTGACATTACCTTCGTAAACCTGTTGTCCGGGAGACTCCAAAAGAGCTTGATCCATCGCCGCATAGCGGTCAGCCACCTCGCCAGGAATAATTTCATGCACGGTTTTGCCAATAATTTCGGCACGAGGCTTGCCGACATACTCCTCAAACATGCGATTACACCCCTGATAACATCCCCGACTGTCCTTATACAAAACCGGAACGGGAATGGCATCAATCAACTTTTGGAGAAAATCAATTTGTCCAGCCTTCTCTTCCTCCACAGCCTTGCGCGCCGTAACATCCGAGATAGAAAACAGCAGGCATTCCCCGCCATTGATCTCCAGCGGGCTGGCATTGACCTCAAGCCAGAGCCTGCGCACTTTTCCGGAAGGATTACGCACAATATGGCTGATTTCAACCCCCCTGACAGCCTCACCAGTTTCAAAGATACGGTTGCCTGTGTTACGAAAAAGGCAATCCCTACAGGCCTCGGCATGCCCGCAACCCGACGCTGCCTCAGTGGCATGCAAGCAACACAATGCGTCCCCAGGCAGCCGATCAAGAATATCCTCCATAGACTTTTCAATCATGCGAGGAATGACATGATTGACACGCTTAACCACAAAGTCTCGATCAACAAGAACAAGCCCCACCTGAGCCGAATCAAAAATGGTCTGCAAGTTCCTGCGCTCCTCGTCCAGTTCAACCGAGAGGGTAAAATATTTGCGCTCGTTCTCAAGCAAAAGACGACGGGAAGAATACTCGCGGCGGCGGATAACAAAAAAGATAACCAGAAGAGCGATAAAAAGGCCCGTGATTATAATCGCATAAAACCGGGCATGGACAATTTCACGCTTCCAGTCCTGAATTTCGACAGGCACCTCGGGCAGTGCACCGGCAAGTGGGTCGGTCAGTCCGTCAAACTGCTGCGCACGAACAACACTTGCCGCCACAATCCGCGACACCCGCAGAAGATTTGTTTGTTCATGTCGAATTCGCTGTTCACCTGTGAAAAAGGTCACCAGAAAACCGATAAAAACAACCAGGATCACTGCGGCAGGAAACCACAAATCCTCGCGCAAGGTATAAAACCTTTTAACATCAGGAGCATCCCCTCTCACCTTCAGGATATAGATTCTCCAAGTCAAAAAAGCCCAGACACACACAAGACACATCCTGGCCAAAGGAACCGGGAATCCGGTAAAGTTCAAGAAACTTTCATCTGTCAGCCATCCGGAAGGGAGAAAACCGGAAGAGGGAACAAAGATCAAAAGAGCTCCGTAACAGCCTATGGTCACTGCCAGCATTTTCACCAAACCAGACAAATCCTGATGCCGAAGAGCGAACCTGAAAACAGCGGCCGACGCAAGAAGTGCCCCCAACAGGCCAAAACAATAACGTACCAGAAAATTCACTCCACTCCATTCCCCCATAGTCCAACCCATCCCGAACACAAAGATAACCAGCGGACCATAAAGCCAGCGCCGCCAGTCACGCGGATATCTGTTTTCGGCATTCATGCAGGCAATTTCGACAAAACATAGAAATGACGCCATCAAAAAACATGTCTGCAAGTTTCCCAGCCAGCGAGTCTGCGGAAAACCAAGACCCGCCATAGAAAGCCATTCCGCCACCCCGTGCAGCACACCGAACATGGCTAGGCCTTTCCATATCCCTCCGGATTTTTGTATCCTGGCCAGAAAAAAAGCCATCATCGCAAACAAAAAAAGACCAAGGCCGTAAACAAAAAGGATGTAATCCATCTGTCCAAGAAAAAAGTCCTGCATATACTTTCCACCTTATTAGGATAGGTTTCCCGACAGAAAAAAAACGTTCAGCGCCCTTGTTCTTTGCGGCCTTTGACTAATCCTTGTAATAATCCAATCCGATCGCCTTCATGATCGAGGCCAGGACAAAATTGAAGGGCTTGTTAAAATGCGGCAAAAAATAAACATCTGTAAAGGCGATATCGACCAGTGAAAGGTTTTGCTGAATAGCCAGCGCCAGGTAATAAATAACCTCCGTGTGCGACACATCCCCGTAGGATCCCACCTGCGCGCCCAGAAGCCGCAGCGATTTTTTGTCATATACAAGCTTGATACAGGTCTTGTTAAACGTTCCCATAAATTCCGGACGGTCGTTGTCTTCCACATAGCTGGAGGCCACATCCATCTTGAGCCGCCGGGCTGTTTCCTCGCAGATACCGGTACTGGCCAGCTTGTTCTCGAACACACAAATAGCATTAGTCCCCACCACGCTGTCGATACGCACCACCTCGTTGCCGTTGACGTGGCTTGCGGCCACAATGCCGGACTTGACCGCATTGGTCGCCAGGGCCACCTGCTGGTGCGCGCCGAAAGCCGCATGAAACATGGCTGCCGCATCGCCGATGGCGTAAATGTCGGGGATACTGGTCCGCATAAACTTGTCGACAATAATAGCCCCGTTAGACGTCTTCTTGACGTCCGGCAAAAGCTCGGTATTCGGCTTAAAACCAACACATTTAACCACCAGATCTGCGTCATATTCAGACTGATCCGTAACAATCCTGGTTACCTTGCCGCCATCTCCTCTGAAATCCACCACCTTCTGCCCAAGTGCCAGTGTGATGCCCGCGGCACGAATATCGGCCTCCAGATGGTCGGTAAATTCCCGGTCAAAATACCGGGCCAGCACCCGGGTCTCAAAATCGACCAGTGTCACCTTTTTACCCTTGCGATGATACGCTTCTGCCAGCTCGATCCCGATATAACCCGCACCCACCACCGCCACACTGCGGATCGCCGGATCGTCAGCCTTGCGAATAAGTTCCTGGGCATGCTGATACAACTTACAGATATCGACATTGGCCAATGCCCCATTCCCGGCAGGAATACCAGGAATATCTACCGGCCAGGATCCGGCGGCATAAATCAATTTGTCATAACTGTCGGTAAAAACACTGCCGGAAGAAAGATCCCGCACCGTCACCGTTTTCTTGACCGGATCGACAGCGATCACATCGTGGTTCATGCGGACTGCGGCCCCCTTCTCCGTAAGCTTGACCGGTGTGCAGTAAAAAAGGTCATCAATGTTCTTTACCGTGCCGCCAACAACCAGGGCAATGCCGCAGCCAAGAAACGAAATATTGGTATTGCGATCATAAGCCGTAACCTCATGACTCTTGTTCTGGGCAAGCAGAGTGCGCAAAGCCGATGTTCCTGCATGATTGATGCCAACAATAATGACTTTCATAATCTCTCTCCGGTAAAATTTTCGAGGTTTTCTCTAAGAATATGATGATTATTCTAACAGAAAGTTGCAGGAGGACGTGCAGGATTTTCAGATAAAGACAAAACCGGGAACTGTCAGCAACAAGAGCATTACTGAACCATTTTCGTGACACCAAGAAAATGGTCATCGCAGATCACCATGATGTCGGCGTTCTTCTGATCAGCAACTTCACTCCACCTGATAAGATTGACCTCTCTCTCCGTTTCTTTCTAAATAAAAAAACCATCCCTTTCGGGATGGTTTCTAACTTTAAATAATACGGACGCGACTGCAACCAATTCGAACCGCGTCCCTGATAACTGCAAAGATCATTATCGAGTCACATCAATCTCAACCTTTATACCAGAGGTTCATTCAAAAAGCAAACGAACTTAAAGCTTTGGGCATGTCACAACGCGAGATCGCCCAAGCCCTTGGCATATCACGCAGGACGGTCCGAAATGCCTGTAAATCCAGGCAATAACTCCACCTTCAAGACTTCCGGTTGGCCGCAAAGTCATCCGGACCATTGTATTCATAAACATTACGCTCACGCTTTGAAGGTCCTGCGTTACAATCCCCCTTCTGATGAACATACATGTCAACGACCACCTTCCCATTCTCTTCCTTGACTGAATTAATGATCGCCCAAACGTCCAACTCCCGTGAAGCCTGATGTGCCAGCTTCTTCCCATCATTTATCAAAAACGCCAACTGATAAGACTCTGAATTCCCTGCGCCGGAATTAACAACGATGATCACGGCGGCGTCTTTTAAACCATCCTGATTGAAATCCCCGTAAACATAACGATCATCGTAGCGAACATGCCAGAGATTGCGTTTAAAATATTCTCCATTAACAAGCGTGACTTTGTCACCCGAGAATTCATTGCCAACAAGATATGACATGTTTCCAAATAACTTTGCCGCTGTCTTATCGTGGACACAACCAGACAAGAAGGCCGACGCAAACAAAAATAGAATAACCTGCTTTAACCGCATATGAAAATATGGTGATGATCTTTGGTGATCCAATGCCCCTTAATACAGGCACCTTTTGTTTTACCGGGTCTCTTATTCTTGACCTTCTTGTCCGCATTCGACTTCAATGCAAACTCATCCTCATTCTTCAACACATCAATCACATATTTACGCCCGTCTTTAGCTTGTTTCTTTGTTGCCCCGGCAGCCTCAAGATATACCTGAACTGCATCCCAATTCGTTGCGTCTTTACCTGCCTCTTGAGCCAATTTCTGGGCATACGCCACCCGGCCTTCACCAAGATTATAAGCCGCCAGCACGAATTCTTTACGCTCCAGAATGCTTTCAATGGGTATAGTCACCCTTCCCTCAGCCAACTTTGTCGGCTTACCATACATCGTATTAAGATCTTTTAAATACCGAGCTGCTGCTATAGAGGCGTAATCAATATCAAATCGCTGATCATTCTCTTTTGTGACAATTAGCCCATACCGCTCAGCTGTATCCTTTTGCAAATGAAAGTCGCCGACCGCCCCAGCAATACCTCGAGACCGACGTAACACACCAAAACTGCTTTCCTGACCGTAAATGGCTTCCAGTGAATTAACCGTCAGCGCATCGGTACGAGCAAAATAGCGTGAAGCATTCTCAAGTGCTTCCCGTATATGCGATGTTTCACGCCCAACCCATACGTCAACATCTGTTCTCCTCTTAACCATACATCTTCCATCCTTTTCAACTTTACCCGATCATGCCTTAATTATAATAAAGAAAAATGAACATTCCTGATGCCACGGGCAATATCACCGGCATTAGTTGAGGTTGAGATCACCAGACTGGCAGCATTCTTTTGATTCGCAACTTCACGCCACTTGATCACATTGGCCACTTTTGAAGAATCTACGGTCGATGAAAGTTTAACCTCAACCGGAAAAATCCTCCCGCCCTGTTCAATCAACATGTCCACTTCCAAACCATCTGAACTACGAAAGTAATAAAGTGCCCGCTCGTCTCCCCATACCGAGAGACGTTTATACATTTGGGCAACACATGCTGTCTCAAAGAGCGCACCCGCCATGGGACCCTGCATGGCATGGTCCGAATCCTGAAGCCCAACCAGGTAGCATAAAAGTCCCGTATCCATAAAATAACATTTCGGCGCCTTAATGAGCCGTTTCCCAAAGTTGGAGTGATACGGCATTAAAAAGAATATCAACCCGTTGGCCTCCAAAAGTGACAGCCAAGACTTTATCGTCGGAAGTGAAACACCGACCTCTGTGGCCAACGCAGCGGCATTCAATTGTTGTGCGGTCCTGGCAGCCAATAACCCGATGAAACGCTCAAAATCTCTTAAGTTCCCATCACGCACATTTCCGCGGACATCTCTGTCAATATACGTCTGCACATAACTTGAAAACCATGTCTTTCGTGCCGTCGCAAGACCAAGAACAGCTTCAGGATATCCGCCTTTAAGTATCCATTCCCCTACAGACATTTTATGATGCACAACATGCTGACCGCTCTTTAATCGATCCAAAAATGCTTCAAAGTTTACAGCTTGCCTCCCGGCATTCTTCTGAATTTCAGTAATAGCAAAAGGATACAAATGCAGTATCGCAATCCGACCTGCTAAGGTCTCACCTATTCCCTTCATAAGCGCCCATTGCTGTGATCCCGTCAAGATCCACTGACCTGGAGTCTTGTCCGCATCAATCCTGGCTTTGATATACGATAAAAGCTCAGGCACATTCTGGATCTCATCAATAATGACGGGGGGCGCATATCGATCAAGAAAACCGCGTGGATCTTCGGCTGCATACTTTCGAACATCCAACTCGTCCAAAAGAACGTATTGATATTTTGGACCAAGCCGTTTTGAAAGAGTTGTTTTTCCAGAACGACGCGGGCCGCCAATAAAGACAGCCGGAAACGATTTTACCGCATCAAAAAATGGTTTTTCGAGGAGTCGGGCTCTGTACATGTTTGTAATTATAAAGTACAACTTTAATTTGTCAAGTGTTAACGTTGCGAAAAAAACCTGAACATAGTTTATGCTCAAGGCTTCTCATTACTTCACATCAATCAATGCGGCACACACAATCGAAAAAGGTTCGAATTGAAAAAATACGGAGAGGGAGGGATTTTCCTACTACGCTCGGGCGGTGCCTCGCTGCGTAGGCTCACCTCGCTCGCTGTCGGCCGGCCTTCGGCTACGGCCTTTTCCTCGCTTTTCGCTCGGCGCTCTCTCGTTTCAAATCCCTCTTTTATCTTATAAAATAATACGGAGAGGGAGGGATTTGAACCCTCGGACCCAGTCTCCCAGGTCAACTTCTTAGCAGGAAGCTCCAATCGGCCACTCTGGCACCTCTCCAAAATCGGCAGGCATATAGAAAGAACTGTACGGTAGAAATCAGGCTTTGCGGCGTTTATTCCTGAAAAAATCACTCATGATCGCGGAACATTCAGCCTCAAGCACCCCCCCGGAGACCTTGACCTGATGATTCAACATCTTATGCCCGGGGATATCCAGAACCGATCCGCAGGCTCCGGTTTTTTTAGCGCTCGCACCAAAAAACAATTTATCAATCCTGGCCAGAACCAAAGCCCCGGCGCACATCGAACAAGGCTCGATTGTAACATACATTGTGCAACCCTGCAACCACTTGGAGCCAAGATAATTCGCCGCCTGGGTGATGGCTATAATCTCGGCATGCGCGGTCGGATCCTTGAGCATCTCAACCTGATCATGCGCCCGCGCGATAATGTCGCGTCCGTGCAGAATCACCGCTCCGACAGGAACCTCATCGGAGACAAAAGCCTTGCGGGCTTCTTTAAGTGCCTCCCCCATCATGATCGTGTTAATATCTGGCGACATAAATCTGTACAAACAAAAAGACCGTCTGGTTCACAGACGGACAGGATATCAAAACGCGCCCGACAGGAGTCGAACCTGTAACCTTCTGATCCGTAGTCAGATGCTCTATCCAATTGAGCTACGGGCGCAATAGCTGCAAAACAGAATCAGATTTATAGCAGACTTATGGCCGGGTGTAAAGAGGGTTTTTTTAAAGAAATTCCTTTAACCAAAAAGTTTCAGCTGCGCTCGCGCTTCAACCCGGCGGTTACGTTCCGGAGGAAGACAACGCACCGTAAACAGCCCGGATGGAATTTCGCAGAGAAATGGCGACGGCGCGGAGTTCAGAATCTGCCCCCACAACGGACGGCAGCGGGAATATGTAATTAAGAGCAGCTCCCGAGCACGCGTCATGCCAACATAAAACAGGCGACGCTCCTCATTAACATCCCCGCTAAACCCCTGCAAGCTGACCGGTAGCAGAAAGGATTCACACCCGGCCAGAATAACCACCGGGAACTCAAGCCCTTTGGCCGCATGCATGGACATAAGAGATATTTTCTCGACCCTGGCCTGATAAACATCTGCCCGACCGTTAGGCTCCGATTCAGATCCAAAAATCCGGCAGGGCAAGCCGCAAGCTTCCAGCTCTTGTGCCAGAAGCACGGCCTGCGCATTAAGACGATACAAAACAGCCATGTCGGCAAAAGTATAGCCGCCTTCGCCTCCGGAAAGAGAAAAACCGGAATTCCCGGAAAACTCCCTGATCGACCGCGCAATATAACGGGCCTCTGCCCGGGCAGTTGGTGCCTCAAAAACAGAAAGCTCTCCCTCAACCCGAGAGAATGCCTCGGGAAACGCGGCGTGTTCAAAACGGGGTCCAGATGCAATGACCGCCGAGGAAGCCGAAACAATCCGACGGGCGCAACGATAGTTGACCTCAAGACGCAAGACCGTGCAAGGAGCAAACAGCTTGTTAAAACGCTCAAAATATTCCGGCCCGGCCCCGCGAAAACCGTAAATGGACTGATCCGGGTCTCCGATTACGGTCAGTAAAACGCCTTGCGCCGACAGACACAAAAGAAGCGCTTCCTGGACAGAGCTGACATCCTGGTACTCATCAACACACACGTGGGCAAAAGCCAAGGCCACCTCGCGACAAATCCCCGGATTTTCCCGTAACAAAAAAACCGTCTCCCGAAGAATATCATCAAAATCAAGATGCCCGGCCGTTCTCAAAAAAACAGCAAAAGCCTTGGCCTGTGGATCGTCAATTGACGAATCCACCCTGGCCTTGAAACGGGACATCCGTAAGACAAGATCGCCCGGAGACACTGACGGATCCCTTGCAGGAAAATCTTTGGCCAGAGTTTCGATTTCTTCCGGAAGCGTCACGGAAAAATCGGCACAAAGGCCTCGCAAATGACCGTAACGGCGAAGAATCCCTGCCGCCAATGAATGGAATGTTCCGATCTGAAACCGGTCAACGTGATCGGGCGCGATCAACGCTAGACGAGACTGCAATTCTCCGGCCGCCCTGTTGGTAAAAGTAACAAGAAGAATTTTACGGGCATCCGTCATCTGCCCTGCCAGTCTGGCCGCGCGCAAGGTCAGAGTATGCGTTTTACCGGTCCCCGGCCCTGCTGTAACCAGAAGATGCGAGCCTGCATGCTCAACAACCCTGGACTGGGCATCATTCAAGCCTGTTTTATCCTGCATGCCCCACCTCTTGCGAGAATCACAAAAAAGAAAGCTGTCCGCGAACCTGTTTGCGCTGCAGCTCATCAAAAATACGAATCACGCCATATTCCCCGTCATACCCGGCCTGAATAGTGATCCGTCCCTCACGCATCAGACGAATCCCTTCCGCCAGAACATCTCCCCCCGCTGCCGCAATATCAGGCAAAGAATAATCCATAAGAATGGAAAGTTCCGGCCCCAGCCGGGACACAAGATCAAACCAGGCCTGGCGAACCTGCTTCGACTGGGAGCCAACCCCGCGGGATTCGGCAATGACTTCCTCGAGAGGGACAAGATTGAAATATGGCCTTGCCCTCATGCCCCGACGACCTTGCGGATGATCAGCCAAAGACTCAATTCTGGACATCACCCCCGTAGTAACGGCCTTGCCGCAGACAGGACACGCTCCGCCATACCAGGCCGTTTCCCGGGGATGAAGGCGTGTCTTGCAGTCGCGGTGACCGTCGTAATGATACTTGCCTTCTTCAGGAAAAAATTCGATAGTGCCTGTCATTCCGGGATCATTCCGGTCGGCTAAAGCTCGATATACCCCGGCATAGGAAAAATCCGTATCAAACAGATTCGCCTCACGACCGAGTTTGGAAACAGAATGCGCGTCCGAATTTGAAATCAGAATAAACTCATCCAGACCCGAAAGTCGCCAGTTCATTCCTGGATCAGACGAAAGCCCTGTTTCAAGGGCAAAAATATGAGGTGTCAGATCTTCAAAACATTCCCTCACCGAATCAAAACCGCTAGCCGCCCCCAGAACCGAAAACCACGGGGTCCAGATATGGGCCGGAACAAACAGAACATGGGGATCGCATTCCAGTGCCAGAGCCAGCAGGTCTTTGGCATCCAGACCCAGTATGGGCCGTCCGTCAGACTTGATGTTCCCCAACGCAGCCAGACGCTGCTGAAAAGAACGACAGGCCTCCAACGAAGAAAAGATCACAACACAATGAACCTTACGTACCCGCCCGTTCTTTTTGTAGATACACGAAATCTCGGTGGAAAGCACAAACCGCACCTCCCTGCGACAGGAGGCAGGAACCTGTGCCGCCAACCCCGAAGCTATAGACGGAACAAGCCGAAGAAAACCGTTGTCGTCCGGCTCGGTCTTTTTTTCCAGTTCGTCGAGCCAGAGAGGATGAATGCAGTCACCGGTACCGACAAGTCCGATCCCCTTATACTGCCCCCACAACCAGAGGTTTTCGGGTGTCAGATCAGAGGATGTGGCCCGGGAAAATCGGGAATGGATATGCAGATCGGCAACAAACTTCATTTAAACTCCAGCACCCGCCAGGCGGTTTCGTCCAGAGTCATGGCATGCCTGGAACTCTTTGCACTTACAAGTATCCGGTCCGGATTACCCAGAAACGACAAAGGTATTCGGAAGTGCAGTTCTTTCTCCTGCGAAACAAAAAACACCTCATCGCCCGAAAGTCGCTGCCGACCGCGGCGGACTGTCAACTCTCCACCGGAAACGTGAAGAAATATTTTGGGCATCATGGAAAACTCCAGAGCCGGGCTGTACCCCAGCAGCGCCAGCGTCAGTGAAACATCTTTATCAACCTTACGGTGTAAATCCATCTTGACCAGAAGCTCGCCGTTCCTGCGGGCAAAAGCCAGGCCGGAAATATCTTCCGAACGGACGGTCCGACCAGGAATTCCTGCCCCGTCCACCTGCCCTGCATAAGCCCATGATTCGATCTCCTGCGACGATTCAGTTACCCGCAAGACAGGATAATCTCCGAACAACTCGTTTTTTCTGGCAAATGTCGGCAGATAACTCGGTGCATATTTGTTTTGAGAAACGTACCGCCTGATCGCTGTATATTTCGTGCGCAGCTCGTCTTCCCCAAGTCCGCAGTAATACCAGAAAACTGCGCTGCTTTCCAAAGAGACCGGCGCACTCAATGGCAAATCCGGACGATACCCCCTGGGCAAAGGCCAACCGGTAATATGCACCAGATAAGGATACACTTCAGGAGAAGGAATGTCTTTTGCAACATCCCACAACGCTACGCGCAGAAACAAATAAAGCGCCCGGTGATCCCGATTGGAATCCGCCGGATGTGACACAAAAACCTTGGTCGGCCTGAACGCATAAAGAACCGATTTGAGATCGCGAAGAATATTGTCCCCAAGATAAGGTGCCCCAGGTGAAAGAGCATTATCATAAGGCACGGCACGAACCCTGGAAAGCATTGCTCGTAAAGGCCTGGCCTCTGCCCAATGGTACTTGAAAATATCCATTGTCCCAAAATCAGGATACCCCAGAAGGATTACGTCCTTATCGGAAAGACCCAAAAAAGCGACCGCAGCAATAGCCTCGGCATAACGCATCTTTCCCATAGAAAGAATCTCGGAAGGGCGAAGAACCGGACGCTTCTTGTAAACCATAAACGAGAGTTCGTTATTCTCCCCGCTGGTCAGAAGAACAACCCGGACACTGGCCCCTGCCGCAATGGCTTTTTGTATCACTCCACCGACCGCAATCGCCTCGTCGTCAGGATGCGGAGCCAGAACCAGAACCCTGTCCTTGTCTGTAAAGTCGGAAAGAGGCCCCATGGCCAGCCCCCAGACGTGCGAGGCCTGAAGACAAAGAATGCCGCAGACAAGAGCAAATGAACGAGAAAAAAATCCCATCATCTGCTCCAGATGACCCATATAAAAATATAGGCCGCAGCTACCGCCACCAGTGTAAAAGGAACACCAATCCGTCCAAATTCCTTAAACCCGACCGTATAGCCTTCTTTCTTGAGCAATCCACAGGCCACAATATTTGCAGAAGCGCCTATAGGGGTAATATTCCCTCCCAAACTGGCTCCAATCAGCAACCCAAAAAGAAAAAGTGACGGATCGATGCCTAACTTTGCCGCCATTGACATGGCCACCGGAAGCATCGCCGCCAGAAAAGGCACATTATCTATAAACGCCGATAAAATCATAGAAAGAAAAACCAATACTGTATAACCCAGGAACAAATTGGTCCCCACCATCCCGGCCAGAAATTCAGCAGCCCGGTCAATCCAGCCGGTTTGGGTCACGGCTCCCACCAAAACAAAGACCCCCATCAGAAAAAACGTGGTGTCCCAATCGAGGCCCTTGAGCTGAGCCCGAATCTTTCCCTTAAAAACAAACTTCTCCCATATAAGAGAAAGGAAGCCAAAAACCATACACAAAATTCCGGCCATATAAGAGAATCCGGTATCAAAAAATGATGTGACCGCCAGTAAAACAATCAGACTGACCAGAATAAAAGTTGGCCCCCAGGATTCCACTTTCTCAACCAGTTCAAACGACTGCTTCTCGGGCATGCCGCGAAACACCGACTTCAGAATAAAAAAGGATGCCAAAGCTCCAAACTGAACAGCAAAAAAGATGCCTGGCCGACCATGGTAGAAAAAGAAATCAAAGAAGGTCATCTTGGCAAAACCACCCAAGAGCATGCTGGGAGGATCCCCGATCAAGGTGGCCGTTCCCTGCAAATTACTGGAAACCGCAATAGCAATCATAATTGGTACCGGAGAAATCTTCATCTTCTTGGCCATCGCCAGGGCCAGCGGAGCCACGATAAGAACGGTTGCGACATTCTCAACAAACGCCGAAATAAACGAAGTCATGGCACAAACCGCCAGCAAGGCTCCCGCCGTTGTCCGGCATCCCGCCACGATCCGTTCCGCCAAAAAAGCCGGAACCCTGCTTTTCATAAAAATATCGGCAACCGCAAGCGTTCCAACAAAAATCCCCATGACATTCCAGTTCACTGCCAGAAAAGCCTGATGCGGGGTCAACACCCCGCAAACAACCAGAAACAGACTACCGACCACCGCAATCAGAGTTCGCCGGGTGGAGAAAATAATAAACAACACATACGCCAGAATAAAAACAGTCAACGCGATCAGGGAATAATCCATAACATCCTTTCTTGCCCGCAAAGTAAAAGAGGTCTATAATCCTAACAAATCTTAAAGAGTGTATTCTACAAACAAAATCCAAATAACCCAGCACATTTTTCCGGAAGGTTTTCATGAATACCCCTTGCCCAATCATCAGCGACTATCACATGCACACGCCTTTATGCGGGCATGCCAGTGGCGAACCCCGCCTTTACGCGGAACGAGCCGTACAAGCCGGAATCAAAGAGATCGGTTTCTCCGATCATGCCCCTCTTTTTTCGCATCAGGATCCCACGGTCGCGATGAATATTTCCCAACTGCCAGGATATCTCCAGATGATCGAAACTGTCCGCAACGAATTTAAAGGAAGACTAGACGTCCTGATTGCCATTGAAGCGGACTTTATCCCCGGTTTTGAGGCCCAGACCCGCGAGCTCCTCAGCGACTATCCGTATGACTACGTCATCGGCTCTGTTCACTTCATCGAGAAATGGGGATTTGACAATCCGATACAGCTCAAGGAATGGGATGCGCGCGATGTCAATGATGTTTACCGGGAATACTTTCGCCTGGTGAGAGAAAGCGCACTTTCAGGTTTGTTTGATATCCTCGGGCATGTCGATCTGGTCAAAAAGTTCGGTTTTATTCCGACGGTCGACTTGAGCGACGAAATCGAAGAAAATGCCCGAGCCTTCAAGCAAGCGGGTGTTGCCGTTGAAATCAACACCTCCGGCCTGCACAAGCCTGCCCAGGAAATCTATCCATCTCTGGAGCATCTGAAAATATACAAAAAAGAAGGCGTACCAATCACCTTCGGGTCGGACGCGCACAAGCCAGAACAGGTGGCCAGGGACTTTGCCAAAGGACAACAATGGGCGCTGGCTGCCGGCTACAAAGAATACGTCCGTTTTGCAAAACGCGCCGTCATAGCAACCGTTCCTCTGAAATAACGGATCAGCCCCCAAAGCGCCGTACCACATAATTTTCCAGAAGGGCAATAAACTCTTCCTTGATCTGTTCGCCTTTGAGGACTACACTTTTTTCTCCATCAATATAAACAGGAGCCGACGGATCCTCCGCCCGCCCTGGCAGACTGATCCCGATGTCCGCATGCCGGCTTTCGCCGGGACCGTTAACCACACACCCCATCACCGCGATTTTGAGCTGCTCGACTCCCTTGTATTGCGCCCTCCAGACGGGCATGCGCAAGGCAACGTATTCACGGATCGATCCCGAAAGCTCCTGAAAGTAAGCGCTTTTTGTCCGACCGCAGCCGGGACAACTGGTGACCGAGGCGATAAAATAACGCAGCCCCATAGATTGCAGAAGTTCCTGACAGACAGCAACCTCCCGAGATCGAGCCGTGCCTGGCTCCGGAGTAAGGGAGACACGAATCGTATCGCCAATGCCTTTCTGCAAAAGAATAGCCAACGCCGCAGAGCTGGCTGTGATGCCCTTAACCCCGGACCCCGCCTCGGTCAACCCCAGGTGCAGAACATAATCACACTCACGGGCAAGGCGCTCATAAACCTCTACCATATCCTGCAGCACGGACAACTTGGCACTGAGCACCAATTTTTCTTCCGGCAGACCGCATTCAATAGCCCGCCGGGCACTCTCGAGGGCACTTTGAACAATGGCGTCCATAATGATCTGCCGGACACTGCTCGGACTGGCCGCAGCAGTGTTTCGGTCCATCAGTTCCGCCAGCAGGTCACGGTCAAGAGAACCCCAATTAACCCCGATGCGTACTGCCTTGCCGTTATCTACCGCAATCTTTATCATGGCCGAAAACGGATCATCCTGCTCCCGCATACGTCCGACATTGCCCGGATTAATACGGTATTTGTCCAAGCCAGCAGCCAGATCAGGATGTTTTTGCAAAAGCAGATGACCGTTAAAATGGAAATCGCCTGCAATCGGAGTTGTGATTCCTGCCGCCCGCAACCGGCCAATAGCCTCCACCGCACCGTTGGCCGCGGCATCATCGTTGATCGTCCAGCGGACCAGTTCACAGCCTGACTCGACCAGCTCCAGCGTCTGTTCAACCGTCGCCGTCGCATCCGCGGTCGGCGTATCGGTCATCGACTGGATCAGAACCGGAAAATCCGACCCCATTGTCATGGATCCTATGCTAACAGCCGGAGTCTTCCGGCGAATAATATGTGCCATGCCGTTTTCCTTGTTATTGAGTATCAACCATTTTCTGTGCGGCTTTATTTCAAAGCAAGTTTGCCGATAGCCCCAGAAAACATGGTATAATATCACATTTATAGTGTAACCACATCAGGATGCTTGAGATGAAAATTTTTCTCGCAAGAACACAGGGGTTTTGTGCCGGTGTCGCCCGCGCCATCGAAACGGTCGAACAGGCACTGGCTACCTGCGGAACTCCGCTTTATATCTTTCACGAAATCGTGCACAATACAGCGGTGGTTGAAAGCTTTCGCTCGCACGGAGTCACTTTCGTCGACGACATCAATCTTGTCCCGGATGGCAGCCGGGTTATCTTCAGCGCACACGGCGTCCCTCCTGCTGTTGTCGCCCGCGCCGCAGCCAAACAACTGGTCACAATTGACGCCACCTGCCCGCTGGTCACCCGGGTTCATCAGGAGGCGGTCAAATTCTCCAATAAAGGCATGGACGTTGTGCTGATCGGCCATAAAGGACATGAGGAAGTGACCGGAACCGCAGGCCATGTCGATCCGGCACTGCTTCATATCATCCAGAAAAAAGAAGACGTGGAAAAACTGGATATTCCCGCCCATAAAACAATCGGCTTTATAACCCAGACGACCCTTTCGGTCGATGACACCCGTGAAATTATTCTCAAACTGCGCGCCCGTTTTCCACGCCTGACGGGGCCAGCCAAGGATAATATCTGCTACGCCACACAAAACCGGCAAGATGCCATAAAAGAGCTGGCAGAACAATGCGATCTTATCCTGATCTGCGGATCAGCCAACAGTTCAAACTCAAACCGATTACGGGAAAAAGGAGAACAACTGGGAATCGAAAGCCATATCATCGATAACGCCCGGGAACTTGACCTGCAACTTCTGGAAGGCCGGAAAAACATCGGTATCAGCTCGGGTGCATCGGTTCCGCGCCATATCGTTGAAGACGTCATCGAAAAGATCCGGGAACGGTTTTATCCGCTCGAAATTATGACTTTCGACAACCCGGAAAAAGATATCCACTTTCCTCTTCCAATCCTATGACATTACAATCACTGATACAATCCGGCCTGCCCGTTATTCCAGGGGCTCTGCTGAAAGATTACACCACCTTCAGACTGGGCGGCCCCTGCCAGGCCCTGATCGTTTGCTCACAGTCAAGCGAAGTAATCAAAGTCGTTCCCGTCCTGCGCAACCTGAACTGCCCATTTCTGGTGATGGGTTTTGGCTCGAACATTCTGGCCAGTGATCAGGGGGTTGACCGTATTCTGATCCGCTACTCCAGCGACACTCCCCATATCACCCGTGACGGAAACCTGCTTACCGTAGATGCCTCTACCCAGCTGGATCAGCTGGTTCTGTTCTCTCTACAGCAGGGACTTCTGGGTCTGGAAAAATTCAGCGGCATTCCCGGAACTGTCGGCGGTGGAATTGCCGGTAACGCGGGAGCCTATGGTCAACAAATCTCTGACCGGCTGGTATCCCTGCAAATCCTTGCAAACGACACCAGCGAGCAGAAACTCACCCGCAACGATATTTCTTTCAGTTACAGGGATTCTTCCCTTAAAAGCGATGGCTCAATTATTCTCTCGGCCACTTTCGAACTTTCACCCGGTGAGGACGCCGCAAGACTGCTGGCTGACCGGACGGCCCTGCTCATGTCCCGCGAAGAGAAACATGGCCGCTGGAAAGACAATCCTTGTGCCGGTTCTTTTTTCCGTAATGTCCTGCCCAGTTCCAGTGCCGGCAAACGTGAATCCGCCGGATGGTTTCTGGAGCAGTCCGGGTGCAAAGCCCTTAACATCGGCGGCGCACATTGCCTGCATACCCACGCAAATATCATAACCCGGGACATCGGCGCTTCGGCCAAAGATGTCTTTGAACTGACACAAATCATGGCAGGAATGGTCAAAGAAAAGTTCAACATCCAGCTGGAACGGGAAGTTCGTTTGTTAGGAAAGTTTGAAAACGCAACAGACAAGAATCAGGAAGGTTTCTGGTAAATCCGCAACTGCTTGCAGGCCTCAAACAACTTACTCCGTGGAAACCGTCGGCTTGTTATCCAAAGCCCCTTTAAGCGTGTGCCAGGGCAGGATCGCGCATTTGACGCGGCTGGGATATTTCCATATTCCGGAAAAAACGGTCAGTTTCCCGAGATGATGAGTCTCTTTTCCGGGATCAAGTTCCTTTGTAATCAGACTATGGAACTCCGCACACAAGGCCCGGGCTTCCTCGACAGTCTTGCCTTGCATGGCCGCGGTCATCATGGAGGCCGAAGCCTTGGAAATCGCACAACCATCCCCCTGAAAAGCAACCTCCTCGACTATGCCCTCCTGAGACAAACGCACATACACATTCAGATGATCGCCGCATAAAGGGTTGTACCCCTCAGCCTGGCAGGAACACGGAGAAATTTCACGAAAGTTGCGAGGGTGACGGTTGTGGTCAAGAATGACCTGCTGATACAGTTCGTCATTATCCATGATTTTATTTGAATACCTCTATGACTTTACGAAGCGCTGTTGCCAGAACATCCAACTCCTCTTTTGTGTTATAAAACGCGAGCGAAGCCCTGGCTGTCGCCGGAATTCCGTAACGCTTCATGACCGGCTGGGTGCAGTGATGCCCCGTCCGGATGGCCACACCCTCACGATCCAGCAGAGTGCCGATATCATGCGGATGGATCTCCCCCAAAAGAAACGAAAAAACCGGCGTCTTGTTGTCCGCCGTTCCAATCATGCGTAACCCCGGGACTGCCGTGAGAACTCTTGTCCCATACTCAACCAGAGATTTTTTCCAAGATATAATATCTTCCCAGCCGAGAGTTCGGACATAGTCGATAGCCGCCCCCATCCCGATAACACCGGCCACGTTGGGTGTTCCCGCCTCAAACTTGTGCGGCAGCCGGTTATAAATCACCTGGTCAAAGGTCACGCTCAGGATCATGTCACCTCCGCCCTGATAGGGCGGCATGGCCTCGAGAAGTTTTTCTTTTCCGTAAAGAACGCCTACTCCGGTGGGGCCATAAAGCTTATGCCCCGAAAACGCCAGAAAATCAATATCCCAGGCCTGCACATCTATCGGCTCATGCGCTATCCCCTGGGCTGCGTCCAGCATGAAAAGAGCCCCCACCGCATGAGCATCTTTCGCCATCTCCCTGACCGGATTGACCGTACCCAGAGAATTGGAAACATGCACAACCGACACCAGTTTTGTTCTGGGTCCAAGCAGGCGACGATACTCATCAAGGCACAACTCGCCTTTGTCCGTCAGAGGAATAACCCTGATCACGCAACCGGTGGCCTCCCGGACCATTTGCCATGGCACAATATTGGAGTGGTGCTCCATACCGGAAATGATGATCTCGTCTCCCGGTTTCAGAAAAGTCCGCCCCCACGAATATGCCACCAGATTGATAGCTTCAGTCGCCCCCTTGGTAAAAATTATTTCCGACAGGCTTGCGGCATTGAGAAACCGACGCACTTTTTCCCTGGTTGATTCGTACTGGGCCGTGGCCTCTTCACTCAAATAATGGACGCCCCGATGAATATTGGCCGTGCGGTGGCAATAATGAGAATGTGTCAGGGAAATGACCTGACAAGGCTTGAAGGTGGTAGCCGCATTATCAAAATAAACAAGGGGTTTATCGTCGCGGGTACGCGTGCGTAAATTGGGAAAGTCCCGGCGAACCTTCTGAATATCCAACATAGAACATCCTTCTATATCCGGTCAGGACAAAGCCTGCCGCGAAATCAGATTCAAAAGCATGCCTTGCAACCGGGGGTTCTTCAGTTTCCCGGTCACATCATCAACAAACCCGGAAATCAGCATATTCAACGCTTCTTCCCTGACAATCGCCCGGGATAAAAGATAAAACAACTGATCCTCATCCAACTGGCCTATTGTCGCGCCATGGGTGCAACGAACATCGTCTGCCATAATTTCCAGTTGAGGCTTGGTGTCCACCCGGGCCTCAGAACTCAAAAGGAGGTTTCGGTTAAGCTGATAGGCGCTGGTTTTCTGAGCTTCCCGACGGACAATTACCTTGCCGTTAAAGATCGAATGTGATTCCTCGCGCAAAATGCTCTTATAAAGCTGGGTACTGGTCGCGTCGGGAGCGATATGCTCTACGCAGGTATGGCTGTCGGCATGAGCCGTACCGGCAAGGGCATGCAGGCCATTGACCGCCGCCTGAGCTCCCGGCTCTGTAAGGAGAACCGAAAGGTTGTCACGAACAAGTGCCCCGCCATTGGTATAGAAAAACAGGTCTGACCGGCTGTCACGACTCTGATGAATCCGGGCTGAAGAAATCTGGACGGCGGAAGAATGATGGACAAAAGCACGCAGATATTCGAGAGAAGCCCCTTCCTGCAGGAAAACATCTGCCACATTTGTGATAAAAAGCCCGCCATCCCCTGCCAGAAAAGTTTCAGAAAGAACCAGAGAAGACCGCGCTTCAGCCAGCACACATATGCGAGGGAAGAAAGCCGCATCAGCCGCTCCGGTGTAATAATGAAGAATATGACACTCCGCCGCTGCGTTCTTGTTCAGGCGCAGAAACACCGGAGCAGAAAAATACGCAAGATTCAGGGCAAACAAAGCAGGATGGTCATTGGGCAGCGGCGCAAGAACCTTGGCCCGCAATGCTGCGGGCAAAAGGTCAAACCCTGCCGCAGAAGAGAAGAACTCCACTCCTGCCGGCAAACATGAAAGCCGTGGACAAAAACTGCCGTTAACAAAAACAACTGTATCCGGAGCAGGTGAAACGCCCTCGTCCGGCAAAACAGAAGAAGAGCCGTCCACAGCAGGAATACGAAGCGTTCGCCTCCCCAGAAAAGAAGTATCGGTATATTTCCACTCTTCGTCTTTGCTGGCAGGCCATTCAGAGGAAAGAATCATGTCTCCGGCAGTTTTCCGGGCAGAAAGCAACCATTCAGGCCAGTTCTCAGTTTTGCGTCCGTCTTCCTGTTTTTCAAGAACAAAGTTTTTCATAACACCCTGATATTTTCTTCGCCCGAAACGGCTCAGGCCTTGATCAGCCAGTCGTAGCCTCTGTTTTCTACCTCAAGAGCCAGCTCGGGCCCTCCCGATTTGATGATTCTTCCTTTATAAAGAATATGCACAAAATCGGGCCGAATATAATTCAAAAGACGCTGATAATGCGTAATGACCAGCATGGCATTGCGCTTGCCGCGCAGAACATTGACGCCGTTAGCCACAATTCTCATGGAATCGACATCCAGTCCGGAATCGGTTTCATCAAGAATAGACAAACGCGGATTAAGCACGGCCATCTGCAGAATCTCGTTGCGTTTTTTCTCTCCACCAGAAAAATCGACATTAACCGGGCGGTCGATATATTTTGCGTCCATATCAAGGATTTTCATCTTCTCCCGGACAAAAATGTCAAAATCAATCGGATCCATCTCGGCCAACCCGTGATGACGCGCAACCGCATTATAGGCCGCCCGCAGAAAAAGTGCCGTGGACACCCCGGGAACTTCCACAGGATACTGAAAGGCCAGAAAAATGCCTTCCCGGGCACGTTGGTCAGGCTCAAAGGCGGAAATATCCTTCATGGTTCCGCCAATATCAAACTCGATACTCCCTTTGTCCACCTTGTACTGCGGGTGTCCGGCCAAAATTTTGGAAAGAGTACTTTTGCCGGAACCGTTGGGTCCCATAATCGCATGTACCTCGCCAGCCTGCACGGACAATGACAACCCCTGCAAAATCTGGTTGCCTTCCACGCTCGCATAAAGATCCCTGATATTCAGCATAATTCGCCCCTTCAATTACCCGACACTTCCTTCTAGCTTCATTTCAAGCAACTTGACCGCCTCCACCGCAAACTCAAGCGGCAGCTGCTTAAAGACTTCCTTACAAAAACCGTTAATAAGCAAAGAAATAGCTTCTTCTTTACTCATGCCGCGCGACTGGAGATAAAAAACCTGATCCGCACTGATGCGCGAGGTGCTGGCCTCATGTTCCAGTGTCGCCGAATTGTTTTCAACCTCAACATAAGGAAAAGTATTGGCGCTGCAATTGTTGCCAACCAGCATGGAGTCGCACTGGGAAAAATTACGGGCATTCTGCGCTGTAGGCAAAACCTTGACCAGCCCCCGGTAGCTGTTGCTGGAAAAATCAGAAGATATTCCCTTGGACACAATCGTGCTTCTGGTATTACGTCCGATATGGATCATTTTTGTTCCGGTATCAGCGACCATGCGGTTATTAGTCAGGGCAACCGAATAAAATTCACCCACCGAATTGTCTCCCAAAAGAATGCAGCTTGGATACTTCCAGGTAATGGCTGAACCGGCCTCGACCTGGGTCCAGGATATCCTGGAATTACGTCCGGAGCATTTGCCGCGCTTGGTGACAAAATTGTAAATACCCCCGCGACCTTCCTTGTCGCCCGCATACCAGTTCTGAACCGTCGAATACTTGATCTGGGCATCGTCCAGAGCGATCAATTCAACCACGGCGGCATGCAGCTGGTTTTCATCGCGAACAGGAGCAGTGCACCCTTCCAGATAACTGACATAAGATCCCTTGTCGGCAACAAGAAGCGTTCGCTCAAACTGCCCGGTGTCTTTGGCATTAATCCGAAAATAAGTGGAAAGTTCCACCGGACAACGAACCCCCGGCGGAATATAACAAAAAGAACCATCTGTAAAAACAGCAGAATTAAGCGCAGCAAAGAAATTGTCCGTTACAGGAACAACGCTGCCCAGATACTTACGAACAAGGTCCGGGCACTTGGTCATGGCCTCGGAAATAGGACAGAAAATAATCCCCAGCTGCTCCAGTTCTTTCTGATGAGTGGTCCCGACAGAAACGCTGTCAAAAACCGCATCCACCGCCACTCCGGTCAGACGCTTCTGCTCACTCAAGGGAATGCCAAGTCGTTCAAATGTCCTGACAACTTCCTGATCAACCTCAGCGAGACTAGAAGGGCCTGAGGAAGACTTTTTGGGAGCGGAATAATAAGAAATCGACTGATAATCAATGGGCGGATAACTGAAATGAGCCCAATGCGGCTCTTTCATCGTCAGCCAATGATCATAGGCCTTGAGTCGCCACTCAAGCATGAACTCCGGCTCATTCTTTTTTGCCGAAATAAACCTGATACGGTCTTTGTCCAGGCCTTTGGGAGCGCTATCGGCCCCCACATCGGTGACAAAACCGTACTGGTATTCGCCTGTCAGTCCTGATTCCGGCAATTTCCCGGATTCGTTTTTCTCTGGCATGGCTCAGATCATTTCCTTTACAGTGATTTCCCTGAAAACCTTGAGCATACGGGCATTAAGCCCCAGCATCGCATCTTTAAGTACACAATCTTCGGCCCGCTCACAAACAGGCGGTTGGCGACAGCAATCGGTCACAGCAAAAGGCCCGACTATCATACCACTGAGATCATACAAGGAGAGCCCGGAGAAATCCTTCTCCTTACGGTAACCGCCGCAAGCCCCCTGCTCGGCAGACAACAACCCGTTTTGTGCCATAATCTGCAAGACACGCGCTGTGGGATCAAAAGGAATCTTGTAACGGAGCGAAATCTGCTTGGCCGTAACAAGCTCTTGTCCCGGTCTTTCGTTGATATACTTAAGAGCAATCAAGGCGTACTTTATCTTTTTATGAATCTTGAACATAGCCGGAACCTTTACCTCAGGCGAGCTCCACAACTATGGCAGGATCAAACTGTTCCCTCAAAATATTCTGGATAGCGTAAAGTGTGCCCATTGCAGCATGCGGACAACAACCGCAAGCGCCCTGATAGCTGATCCTGAGCACCTTATCCTGCAAATCAATCACCTGAAGGTCTCCGCCGTCATGCTGCAGGGCCGGACGGATTGTTCCATCGAGAATCTGCTCAATCCTTGCCAGGTCTCCGGTCAGCTTCGGAGCACAACTTCCCGGGGCATCCAGCATAAAATCAGGATTATGCGCATCAATACCAGCAGAAATCACGTCCTTCAGCGACTTCTCAAGAACATCCCAATCCGCCAACCCGTCCTGGGTTACGGTGATAAAGGATCCGCTGAAATAAACATCCGTAACGTGCCCTACAGCGAGCAGAGCAGACGCCAGCGGGACGGACTCCGCGCGACTTTTATCGGAAGGCTTGAAGACCACGCTGTCCCGACTTTTGACCGGAACATCCAGAACAAATTTGAGAGCATTTGGATTAGGCGTTGGCTGCACTGAAATACGGATTGACATAAAATCCCCTTCTTAAACTAGTAAAGATTTGTACGACGCGACTTTGAAAAACAAATTATCGCCGGAAAAGTATTTTTATAGTACACCGCTCTTATTAAGTCGTCAAGCGACTTAATTGGAATGGTGTGGTGCGTCATTCTGCACTCAAGGCAAAGATTCCAAACACTTCAAAATCGAGCCAGCCGCTTTTTTTGCCATTCCCATCGCCTCAATAACAGTCCCCTCGCCACCCACCACATCTCCTCCCGCGTAAACTCCCTGAAGGGAGGTTCGCATGGTATGCGGATCAACTGTAATATCCAGATTGCTGTTAACCTCAAGCCCCGGAGTCGCCCGAACAAGCACCTGGTTGGCGGTAAGACCTATCGCCACAATGGCCTGGTCGAAATCCAGAACAAAAACGCTGCCCGGAATTTCCTGGGGCCGACGACGGCCTCGGGCATCCGGCTCTCCCAAACGGCATCGCAGGCACTCCAAAGACTGCAGAGATCCGTCTGTTCCGCCCAAAAACCGGGTAGGACTTGTCAGAAATTCAAACCGGACACCTTCCTGCCTGGCATGTTCGATCTCCAGCCGCCGGGCCGGCATCTCCTCCATAGTCCGACGATAAAGTACCGTAACGTCTACAGAAATCCCATTGCCTCTCTGAAGTCGCAAAGCCACGCGTGCAGCATCCATGGCGGTATTCCCTCCGCCGATCACCACTATCCGACGGCCAACATTGACTGGCGTATGATACTCAGGAAAAAGATGGGCCCCCATCAAATTCACACGGGTTAAAAACTCATTGGCAGAATATACATTCCCCAGACTCTCTCCGGGAATTCCAAGAAACGACGGAGTGCCCGCGCCCAGACCAAGAAATACAGACGAAAAGCCATCCCGAAAGAGATCCTCGATGGTCAACGTCTTGCCTACGAGAGTATTCAGCCTGAAAACAACCCCCAAATCTTCCAGCGCACTTATTTCCCGGTCAACAACGTCTTGCGGCAATCGAAAAGAAGGTATCCCGTAACGCAGGACACCGCCGGGCTTATGGAGCCCTTCAAAAACAACAACCCGCACACCACGCCGTGCCAGCTCGCCCGCACAGCAAAGACCGGCTGGACCGGAGCCCACCACCGCCACTCTGAAACGGGACAAATCTTCATCCGAAACAGACACGCGCGAAGGCCGTGAGGATAACGCCCGGTCTCCGGCAAACCTTTCCAGGAAATTGATATTGATAGCCTCCAGAGAAGCAAAAGCCGCTCCTTTTTTGGTCAACACGCAAGCCTTGCGGCATTGATTCTCCGCCGGACACACCCGCCCGCAAATCGAGGGGAAATTGTTCTTCTCCCAAATGATGGCGCAGGCCTGTGCAAAATCCTTGCGAACAATGGCTCCAATAAAATCACGAATATTAATCCCTACTGGACACCCCGCAACACAGCGGGCATCGCGACACTGCAGACAACGGGAGGCCTCAAGCAATGCCTCCTCCGGAGTATACCCGGCCACAACTTCTTTAAAATCCCCGGCCCGATCCTCCGGGGAACGTTCGTTCATTTTTACTGGCCATTTCTTCATAAAGAATCCAGACGGCAAATATGCGCCTCTTTCTCCTTATAAACTTTATTACGCTTGGCCAGTTCTTCCCAGTCAATCTGGTGAGCGTCAAATTCGGGGCCGTCCACACAAACAAACCGAATTTGTCCTCCAACGGTCACCCGACATCCTCCGCACATTCCTGTCCCATCGACCATAAGCGAATTTAACGAAACAACCGCAGGCGCTCCGGCCTGCCGGGCCACCTGTGCCACAGCCTTCATCATCGGCAACGGTCCCACCGTATAGACCGGAAACGAAGGATCAGACAATAAAATCTCACGCAAAACATCCGTCACAACGCCCTGCCGCCCACAAGAGCCATCGTCGGTAACGATATGAAAATCATGCGCAACCCGCCGCATATCATCGACCAGAACAAGCAAATCCTTTGTCCGTGCCCCCAAAACAGCCATCACCCGGTTGTTTTTTTCCCTGAACGCACGTGCAACCGGATACAATTCCGCAATGCCTACTCCACCGCCGACCAAAACTATCTTTCCATTGGCCGGCACATGCGTTGCCTGACCCAAAGGCCCGGTCAAAGCATAAAGAGTCTCTCCCTCGGCAAGTTGCCCAAGCAACCGCGTGCTAAAACCCGCTTCCTGAAAAACAAGAGTAATGCTTCCCTCCTGCACATCCCGGTCTGCAATCGTAAGGGGTATCCGTTCGCCCTTACCGGTAACCATAACCAAAACAAATTCTCCGGCCTGCGCCTTGAGCGCAACGGCAGGAGCGCTCACGCGTATCCTGATAATCCGCGTGCCCGCACCCTGGCTTAAAACATCTTTGGCAATAATCCTGAACATAATTTATCCAAGGTATTTGTTACAAACAAACTCGGCAAAAGGAAAAGCACAGGTAAAAGCCGGGGAAACGGCATTAAGAACATGCACCGAATCGGCATCCGCTTCGACCACAAAATCCTGAACCAGTTCCCGGGTCTCCTTATTGAGCAACTGCGCCCGGATACCGGGACGGGTCAATTCTCCAAAACCAGAAGGATCAATGGCAGGCACAAGCCGGGCAGCCAGACCAATAAAATAATCCCTGCGATATTTCATCATTTCTTCAAAGGCCAGATCACGAAAACCAAAAGAATTGGCTGTAAACAAACAGGCATCCTGCCAGGCTATTTCGAGAAACTCGGCCATGGAAAAACGGCTGGCCAAAGAATAATTCTCTCTCCAAAACGCAGGAATAGCTGTCGGGCCTATCTTGATCGTTCCGTCGACTGTCTTTGTAAAATGCACACCAAGAAAAGGATTTTTTAGATTCGGGACAGGATAAACATTAATCTTCACATCAGTAGTATTCTTGGCATATTTCAGATACAAACCCTTAAAGGGTATCATCGTATATTTCTGCCCGAAGCCGTAATCCTGGGACACCTTGTCTGCATACAAACCCGCGCAATTAACCAGTTTCCCTCCTTCGAAGTCGCCGGCTGTCGTGCAAACAACCTTTCCTGCATGACCAAGAAAGCGGGCACCAAACTCAAGGTCAACCCCTGCCCTAACCAGATCTGCCTTGAGCGCCCGCAAAACGGCTATCGGCTCAAGACTGGCCGTGTCCGGAGAATAGAGCGCCTTTCCGAAACTGAAAACCCCCGGCTCAAACGTTCTGGCTTCCTCAATATCCATCATGCGCACATTCGATCCGTTACGCTGACCCCGGCGTTCGAGTTCATACAAGGTTTCCAGTTCCTTTTCATCCATAGCAACAACCAGTTTCCCGCAGGCATTAACAGGAATATTACGCTCACGGCAATACGCCCGCATGGCCTGATTCCCCTGAACCGTAAGCCGGGCCTTGAGGCTGTTAGCCGAATAATAGAACCCGGCATGCAGAATACCGCTATTGCGTCCCGAAGAATGCGCGCCAATATCCTCTTCTTTTTCAAGCAGCAGAATCTTCGCCCGCGAATCTCGGTTGCTGATCTGGCGAGCAATCGACAAACCGATAACTCCCGCACCAACAATGATAAAATCATATCTTTGCATGACGCTCTCCTGATGAAATAATCCGGCGTAACTCCAGCTGGGCGGCCAGAACAAAAGCCCGCGAATTCTCGAATTGCAGCTGCAATCTTTCTTTCTTCTCGTGCAAAATCTGCGCATTTTCTTTTGTGCGATGCTCGTCGAAAGAAAGATACTTTTGTTCGAAAGTTCTCACGTCAGAAAAAAAAGCATTGAAGGTCCTGACCGCATGCGCATAATCCCTGACAGAAGTCGAACTGCAGATCACCGAATGTTCGAACGCCACCGTTAGCAGCTCATCTTCAAAAGGTTCGGAAATAAATTGCCTCTGATCCACAACATAATAAAGCTCAAGATTACGGGTCACCTCCTGAAAGAAAGAAAACAGGCTGTTCTTGCGGGCTGGCTGACGAAACAATCGCCTGATGACAGGAAAATAGTCCAGGAACTTCATCTAATCTCCTCCTTGAAATTAATGCCGACCGGACAATGATCCGATCCGTGAACCTCCGTCAAAATAAAAGCCCCGGACAACGCAGGCTTCAACCCGGCGCTTATAAAAAAATAATCAATCCGCCAGCCAACATTCCTGGCCCGCGCTCCGGTCTTGTAATCCCACCAGGAATAATGCCCCCCCTCTTTATGATAAGAACGAAACGTGTCCAGATAACCCAAAGAAATAAAATGCGATACCCAGGCTCGCTCCTCAGGAAGGAAGCCCGTATTCTTACCGTTCTCTTTGGGACGAGCCAGATCAATCTCTTCATGTGCCGTATTCACGTCTCCGCAAATCACTACCTGCCGGCCCTGTCGCCGTAAAGCCTCAACTTTCTGCTCAAACGCCGCATAAAAAGCCATTTTAAAAGGAACCCGCTTGTTTCCTGCGCCCCCGTTAGGAAAATAAACATTGAACAGAACAAAAGAACCAAAATCAGCAACAAGCACCCGTCCTTCGCTGTCAAACTCGGCGAGACCAATGCCCTTCGTTACCGAAAGCGGTTCTTTTTTCGTATAGATCGCCACCCCACTGTAACCTTTCTTCTCTGCCGAGCACCAAAACGACTTGTATTGACCGACATCCGTCATTTCCGGCGACAGCTGATCAACCGAAGCCTTGGTTTCCTGCAGACAAAGAACATCCGGATTTTCTTGCAGCAGCCATTGAAGAAAGTCTTTTTTCCAGACTGCCCGTATTCCATTAACATTCCAGCTTATTAATTTCATTCTATCTCCTTATACGGCTCAGAACGCCCGGACCAAAACAGCCGCAGCATCAAAAAGAAAACCGGAGGCCTTCCCGCTATTTGTACCAGCCCGTTCAAGCAAAAAAGAAGCCGCCTCTGATTGTCCCGCTGCCTTAAGAACAAGCGCCGACTCTTGTAACGCTCCTGGATGTTCCGGACTCAGCTTGAGCGCTTCCTGCTGAAACTTGAAGGCTGCCGGAATCTGCCCGATATTCCGCAGAGCAAATCCCATATAATAGAAAAAAGCGGCCCGATCTCTATCCGTCAGAGCCACCTCTACCCCTTGCCGAGCTGTATCTGCCAATGCCTGAAAATCTCCGGTTTCCGTCAACAAAGTGCATAACAATCCCAGCGCCTCAACTCGTCCCTGAGCCAAGCTTATAAAAAAATCCTGAGGAGTATATCCAGCTTCAACAATAAAAGGAAGAAAAATACGGCTTGTCAGCATATTCTGCAAGGACTGATCCGCCGAAATAGCCAACGCCGAGCGAAAATAGCCAGACGCTGAAAGTTTGTCTCCACGGCGCATGGCAAGAACCCCTGCCCCGTGATAGGCCCAGAAGTACCCATCCGAAAGCCTGAGAGCATGCGCAAAATTCTCCTGGGAACGCTTGTGATCGTCGAGATTAAAATAACAATAACCTAGCAAAAGCCTGGCATCGGCTCTATCTCCCATCACCACGTTTACCTTTTCCAGATAAACAGCCATATCCCCATAAGTCTTTCTGTCGGCAGGACGCTTGCCTTTTGCAATATCGGCTAAAGCCTGATAGTTGGGGCGTAATCGACTTAACGTTGACGGCCCTGCATGTGCAGCCAAACGAACCCGATCGACACAAAACAAAAACAGAAGAGCCAAAACAATATAAAAAACAAAACCACTCGTCATAAAAGAACGCACAAAACCAAAAAAGTTTTTCTTATTCACGAAAAAAACCTTTCCGTAAACCGGATGCCAGCAAAAGAACAAAAACAAGATAAAAACCTCCCAATAAAATGCATTCAAAAGCATACCGCCACGGGGTCACATAAAAAAAAGTAATCCGGGATTCTCCTGCCGGAACGAAAACGCCCTTATAAGCACCATTCACACAAAAAACCGGCAAAGGCTTTTTATTCAGGCGCGCCTGCCAGGAAGGATACCAGGCATCCGTCCAGACCAGAAAGCACGGACTGCTAAAATTTGTTTCCAGTGTCACAAAATTTGAACCAAAATGAATAATACGGAATTCTTTTGAAGGCCCATCAAAGTTTTTGGGCGACTGGCCGGAGAAAAACAAGGGCAGCCCAGCGGATGCTCCTTCAATCCAGACCATATTTTCATTGCCTGCCATTGCCCGTTCTATGCTGGCCCAATCCCACCCGGAATTCTTAAGACGAGTTGTGCGGTCGAAAGCCCGAAATTTGTTGCGCTCAAATCGGGAAACAGCCGCAGCTCCGACAAAAGAACGCATCAACGAATAATGATTGGTCGCATAATAAAACCCGGATACAGGTAATTCTGATTGCCTGGCAGGGATCGCATCACCAGGAAACCAGTCCTGCTTAGCCTCTCCAAGGACACCCGTCGAATGATAGGAAATCTTATTGCTAAAAGAGTCATAAGAAGAACGGAAAGAAGAATTATCCTGATTTCGCATCAAATAATAAAAAACTTCCAGCGGCTGAAGCACAACCAGAGATAACAAACACAAAGAAATAACGCGGGGCGAGCGCAAAGACTCCCAGCAAATATACGCCAGAAAAAAAAGCAGTGAAAGCACGACAGTAACAAGAGTTGTTGGCAAAACATCCGGTTGCCTGCTAAGAAGTACAAAAAAGACTGTATGCCCAATAACAACCCAGAAAAGAAGCAAAAGTCGATTCTTCTGACCAACCGCCTCGCAAAAAAGACGAAACTGCTCCGCGACAAACAGCACAAAGATCGGGATTAAAATAAACCACAGAAAGAAATGAAGATTACGAAAATATTTAAAAAGAAAGATATGAGTACGAAGAAAAGCGTAAAAAGGAGAAGCAAACGGCGAAGTAAATAAAAGAATTACCCCCGCCCACAAAGCCAGAAAGATCATTAACCGTGAAGCCCTGATACCAGCACCCAAAACAAAAAGAATAAACGCAAAACAGGGCACATAAACAATAGCCAAGACTATGCGTCTAAGATCGCTGTAATACGCAGAAAAATAAAATTCTTCAGGAACCGCCCAAGAGTCCTCCGCCTGATTCTGAACGGCCAAACCATGCGCTTCAGCCGTGTTGTAGTGACGCCCGGAGACCTCAATCTTTCCTTTCCCAGCCTCAAGAAAAAAAAGAGCACCCGGCAGGGTCACCAGAAAAACCGCGAGCACGCAAGCTGAAACAAAAAGTTTATGCGAACAAAAGAAAAAAGTGAGGCGTTGCCAAACAACAATAATTGCTGAGAAATAAACCAGAAAAAAAATTACAAGAAACGAAAAAAAGGCAATAAGGAAATAAAATGGAATATAAGTCGTCATAAGCAGCATCAAACAAAACGTAACCCCCAAAATATGAAAACGCCCGGGCTTCAGGAAAAATGAGACCAGAAAGTAAAAGAACCATATGATAGGAACGCTGACAAAAAGCATGTATGAATCAAAAATGCGGGTACTAAAAGCAGAAAAAAGCAAAAGAACAGCCGCAAGAAACGCCGAGGAAATATCTCCAGTCAATCGGCGGGTCAGAAAGTACATCCCCGCAGCTCCAAGAAAAACATAAAACGAAAGAAAAAAAAGATACGCCAAATAAAAGGGCATGCCAAGTTTAAAGAAAAGCAAAACAGGAAACAACAAGGGGTTGTACGGACATATTCTGCGTAAAAAAAACTCATTGGGAACGCCGCCACTCCAGTAGGGATCCCAAAAAGGAATTTCGCCAAATGAAAAGCTCTTTATAAAGAAATGAATATGTTCGTAATATGAAATAGCATCAGAAGAAAATCCGGATTGGCCAAGAAAATAAGCTTTAAAAAGCACGATCCAGATCAGAAAAGAAAAGACCAGAAGTGCAAAAGGAGACAACAGACGGAACATCTTGGTCATAAAACTTTTGGGTACTTGTTATGGAAGTAGGAAACCAAAAAATTATAGCCTATGAGAAAACAAATTCAAGAAAAAGGTAAAAACAAAAAAGCCCGTTATGATCCTTGGACCAAAACGGGCTTTTCTAAATAAACCGGTAACTATCTACTCTCCCACACCCAAAGGGTGCAGTACCATCGACCTTGAAGAGCTTAACTTCCGTATTCGGAATGGGAACGGGTGTAGCCCCTTCAGCAATGTTACCGGAAAAATATACAATTATGTAATGTAAATATAACTACTTTTAGCGATAGAATCGAAAAAAAGAACAAGTGTTCGGCTAATTAGTACAGCTTGGCTGAACTCCTTTCAGAGCTTACACCTGCTGCCTATCAACCTCGTAGTCTACGAGGAGCCTTCATTTCCTTGCGGAAAATCGATGAATAATCTTAAGGGGGGCTTCGCACTTATATGCATTCAGCGCTTATCCCTTCCGAACATAGCTACCCGACCATTACCCCTGGCGGGATAATCGGAACACTAGAGGTTCGTCTCTCCCGGTCCTCTCGTACTAAGGAGAGCTCCTTTTCAATCATCGTACGCCCACACTGGATAGAGACCGAACTGTCTCACGACGTTCTAAACCCAGCTCACGTGCCGTTTTAACCGGCGAACAGCCGGACCCTTGGGA
>CAJARJ010000012.1 GCA_903944345.1 Candidatus Omnitrophota bacterium
CGGATCAACCGTGAACCCTGAGATGAACACAATCAGTTGTGGCCACCAGTACAACCCAGCCTGCGGCAGCCAGGTATTAAGCGTATCCTGGAGGCGGGTCACCTTTCGGGCTTCGTTCCTTGCCAGCTCCAAACACAGTTTCTTTGTGTCCGGATCGGCAACCACATTGGCTGTTCTGGTATAGAAATTGACCCCGAAATTCAAAAACCTCACGGCCAGCATTAGCACTTCCCGCAAGGAGGCGTCGCGTTTCCTAGGGACAATTGTCTGGAAGAATCTGCGATCACCCGACTCTCTGCGCCTAAGCAAAAGATGCCCTTCCTTGTTGACCGCGGCATTTCCGCTAAAGAACAATCCGGCTAAAACTGCTGACCCGAAGAAAATACCGGTGATATCGGCAATAATATCATTCCGGGATATCTGCTGGTCCCCGAGTTCCTTGATGATCATAACAATAAATGACAGGAAAAGAGCCACGAGCAGTAAAACAATCCAGTCTCGGTTCAGTCGTTTGGCTATCGGATAAATAACAAGCGCCAATGCCAATGGCGTTAAGAAAGCAACTCCGCCATGTGCCAGCCAGTCGTTCATAAAATCCTCCTCAAACTTCTGATTGAAACAATATTATTGCTGGACAGCCTGGTGCCGCCAGCAGGTGGTTAGATGGTCATTAACCAGTCCCGTTGCCTGCATGTAGGCATAAATGATTGTCGACCCGACAAAAGACATGCCCCGCTTCTTGAGATCTTTTGACAAGGCATCACTCTGTGCACTGGTAACCGGAATGTCCTTGAAGTGACGGCAGCGGGTCATAATCGGCTTTCCGCCAACAAAAGACCATAGATATTGGTTAAAACCACCAAACTCCTTTTGAATGGCCAGAAAAACGCGGGCATTACGGCGCACCGAAAAAACCTTGAGGCGATTACGAATAATTCCGTCATTCTGGAGGAGTTTCTCCAGTTCGAAGTCCGTCATTGCGGCAACCTTTAAGGGGTCAAAATCAAAGAAAGCCTTGCGATACCCTTCTCTGCGGACAAGAATGGTGTACCAGCTCAGGCCTGCCTGCGCTCCTTCAAGAATCAGGAACTCAAAAAGCGTCCGATCATCATAAACAGGAACACCCCACTCGGTATCATGATAACTGGCATAGAGAGGTTTCTCTATGCCGGGCCAGGGGCAGCGATTTTGTGTTTCTGGCATAGTCCGAATCCACCGGGAAATAGTGATTGATACAAAAACAAAAAAACCTGTTCTTGTTATAACACAAAAACAGGGCATTTGCTGCAACGAGCAAAAAAAGGAAAAAGAAGCTATTAGCTCCCGGGAAACTCGCGAACCTTGATCTTAAAGAGCATTGTCGCCCTTTTCTCCGGTACGGACCCTGATTGCGTCATCGATAGTCGAAATAAAGATTTTGCCATCTCCCACCTCCCCGGTAACTGCAACATCCCGGATAGCTTTGACAATTTTGTCCACATCCTCGTCCTTGACAATAAGATCAATCTTTGTTTTGGTGACAAACTCGACATTATACGTTCGTCCGCGCAATACTTTTGTCATCCCTTTCTGCGCACCGTGCCCGGATATATCTGTCAGCATAAGACCGGGATGCCCCGCTTTGTGCAGTGACTTGCAAACGGCATCAACTTTCCCCGGGCGCACCACAGCTTCAATCTTTTTCATTACATTGTCCTCAGGCAATCTGCTTTAACTTCTGGCATTTTTCGCGTATTCTGCTTTCCATATTGACGATACTGACATGAGAAACACCCAGTCGCTCTGAAATCTCCCGGGTGGTCCAGCCTTGCAGATAAAAGAAAACAACTTCTTTCTCCTTGCGATCCAGGGCACTATTGAAAGCCTGTTCCATCAAAAGGTCCAGATCGGATCCCTCAGGTGCATTCAAACTTTCCGGGGAGAGAATAAAATCCTGAAGTTCTTCGCCTGTGTCGTTAATCGGCGCATTCATGCTCAAGGAAGGCATATCGTCACGAGTGGCTCGCGTATAGCTCTTAAGATAGAAATATGCACCCTGCAGAATATAGCTATCTGTTTTCTCTGAAAGCTTTCCCTGCTGATATTCCATCCAGAGATGTGTTGCGGCTTCCTGGTAAAGATCATCCGGCTGGAATGCAGGGTCTGCTTTGTGTATTTTATAGGCAATGCCTTTAAGCTTTGAAGACAATCTGCCCAGCAATTCCTGAAAAAGCATCTACCCCCTCCATACGTACAACAAAAAACGCCCTTTATCTGGTGAAAGATAAAGGGCGCCTGCGTCCTTTGAACTCTTGCGGACAATCATTGCCCGGAGTAATATCAAATCGTGTGGTTCTGCTAACTTTGTTGAGTATACCACCACTTACGCGTTTGTCAACTTGCTCCGTCGAGACCTTGCGTCCCGGGATTGCAGTGTAATAGGCAACTAGCCGGCTGACCGCCGGCAACAATTCTTCCCGAATACCGGAATCGAACGAATACGTATCTTCCGGAGTGACTTTAAGAACACGCACAATTTCTTGCAGAGCACAGATTCCTGCACGATCCCCGATTCCGTTTATCGTACATTCCGCCTGATTCGCCCCGGCTTGTACAGCCGCCAGGGTTGAAGCCAGTGCCAATCCCAGATCATCATGCACATGCACACTCAACAGCACGTGATCAAGAGCTGGTGAGTTCTCACGCAAAAATCTTATCCGCCCAGCGAACTCTTCAGGCATAAGATGTCCGACTGTATCCGCAAGATTGATCGTAGTGGCTCCGGCCTGGGCAGCCGTCTTGATTACATCAAGTAAAAAAAAGCGGTCTGTACGGCCAGCGTCTTCCGCTGTAAACTGAATGTCAGGTGAATACCTCGAGGCATACTTGAGAGCAGCCGCAATACGCTCCAGGGCCTGGGCTTGAGAAATATTAAATTTATACTTTAAATGAGTATCGGAAGTGCCAAAAGTCACATGTATTCTTGCCCGGTGAGCCTCTTTCAGAGACTCTGCTGCGGCATCGATATCTTTCTGAATAGCCCGACAGAATGAGGATATAACCGGTTTACGAATCTTACGTGCTATCGATTGAATGGCAAGAAAATCACTGCGGGACGAAGCAGCAAATCCAGCCTCGATAACATCAACATCCAGTTGTTCAAGAGAAGCAGCAATATCGAGTTTCTCCCCTGCAAGCAAACTGCCTCCGGGAGCTTGCTCCCCCTCTCTTAATGTGGTATCGCAGATGATCAAGCGACGTTTTTTCAATGGTCGACTCCGGCTTTAACCCAAAACGACATGGCTGGCTTGCATTCACCGTATCCCAGAGAGATGTAGAGCTCGCGGGCGGGCGCATTATCCCGGCGAACTTCCAGCGAAAACTTGCCGCAACCGGCACGACGGGCGCGACTTTCTGCCGCCAGCATAAGTTTTCTGGCTATACCCATCCGACGATACTGCGACAAAACAACAAGATCGTGAATGTTAAGCAGAGGGCATACCCGAAATGTTGAATATCCCAGAAAGCCGATCAGCAGCCCTGCATAAACACTGCCAACCCTGGCGAAAAGAATCATTTTTGCCGGATGTTGGGACAGATCACGGATAAGCTTGTTTTTCCTGTGACCACGGATCATCGGTCCTCCACCCATATCGTCTTTGATATACGCATTCAAAAGCCGAACCAAAGCCTGGGCATGGACATCATTGTTCAGACTGCATTCAATAATCTCTGTGGATGTATTCATATTGGAACTCGCAGTAAGACTGGCGCTATTTAAAAACAGCGAACGCTCATTTCAGCAGATACTTTTCGGCTGGTTTGCCTTCAGCCAGTGCATCCATGATTTCATCCAGAGCATCCTCCCCTGAAACGTTCCCATACCACCAGTTTTGCGGATAAATAACCACTGCCGGTCCGCGATCACAGACTTTAAGACATCCTGTCATCGAGATCATGGCGCCATCAATATCGCGATCACGCAAGCCTTCCTCAATGTAAGGAATAAATTGCAGGCTTCCTTTTTTGTGGCATACACCCTGGCTTTCACCAGAAACCCGAAAACTACCACATACAAAAATATGATATTTAGGTTTTTCCATCAGCTCCTCCTGGAATCATTAACGTAACAAATGGCACCTCTGAACTAAAGGCAGCCCATACCATTCCCGCCGCAACCGCCTTTTCCTGAACTACAGCCATTGCTGGTACAGGATTTCTCACTTTCATCCCCTGCTGAAGTCCGGCAGCCGCACCCGGAGGACCCCATAGCCCGTCTGCCCGGCAATGCGGCACCGTTGTAAATATGCTCCAGGCCCTGCTCAATAAGACCATCCATCTGGAGCACCTCAATGCCTGCAGTTTTAAGAAAATCCATGGGTTTGCTTCCTACAGCATTAACAAGAACGGCCCGGCAATCTTTAAAGGTGTCTGCCATCTGTTGCCAACGATCATCTCCCGCCCCTGCTGGCGGAGCCGGACGGCTTTCAACCAACTCAAACCCTGAATCAGCCTGGGTAAAGACCAGAAATTCTTCTGCACGACCAAGATGCTGATTAACCAGAACGCCCTCCATGCTGGCCACTGCCACATAGGGGCGCTTATCCTGCGGGTTAAGCGGAAGTCTTGCACACTCCTGCAGATCATTGACCGATTGCAAGTCCATTTCTCGTCCGATAATACCGACAGCATCTGCCCGACAACGGGCACAATGGCGCATCTGCGGCAGAAATTTGGCGGCCATGGCGCGCGCCGCCTCGTGAACAGCGGGCGAAGGCGCTGCCCGTCCGCCAAACTCGGAACCCGGTGCCGGAATAAATGCCATGCAATTAAAGATATCTGCCCCCAAATCTGCAACAACCTTTGCAACGTCACCCGCGCTTTGATCGTTCACGCCAGGGATCAGAATAAAATTGATTTTAACAATCACTCCACGGGCTTTAAGCAGTTTTATGCCTTCAAGCTGTCGCTTGAGGAGAAGCTCGGCACCCTCGGCACCCCGAAAGACTCGTTTTCCATCCCTGATCCATTGGTATATACCCGCACCAACCAGTGGATCAACCGCATTGACTGTTACAGTGACGTGACTTACCAGAAGATCGGCGATTCTATCTACATATTCTGGCAAAGCCAGTCCGTTGGTGGCCAGGCACAAAAGCATCTGCGGATAACGCTTGCGCACCAGCTCCAGAGTGGTGAATGTTTCAACAGGATTGGCCAAAGGATCGCCGGGTCCGGCGATTCCTACAACAGAAAGATTATCCAATCGTGCGGTAACTCTTTCCAAATATGACAATGCCTGCCCTGGTGAAAGTACAACACTTGAGACTCCCGGGCGGCTTTCGTTGACACAATCATATTTACGGTCACAAAAATTGCACTGAATGTTGCATTTGGGAGCAACGGGTAAATGCACCCGGCTGCTGGTATGTCGGGCGCTATCATCGAAGCAAGGGTGTCCTGCCCATGGTCTGGTCTTCATTGGATTATCCTTTCTTACAAGTAACTGTAGCCTACCTGTGAATCATCCTGCTTCTTGTCCAGGAGGGCGTTGACAATCCTGTCGTATAGTTCCAGCGCACCGCGGTATCCGTAATGAAGTATTCTTTGCGCCCCGATCCGGTCATGAACAGGAAATCCCACCCTGATCAAAGGCACATCAAGCTGCCGGGCGATATGATATCCCTTGCTGTTCCCTATCAGGATATCCGGACGCAGGCGTTTTGCTGATTCGGCGATACCGGCAAAGTCCTCATCATCAGCCGTTTCAATCCTGCCTTGCAGTTCAGGAATACGTTCCGCCAACAGCCGACGCAGATGACCGCTTTTCCCGCCCGAGGCACACAGAACAGGGATAATGCCAATTTCAGACAAAAAAGTCGCCAGCCCCAGAACCAGGTCTTCTTCACCGTAGACAAAAGCTTTCTTCTCGAATACATACTTGTGTCCGTCAACCATCGCATCTGTCAACCTGCCGCGTTCATACAGATATTTTTCGGTAAGGGACGTACCGGAGATTTTTTCCAGCACACGCATAAATTCGTCTGTTTCACGGATTCCGACCGGCATTCCCAATGGGTGATGCGCCACCGCAGATCCATAACGCAGGAATTCTCCGGCTGTTTGCTCCTGGGCAACACAGGCTATCCGACCCAAAGTCAACGAGGCAGCAGACGAGCTCATGGAAGCAATCTCTTTAACAGAAGTACCTCCTGCGGGCAAAGCCCGGTATTCAGGCCACCCCGGGCCGTCCATGGTCTGGGAGTAATCGGGAAGAAAAACAGCGGAAAGACCAAAATCAGCAACAATCTCCTTTAAATACCGCAGGTCCGCGGGAGAACAAATACCAGGGAATATATTGATTTGATTCGGTCTTTCCGGAACATTCTTTCTATCCGCCAGCCGCCTGACCACTGCGCGCGTTGCTGCCCAGAAACCTTCTGCATGAGATCCCGCATAGCTCGGTGTTGAAACATGCACCAGAACAGGCGCACCGTTCAGAGAGTCTTCAGGAATGTTGCGCAGAATTCCAGCCATATCTTCACCGATTGTTTCCGAAAGACAAGTGGTCGCAATACCAATAACATCGGGATGATACTGGGTTGCAATATTGGCAAGAGCTGCGGCAAGATTTTTCTCGCCGCCAAAGATAGCAGTCTCTTCGCTGAAGTTGGAAGAAGCGATATCAACCGGTTCGCGAAAATGGCTTATAAGATATCGCCGGATGTAAGTCGAACAGCCCTGAGAACCATGTAAAAGAGGAACCGCGCCCTCAATACCTTTAAACACAAGAGCGGCTCCCAGCGGAGCGCATAATTTGCACGGATTACGGGTAGAGACAAAATTTTTTCTCAGTGCGCCTTGCATACAACAGTCTCCCTGAAAGGAATATAGTCACCACCGCGACGAGATGAAAATCGCCAGACCGGACTCATCACCGATGAATAGACTTCCCGGGCAAAGTTTCTCATACCGACAAAACCGGCTAATGCTTCCTTGCGCTCATGATTGTGATCACAGAAGCCAACACCTACCTTGTAGGCAATGGGACGTTCCTTGACTCCGCCAATAAGCAGATCGACATCTTTTTCCTTAATAAATTTCGACAATTCCAGTGGATTGGCATCGTCAATGATCACAGTTCCCGGATCACATAGATCCTGCAGCTGAGCATAGTCTTTCGGATTTCCGGTTTGCGAACCGGCCAGAACAGTTTTCATCCCCAGGAGTCTGAGCGCGCGAACCAGCGACACCGCCTTGAATGCTCCTCCGACATAAATTGCGGCTTTTTTCCCGTTCAAAGCCGTACGGTAAGCTCTGAGTTCCGGCATCAAAGCGGCCACTTCAGTTTGAACAATAACTTTAGCTTTTTCTAGAATTTGAGGATACGCCGGGAAGAACTCTGCAACCTGGTAAAGGGCATCGGCCATATCTTCAATCCCAAAATAGGAAACCTTGATATAAGGTATTGAGTAGGTTTGTTTCATGTGTTCTGCCAGCTTCGTCATTGATCCTGAGCACTGCACGACATTCAGCTTCGCACCATGCGCCTTGCGGATATCATCTACCCTGCCGTCGCCAGTGATAGTAGAAACAACCTCGATGCCCATCTTCTGGTAGTATTCCTTGATCATCCAGATTTCGCCGGCCAGATTGAAATCTCCCAGAATATTGATCGAACAAGGCCCGACTCCCTGGGTTGATCCGGTTCCTGTCAGACGCGCAAGCGCATCACAGGCTGCCTGATAGCCGTCTTTCTTTGTGCCTCTGAACCCTTCTGAATGCACCGGAAGAACAGTTATCCCTTTTTCCAGAGTGACTCTTTTACAAACCGCTTCAACATCATCACCAATCAGCCCGACAATACAGGTGGCATAAACAAAAGCTGCCTTGGGCTGATAGGTATCGATAAGCTCCACCAGAGCTGAATATAATTTGTCAGCACCGCCAAAAACAACGTCCCGTTCCTGCAGATCAGTCGAAAAACTCATCCGATGCAACTGTCCGCCAGAGGATAAAGAACCTCGAATATCCCAGGTATAGGCCGCACACCCCACAGGGCCATGAACAAGATGGAGTGCATCGGCAATAGGATAAAGCACCACCCTTGAGCCACAAAAGACGCAAGCCCGCTGACTTACCGATCCGGCCAGGCTTTTTTTCTCGCAGAGAATCTTGAGTTCTTCTCCTGCGCTGACTTGACCAATCTGGCGCTCACGCTCTTTTAAAATACGCATTTCTGCCATACTTTTGTCTTCTTTCCTAGAACGTCAACTCAAACTTTTCCTCGGGAGCCTTACGATCGCGTTCATCAAGCAGGGCGTTCAGGAGTTTCTCAACCAGTCGTATTGCCCCCATGTAACCAACATTAGGGAAATAGGAATGTCCAACCCGGTCCATGATAGGAAAACCAAAACGAATCAAAGGTATGTTTTCGTCCCGGGAAATATATTTTCCCCAGGTATTACCAATAAGAAGATCAACCGGCTCATTCTTGATCCACTGGTGCAAAAGAAACATGTCGGCCTGGGCCCCCTGACGAAATTTAGCCCCGGGCACTCCTTTGAGAACCTCCGCCATCCGCTCATCGAAATACTTCCCAGGGGTTCCGGTGACCACATAAACCGGCTGCATCCCGATATCCACCAGAAACTCGCAAAGCGGGACTAACTGATCCGGATCGCCGTACAACGCCACTCGCTTATTATAAAAATACTGCTCGTTATCAGTCAGAATGTCGACCAGTCGACCGCGCTCCCGTTCAATGCTCTCGGGGACAGCTACACCGGCGGCTTCGCTTAAGGTTTTAATAAAACGATCTGTGGCCGCAAGGCCAACAGGAATATCCAATTCGTATAGTTTGACCTTGCACTTGGCGTTCAACAATTCGCCGGCGGGGACAGAAGCGTCATGACCAAGAGCCAGAGTGGCCAGACTGTCACCTGTAGCCCGAAGCTCGTCAATAGTTGTTCCTCCGGTTCCATACATATCAAACTGGCCATTTTGCGGACGATCCATAGTCTCGGACGTATCCGGGAACATAATGCTGGCAACTCCCATTTCAACAGCCAGCCTTTTGATCTCCCGCATATCGGAGGGTTCTACCCAGCCCGGTATAATATTGACCTTGTTGTCCTTTACCCCGGTCGTGAGTGAAAAATATTTCACCATGCTTTTGACCATATTGGCAAAACCGGTCACATGCGAACCGATATAGCTGGGCGTATTGGCATGAATAATATATTTGTCAGCAGGGATCTTGCCCTCTTCGGCTGCTTTGGCAATGATCTGAACAATATCATCCCCTATAGTTTCGGAAAGGCAGGTTGTATGGACTGCTATGACATCCGGTTTATAAAGCGAAAAGATGTTTTCGACCGAAGTCAGCAGGTTGGCCTGTCCGCCAAAAACCGCCGAACCCTCAGTAAAGGAGCTGGTCGTCGCCATAACCGGTTCTTTAAAATGCCGTGTCAGCATGCTGCGATGATACGAACAGCATCCCTGCGAACCATGGCTGTGCGGCAAACAATTATGGATTCCCAACGCCGCATACATCGCCCCGATTGGCTGACAGGTTTTGGCAGGATTAATAGTAAGCGCTTCGCGCTCTTTGATATCTTTTGGTGTATGTCGAAGCAACATATGCCCTCCTAATTCGTCTCGTTGATAAAGACTGCTGCCAAAGGTTCCTGTTTGTGCCACGGAGCACGGATATGCTTCCAGACGCGAGTATTTAACATCCGCTCGACATCGCGATAGAAATTGATTGCGCCTTCAAAGGAGGCATAGGGTCCGCCATAATCATAGTTATGCAGTTGCTTTAACGGCATCCCCATTTTCTGAATGACGTATTTCTCCTTTATTCCGGCACAAAATATATCCGGTTTGTATTTTTCGATGATCAGCTCGGTCTCAAAGTGATTAATATCATCAATGACCAGCGTACCGGCATCCATCTCGGGCATCATGCCTTTATAATCCCTGAACTCGAAGCCCTTGGCGGCCATGGCATCCAACTGCTCTTTTGTTTTCCGGGCACGAAACTCGCTGGGGTGAGGTTCGACATGCAATTCTTCAATATTGCGGCTGTCCGCATCGACCTTGATATCCGGAATGACGACTCGTCCCTCATAATCGTCACGATGCGCAAATTCATAACCGGCAGCGAGCACTTTCATGCCCATTTCCTTGAATAGTTCCTGATAATGATGTGCCCGTGACCCACCCACAAAAAGCATGGCTGTTTTGCCTTCCACTCTTGGTCTGATAACGGCCAGCTCTGCTTTGACCTTTTCCATCTCTTCGGCAATAACACGTTCAACTTTCTTTTTGAGCTCGGCATCTTCGAAGTAATCGGCTATCTTGCGCAGTGACTTGGCGCTAGCCTCTGCACCAATGAAGTTCACCTTGAACCAGGGCACCCCGTATTTCTTTTCGATCATATCGGCAACATAATTAATGGAACGGTGGCACATAACAACAACAAGATCAGCCAGATGTGCAGAGGCAAACTGCTCGTAAGTGGAGTTACCACTAAAAGTTGCTACCAAAGTAATACCGCATTTGGTAAACAGTTCTTCCAATGCAAAAGCATCGCCGCCGATGTTATATTCACCCAGCATCGCAACCTTGAACTTGCCTTTGGGACAGGTAGTCCCTTTCCCAACCACATGTTTAAAAAGCTGATTATTGGCAATATGATGGCCTGCGGACTGACTTACTCCTTTGTACCCCTCGCAACTAAAACCAAAGACATTGGCCCCTGTTTTCTCGCTCATCTCTCTGGAAACGGCATGAACATCATCTCCGATCAGTCCGATAGGACAGGTGGAAAAAACGCCAACAGCCTTGGGATGGAAAATATCAACAGCCTCTTCGATTGCTTTTTTGAGTTTCTTCTCACCGCCAAAGATGATGTTTTCATCCTGCATATCAGTTGAAAGACAATAGGTCATGAAATTGTCATCAGTTTCACTCTCGGGACGGGTCTGGTTTCGTCTGGTCAGCCAGGAATAGAAACCGCAGCCGATCGGTCCATGCGTAATATTAAGAATATTACGCGTCGGGCCGAGCACCACGCCCTTGCAGCCGGCATAAGAGCATCCGCGCTGGGTGATAATGCCGGGCAAAGTGCGCACATTGGCCTGGATTTCCTGCCTGGGCTCCTGCTCGGGTTCATTAACGACAAACTGCTTTTGTCTTTTGCGCGCCGTCTTTGTGGGATAAGCGCTCAGCATTTCGTCTTTTACCGACTGTGCTGACTTGATATCGTTTTGTGCCGACATAGGTCACTCCTTCAGATCGTTTGATTCTCTGTTTACCCCGCAGCCCCAGGCCTTATTCATCCAGCACCTTGTCACCCGATTCGCCTGTTCGGACTCTGTATGACTCCAGAATGGGAAGAACAAAAATCTTGCCGTCACCGGGTTTCCCGGTCTGATTAGCCTTGATGATGACGTCCACCGTCTTCTTGACCAGACTGTCCGGGACAACAACAGTTATAAGACGCTTGGGGATCAATCGCGGCCCGTTGGCATTCAGCTGGGAAATGGCTTCTTCCCGTCCCTCCTGTGCTCCGCTAAGAATTCTGAAATCGACATTTCCTTTGCCGCGGCCTAAAACGCGGCCGGTCGCAGTCATCGAAGTGATCCCTGCCGCTTCCAGCGCCTTCTTGGTTTCATTCATCTTGTTAATACGAATGATCGCCATTATGTCTTTCATGTTTAGTCTCCGTTATTCATCTTTCTTGCCGGTACTGACGGTATAAACCTCTTCAACCGGAGAAACGAATACTTTGCCATCACCGAAATTTCCCTTGGCTCCGGTCCGGGCCGCCTCCATGATGCGCTGGACAACAAATTCCTTGTCTGCCGCCGGAATAACTGTCATCAGAAGTTCTTTGGGCAGTTCGTCATAATGAATATCGCCAACCTTTAAACCTCTTTGTTTGCCGCGACCAAAAACTGAAACTTTGGTGACTGCCGGATAACCTGCATCCAGCAAAGTTGCAAGCACCGCATCCGCCTTCTCGGGTCTTACAATAGAACGAACGAGTATATGTCCCATGACCATCCCTCCTGTATTTAGTTTGCGATCCCGAATGTAATAAGAAGTTTTTCCAGCTCTTCGATCGTAAGCGGCTTGGGAATAACAAAATTGGTATTTTGATCAATCTTTCTGGCCAGCGCACGGTATTCATCCGCCTGCGGGTGTTTGGGATCAAAATCAATAACTGTTTTGCGGTTGATCTCGGCTTTCTGCACCATATTGTCCCGGGGAACAAAATGGATCATCTGGGTTCCCAGTTTTTTGGCTAATTCCTCGATCATCTGACGCTCGTTATCCACCTTGCGGCTGTTACATATCAGCCCCCCCAAACGCACACCGCCCGCGTCCGCAAACTTGACGATCCCCTTACAAATATTATTGGCCGCGTACATCGCCATCATTTCACCGGAAACAACAATATAAATCTCCTGGGCCTTGCCATCACGAATCGGCATGGCAAATCCGCCACAGACAACGTCACCCAGAACATCATAAAAAGCGTAATCCAGCTCCCACTCATCGCCATAAGCACCAAGCTGTTCGAGCAAATTGATAGATGTAATAATGCCGCGCCCTGCACAGCCTACTCCTGGCTCCGGGCCGCCTGATTCAACACAACGCACGCCGCCGTACCCGGCTTTCATGACGCAATCAAGCTCAACGTCTTCACCCTCTTCCCGCAGGGTATCCAGAACCGTTTGTTGAGCAAGTCCTCCCAGTAAAAGACGGGTTGAGTCGGCCTTAGGGTCACAGCCAACCACCATGACTTTCTTACCCATTTCGGCCAATCCCGCTACCGTATTCTGGGTGGTGGTTGACTTGCCGATGCCCCCTTTTCCATAAATCGCGATCTTCCTGAACTTTCTTGCCATAAGACTTCCTCCTTTGTTAATCCCAAAGCTGCACTTCTCTGAATTAAGATTGCGACAAAACAAAAAAATCCTCTTGAAAGACAACTTTGTCTTCAAAGAGGACGTCTATGTCCTGTCTATTCTTTGCATTCAGCACAAAAGAATGACTCAAACCGAAACTGATGCTCTTTACGGCTTACACTGATACAAGTAGAAAAGATATGTTTTGGTAAGTGGTAAAGCGAAAAAAAGAGGATTATTTTGCTGTCGGGGCACCAGAGGAGCTGGATACTGCAATTTTGTTCCTGAAGTATACCCTTAGGAGGTTAATACCCCATACACCGCCACCAAGAAGAAGTGCGCCGCCCAGACCAGAAAGGCATCCGACTGAAGGTCTTCCGCAGCAGGGACATACAGAAGAGGTAAGATAAAAAGACGAGGATATTACGCCCAACTGAACAGAGCTTTTATCAAAAAAATGCTGCTTCATTTCCGGCCTCGTATAAAAAAGACAACAATAAAGATCACAAAATTGGCACACACGATCGTAGCCCCTGAAGGAAGATTCCAAATATAGGAAACAAAAATTCCCGTAATAACAGATACAACCGAAAAAACTGCCGCCAGCAAGATCGCCGCCCTGAAATTGGTAGCTACAAAAAGAGCGCTGACCGCAGGAAAAACAATCAGGCTTGAGACCAGCATGGTTCCTACAACCTTGATCCCTAAAACAACTGTCAGAGCCGTAAGGACAATGAGTATTCTGTTAACCAGTCCCGTTCTGATCCCTGATACCTGTGCATGATCCTGATCAAAAGTCACAGCAAACAGATCGTGATAAAAGAATCTTACCAGGCCCATGATCACAAGAGAAAGAATTACCGACAGAATGACTTCTGTCTGACTGACAGAAAGAATATTCCCGAAAAGATAACTGAAAAGATCCACATTAAACCCTCCCGCCACACTGGCAATGAGAACCCCGATGGCCACGCCCATCGCGGAAAGAAGGCCTATGGCAGCATCTCCATAAAGCAAGGATTTCTCGGTCAGTCGCAAGACCAGCAAGGCGGCCAAAACAACCAGCGGAAGTGATATAAAAATCGGGGTGACATGTACCAGAAGCCCAATGGCAATCGTTGCAAAACTTATATGCGCCAGGCCGTCTCCAATCAAGGCAAAACGCTTGAGAACAAGAAAGACGCCAAGGAATGCACAGCAAAGCGCCACAAAGCACCCGGCAATAAGGGCTCTCTGGATAAACGCGAATTGTAAAGCTTCCCGAATATCAGTGAACATAATCAACCGTGCCTGTGGCAAATCAGATGTTGTCCTGCACCGAAATAACGGGTCATGTCCGGGGAATGACAGAAATTATCAAACGATCCGAAAAAGACCACCTTCTTGTCCAGATAGAGAAGCTTGCTGGCGTATTTCCCCATAGTGACCGGATCGTGCGAAACAAAAAGGATGGTCGTCTTTTGTGTCTTGTTGATCTTTTGCAGCAATACGTAAAACATTTCTCGTGTTGCTGGATCAAGGGCAGTTGTAGGCTCATCCAGAAAAAGCAGTTCCGGAGCATGCACCAGCGCTCTGGCCAGCAGCACGCGTTGCTGCTGCCCTCCGGACAAGCGCCCGATCATGCGCGTGCGAAGATCCGCAATCCCCAGATCTTTTAGTATATCGGCCACACGATCCCGATCAGAAGATGTCATTTCTTTAGGATAAGGACGAGAAGCTATAAGCCCGGCCGCCACGACCTCATCGACATTGGCCGGAAAGCGCTGATCCAGATGAGTAATACGTTGCGGAAGATACCCGATCTTTTTCCAATCTTTAAATTCCTGCTGCTCCTTGCCAAAAAGAACAACCTGACCGGAAGCCAGCGGCAAAAGACCCAGTACAGCGCGAACCAGTGTCGTTTTGCCTGATCCGTTGGGTCCGACAATACCGATGTAGTCGCCTGCATTGACCACAAGATCAATCTGGCTCAAGACTTCGGCCCCCTGATACATTACGCAAAGACTTTTAACATCGAGAGGAATTATTGACACTCAAGCCCTTCCTTCAGTTTGGGCAGATTAGCTTCCATAATCTTCAGATAAGAAAGACTCGCTATTTTGTCCTTAGCAACATTGTGCGCTCCGTGGAGCAATTCAAGACGGGCGCCCGTTTCACCCGAGATCATGCGCGCCACTTTGGGGTCGATCAACTCCTCATAATAAATCGTGTTAGAGCCAACAGACTTGATCGTATCAATGATCTCCTTGATGCTTTTAGGAGCCGGTTCCGCATCAGGGGAAAACCCTTTATAAGGAGAAACGTGGTCCAGATCGTAACGTTTAGCGAAGTAACCGAACGCAAAATGCCCGGCGTAAATGATCGTCCTGATCTGACACATGGATAAGGTTGCCGCGAAACGGGCATCCAGGTCTTTCAGCCTGGCCTTGTAGCTTTCAGCATTTGCCTGATAAAACGCGCTGTTGAGCGGATCTTTCTGAGAAAACGCCTGCGCGATCGTATCAACCATGGTCTGCGCCAACACCGGGTCAAGCCAGATGTGCGGGTCTTTCCCTTCATGACCATGATGGGCATGCCCTTCTGGAGGCTCTTCTCCGTGCTCTTCTCCCTGCGCTTCTCCATGCTCTTCTTCATCCATCAAAGAGATCCCCGTGCTGGTATCAACCGCAACAAGCCCCTTGTTGGTCACACCTTTAAGCAGATCTGCGGCCCATGGCTCCATGAACTGGCCTGTATAAAGAAACACATCGGCCTTATTGAGCCTGACAATATCCTGCGGTCTGGGTTCAAAAGTATGCGCTTCAACTCCCGGGGGCAACAGCATGCTTGCATCAATCCTGTCACCACCAACTTCCCGGGCAAAATCATACAAAGGGAAAATCGTAGCGACAACCTTCAGCTTTTGATCAGCCGATGTGAAGGGAACAACAAATAGCAGGATAAACAGCGTGATGGACAACATTGCTGCAAACTGTTTCAACATAAACTCACCTCTTATTCTTTAAACAATCCGAGCATATTCCTTCAAGCTGAAAAAGATGGGTATCTATCCGGCAACCCAACTTTTTCTCAATAGTTTCCTGTGCACCAGCGATGCCGCAATAGTCCACATCTTCAACTCGTTGACAACTATGGCAAATAAAATGATGATGATGTTCCTGCGGTCTGCGGCAAAGCGCATACGATAAAAGCCTTTCGTCGGATAGCACAGGAATCAGAATGCCTGCCAGTGAAAACTCTTCAAGAATGCGGTAAACAGTAGGAAATCCCAGAGGGTGTATCTGTTTTTCCAGTTGGCGATACACATCTCTGGGGGCAAGAATCCTGTTCTCTTGAAGGAAAAGTTCAATAACAGCCTTACGCTTGGGTGTAAGCTTGTAACCTTTGTTTTTAAGAATTGATAAATAAAGATCCGCAGACATGATTTGAAACCGTATTTAGGAATTAGCAAATGTTACTCAAATACTAACATAAACAAGAAGGGCTGTAAATAGAACTTTTTCTATTTACAGCCCGAAATACAAAAGTGAAACTTGTGTGTTAACGGTGCTTCATCACTATTTCCAGATCTTCCTGCAAGGACTGAAGGTCTTCCTCATGTTCAACCTCATCCTGAAGGATCTGCAAAACGATATTATACGTTACCTGATCCTTGTTGGCGGTTAAATCCACCAAAGCCTTGTAAACACCAATCGCGCACTGCTCACCCTTGATATTTTGCTCAAGGAGTTTTTGCACAAAGGGATCTTCCGGGGCATCATAACCGCAATTGGAAAATTTGGGCCAGTCCTCAGGACGTAATACAGGCGTCCCGCCAAGTTGAATAATACGCAAAGTCAGCATATCGGCGTGACGCAATTCATCGGCCGCATGCTGAGTCAATTCGGCAATAACCGCATCTTTCATCGGGCCTTTGGCAAGTTTTGCCCCAAGCCAGTACTGGTAATAAGCCAGCCACTCGTCTGCATAAGCCTTGTTAAGAAGCACAAGCAGCTTATCAACATCTATTCCTACAATTTCTCTTCCTCTTGTTCCCATAACGCCTCCTCAAATATTCAAAATTAATAGTTCAACGCCCTGACCTCAAAAACAGCCTGTTGACGTTGACAGCTCGGGCAAGCAGCGGGTGCCTGTTTGGCTGTATGAATATGTCCGCACTCACGGCATATCCAGACAATTTCCGCGTCTTTGGCAAAAACTTTACCGGATTTTACATTCTCGGCCAGTTTGCGGTAGCGGTCCTCATGTTCTTTTTCGATCTTGGCCACCATACGAAACTGATTGGCGATTTTAATAAATCCTTCCTTCTGGGCGACATCAGCGAAATGCGGATACAATTCCATAAATTCTTCATGCTCCCCCTCGGCCGCGGCAAGAAGGTTCTCATGTGTTGTTCCGACCACGCCCGCAGGATAAGCGGCCACGATTTCTACCGGCCCACCCTCAAGAAATGCAAAGAAGATCTGCGCGTGATGGTCTTCATTATGGGCGGTTTCCTTGAAAATCGCAGATATCTGGTCAAACCCTTCTTCTTTGGCAGCTTCAGCAAACATCACATATCTGTTGCGCGCCTGGGATTCCCCGGCAAAAGCTTTGAGCAGGTTTTTTTCGGTTTCGGTTCCCTTAATCGACTTTCCCGCGCGATAAGACGCAAAACGTTCTCTTAATTCTTTCTTCATATAAATCTCCTTTTGGTTAATAGAGTTATTGTTTAAAAGACTTGACCTGTAGAACAAAGAATAAATATTATATAACAAAACCTGTACATATCAAAAGCTTACTCTTGACAACTGCAGCAGGGCGGGCCAGCTATCGGGGGCAGGATTTTTTTACTCTTCGCCGGAATTCAGCCCAGGAAAAGTTCTTGCCGGGGCATTCTGTACTGGCTCCATGAACCTGCCCATGACCATATACATGTCCATCAGGTATCCGATAGAACGTTTTTAGCTGGCAGACCAGATCCACCAGAGCATCCATCTGTCTGGCGGAAGGTCGTTCGTCGTTAAAATTCCCCACCAGACAAATCCCGATACCACGTTCATTCATTCCGTCTGCCTTGCAGTGGGCGCCAGGAAGTTGTTTGAGCCAGCGAGGAGAAACCTCGACCTGCCCGTCTTTACGGTCAAGGCTGCCATTATCTATGACAAAATGATAACCAATACCATCCCATCCCTTGTTCAAGTGAGCTTTATCAAAAAGCAGAGCATCCCCCTGATCGGTAGCACTGTGATGAACAATAATATGGGTCCAGCGTTTGGAAGGATACAAAGAAATGACCGGTTGAACAGGGGCTGCATTCGGCACCCGGAGTTTCGAGCCTTTTTTAAGCAAGGGACTGTCGGAAAGCTTATTGGCACGCGCGATAGTCTTAGAGGGGACATCATACATCTTGCCGATACGCCAGAGAGTTTCACCCGGAGCTACAGTGTGCCAGATATCATGACGGGGTAAAAACTGCGAGGGCGGACTGGTCAACTGTACCGGTGGTGGCAACGAATTGGGCGGTACTGTTCTAGAAGTTGAACAAGAGCTGAAAAAGAGAAGAAGAAAAAAGCACAATATATAATTAAGATTGTTCCTTGATGCAGGGAATCCTGGCATTCAGGCCTCCCGAACCATAATCTTGCAAGCCAGCTGGGCTCCGATAGCCAGGGTTGTGCCTTTAAGCACAATCATAACCGGCCCATGATCAGCATTATTAACAATCCGGAATTTCTCTCCCGGGACAAAACCCATATCCTGCAGACGCTTGACTGGACCGCCTCTGACCGTCACGAAAACAAGTGAGGCCGGATTTTTCACCGCACATAATGGCTTTAAATGTTGTTGCATGATCACACCATAGACATAACAGACTCCAATTCCAGTGGAGTCTACAATAACTCGGCCAACCCCGCCCCGATCCTCAAAAGAACAAAACCGGCTCCCAGACTAAGCGCAATATTCCCGAAAGCGTAAAAATAGGAATGACTCTTTAATAAATTGGATGACTCCAAAAGAAGCGTCGAAAAGGTGGTAAATGCGGCGCAAAATCCGCTTAGCAGTAGAACCCGGCCATTAGGGCCCAAGAAAAACTTTTTCTGCAAGAAAACGTCCAGAAAGCCAATAAGAAAGCACCCACAAAGATTGACGGCCACTGTCCCCCAGGGAAAAAATGTTCCTGCACGCAGAGACAATGCTCCGGTTAAGAGGTAGCGTGCAAATGTTCCGGCCACTCCGCCTATCGCCAGATAAAGAAACTTTTGCATTATGAATCTTTCCGCCAGAAAGAACTTTCAGTCTAGATCCGGGTAGCCTGTTCCATAATTTCGACCATCCGTTTGACATAATCTGCCTTGGAAGCAAGCTCCCCTTCCATCAACTGGGCACTTTCGTAAAGCTGCACAATACATTTTTGGGAAATATCATCCGATTTATTAGCCAGGAAACGACGCGAAAGATTCTGGATGACAGGATGCTCCATATTGAGTTCCATAATTTTTTTTGAAGCCGGAACCTCATGTCCCATCATTTTCATCATACGCTCCATCTGGCGATCCATACCGGAACTTCCGGTCACCAGAGTGACCGGAGAATCAACCAAACGACGGGAGACCCGAACATCCTCGACTTGTTCCTTGAGAGATTCCTTAAAAAGAGCCAGCAAGGACTCTGAAAGCTCATCCTGATCCTTTTTCTGGGCCTGCTCAAGCTCGATATCGCCCTTGTCGATGGCCTTAAGTGCTTTTTTATCGTATTCATGAATTGAGGGGACAATGAAGATATCGACTGGCTCAACAAGTAACAGCACTTCAAGCTCATATTTGCGGAAATATTCGAGATTGGGACTGCTTTCAACCTGCAGACGAGTTTCACCGGTAATATAATAAATCTCTTTCTGCCCTTCTTTCATCCGGCTGACATAATCACGCAAAGAAGACATTTCTCCTGCCTTGCGGGTCGAAGTCTCAAACCGCAACAATTCGATAAGTTTGTCCCGATTGGCGAAATCAGTATTAATACCGGTCTTGACCAGTGGACCGAAATTCTTGTAGAAAGTAAGATACTTTTCTGTCTCTTTTGTGGCCAGTTTCTGCAGCCACTGAAGTATTTTAGCGGTCAAAGCTGTACGGATTTTGTTCATTGCAGCTGAAGCTTGCACCACTTCGCGCGACACATTCAGGGGCAAATCGCTTGTATCCACAATGCCGCGGATAAACTGCAGATATTCCGGCAGAATATCCTTGCAGTCATCCATAATCATAATCTTGTTTGTATAAAGCTGAACGGTCTTCTGCTGTTGCACGCGCATCAGGTCAAAATGCGCCTTGGCAGGAATAAACAAAAGCGCCTTGAACTCTGCGCCCGCCCCTTCAACCGACAACTGCAGAAATGACAGCGGATCTTCATAATCATTGGTAACAAACTTGTAGAATTCGTTACGCTCCTCGTCCTTGACATCGGCCTCGCTCTTGCGCCAGAGAGCTTCTACTGTATTAACTTTTTCTTTGCCTATCAAAATAGGGAAATCAGCAAAATTGGAATACTTCCTGATGATCTGCCGTAATTTATTTTCGTCGGCAAATTCCTGGGCTGTTTCCTTGAATTTGAAACTGATCCGGGTTCCACGCGCCTGTCTATCGGTTTCCTCGATAGTAAAACTTGACTCACCAGATGATGTCCAGCGATACCCCTTGGAATTGAGGTCAAAATGCCTGGTTTCAATTGTCACCTCGTCAGTAACCATAAAAACCGAATAAAAACCGACGCCAAATTGCCCGATCAGATCCGAAACATTACTCTTCTCTTCCCTGAGTTTCTTGAGATACTCCAGAGTCCCCGAGCGGGCCACGGTCCCGATATTCTGGGTAAGATCCTCAAAGGTCATCCCGATACCGTTGTCCTCAATGCTGAAAGTTTTCGCGGCTGCATCAACCGTAATCCTGATTTCCAGCTCCTTGCCGTGATCAAGAATCTGGTTATCAGTCAGTTGACGATAACGAATCTTGTTAAGAGCATCCGAAGCATTGGAAACCAGCTCCCGAAGATAAACTTCCGGGTGAGTATAAAGAGAATGAATAATCAGCTGAAGCAACTGCTTCATTTCTGCCTTGTATTCGAAAGTCTGAGGTGTTTTGGTCGTAGTCATATCCATCTCTCCTGATTAGAACCCGGCAGGGCAAATTGTCACACACTATCTGGCCACACCAGAATAGCAGACACTTATCATACAACGAATGAAATAATTTTCCAGTACGGATCAATCCGTTATCTGGCAGACAGGCCGGAGCTTGTCAGTCCGGTTTTGAATCCTTGAAGAACAGCTCCTGAAAACAACGCACAACTTTTGAGGGGGATGTTTCGACCGGAGTCAGAAAAAGTCCATGTTTGCGGAAAAAAAGGCCTAAAGCAGGGTAACTGACAACAACCGAAATAGGCACAGCCAAAAGAAGAGGGAAAACAATGATCGAGACCCAGAAGAACAAGGTTTTATTGACCATAAAAGTTAACACCGCCCATAAAAATGCTCCAATCATTCCGGGGCCGTAAGCATGAAAAGCCTCGGCAAATGAGGTGCTTTGTGAACGCCGCACCTGTGGTTTCCAGACCAGCTTTTGTCCAACAATATTCAAAACAACATACCAGCTGTGAAAAATCATTCTTAAAGGGGCCAACAAGGTCGAGAAAACAGTTTCCAGAATGACGCCCAGAGCCAGATTTCTAATCCCGCCGAAACGTTTGGCTTTCTCCGGCGAAAAAGCTAATAAAAGAACTCCAAGAAACTTGGGAAGAAGAAGAAAAGTTCCGGTAACCAGCAAAAGACGAAAGGAGAGCGCGTGATGCTGCACAGGCCACTGAGGAAACAGAACCTTCTCTGCACCCGGGAAATATACTATGTCCTGAAGAAAATTGGATACAGCATAAAGGGTCATCAGCAGTAAAAGAAGAAACCAGAGAAAAGATGAGAAATAGAACAGATTACCATTGAGAAAAAGAAGGCGATGGCCTACGGCGATCCCTTTCATGAATATAAGCCGCAGGTGCTGAATATTCCCCTGGCACCAGCGGCGATCCCTCTCCAGTTCTTCCAGGAGATTCGGGGGTAATTCCTCGTAACTTCCTTCAAGCTCGTAAGCAAGCCATACGCCCCATCCGGCTCGTCGCATCAAAGCGGCCTCTACAAAATCATGACTTAAAATCTCACCTCCGAACGGAGGTCCTCCTGGAAGCTTGGGTAAGGCGCAGTACTGCATAAACGGGGCTACCCGAATGATGGCATTATGCCCCCAATATCCGGACTGATCAAGCTGCCAGTAGCGCAAACCGGAAAAAAACAAAGGGCCATAAACATGACTGGCAAACTGTTGTAAACGGGAAACCAGACTGCTCTGGTTCATGGCCACAGGAGCTGTTTGCAAGATACCGATATCATCCCTGGCTTCCATAACATTCACCATCTTGACCAGCAGCTCCCCCTCCATAAGGCTGTCAGCATCAAAAATGATCATGTATTTGTACTGACTGCCCCAGCGGCGGCAGAAATCACTCACATTCCCACTTTTCTTATGAATACGGTGTTTTCTGCGACGATAGAAAATTCTCCCAAAACCATCGACGTCGCGGCAGAGCTCCGACCAGGCTGTTTCTTCCATAAGCACATACTCGCTCTGGACAGAATCGCTTAATATAAAAATATCAAACTTGTCCAGCTGTCCTGTTTCCCGGAGTGATTCATAGGTGCTTCTCAAGGAAGAATAGATGCGGGCCATTTCTTCATTATAGACCGGCATGATCAAGGCGGTCTTAGTCGCCGAGGAAACAGGCAGAGGGGAGTCTGGCAATACAAGCTCATTCTTTGCCCCACCTAATGAGGCCAGAAAACCAAAAATCACTGTCCAGAAATTAAACGATATCCAGGCAAAAAGAAAGATATAGATAGCAACAATAAAAATAGCCAGAATCGAGAACCCATGGGTGCCAATAATTGTGGCAAAGGCCGAACCGGCAATGAAAGTCGAAACGGCCACCAGAACAAAGAAGACGCTACGCCGGATAAACAAAAGAAGACTGTTGCCGGCAAGATCATCACGGACAAAAACAGGCCGGGATAAAGGCCGATAGCCCATAGGTGTTCTGTGTAAAGGTGGCTGTTTTGCTGAGCGAATCATGGAAAGTAAGTATAGCTCCAGGTTTCGGTCAGCGGACGACCATCACGCTTGAGAAAAGCGCGAAATTCAACAGCTGTTTTCTGGTACGGCAATACTTCCTCAATAAAATGCGGAGGATCAAGAAGAACTCTTAAAACAAGACGTCTTCCTCCGGTAACATCATTCATGATAATCTGCGAGTTTGTGATTTGAGCTCCTTGAGCACACCAAACGTCCTCGACAAGCGTATTACCCCAAACATTATCTTTAGCCCCCTCCTTCTCAAAATCGATGAGAAAAAGAAGTTCCTTATCTTTACGAACCACCCTGGTTGCGGTGACAATTCCTGTGGTGGGAGTTGCAGTCACTTCGCGAGTCTGCCATGAAAGGGTATACGCATAATTCACCGAATCTCCGCGCTCGAACACCTTTTCGGGAACCCAGTAGGTCACAACATTATCATTGTATTCATTTTCAGTCGGGATTTGCACCAACTCCAGATGCCCCGCTCCCCAGTCCCCCTGCGGCGTCACCCATACACTGGGACGACGCTCATATCTGGCCTCCAGATCCTGATAATGATCAAAATGGCTGTCTCGCTGAAGAAGGCCAAAGCCTTGCGGCGTCCCCCCACTAAAAGAATTGATCAAGAGCCGTTGGGGATTAAGCAGCGGATGCCATATTCGTTCCCCGGAAGAAGCATGAAGCAGCAAGCCGTCCGAATCATGCACTTCAGGGCGAAAGTCACTGTTTCCCCGAAAACCCGAATCTTCACCGTAGAAAAACATTGATGTCAACGGAGCAATACCGAGTTTTTGTGACTGCCGCCGAAAGAACAAAAACATATTGACCTTCATCAAGGTCTTTTCACCTGGGATTACAGTAAATTCGTAGGCTCCGGTCAAGGTTGCACTGTCCAACAGAGCATATATGATAATCTGTTTGGCTTTGGCTGATGGCTTGACTAGCCAGAACTCACGAAAAACAGGAAATTCCTCACCATTCTCTGCGCCGGTATTGATTGCCAGACCTCTGGCCGACAACCCATAACGAAGATTACGACCCAGTGCGCGAAAATATGAAGCTCCCAAAAACGAAAGCAATTCATCGGCATAAGCAGGAGTATTCAGAGGATAATGAAGGCGAAAACCGGCAAAACTATCATTTCCATCAGGCAAAAGCTCTTTGAGTCCAGGAGTGTCATAACGAAAGAGATCTGAAGAGAACGATATCGGATAAGTGCCCGTATTATCAACATAGTTAACCTGGACAGGATACTGATAAAGAAATCCCGGGTGAAAAAACTGGGCACTAAAGGACTCATTTCCCCACAATGCCTGGTCCGGACGATAACGGATCCCTCTCCATTGATCGTATCCCATGGTTCTGAAAGCCTCCGGGAGATCCGCAGACAGATCCTTATACGGAGTTGCAGCCAACTGGCTGGCCTGCTCAATAATATCCTTGAAACGAACACGCGCAGAAGTACGGGCGGCAGACACATTCGAGACAGTAAAGTCAAAGAATACGCCAACAACCAACAAAGCCGTAACACATGTTCGGGCAATAAATGGAGAACGGAGAAAACCATAAGAAAAGCGTTGCCAACTTGCAGGGAACATCCAGGCTACCCAGATAAACTGTTAATGCATACACAAATGTATATAACAAAACGGAAAGTATCTTACTCCCGGCAAGCATTTTTGGAAAGAATTTGATTAAAAAGTATAATTAACTCCAGCCAGCAACTGAATATCCGATTTCTTGCTGCCTTCAGAAGGGGCGGTGTTATAGTCGAGAATATATCGCAACTCGGTGCTTAAACGATCAGTCAAAGGGTTTGAAAAAACGGTTTCCGACCGTATAGTCGATGCCACCTGCGCTTCCAGGCCAGGATAAATAACAAAATCTTCCGATAAAAAAGCTTTGCTGAAAACTGTTTTCTTCATAAAGGTATGGACAATAGCAGTCGGGAAAACGTCGTCCTCTGAAGGATTCACTCGGTGACGCTCGAAACGAACACCGAAACCGGCATCAACAGACCATTCCCACTCTTTCAGACGCGCCAGGTGATAACCAAAACCTGCACTGGGCGTCAGGCGGTAATGGATATCAGCAAAACGGTCATGATCCGCCAGGAATTGATAGAAAGTAAACCATTCGCCTTCCTGAATAAAGTCATAGGAGTACCGACCGAGCACATCCCATTTTTGTCCATCCATTAAATCGTTGTTGGACGAATAAGACATGCCGCCCTTTAAAGAGGCCGCATGTCGGCCAGATAACCTGCCTAAGTCCAGACGCATATTCGCCACACTCTTGTTAGTATTGCCATTGGAACGGTTATAGCCGGCAAAAATACCGCCTGTCAACGGCGTGGACGTCTGACCGGCAGAAACAAGGTTGTTCGAAAAGAAGACCACCGACAAAATTCCGATAAACAAGACCGTCTTCACTATTTATCTCCTTTCTGCAGGGATAGAAAAACCGCTGTCATAGGTGCCAAGGCAATCTGACCAGAGATGGCCGCAAGAGGTTCTTGCTGGCCTCCGGCATAGCGCACGCTGTCCGTAGTAAAAAGCAGCCGGTAATCCGCTGATAAAAATGGCAATGTCAGCGTAACCGGACGAGAAGAAAATGAATAAATCGCCGCAAAACGCTGCCCGCGACCAACGACATACTCTGCTGCCAGCCATGCTTCAGAGTCAGGCTCAAACTGATCTGAAATAATCACTCTGACAATACGCCGTTTTGCAGACAGATGTTTCTTCCGGAGCCTCAAAAGATCCTGATAAAGTCGCAAAAGCGCTTTATGTGAGGGCTGAGATGGCAACGTCCAGTCCAGCCTGGACGAGAGAAATGTTTGCTCGGCTTTGGGATCAGAAACGGACGTCCAGCCAAAATACAAGAAATCTCTTTGCCTGCCCTCTCGAACTGCTTGAACAAGCTGGGCATCCTCGTGGTCAATAAAGTACTGAAACGGGGCCTGCTCACCATATTCTTCCCCCATGAAAAGCAAAGGAGTATACGGTGAGAGTAAAAGGAGTGTCGCGGCAAGCTTGCGAGCCTCAAAAGACAAAAGAGAGCCAAAACGATCCCCCAAAGCACGGTTACCCACCTGATCATGGTTCTGTATGGCAACAACCAGTCTTTCGGTAGGCAAATCTTTAACCACATTCCCATGACAACGATTGCGCACTCCTGAGTAAATACCGTCATAAACAAAACCGTCTGTCAGCGCTTTAGCCAAGTTCTGAAGTGAGCCGAAATCCCGGTAATAACCTGTCGATTCTTTTGTCAACAAAGTATGGACAGAGTGATGGAAATCATCACTCCACTGGGCAGCCAGACCATAACCACCTTTATCAACCGGACGAATCAGACGAGAATCATTCAGATCGCTTTCCGCAACAACAAAGGTTTTGCGTCCATAACGTTCGCCTTCGCTTTCAACCGCGGCATTAATCTCTTCAAGAATATGACGAGCCCCGAAATCGTAGATTGCATGTACCGCATCCAGTCGCAGAGCATCAATATGGAATTCACGCACCCAGTATCTGGCATTCTCGACAAAGAATTTGCGTACCGGACCACTGCTCCAGCCGTCGAAATTGACAGCTTCGCCCCAGGGAACATGATAACGGGAAGTAAAATATGGCCCAAACTCACGTAAATAATTTCCTTCCGGACCAAGATGGTTATAAACCACATCCAGGCAAACCGCGATTCCCTCGCGATGACTGGCATCAACCAGCGCTTTGAGTCCCTCACTTCCGCCGTAACAAGGCTGTACAGCGAAAAGACCCGTTCCATCATAGCCCCAATTACGTTCGCCGGGGAATCTGGCCACAGGCATAATTTCCAGCACATTGACACCGAGGCTTTTGAGATATGGGAGTTTTGTGCTAACGGCAGCAAAAGTCCCCTCGGGAGTGAATGTCCCGACATGCACTTCGTAAAAGACTGCGCGGGAAAGCTGAATTCCTTTCCAATCGTGATCAGTCCATGTAAAAGAATACGGGTCAACTATTTCAGCCGGACCGTGCGGACTAAGCGCCAGAGAACGGGCGGCGGGATCAGGGCGTTCTCTGGTTTTATCTAAAAGATAGTAATATTGCATCCCGGCTGTAGCCCTGTTGGTCTCTATCCAGAAATAACCCTCATCATCTTTGAGCATTGGCAATAAGACGTCTCCCTGGCGAGTCCGAAGTTTAAGATCCACCTCCCTGCATAAAGGAGCCCAAACTCTGAAAGAATATGTACCCTGCCCTTTATAATTGGCACCCAGATCAAAAGGTAATTCTTTAGTCAAGTGTTGTTTCATAGACGCATCCCTCAAGAGTCCTCCTGACCGGACAAAAGGCCGGTGAAAATATGCCTGAACACGTCTTTGGCCATAACATAACTGCCTTCGGAAGAGCGCTGCACGGAAACTGTCTCCCCTGTTAAGACATCTTTAAGCAGAGAAGGATATCTGATCCCTTCAGGAAGAATTATTCTGGTTTCTTGCCATATTTGAGCGGAAGACCGATATCCCGCTTGAAGCGTAGTTAGTTCCGTAAAGAAACGGGCCGCAGCCGTCAAAACAATTTTACCAGCACGCAGACGAACAAAAGCCACTATGTTTCTTTTTTTCACACCCTCACAGGAGGCAGGCAGATACTGCCCCCCGATAAAAAGTTCCTTGTTATCGCGGCGGAAGCGCAAAATCCTGGAAAGAAAGAAAAGTTTAAGTTTGTCCAGATCAACAATACCGGAAGCTGACATAGTATTGGACAGAAAACTTTCCGGGACATTTTCATTTCCAAGCTTTTCCCATAAATTCTGGCGATAATTAAAATCCACCGGACGACGATTATCAGGATCAACCAGAGCGTAATTCCAGAGTTCATCCCCTTGGTAAATATCAACCACGCCTGGGGAGCATATCTTCAAAAGAATAGCTGAAAATGAATTCAGCTTCCCGTAGAATGAAATTCTATTATGAAACATTTTAAAACTCTTTATAAAAGGATCTGTCTCAACCGGCTTGAGAAGAGAATCAGTAAAAGTTCTCACTGCTCCCTCATATCCCAAATCGGGCCTTATCCAGCTGGTATAAACCTTGGCCTCGCGTACCGATTTAAGGACGACCGTCCACAATCTCTCGCGAAACGCAGGAAGGTCAGCAGCGGTTAGTCCCTGGTCGGGCCAGACTCCAAGCAAGGTTTGATAAATGGCATACTCCGTATTTCTGCGTGGCTCCAAAGTTCCCGCCAGGTCTGTTTTGCCGCTTTCGTTCATGAGAGCCCATTCGTTTATCAGGCACTGCCACTCCCCAGGGATTTCGCTCAGGACATTAAGGCGCATGCGTACATCTTCACTCCGCTTAGTGTCATGTGTCGAAGACGCCAGGAGGCTGCACGTCCAGCATTTTGCAGCCTGGGAATTGCGAAGATGAAAATCCTCAACCGAGTACCCGAAATGCAGTGGGTCTCCCCCGACTTCATTCAGAGAGAGTAGACGGTTATAAACAAAAAAAGCAGTATCCTCGACGCCTTTAGCCATGATAGGGCCAGTCAGCTGCTGGAACCGCATCAGAAAATCCCGGAGCCTGACCTGACTATCGCTGTCTTCAGGGGAATAGGCTCGCAGCAAAAGAACATCCTGAAGAAAGTCATAAACAGCAGGATTAAGAGCCGGAGTTTTTTTCTTGGCCTTGCGAACTGCCATCTGAATATATTGAACATCTTTCTCTCCGAGCACCTGGGCTCCGGGCGAAACATAGGTTCTGTAAACGGGAAAACAGGCAATCACTTCACGGATAGCCAAAGTGAGGTCATTTCTGGTAAAGTCCCGGAAACGACGATTAGCCACAGTGATATGATCCAGCCGGTTGCCCAGGGCATTGATTTCACTGGCCATGTGCACCAGGGCAAAGAATTTCTTTTTGGAATAAACCAGCTCCTCAAAATCAATCTTGTGACCGATAAAATCATCGTAAAGACGCGAAAAAGAACCTTCATTGTGCTGATTGACAAAAAGACCGTTGGCGGCGTTCATAAAATCGTAGCCGACAGTGCCGTGAATACTCCAGTCGCCGGGTAGTTGCTCCCGCCGGTCAAGAATTTTCTCTCCAACAACAAAGAATCCGGAGGCTACACCTCCACCATCAAGAAGACGGTCAAGAACCTCACGCGCCGCTGCGACATCAAAAATATTACCTCCCTGCGTAAAGGCAGGATCCTGGTCACACTCTCCTAGAATCATATTCAGAAAACATTCCCGCTGAATCAACCTGAAATAGGCAGTCGGATCATAAAGACCGTCCGGATGATCAATGCGCAGGCCGGAAATTTTTCCCCGGCGAATAAGATCGAAAACATAAGCATGATAATGCAGAAAAACATTCTCGTTTTCTGTATGAATAGCCGCCAGATCATTGATATTAAAGAAACGTCTGTAGTTGATCTCCTGTGCAGCCACACTCCATAACCCCAGTCGGTACGCCTGGGCGTTAAGCAAGGCATCCAGCTGATCAAAACTGTGCTCATCCCCTTTACGACCGTTAAAGATTACAAGACGCGAGTGCACAAAGTCTCTGATTACCGGAGAAACAATTAAAAGACTGGCCAGCCGCCTTTTGGCAATTTCTTTCTCGCGATTACGCTCGGAAATTTTTTGAGGATCGGATTCACCGCGGGAAGGAAGATTCCTTAAAGCTGTGCTTATGCTCAGATATTCTTCAAGTTCTCTTTTGTCGCTCCCGAAAGAACCTATGAGATCCTGCAGCCCATATTCCAGAATCAAAGGATAAGTACGCGGATCGACCGGAAAGCAGCGTTCGTAATAATGGACTGAAAATCCTCCATCATTTAGAACCAGCCGGATCTCCTGGTTTTCCAGCACCCGTCCATAGAAGTCCCCCAGAACCGGCAAAAGAATTTTTCCGGAAAGTTTTCGGGTAGGCGGGTCCCAATCAATATCAAAAAAACCGGCATAAAGGGAACTCTGTCCATTCTCCAGAACATCCATCCACCAGCGGTTACTTTCGCCAAATATGCCCATATGATTGGGTACAACATCCAGAATTTGCCCCATTCCATGATCTGTCAAAACCGCACAAAAACGCTCATAATCCTCCGTGGAACCGATTTCGGGATTTAACCTGTTGGGATCAGTGACATCATAACCATGCAAACTGCCAGGAACCGCCTGAAAAAACGGCGAGCAATAAACAGCCTCAATACCAATCTCTTTTAAATACGGAATCAAAGCAAGCGCGTCGCTGAAAGTAAAATTCCTATTAAACTGGAGCCGATAAATCGAAGAAGGTATATAAAGAGAGCGAGCTTTCTTGATAATCCAGGAGCTTAATTTCTCCTCACTCAAAACAATCCTGTTTTCTGCGATCACTTTATCGTTTAAATCCGCTACCAAAACAGCCTCCTTTGTTATCCCTGCGTCCTGACCAAAAACAATGCCAAAGATTTACCGGGAAAAGAAATTTCCGAATGTCTTTGTGGTCAGAAAAACGCTTATTGACCTGTCTTGAAGCTTATACTCACTGCCTCCGGAAACTTTGATTGAATCTGTTACAGGCGTGGCAATAGGCATTATTATTGCCCAGCTGAGTCCGGCCGGTTTCGTCACCGGCCAGTAACATCGGAACACCCTGAGATAAAATAAGTGTTGCCAGAAGATTGCGTTTTTGTTTTTCCCGTAAAGCTTTAATGGCAGGATCAGCTGTCGGGCCTTCCACACCGCAATTCCAGCTTAAATTATCGTTTGTCCCGTCAATATTGTTATCACCATTGGCTTCATTATGTTTATGATTATAACTCACCTGATCATTAAGCGTGAAACCGTCATGGCATGTCACAAAATTAATGCTGGCTGACGGCCGACGACCGCTTGATTCATACAGATCACTGCTTCCGCTTAAACGGGTGGCAAACTCGCCCAAAGTACCTCCGTCATTCTTCCAGAAACGCCGGACTGCGTCTCGATACAAGCCATTCCACTCGGTCCAACCGACAGGAAAATTCCCAACCTGATAGCCGCCATGGCCCAAATCCCATGGTTCAGCAATCAGTTTGACCTGGGAGAGGACAGGATCCTGACAAATAACATCAAAGAAAGCACTTAACTTGTTAACTTCATACAGCTCGCGCGCCAGGGCACTGGCCAGATCAAAACGAAAACCGTCAACATGCATCTCCAGAACCCAATATCTAAGGCTGTCCATGATAAGTTGAAGAACACGCGGGTGCTGTAAGTTAAGGGTATTCCCACATCCGGTAAAATCTTCATAATAGCGGCGATTATTTCTGACCAGCCTGTAATAAGCCGCGTTATCCACACCCCGGAAGGACAGTGTTGGCCCGAAATGATTACCCTCAGCCGTATGATTGTAAACTACATCCAGAATGACTTCAATCCCCACCAGATGAAATGAGCGGACCATCCGTTTAAACTCGTCAATGGCCCCCTGCTCAGTCCGGGAAGCCGCATAGCGCAGATCAGGAGCAAAGAAAGAAAGGGTGTTATACCCCCAGTAATTACTTAGGCCTTTTGCCAGAAGATGACGATCATCAACAAAATGGTGCACAGGCATAAGCTCCAGCGTAGTTACACCCAGATCTTTTAGATAATGAATAACGGCATCAGAAGATAATCCTTCATAGGTTCCCCTGAGATTCGGCGGCACCCGGGGATGTAATTTGGTAAACCCTTTCACATGCAGTTCATAAATCAGGGTACGGTGCCAGGCAACCCTGGGTGGACGATCATTTCCCCAGTCAAAATGCGGGTCAACAACCGCCGCAAGCGGAACATACGCCGCATTATCCCGCTCATCGTAAGAAAGGTCCCCCCGCGGATCTCCGATGCGATAAGCAAACAGTTCATCCTGCCATTCGAGCCTGCGGCCAATAGCCCTGGCGTAAGGATCAAGGACAATTTTATTAGGATTAAAACGATGCCCAAGTTCCGGTTGATACGGGCCATGCACCCTGTAGCCGTAAAGAAATCCTGGCCAAGCTCCAGGCAGATAACAATGCCAGACCTGATCGGTATGCTCCCGCATCTGAATACGGAGAACCTCTTTCGTTTTGTCTGCCGAATCAAAAAGACAAAGCTCAACCTTGGTAGCATTCTCGGAAAAAAGGGCAAAATTGACCCCTTGCTCATCGCGCGTTGCCCCTAAAGGATATGGACGTCCCGGTCAGATATTTATAGCCATAAATTATTCTTTCAGTTCTTTTGTATAAAAAGCGTTTGAGTAGGATAAGCAAATTCTATCCCGCGCTTTCCGAATTCTTCCCTGATCGCAAGATTGATCTCTTGCTGGATATCCATATAAATATTGTAATCAGGACCCAGCACATAATAAACGATTTCAAAAACCAGACTGAAATCACCATAACTGGAAAAATGCGCGCGGTCAAAAACGCAGCCATTTTTCCTGATAATGCTTTCCAGAACTCCCGGAATTTACTTGAATCTTTCAAGTTGCTCGCCGCCGGGCTGCGTAAGCGAGTTGCTTTAATGCCGATATACTTGACCGTACCTATAATGAATAGCCGAGAAAGACAACGATACTGCGAGCTACCAGAAAAGCGATCGCTGCCAGCTGAACAGAACCCAAAAAGGCCGCCTCCGGTTAAAAAAACCAGATGGCGGCCCGACCATCAATGCTCCCTCTGAAGGAAAAATTCTTCAGACCCCGTTTATCCGTTTCAGTCAAGAAAGAGCGCCGCAACCTCCTCAGCATTCACCGAAGCAAGAATCCGCATCCTGTTATCCTGATCCTTGACACTTCTTAGAATCTTGCCCAACAAATGAAGATATGACAACTGATCATTCTGCGGACCGCCTATAAGAAAAACCAGATTAACCGGCTTCTGATCGGGAGCATCCCAGTTAACCGCAGAATCCACGATGGCGGTCAAAACAAAAAAACGGCTAATTCCCGAAAGACGGGCGTGCGGGATGGCAATACCATCACCAATAGCAGTACTGCAAATGCCTTCGCGGGCGTAAATCGCGGACTGAAATGAGCCAATGTCCTCAACAAGACCCAATTCGACTGCCTTTTGACACAAAGCGTCCAGCACTTCTTTCCTGGAATGCTCATACATAAAGAAAACGGTATTGCGATTAACAAGCTGTTCTATATCCACAAGGATGCTACTCCCCTGATTTGTTTCGTTGCGGGTAACTGCCAGCATAAATCAATTTCTCCTGTCCATCTAGTGTCACAATCTGGTCATCCTTAAGGTTAGACATTGCCTTAAAAGCTCCTGCCAGTGCGACCAATCTCGGGTTTATTGTAAAGATATCACTCCAACTCATCGAAGAAAACTCTTCAAGAATATAACCGCCAACTTTTTTCAAAACCGGTTCAAAGGACATATCAATATATTTCGTGAGCAGAATCTCTGTACCATCTCCGGTTATTCTCTGCAGCGCTTCTTCCAAACCCGATACTTTGACAATACGGCCGGAAAAAGTTGAGCCATAGCCCCGCAATCCTTTACCGATAACATCCGCAACCATGAAAACCCGGATATTGTTCACCATAATCGGTGAATCAATGGGGATGCCTGAAAGAATAACAACTTTGTCAAACGGCTTGATCACACCGTGCTGCTGACCGAGCGAAATCGCATTGGCCAAGACGGAATCCGAATCATTCTCCGTACTGGAAATAATCGGAATAACACCCCAATAAAGTAAAAGCTTGCGGCGCACATCTTCATAAGGTGTTACCGCCACAATATGCTGATCCGGACGGTACTTGCTGATCAGTTTGGGAGTATTTCCACGCAAAGTTGGCGTCACAATAGCATCGGCTTTGATATCCCTGGCCACCAGAAATGCCGAGCGGGCAACCGTATCGGCAATATTGATTTGTCTGGAATCACTAAAAAGATTTCGGGCCTTGGAATACTCTGCCGACCCCTCAATCTCAAGAGCAATCTTGTGCATCATCTGAACCGTCTGTATCGGATAAGACCCGCTGGCAGTCTCACCGGACAGCATAATAGCGTCAGTCCCGTCAAGAATAGCATTGGCCACATCCGTAATCTCGGCCCGTGTAGGCATAGGGTTGCGGATCATGGATTCAAGCATCTGGGTAGCGGTAATAACCGGTTTATTGTTTCTGTTGCACTTCTGGATAATACGTTTCTGGGCCAGAGGGATTTCTTCAGGACGCAACTGCACCCCCAGATCCCCGCGCGCCACCATCACACCGTTCGAGACCCGGATAATCTCGTCGACATTCTGCAACCCTTCCTCATCCTCCACTTTCGCAATAATATCAACATTGCTGTCAGCGATATCAATCGCGGCACGAATTTCCTTGATGTCGCTTGGCTTGCGGATAAAAGAAGCCGCAATAAAATCAACCCCCTGTGCTATCCCGAACATGAGGTCTTCCAGATCCTGTCCGGTGACCGCTGGCAAAGAGGTTCTGACGCCAATAACGTTGACATTTTTATAGCTTCCGATCCGGGCATCATTTTTAATCAGACAAAGGATCAGCTGACCTTCAACTTTCTCGACTTCCAGGTTTACAAGCCCGTCCGCAATAAAGATCTGTTTGCCAGGAGAAACTTCAGTCGGCAAATTTTTGTATGAAATCCCGAGCAGCTCGGCTGTGCCTTCCACCTGCTCGGTCGTAAGCGTAATGTGTCTACCCTTGACCAGTTCGATCATTTCGTTATTTCTGGTCATGCCGGTCCGGATTTCGGGTCCCTTGGTGTCCAGAAGAAGGGCAACCGGAATTGAGGTCTTGCGACTTGCGTCCTTGACGATATCCATCCGTTCCTTATGCTGGGCATGATTGCCGTGAGAAAAATTAAACCTGGCAACATTCATCCCTGCATAAAGCAACCCCTTGACCGTCTCAATATCCTGACTCGCCGGGCCTATAGTGCAGATAATTTTTGTTTTGCGCATAAAATATTTTACCTTCCACGTTCCAGAGCATTCAACAAAGCGTTCATGACCCGGTTAATTTCCGTAAAGCGCGGGCCATCAGCCAGGATTTCTTTCTCGGCCTGGACATAGCAGGATGGAACAAGTTCCTGGCGACAATGACTGAGCATCAACCTCGCAGACTCGGGTGTTGTCTCCAGATGGAACTGTAATCCTACCACGCAACCAGCAAAAATAAAACCCTGATTTTTACAAGCATCGCTCGCGGCTATCGGCAGAGCCCCGTCAGGGATATCAAACGTGTCCCCGTGCCAGTGAAAAACCTTCAGCTTTTGCGGAAAGACAGCGTCCAAAGCCGTAGCTTCCAGTCCGGGCATACGACAGATATCAAACCATCCGATCTCGGGATATTTGTTCTTGTAAACCCTGGCGCCCAGAACTTCAGCCAGCAATTGCGCCCCCAGACAGATTCCCAGAATTGTTTTGCCCGAATCAATAGCCTTACGGATAAAAGATTTCTCCTGCACCAGCCAGGGATACTCTTTCTCATCCCCGACGCTCATGGGGCCTCCCAACACTATCAACCAATCAACTTCCTCCAGTAAAGGCAAAGCATCTCCCTCAAACATACGCGTACAGGATAGAGTGTGCCCTTTGCGCTCCAGTTCCGGTGCAATACTTCCCAACCCCTCAAAAGCAACATGCTGTAAATAATGAACCCGCATTCATTCCTCCTACTCGGATTTTTTGGGGAAATGGTGATCTGCTGCAAGCAGAAAATCTACCAGGCAATGATCTGCTTTTCCTGCATAGCCTTTTTCTCTGGGGCCGCAGGATGCTTGCTGATAGTGACCCCCTCAGCAAACATATCTCTGGGCACAGCATCCTGGGCCTGTCTTGAAATACCAGAAGTAGCAGAAGCCTTTGCTCGTGACGAAGCCACCTCCGCCGTATTTATACCTGAAGCCGCAATTTCTTGAGAAGGCCTGGCAACAGGGTCTGGCTTGGTAATGGTGATCCCGGGCGCAGGAGAAACCGGAGCCGGATGCAACAAAGCTGGTTGTCCAGCATCCGACCTTTTTAAAGGCACCGACTGTTTATCGACTATGACCGCCGAATCAGGCATCAGTTCATGAGAGCCGGCTGGCAAAGACTCAACCTCGACTTTCTTGAAAGCGAAGTTGGTCAAGAAAGGAAGCAGTAAAGCAAAAACAAATAAAACAATAAGATATAACGGTTTCGGCCTGAACACTTAAATTTCCTCCCAGGAAAGCGTAATGTAGTCTCCAGTCGTCGGCATATATGGCGGTGGGGCACCAAGAAGCCGTGCGTCATAACCGTAATCCTTGGAATAACCCGTTGCTTTTGTTCCGGTACGACTGTCAAAAGTACCAACTGGTCCGCGTTCTTTCTGAATAATGCCTCCATAAACAGTCAAAGTCCCACGGGGAGATCCAAGCCAGTAATTTTCAAGGAGGAACGAGTCTCCCATAGACATAATACAGGAATTGATTTCCATATTTGTCGGAGCCGCATCGTCAATAACAACATCTCTTTCGGCAATAATTCCCAAAGTATCATCTGAAGCAGGATCCGTTCTGGGATCGTCTGCATATACCACACTGCTGGGAATAACCACGTCTTTCTGGGCTCCGACCGTAAGACGGCCATTAAGGGTTCCGGATATCGTTAAACTCCCCCCGTTACGGCAATTACTCCCGTCGCAGACAACAAAAAGAGCACCATTGGCAGGAATAGGCATGTTCCTGTTTGTCCATCTGTTATAACTATTGGTGACATTCATTGTTCCGTTGGAGTTAAGCACAATGGTCGTATTCCCCCGCAAGGAAAGCCCTCCGCTGGAAGCAGCAGAACGCAGTCCCAAAGCCTGTGACGGCATCGTAGTGACTTCCGCGCCAAAAGTAAAGCCTTGCTGGAAATCCGGCTCGTCATTCGGGGCATTGGTAGTCTGTTGAAGATTGACTGCGGAGCCATTATTATAAAACTTGATGTACGTATCAACCGACTGCGCCTGACTTTCAAAAACCGGATCCTGATTGATATTGAAATGCCCATTGGTGTGTGTCGGACCGTTAAGACGGTCGCCGGCGGTAAACCAGACATTCGTTCCTTCAAACAGTTCCTGATCGGTAAACCACAAATAACGGGCATAATTGTCAACCTGCAGATATTTGACGAGCACCCGGGAGGAACCAGAATGTGTCCCGGTGGCAGTGACTTTATATCTGCGGATATTCCCGGTTGCTCCCACAAGACCAAGATCAGTGATTGTGGCACTATAAGTCCCGCCTCCCAGCGCCTGCGTTCCTCCCCATGGATTGGTATAATTTCCAGTTGGAGGTGCGGACTGAGCCCGCAACCAGACAACTGCTCGGGCAAGCCCGGATTCCGCCAAACTAAACGACTTGGCTCGTTGCGCGGAACTCATGGCCAAAAGATTCTGACTCACACCGGTGGCCAGAAAAGCCGCCCCGTAAACCACCAGAAGACTGGTGATAATCAGACTAAACGCCAGGGCGATTCCTCTGTTATTCCTAAGCCGGTGCTCAATACATCGCATAACTAGTTCCTCATCCTTACCTTAAGCTGCGAAGAATCCTGCATGGTTCGGCCCGCATCGGAAATCTTGCTGGCTGTAATATCAATCTGCAAAATGTCGGCCGGGGAATTTGACCGGGTAAATTGCAGGCTCGAGATGTTTCGAGCCACAACCGAGGTTGTGCCGGCAAAAGTTCTGGTGATCTGACCTGAACCGTCGAGAGCATACACAATATCAGCAGACCACTCGATGTAACCTGAAGCATCTAGAATAGTGCCATCATTATTGGTATCCTGAGGAATACGAAAGGTCAACGAATTCGAAGAGGCTCCGCTGCCGAGACTGATCTGGGCCGGGCGGGTCTTTTTAAGATCCAGTTCCATCCTGGAAAATGATCTGACCAGCTCCTGGCGCAACTGCACAGACACATCACTGGTCAGCCAGTTCTTGGCTCCGATATCCATAATCTGGAACGATCCAAGCATGAGGATAACCAGAATGGACAAGGAAAGCAGAAGTTCTACCAGCGTCATACCCTTCATGTGTCATCCATTCGAAATCAGGGTTACAAGTTTTACCGGTGACTCAAGAATTCCGTCTGCATCAGCACGTTCTCCGGTATCCAGCCGGCCATTAAGATTGGTATCCCCGCCAATAATTCTGTTCCCCTGCCGCCAGCTGAGAGTAATGGTGACCTTGACCAGCTCGGAATTGCTGTCATCTACAAACACCGCACCCCGGCTTTCAGGAATATCGTTGAGAACAAAAGTTACCTGATCGTAGTTATCGACAAGATTGACAAATGAACTGGCCCGAATCTCTTCCATAAAAGAAGCAGCGGCATTGGCGGCTGTATTGGTATTTCGGGCAATACTTATCAAGGCGGCACAGGAAATAAAGGCCCCGACAATAGCACAAAGGACGCCAGCCAGAATAGCAGTAGCTACAAGCACCTCGACAAGAGTGATTCCGCGACATGATGCTCGGCAAGATTTCTGAAAGAAGAAAAGGATGCTCACGGGGCCTCCATCGCACGAAGTCAGGAAAGTCGTACGCGTGCACAAGGATCCCGGCCCTGATTGCCTGACCCCTGCTACAAGTCTAGCTTCCGTTGCAAGGTAAAATCAAGGCTATTCTCATAAACTCGAATGGCGCCATAGCCGCTCAATAACCACGAAGCCGCTTGTACCAATAGATGGGCTTGAATTCAACTCAGCATACAACAATGTTAACGTCGAGGAAAGGTGTGATTCAGGCAGGATTTAACTCTCCCTGCACCTTTACAGGCCCAAGAACACAAACAATGTTGTATCGGCCGGGCGGATATCAATTATGAAGGGAGCAAGCCCTGCAGCGAAACGGATTGCCTGGGCTTTCACGGGATCAAACACGATACTATTGCCAACTTCTTGAGTCAGAATCTGCAAACCTGATCTGTCAGGGGCAAGATCAATGCCGCCTTTCTGATCCGGAGAAATCTTGGACTCCTCGTGGAGATGCACTCCGGAATCATCCACACTTATCCATGTATAAGTCTGCTCTCCCGGAGTATCGTGGCGACCCCATTCATTGCAGTTTGACCATGTGCCGGAGTTGACATACTGCCAGGCAGTCTCCCCCTCAAGAAGCATCCCCAGAAAACCCTCCCCCGGCTTCTGGGGTTCATGAGTATGGCCATAAACAATATAACGCTTCCATTGCTCAACAGGAATGTCCTTAAACAAATCCGGGTAAAGATACGGCAGAAGCTCGTCCCATAACTCGCCCAACTGTCTGATCCTTTTCTTCTGGGCACTAACCAGAAACAGCTGGAACCCGGAAACATTCTTTATCATAAAGGTCATAAAAGGGAAAAACATATCATTCTCGACAAACTGATTTAGAGTCCCCCAATGACGGTTTGACAACGCACTCATGAAGTTATCAAGGACACTTCCCCCTGCCTGTTTATTATTAAACTTGTCGGGAACATGTCCGTGTTCAAAGTGCAGGATCTGACCTGCGGCAGGACGGACAATAACCACATACCGGCTGATAATCATTCTGTCTTTCCGGTCTTTATTCACCACTTCAAGAAGTTTATGTCCGATATCATCATTGAGGTCCGCTATCATTTTCTGTACATACAACACAGCCTTCGCCAGGGGCATCGAAAGGACAGAGTCGTCAAACCAGACATATCCTTCTTTGTCCATAACCGGGCCATAAGGCAGCTTCGCCCGGGTAAGCCTGGCAATATCTTTGGCCTTGGCCGCCCGGATAATGTTCTGAAGTTGTTGCGTGCGGGCAAAATCGGTAATCTCCAGATTTTGAGCCATCTTGGCCAGATGACGCCTCTTTTTTGCGAGACGTTCCTTGAGGATAACATCATCGTGATTACCTGCAACATAAAACACCTTGTCACAACGGGCTAAAGCTTCAAAGAAAACCTGATAGGACTGATAGACATCGCCGTAGCGATTCTTCTGAAGCTCGAGGATATCGCCATTGAGCACAACCACCTGTTTCTCTTCTGCCGCAATGCGCAACAGGTCAAGCAATTCCGGTAAACGCCCGGCAAAAGCGTCATGCGAATCTCCTGCCCCCAGGTGAATATCAGAAAGATTCAGAACCTCCTGATCGGTTCTGTAAATAAAGGTTCTTTGCTTTTTGCTCCAGCGCTTTACCTCCTCAAGCAAGGCCTCCGCCCGCTTGGCAAGCCTGGGATGCCGCTTCATTCGTTTGCCGAAAAAAGCATCCACTTTCCCGTTATGAATGGAGAACAATATGGACTCCTTCTTATACTTCTCCTGCCAGAACCAGCCACCCGCAATCGCCTGCTGAATAAAACGTACGACTTGCTTCTTCTTGTCACCGGTAACCCCCAGCCACTGGTCTTGCGATCCGTTATGAAAAAGCATCAAAGGGTTCTTTTCGGCAACCTTGCGCCAGGCTCTGGCTGGCGAAGAAGATAGTGCCTCGTCTGGCTCTGCCGACTGCGAAAAATCAGCCCTGTCGTCCGGAACAATTTGCATGGCCGTGCGAATGATCATGGTTCGCCCGGAAAACCCGGGAAGGGATACATCCTCGGAAAAAGGGCGAATATCCATAGCGGCGTCCACTCCCAGATCAAATCCTCCGGAAAAATATTTTCTCGGCAGTGGCTGACCGCCAGAAGAATCCGGATCTTCTGCAATATGCGTATAGGCACCCGTATTAAATCCCTGAGCATACCGCTTCCATATGTCATGCGGTTCTTGCGGATTGGCAATACTTACTCCGGCAGTTTTGGCGCGATCTGCATACTCCTGTGACAACACAGACTGCTTCATTTTGATCTTGTACCAGGCGGCAAGAATCAGGGAATGATACACCTGACGTAATTGGGCAAAATAGCTGCCTTCATTAACCTCTTTTTCTATAACCGGGATAACGACCTCGCGTAAAACAGAAACAGCCATAGAGGAAATTTCAGAAGTGGTATCAACGCTCGCAGCGTTATAATCCCTGTCAAGGATCACTTCAAGCCGGGCTTCGGCCACATACGCCGCTCCGGCATTTTCATAGACCACAGCTTTGCGGGGAACAATCCAGACCTTATTGATCAGCTCTAATGGAATATCGGTGGTGCCGTACTTTTGCTGTGCCAAAGCATATATCTTTTGCCAGAACTTCTCACCAGTCTTGTCTTGCGGGAACAACAAGGCCGTCGTTAACTGTTTAAGCAGATAATCCTGGGCCAGAAGATCGCGTCCCATCTCCGTCAGGCCGAAAGTTGGAGGAATAACACGATTTTCTTCGTACGGGCTCAGGTTAACCCACAGATCATGCTCGGGAATGGTCAAAGCGGCCAAAAAGTACTTAAGCAAACGGGTGGAGTCAACCCTGATATCATTAAATGAAATATTGGCATCCCCTTTATCAAGAATGAAATCAAACCTTAAGGGTTCATCCGGATAAATTTTTATGCCTTGAAGAAGGGGGGGATTAAGTGCCTGGCTTGGGGCCGACACCTGGCCGGGAAAAAGGTCGACTCCTGCCTCAAGAGGAGACAAGTTAACAGACACAAATACCAACAAAATGATAAAAGTTAAGAACTTCATCACAAAAACCGGGAATGCCAAATTAAATAAAACTTACTACCTCTATTGGAAGATGGAAACAGCCGGATCAACTATCCGGTCGATCCCGATAATCCGCGGTGAAAGTCCTGCTCTTACGGCCGGCAGAGTGGCTGAATCGATATTAAAATGAATCGGTCCACCATCATTAGCGATATCCAGCTTCATATTGCGAGTGGACATATCAATACCACCCACCGGCTCAACCGCCTGACTCGCATCGGCTATTCTTTTATGCAAAACATCCTGACTCCAGTGATCCTTACTGTCTTTCACTGACCGATAATCGTTAGCGATGGCCTCAAGAGACTCTGCAATCGTTCTGTCCCACCCACCCCATGTGCCCGCAAACTCTGGAATCAATCCCCTTGAATATTTCAACGCCAGATCATACGGATTGGAATTTGCGTATTCAACAAGATCCGCATCGACAATCAAAACTTCCGGAGTCCCGTCCTGGGCGGACTGAAGAATAAAATTCGCAGCTCGGGGGTCATTTATCAGGATTCCTCTGCCTACAAGTGTACGGAACAGACGGATAAGAGCCTTGATAATGTCCTCGTTCATTGTACCGGCGGCAATCACCTTATCCAGAGAGTCACCTGACATCCATTCCACAGCCAGAAGTTCTCTGCCATTGGTAGCCTTGATCACTGCAACCCATGCCGGACCAACTCCCTCTTGTTCGACTATTCTGAAACCGTCTTTAATCTCCTTAAGAACAGTATCCATCCTGATCGGCGCCCGAATAGCCATATGCTGGTTTTTATAGACATCATGGTTACCGCCAGATCCGACATATTCCTGCTGAACCCCTTTCATAATCAAGGTTTTTTCTCTTCCCTCAACCTGAACGGGTTTCGACCGGCCCAGATGAATCAGCTGGGAGAACCGCTTGAGAGAAAAATTCATTAAAACACGCTGAAGCTGTCGTTCTAAAGAGGAATCATCTATCTCCAGCACAACCTGATGAACACCAGGCCCCAGAGCAGGCAAAACCAGGTCATTAAGAAGAAGATAGTTCATCGGTTGTTGCCAATATTGACGCCAGAGTTCTTTATTGGTTATCTTCCTGATAATGATCATTTTCTCACCATACTGCCCGGCATACACGTCTTCGTTATCAGAAGACTTCAATAATCTGGTCTTCTCGACATTATCTGTCACAAAACCACGTAAAAAACGCCGCCTTGTATTCTCAAGATCTTCATTAAAAGCAGCCACAGATGTCCCGAGCGAATCAAAAAAAGTCGCCATGCCCGGACTAGTGCGCTGATAAAGAAAGGTTTTAACAACTACCTGGCTTAACCTGAGAATATAATCCGGGGTAGCCTCTCTCCTTGAAATATCCGGTTTCTGCGCCATATCTGTCGATATATCCGAACGGCTGTCCTGAGGCTCTACCAAAACTCCTACTCTTATCAACCCTTGCGGATTATTAGCAAAAAGATTGCTGGAAATCTCCTGTAGGGATGCACGTTCCATCGCTTTATCGAAGTCCGGCGCAAACCCGCCCGAGAAATATTTGCGCAATAGCGGGTCACCCGAAAAAGGATCCGCCTCTTCTTTGATATAACTAAAAACACCCTGCCTGAAAGCGGCCATGTATTGCTGGTAAATTTCATTAAGTACTTTGGGATCTCTAAGATTAACTCCATCCGTCTTGCCTTTGTCAACGTACTGATCGTACAAGATACCTTCCTTGACCTTGCGCTTGTACCATGCCGCCAACGCCATGGAGTAATAAATCTTGCGCAACAAGGCGAAACTTTCACCATCATTGATTTCTTTCTCGATAACAGGAAGAATAATTTCACGCAACCCGGGTTGAACCTGATTTTCTTCGGCCTCGTTATGGACACTATTGCCAGATTGCACCTTCTCCGCCAGATAATCGCGCTCCAGCGCGACTTTCATCCTGGCATTCGCCAGCATGGCTATATTTCCATTCTCATAAAACGCCGCTTTGTCCGGGCTGATCCAGACTTTATTGAAAACATCAAACGGAATATCAGTAGTTCCAAAGGCTTCCTGCGCACGCCGATAAACGTCAGTCCAGAATTTCTTCCCCAACGGTGCCTCGGGGTATACAAGAGAAGCCATAATCTGTTTGAGCATATAATCCTGAGCCAACAGGTCACGCCCCATCTCGGTACGGGCAAAATTTTCACTAACAATCCGCTTATCTTCATAAGGAGAAAGGTTGACCCACTGCTCCTCTTCCGGAACAGTCATTGCTGCCAGAAAATATTTAACCAGTCTCTCGGATTCAGCGGTCAGCGCCTCACCGGAAAGCAGCTCGTCTCCCTGATCCATAAAGAAATTAAAACGAAAAGGATTATTGATGTCCACCTGAATGCCAACCAGGCAAGCGGGCTTGAACCCGTGGCTGACATCAACCATAGATCCCGGCAACGGCAAGGCTACGCCTTCAATGGCATATACCGGCAAAGAATTGATGAATAACACCTGAACAATAATAATATGAAATAGAATGCGAAACATCAGTTTCTCCCAAACATTCAAACTTTCAGAATTATGAAACTTACCACCCGATAATAAATATAATATATATATCAATAAAATGAAAGGGAAGCGAATAAAACACTTCGAGTGTCATAATATGGCATAATCATGAATGATATGCGCTTAGGCGTCATTAATCGGATTTACGATTGGCTTCCGGAAACAAACCAGCGGATTAGATCGGCAGAAAGTGATCGTCTTTGCGGGACTTTCGGCAAGGCATTGGCTTTAAACCATCCGGCTTCAGCTATCTCGACATTGTCTATCCGGATGGAACCGCTGAGATAATCTGCCGTAAAACCAATCATAAGACTATCAGGAAAGGGCCACGGTTCACTTTTGAAATAACGAATATTCGTGAGCGTAATCCCCACCTCTTCCATCACCTCACGTCGGACTGCCTCTTCCAGCGACTCGCCCGGTTCGACAAAGCCGGCCAGAACACTGTACATTTCTTTATCAGAGAAATTATGTGCCCGTGCCAGAAGGATCTGATCCTCCTTGACCACAGCCACGATCACTGCAGGGGATATTCTTGGATAATTGACAGAATGACACTGTGGACATTGGCGAGCATGCTCATCGGACAAAAATATTGTAGGAGTGCCGCAGCGTCCACAGAAACGAAAATTGCTTTCCCAGGAGGCAAGCTGCCGTGCGTACCCGGCAACACACGAAAGTTCGGCATCACTCTCCAGGTACACGTCTCTCAGGGCAGACCATTCGTAACCATCTAGAGGAATCTTCTGCGTTGCAGTCGCACAATAACAAGGCTTATTGTCCAGAAAACCGATAAAGTATGCATCGCTGAAACCGGAAGCCGCAGCCTGCTGCGGAGTGAGCAGAGGAAAGGTTTTGAGTTCTCCCTCAAGACGAACAAGAACCTCTGCTTCGACAAAGCAAAAATACCAAGCCTGGTCAAACAACTGATCCGGCTTTTGCGTTGACTTGAGAAAGCGCATTTATTAAGTGTCCTCCTCTGTACGCACAAGGCAAGGAATGATCAGCCTCTTTTGTTGATATAAATCAGATGGTACCCGAACTGTGTTTTGACCGGCCCCTGAACCTTGCCAACCTCGGCGGAAAACACAACCTGGTCAAACTCCGGGACCATCATGCCCTGGGAGAACTCGCCCAGGTCTCCACCGTCTTTTCCTGAGGGGCAGAGAGAATGTTTTCTGGCTACTGCGGAGAAAAATGCCCCGGCTTCGATCTGCTGTTTGAGCTTGAGACACTCTTCTTCAGAATTGACGAGAATATGACTTGCGCTTGCGATGACCGCCATGTTGTCTCCTTTTTTTATCGGATAAAAACATAATTAATTTGGACAGTTTGCCTAAATCCTGTGAACTTGTCAATATTTTTGAAACACACATCTTTAACCCGGATCTCCCAGAAGAATGACCGGATTCTGATCTGTCTCGAGCCAGTTGAGCAGTCGGCGCAATCGCCAGCGGTCCACGCCAACGCAACCAGAGGTCGGGGCACGCCCGCGGTCACGCCAGATATGCATAAAAATCGCACTGCCGTCACCCGGCACAACCGGACTGGTATTGTATTCAATAATCAACCCCATCTCGTACAAACCGTCCGGGCGAAGCATGTATTCAAATGACGCGGCAGTCACAGGCAGTTTGACCCAGCGATTATAATCAGCTGAAGCGGGATCGTCTATCCAGATATCATCTGCGTTTACCTGACGATAAGCCAAGCCGGTTGCAATAAGATTGCGTTCACCAAAAGCGCCACCCAAAGCATAAACTCCGGAGGGAGTTCTCCCGTCGCCCTCCCTTTTGCTTCCCCGGGGAGCAAATCCGTTACGACCCACCACTACAGGCCAGGGACCCAAAATCTTTCGCCAGGCATCCTGACGATAATCCCAGGCAGTTAGCACTGCCTGAAAAGGATGCACCCCGCCGGCAGGCCTGACCTCGATAACCTGTCGACTAACTGCGGAATCGAACGAAAATGGCATCACCGGAACAGGACGAACACTGCCTGAAAGAGAGGTACACGCCGCACCCGTCGATGTCAGAACCAGCAATAGAAACAAACGCCAAATATTTGTCATGAGACCGGCGGGTTTGCGGAGGAAAGCCAGTTAGAGCCATAAAGCTTGCGTGAAAGCAACGTACACGTCACATTGTCCCCAACCGCATTGATCATGGTTGCCGGAGGATCAATGATAGTTCCGATCATAGTGATCAACGGAAGGGCCTCCAGCGGAAAGCCATAAAGTGTCACAATAAGCAGCTCACCGATCATCCCTCCGGCTGGAATACCACTTATAACAGTTCCGGAAAGAACCGCTATCGCGATTGCCGTAAGCCAGACCTGCCAACCGGTAAACGGTATCTGAAAGATTCCGAACAAAAAAGCTATCTTGACTATAGCACCAAGGCATGAGCCTTCCATATGAATGGTAGCCCCCAGGGGAATAACAACATCCCGGATATCCTCCCTGACCCCAATCTTGCGGGCGGCTTCAAGATTAACCGGAATAGTCGCAACACTGCTGCCGGTTGCCAGGGCTGTCAGAGCTGTTGAAGGTATATTACGCCAGAACACTCGAAGTCCTTTAAGGGATGCCGCCCAATAAACATAAAGGGAAAAAGCGACAAAAAAATAAACTATGGCGACAGGATAATATACAACAAAAATCCGTGCATAAGAGCCCATAACCTGCGGCCCCATGGTGCCCACAAGATACGCCAGATAAGCTCCCAGGCCTATGGGCGCATAAAGCATGATAAATCCGATCACACGCCCCATCACGACGTTGGCCGAAACAAGAAACCGTGAAAACGCCGCACCTTTCTCACCTGAAGAGGCCGTGGCCATTCCCACCAGAAAAGCAAACAGGATCAAAGGCAACATGTTCTTTCTGGAAAGCAATCCCAGAAAATCCGGGGTGGTAAACGTCCTGACCAAAGTATCGGCCGCACTTAAAGAGTCAAGCGCCGTCCGTTCCGGAAGATTCCAGGGCGTGCCCGCGAAGGGAGGGAATACCTGCACAGCAAAAATCATAATAATCGAGGCCAATATCCCCGTCAGAACAAAAAAGAACAGCATCCAGCCCATAACCCGCGCGAGACGACGCGAGTCACCCATTGAGGCAATCGCAGAAGCTATGGAAAAAAAGACCAACGGAACCACTGCGGTAAAAAGGAGATTCAAAAAGATATCCCCCAGGGGCTTGAGTACCCCGGCCTTCGACCCAAAGAACAGCCCTGCCAACACACCAAAGCTAATTCCAATAATAATAGCTATCATGGCAAACGCTTATTCGTGCTTGTATAAATGGATATCTCTTTGCGGGAAAGGAATAACAATCCCGGCCTTCTCCAAATCCAGTTTGGCCTGCTCGGTGACATCAAAAAGTACCTTCCAGTAGTCGTCCGGTTTGACCCAGGGACGGCAGACCAGATTGACACTGCTCTCAGCCAATTCAGATACCGCCACAACAGGTTCGGGGTCTTTAAGGATACGGGGATCAGCAAGCAGGATATTCATCAACACCTCTTTGGCCTTTTTCATATCCGAAGTGTAGGAAATACCAAACACCATGTCGATACGCCTGCGGTCAATAGCCGAAAAATTGGTGACATTATCTCCGGTGATCTTCGAATTGGGAACAATTTCCCTGCGATTATCAGGAGCATTCAGAATCGTATTAAAAATCTGAATCTCCTCAACCGTGCCCATAACACCGCCTGCTGATATAAAATCTCCAACCTTGAACGGACGAAAAAGAATAATCATAACCCCGGCCGCAAAGTTGGAGAGCGATCCCTGCAGAGCCAGACCAACCGCAAGGCCGGCAGCACCCAGAAGAGCAATAAATGATGTTGTTTCAACCCCGATTTTGTTAAGAGCGGCCGTACAGACAAAAACAAACATAACCCAGTAAACAACATTTCTGATAAATCTGGCGAGAGTCTTGTCGATATTGGCTTTATCCAGTGCCCTGGACACCAGATCGGAAAGCAGCCCTATCGCCCATCTGCCAATAAAAAATATGAGCAGTGCCGCCAGCAGATTAAAGGCATTTCTCATGCAGACTTCATAAACTTTATCCCACAAACCTTCCATAGACATTTCCCCCTTTAGACAACAACAAACCCTTCTGGACGTTTAATACACAATAGACCTATTATACCGGCAGAAATAAAAAAGCCAGCCCTGATTGTATCAATTATTAAATCCGGATTTTTCTTCAGAAAAGTCAATGATATGCATGATCGGACAGCGAAAAAGCACGGCATTCCTGACCGGATTCTCATCCGGGAAATCACTCTAATCCATGACCACAAGACGGGGCGTAATAATCTGTCTATGATTATGCCCCACCGATAAAGCTACAGCGTTATTGCGGGCCAGGCGTCAAAAGCAGCGCTGCTTGTTTTTCTTCACGCAGTTTTTCTCACAGCGATAGCAAATTTCATTAGGAAGAAAACCTCCGCGCAGATAATCCTGAATATTATCCAACGTCGTGCGTGCAATACTTTCCATAGCATCCCTGGTGAAAAACGCCTGATGCGCCGTAATAATAACATTGGGAAAGGTCAGCAAGCGTGCCAGAACGTCATCAGCCACTACCTTGGAGGACAAGTCTTCAAAGAAATATTCACCTTCCTCCTCATAGACATCAAGTCCCGCAGCCCCCACCCGGCCGGACTTAAGGGCTCTTATCAGCGCACGGGTATCAAGTAACTCTCCACGTCCGGTGTTAATGAGCATGACGCCGTCACGCATCTGTTCAAAAGCCTGGTCGTTAACCAGATGCCTGGTCTGGGGAGTCAGCGGACAGTGCAAGGAAATAATCTGCGCCTCCCGGTAAATCGTAGGTAAATCCACATACGAAACGCCAGTCTCTGCGGCATAAGTCTGATCAGGAAAAGCGTCATAGGCCAGTATTTTCATACCGAATCCCTTCAGAATGTTCACCAGACAACGGCCAATTCTTCCGGTTCCGATAATGCCGGCCGTACGCCCGTGGAGGTCATAACCAAGAAGTCCATCAAGCGTAAAATTACCGTCACGCACACGATTATAAGCACGATGTGTCTTGCGGTTAAGTGTAAGAACAAGAGCCGCGGCATGCTCGGCCACAGCATATGGCGAATAGGCAGGCACACGCACTACGTGCATGGCGCCATAGGCCGCCTTAAGATCCACATTATTGTACCCGGCACAACGCATGGCCACCAGCCCCACCTTGCTCTCCCGAAGAGCGGCAATTGTTTCACTGTCCACGGTATCGTTAACAAACACACACGCCGCCACACAGTCTTTAGCCATGCCCGCGGTATCGGCTGAAAGGTGCACAGACAAAAACCTGATATCAAAAGGGTAATCTTTCAGAATGGCCGAGAAGAACTCGCGATCATAACTGCGGGTATCATAAAAAGCGATCACAGGCTTGCTCATAAGAACTCCTTTTTTCTAGAACAACGGTCCGGCCAGACGATTAACCAGAGCGATGAACACCGGTATAGTGACAATCGAAAAGACCGTACTGACAAAAACACAGCGTGAAGCCAGGGCCGTATCAGAACCAAATTTCTCGGCAAAAGCCGCAGTATTGGCCGCCACAGGCATAGCCAGACTCAACACACAAACCCCCAGTGCCAGTCCGCGCACCCCGCAAACATACATTCCGCCCAAAGCTATCGCGGGGACTAAAAGCAGGCGAACAAAAGCGGCATAATAAACCTTCCTGTCGCCAATAACCTCGCGAAAAGGCATCCCGGCCAGCATGGAGCCGATAAGGATCATGGACAAGGGCGTTGTCGTGGCTCCCAGCATATCAAACGCTTTCGCTACTGGAGAGGGCAAATGCCACGACAGAAAAAACATGACCAGTCCCGCCAGCACAGCAAGCAGTCCCGGATTAAAAAATACCTTTCCCCAGGACACCTTTTCTTTATCACTTCGAAAGAGATATATCCCCAGGGTCCAGAGCGAAATAATAAACGGGACTGTAAAGACCGAACCATAGAAAACGCCGATCTTGCCATACAGACTGTACAGGACAGGATAGCCCATAAATGCACAATTGGAGAAAATCGCTGTAAATCGCAAAACCTGACGCTCTTGCCCCGAGTAGCGGCGAAAAAGGAAGCCGCCAAGATAGAAACTGAAAGTATGAAAGAAGGCGGAAAACAGGAATACCTTGAGCGCAGTAGCTGCCATGTCCGCGTCAAAGGCAATATTAAACGCACCAAGGATCATAAGGGGCATGGTAACATTCAACAGCAACTCTGCCAGCCCGCGGTTCATTCCGGGATCTATCAATCCGCGCCACCGAGCCAACGCCCCGACTGAAATTAAAAGAAAAAGAATAAGCACCTCATTAACCACACCCATGAAACACTCCATTCATCGTTATGCCAGAAAAAATATCCCTGAAGATTGGTCGGTGGCAGGTTAAGTACCTGACGAGTATAATATATCCTACTCTATGTATTAACAAAGGCAAAAAGCCCATCCAGCAGTATGGACAGGCTTTGGAATCAATAATTCTGTGTGTCACTAATTATTTTATACGGATCTATAGAGATAATAACCGGTGAGAATCCGGCAGCGTTCTGCATCTGCTGAAGCTGCTCAGAGGTCAGGTCTACCTCGATTGCAGTGCTATTATTCCGTGTCTCAAACTGGGCATTGTCGGGGTTCAGGTTAATACCACCGACTGCTTCCTGCCCAGGCAGAGAAGACAAGGGCTTTTCCATCAAAATTCCCCATTCTTCATTCATCCTCCGGGACAACTCCCAGGATTTCTGCAACAAACTTCCTCTATTGCGGCTCTTGAGCAGCGCAAGAACTTCTTCCGCATAAAATTGCTGATCCTTATCAAGAACAAGTGGTTTATACCCCAACATTCTATACAAAACAAAATTGGCTAATCCGTGAGGCAAAGTGCTGCCAATTACAAGAGAATCATAACCAGACTCGACTGCCAGTTCCTCGAGAGACTTAAGAATACTTTTAAATAATGCGCCCGCGTAAGGGAAAGATGGATACATCTGTGACGGATACAACATGCGTTCCTCGTTTCGCAAGCGCTCCAGCAACAACTGCACGTTTGTATCATCGTCTTTCACCTTCAGAGCCGATTCAATTTGCGTTTGTCTCAGGCCCACGCTGGCCTCAGCAAAAGAAAGAAGAACTTTGCGATCCTGCCAGTCAAACTGCGGTAAAGCTTGCATAAACACGCCCTTTAACTGCTCCAAAACTTTCTCCAAATTACGCTTTCCCCACTCATCTGACCCCATCCAGATTTTCTGCGTCAGGATTACAGGTGACGAGGTGGTCATCTCCAGATGGGCCCGGCCGATGATTAACGAGTTGCGATCAAAACCACGACCATTCAATAAATTAAATTGGATAAAAACACCCTGATTATTCCTGTAGACAAGATCGTAACTGTCGAAATCATCGGACTGGATTATCTCTCCCAGAAGCGTACGGGTTGTAAGCGTTCGCCCGGGGCCTCTTAAGATATCAACTTGCGGCTCATCATAATACTGCGACAATATCCCCTCCAGACGCTCTTTCTGACGTTCAATCAGCCGGCTAAACTGCTCTCTATCCGCTCTGGAACGTTTAACCTTCAGTTTGGGTAAAACAGACTCCTGAGCCGGATCTCCTGGCAGAACAGAGGTCTCTTCACGAACAATCACCAGTCTGTCAGCAGCACTCGGCCCCAGGTCAACCGGCCATACGTCCGATTTTACTGTCAGAGAACTATCCATTGCCCAATCAATACCGCCGGAAAAATATTTTCTGACCAACACTTCGTCAAACAATGCATCAGGTTCTTCCTTAATAAAATCATACGCGCCCTTGCGGAAGGAAACGACATAATCCTTCCAAATACGGTCCACTTCCCCGGGGTCTGGAATATTTATTCCGGCAACCTTATTCCGGTCAACGTAAACAGCGGACAATAATGATTGTCTGATCTTTCGTTTATACCAGGCGGCAAGAATCAAAGACTGATAAACCTGTCTGAGCGTCGCAAAGTTCTTACCTTCATTAACCTCTCGCTCCAGTTCAGGAATGACCATCGTACGTAAAGCTTCCTCCATCATCATATGATCCGGACTTGCGGTTTGGGGCACCGCACTTTTTTCTTGTGCCAGATAATCACTTTCCAGCTTAACCTCCAAGTGAGATTCGGTTACATAAGCCAGCCCCATCTCGCCATTCTCAAATACTACAGCTTTTCCAGGAACAATCCAAACCTTGTTCAACGTATCAAGCGGAATATCCGTAGTGCCATATTTTTCCAGGATCCGGGCGTAAATTCTCTTCCAGAATACTTTTCCAATCTCCCCTTCAGGGTTAAGAGTCTTTGCGGTGATTTGCTTGAGAAAATAATCCTGCACCAGTAAATCTCGCCCCATCACAGTCTGCCCAAAGGCTGGGGGAACGATGCGATTTCTTTCATATGGACTCAGGTTAACCCAGAGGTCATTTTCAGGAATTGTCAGGCTGGCAAAAAAAATATTTAATCAGACGGGTTGATTCACTTTTGATCTGGTCATTAGTAATTCTTTCATCGCCTTTATCAAGAATAAAATCAAACCTGAGCGGATTTCGAGGATATACCCTAATTCCTTTTAATACAGGCGGATTGAACGCCGGACTTAAAGACACCACCTGACCACCGGGAGGAGTCAAAATCGGCTCCCCGGCATACAGAATAACTGGGCTCAAAACATGTGCCAGAACTATCCAAATGATGACAAATTTTCTTAGAAACATGAAGGAAAGATACCTGACCAACACCTGTTTTGCAAATATTTATAATACGAAGCCAAGTTGCAGTGATGCTGGAGGACATGTCTTATAGCGTAAAGCAATGACACAGAATACAATAAAACAATTCTGCGTGATAATCATTAACAGAGCTTCCTCCCTTATGGAAAATTGCGGACGGTCTATGGGGGGGACTAATTATTTAATGCTCAGAAAATTGTTCAGATTATCATCTCCAGCCAGAACGATTGCGATATCCCCCGCCGTCGTTATTTCCCGCACGGTATCTACCTCGCCCCTTAACGTCACAATCTCCCTTTCAACAGTAACATCAATGTTGTCCAGCACCCCAGACAAGGACGTTTCCCGACCTAAAGCATCTTGAATATCTATAGCCAGGTCATTATCGATTCCCGTTGTATTCATCCTTGATCCGTCTTTAAGGTCTGCCAGAATTTTTGCATTCTGCGAATCTTCATTTAACTTTTCATTTCTCTCCAACGATAACCCTGTCAAAACTGCCTGGGAATTTAACATTGTATTCTCCTTGATAAAGTTGAATAAAACCGGGACTCCCGCCTCTTAAGACTATTCTAGGACGCAGCCGGAATGTATCAATTGTACCGGGGTTTAACAAATGAAACCTGGACGCACCACCCCCTCAGGGCTGTTGAATCCTGCCATCCTTCAAAAGAATCTGTCGCCGGGCAAGTCTGGCAAAATCCGGCTCATGCGTCACTAACACAACCGTAGTCTTGTTCTTTAGATTGACATCGATAAATATTTTCATAACTATATCGCCATTGACACTGTCCAGGCTACCGGTCGGTTCATCGGCAAAAAGGTATTGCGGTTCCATCACAAGCGCCCGGGCGATGGCTACCCGTTGCTGTTCCCCGCCCGAAAGCTGACGCGGCAAGCGGGCCATCTTCTCTTTGAGTCCGAACTGCTCCAACAACGACTCCGCGGCAGGCCGCCGTTTTTCCTTCTGATGAAGTTTTACTGTAGGCATAAGTACATTCTCGAGCGCGGTTAACTCTGCGATCAGATAATGAAACTGAAAAACAAACCCCATATGCCGGTTACGAAAAAGGTGAAGATCGTCGGAATTCAATTTCTGCAAATCTTTCCCGGATATTTCAATCTTTCCTTCACTGGGTGTATCCAGACTGCTTAAAAGGTACAAGAGCGTGCTTTTCCCCGATCCGGAGCGTCCGGTCAATGCAACAAATTCACCGTCCTGTATCTCCAAAGAAATATCGCTCAGAACCCGGCTTGGCGGAACACCTATCTCTTTCCCGGCATGTTGAACCACAATACTCATCTAAGCTCCTGAGCGAATAATCTGAATAGGAGTAAATCTGCTGGCAGCGAGGGCCGGCAGGATGCTTGCAAAAGACGATGAAAAAAGCGACAAGAACAATGCCTGGACATAAATCCCGGGAGAGAGTGAAATTTGCAGGTGTGCCTGGGGATCATACGAACTACCGCCTGAGAAAGGAATAGTTTGCAAATACAGGCATAGAAAATACCCGCATACCAGCCCCAGCAGGCCACCACAAATGCCAATAATAATCCCCTGTGAGAAAAACAGTACAACCACATCATATGTGTCATACCCCATTGAGCGCAAAATCGCAATGTCCTGCCTTTTCTGCGTAACTGTCATGTTTAGAATATTGTAAATACCAAAACCCGCTACAATTATGACCGTCATTGTCATGGTCCAGCGCAGAATAGTTTGCAATCTGATAACCGAAAGAATGCTGGCATTCTGCTGGTCCCAACTTTCAGTGCGTTCCGGCGCAATTCTGGACCAGTTGGTGGCTATGGCGGCCGCCTGAGTGTAATCGCTCAGGCGCACCCCGATCTCATTAACCTGATTGGGAGTCCCGTTCAGCTTCTGAACGTCATTTAAAGCCCCGTAAGCCTGCGTATCGCTCCCCCGATTTCCTGTCCGAAATCGGCCCACAACTTTGAAAGGCACAGGCAAGCCGGTTTTAACCGCCACCAAGAGGGTCTGATCAATGCCGGCTCCAAGGCGTTTCATCAATTCATCTCCCAGAATAATCCGGTTCCCTCCCGCTCCAATATCGGAAAACTCGCCTTCAATCATGTAATTGGCAATACTTGTCACCTTGCCTTGCTGTTTCGGGTCACAACCGACCAGATTGGCTGAAACAGAAACTTTAGCCAAGGTGAATAAAGCCGGAGCTGTCAATAACGGAGCAAAAGCCTCAACCCGCGGATCCGCCTTCAGTCGTTCATACCAGCTTTGAGGATTCTGAATCCCCAAATAACCGTGTACTCCTGATGGCGGAGATCTCCAGAAGACGTATCGGAACTCCTGGTTGTAAAATGCTTCGTCAAGTTGATGCTCAGTCAGATAATCTTGCCGGGCCTCGATATGTATCTGTGCCGAATTATTAACAAGCTGCTGAATCATGAATGTCTGAAAACCCGTAAAAAAACCGGTGACCGCGACATAAGCCAGAGCACCTAAAAAGACACCCAGCAACGTAAAGATCGTCTGCTTTCTGCGTTCCAGAAGATAGCGGATAGCCAGATAAATCATTTGTTAAGGTCTTTCCGCACAAGAACACGATCACCAACCCGAAGATCCCCGGAGACAATTTCACTCATAGCCTTGTCGATGATCCCTGTCTTGACTTCTGCTCGTCTGGGAATTTCATTCCCACGCTTTCGCCAAACATATTGTCCCTGCTCCAGCGCGGCAACCGGCACAAGCAGCACATCCGGATGCGTTGCTATTTCGATAGCCACATCCCCGGTCATATCCGGTAATATTCTTAATGGCAAATCCGGAACGCTGATGCGAGCCAGAAAATTACTGTCATTGGGATACACCGATTCGACAAGGCCGTTGTAACTCTGACTGCGAATCGTATCGAAACTGACCTTTACCTGCTGCCCTGCCTTGACCTGTAACGCTCCCTGTTGCTCCAGAGACACCATCAGATATCGTTCCCGCAAATCCACCAGAGAAAGGGCTGAACTCTGCGGATACACATTCTCGCCGACCTTATAAGGAAGAAATGTCACGGTTCCGTCAAAGGGAGCCGAAAAAACATTCTCATCAAGATTTATCAGCGGATCACCTTTTTTTACGGCATCACCTTCTTTTACATACAAGGCCATAACTGTGCAAATCAGCCCCGGGCGCAGCTGATAACTGTTGCGGGCGGTAACCGTGCCAATACCGTAAACCGACTCGACAATCGTTCCCTTTTGCAAAGGTTCGGACAAATCACCCGCTGATCGTGCCTTAACAATATTGAGCAGCCAAAACCCCGCCAACAGGAGCACCGCAAATAGCACACTCCAGAAACGATGCGTACTGATCCAGATTAAAATAGCTCGCAATATTCCCGCCTCAAATTGACGTTATCCAGTCCGGCATACAATTTAACAGCTGCATAAATACTTCCGGCCACCGTTATTGACCATATGCACATGTCCTTCTCTGACCAGCCAGCCGATGCCCATATCTGTCAGACCTTCCGCATTGTTCAAATGTGATCGCACCTCTTCAAGACTGACCGGACGTTTCTTTTGATCGATAAGATTCAGAATATCCCCGGAAGCAATACCAATTTGTGTCATCATCTTTCTCTCCGTTTCTTTATACCCTTATTAGTTGTCGTAGCAAAGAATCAGCACCATCCGGATCGGTCGACACCAGATGCATTAGTAATTCTAAAGCAGGAAAAAAAGAAGACAATTAGACCGGGGTATAACTGAGAAAACACTTATCTACAACCACCGCGTGAATTCTTTTCCGGGGTTGCCGATGGTTTGCCATACCAATACGCCTGACGCTCATAATGTTTATGCAGTTGTTCCTCATAATCACGGGTAGGCAAAGACTCCGCCGTGTATTCCGGAGATTTCTTGATAGTCTCGACTGAAAGACTTATATAAACTTTCGACTCATCCCAACTCACGCGCTCGATCCATTGTGGCGCCACCAGAACTTTTTTCCCGTGCCACCAATTCTTTGTATCAACGACCAGATAACGAATTGCCCAGGACGCTTCATCAATAATAAAATCATCGATATGGCCGATCTCTCCATCCATGGCCTGAATGTGATACCCGCTTACGCTTTGCGTGCTACGCAAATGCGGATCCCACCCTTTCCCGGTTTGCACAGACTTCTTCCATTGCGTCTGATCACGCACAATACCGGGATACCCGCCCCACATAAATGGACCTTCCCAGTACACAGGATATCCATAATATTTATGATAAACATCCTCGAACTGTCGTGAAACAGGCTTGTCGCTATCGAGCGAGGGACTATCCTCAATCTGCTTTCTGCTAAGACCAACAACAATACACTGCTCCTCCTCCATCACGGCGCCCAACGCATACGGGGAGATCAAAACCTGCCGGCCTACGAGCCAATTGCCTGTGTCCGCTACCAGATAGCGAATCGTCCAGTGCTGATCATCGAAATAGAATTCCTTGACCCTGCCAATCTCCTTGCCATCATTGTTTAATTTGAAACCGTTTAGTGTTTTGGCTTTATAGAGCATTCCGAACCTTTCTGTTATCCAATTTCCTCTGTGAGAGAATATACGAGCCGCCCAACAGAGCGGACGGGTTAGATCGAAACTTTCTCTCGTAATTCTATTCTAGGAAGGATCAGGAATGGTTCAATTGTACCGAAGTATTACTGCGAAGAAACTGAACAAATGCCACTTTCAGAACGGGCTGATCGCCCCGGACAACAGCCAGCGTAAATCTATTTAATTCTGTAACTGTTTCTGGATTAAATTCCTGATTTTCTCTGAAACAATCTCCCGGCCCATTTGAGGACTCTCAAGATCAACAACCAAAACCGTTTGGGGATCATCCCAATTAAACTTTTTGTCATTATTTATATCACGCACGATTTCAATAAAAAGCTTGCGAACTTTCTCGTCGAAATACCATGCTTTCATCTGGGCATTTTCCGGTGTAACCTGGGTCAGCTTCAAACCACCCAAAGCCGCGATAAATCCTGCTGAAGCGTCAATCTGATTAATGACACCATCATTATTCGTATCGTACCGGGCCATTTCGATCAACATAAAAGTTGGCCGGACGGCGTCTTTTTCTTTGTTATAATTCTTTTCAGGAAAATAAATACTGGTAATATACCCATTATCAGCAAGAAGCGCCCTGGACTCACCTGTCAGCTTGTTAACAAAGATTAAATTGTAATATGGTCCACCGTAACCATAGGAATAGCTCCCCCGCCCCCAACTATCACCGTCGTAACTCTTTGATGCCGAGGCCCTTGAATAGAGACCTATTCTCTCTTCTCCATATTTTCTTTTCTCCAGCCTGACAGGGACAATAAAATGATCCAATTCGCTTACCGATAAAGGTAAGCCGAATTCAACAGATAACTTCAACTCCTCATCGCTGCTGCGCGAATCGACTGCAAGCCCCTCAACGTGATGCCTTTTATGTCCAACAAACGAAAACAACATGCCGACGACCATAATTAGAAAGCCCGCAAGGAAAACAACTCCGACGGAAATACCCACAATTCTCCAGATCCGGGACAATATTTTATCAAAATCCATAACGACTTTCCTTTCGGGGCACCACTGATTTCAAACTTGTCCTGATTTCATGCGTGTTGAATTCTACCGGCGCTTTTCAGCGTCATATATGCAACATAAACATAGCATATCAACGTTATTACATCAAAACGTTAGCATAACTGCCCCTTTGCACTCTCGGGAACATAGCCGACGGCTTTGGCCAATCTTGTACCGACCCAAATTCTCAACCGATCGATATATGAGAACGTTGCCGGAACAACGATCAGAGTCAACAGAGTCGAACTAATCAACCCGCCAATAATAGCCACTCCCATGCTTGTCCTTTGACTAGATGTCGCGCTTAAACCAACAGCAACAGGAATCATCCCGGCAATAAGCGCAAATGAAGTCATCAAGATCGGCCTTAGCCGTATCTTGCAGGCCTGAACCGTTGCCTCTGGACGACTCAATCCTTCTCGCATTTTATGACAAATGTAATCGACGAGAAGAATCGAATTCTTACACGCCACACCCAGCAACATGATCATCCCCAGGAATGTAAACATACTCATCGACTGATGAGTTACCCAAAGGGCCACAAAAGCACCGCAAATAGCAAGCGGCAACGCCAGCATAATGGCAAACGGCATAATAAACGATTCGTACAAACTGGCCAACACCAAATAGATAAACAGGATTCCCATCCCCACCGCTGTCATCATAGATCCCAGCATTTCCTGGTAACGTTCGGACTCTCCCCCATAGATGACCCGAACCCCTTCCGGCGGAGGCAATTCTTTTTTCATCATAACATCCACATCTCTCATCACATCGCCCAGACCAACACCGGGATTCAATCCTGCTGTAACCTGAACATACCGACCACGATCCATGCGCTTGATAGATGCGGCCCCTCGCTCTTGATTAATGTCGGCTACGTCGGTCAATTTGATGAGTCTGCCGTTAACATTGGGAACATAAATCTCGCCATAATTCTGGCTCAAATCCCTCTGCTCCGGGAGCAACCGCACGCGGATGTCATACTCCTGCCCGTTTTCTCTGAACTTTGCCGGCTTATCTCCCTCAATCTGGGCATGAATCTCATTGCCAAGCGTTTTGGTATTTATCCCATAAACCCTGGCCTTTTCCGCATTCAACTTGATCTGGATTTCCGGCTTACCCAACCGGGCATTGGAATCAACGTCTTTAAGCCGTTTATCTTCATTCAACTTTGCCAGAAGTTTTAAGACATATTCATCCAGCACCTTTGTGTTTGTCGAAACAAGATTCAACGTAAACGGCTGGTCTCCGCCCCCGCCAACCGGATCATAATTATTGACCTTCGGATTAGCTGAGGCCAAAACTTTTAATTTTTCACGGAGATCGACCTTGGTCTTCTCCGTTGAAGTCGAACGTGCTTTTCCCTCTTTAAGTTTGACATAAATGCTGGCTTTATACGGCTCGTTGTTGCTTCCGCCGATCTTTAATTCCGTCAACTCTACATCGCTGTTCTGATGAATAATCTCATCTGCCTGTTTACCAACCCGGTTCATGGCATCGAGATTTATTCCCGGTGAAAGTTCCAAAGAGACTGTGAACTGTCCGTTATCAGCCGTCGGCATAAAGTTTAACGGAACCTTGGCCAGGGAGCTACATGCCACAATAAAAACCAGAAAACTGATCAGCAATGTTCGTTTGGGATACTGCACAACCCAACGAAGAATGACTTCATAATACTTTTCAAGCCAGTCCTGAAAAGCGCTAAAGGCGGACAACAATCTGCCAACGGTCTTGTCCCATAAAGAAAGTTTATGCGCCCCTTCTTTCTTATTTGTACCGACAGCAAGGTAAGTTGACAGCATCGGGGCAATCGTCAATGAATCAAATAAGGAAATCAGCATAGCAAAACACACTGTTAAGCCGAACTGTCGCATAAAAGTCCCCATCATGCCACTCATAAGGCCAACAGGGGCAAAGGTCGAAAGGACAACCAATGTTGTCGCCACAACCGCCAACTGAACCTCCTGTGTTCCTTTAATCGAAGCCTCCCTAGGACTCATTCCCCCTTCAATCTTCCTAAAAATATTTTCACGAACAACAATGGCATCATCTATTAAAAGGCCGACTGCCAGACTCAGCGCCAACAAACTTATCACATTGAGCGAAAACCCGGCAACAGCCATCAAAATAAATGAACCGATCAGGGAGTTTGGAAGGGCAAGTCCGGTAATTATAGTCGAGCGGCCATTTGCCAAGAAGAAATAGACAACGAAAATCGTAAGGAAGATACCGATGAGAATTGTTTCTTCAACGTCTTTAATATTATCCCGGATCTCTTCGCTGGAATCTTGCAAGACCTCAATCTTCGGCTTTCCGGCCATTAAATCGAGCGTCGGTTGAAGTTTCCTGATCTGCGACATAACGCCATCAGCCACCGAAACGGTATTGGTTCCCGACTGACGGTATACTTCGATCAACAAGGCTTTCTTGCCGTTAACATAAACACGGGATGTTTCATCCTGTAATGTGTCCTGGACTATCCCAAGGTCGGAAACTCTTGTTGCCACCTCATTGTTATAAAGAGTTACCATTGTTTTTCCAATATCATCAACATTGGAAAACTCGCCAAGGCTACGAAAAGTCGTTTCATTGTCGCCCTGATTAACAGTACCTCCGGGGACGTTCTCTCCAGTTGACGACAAGCGAGCGGCTATATCTGTGACCGTCAATTCCCGGTCTTTCAGAATCTTTCGGTCAAGCGTGACATGGATTTCTCTCTTTCTGCCACCGATAATCTTGACCGACCCCACGTTCTCCACCCGCTCCAATTCCGGTTTTATCGTCTGGTCGGCGACATCGTACAGCTTGCCATCATCCAGATCACCTGACACGACCAGCTGAAAAATAGCCTGGCCTGCCGGATCCATCTTGGTGATCGTTGATTCATCCACACTATCGGGAAGTTGCGGCTTTACCTTGCTGACCTTGTCCCTGACCTTCTGCTCAATTAGCCGTGAATCAACGCTCATTTGAAACTCAGCTGTAACCTGACTTGTTCCTTCCATGCTCGTTGATGTGATCCGCTTGAGCCCCGCAATCGTGCTGATCTCATCTTCCAATGGTTTTGTAACCAACGTTTCAATTTCTGTTGGACCAGCTCCCGGATACGTTGTTGTAACCGTAACTGTTGGAAAACTTGTGTCCGGGAATTTATCGACACTCAACGTCTGAAAACAGTGAATACCGACTACAATCATGGCCAAGACAAGACAGGTTATAAAAACCGGCCGCTTGATAGCAAGTTCTGCAAGGCTCATATTTTTTCTCCTGTCTTTGCAATAGACCAATGGGCCGGATCATTCCGATACAAATTAATCTGCGCCACAAGGTTCAAGACTTCATACCCGGCACTTGCGCGAGAATACTCGGCATCAAGATAATCCTTCTCGAATTGCAAAACCTGATAAGTCGTCGTTCTCCCCCGTTTCAAACGTTCCCTTTCATACTCCAATTTTTCTTTCTGTGCTGACTCAATAGTAAAGGTCATTTCAAAACGCTCCCGTGCGTTCTTCAGCTTCTCTTTCAAATCACGCCAATCACTTTCCTGATCACGTAATTTCTGTTGATACGCCAATCCTGCCGCATCAGCCTTCTTTCGAGCCCCCGCACGGACACTGCCGGAAGCCCCCAGATTTAGAGGGACTGAAAACTTGAGACCTACTGTCGTTGTCGGATCTTCAGAAGAGAACGAATTCGAAATTGCATCCGAAGACTGCGTTGCACCGCCATTCCAAGCGTAATCAACATATAAATTCAATGAGGCTTTATTATCTTCTTCCTTCATCTTGGCATTTGCCGCCGTTGCCTTAGCCGCTGCCTCTGCCGCTTTAACATCTGCCCTTGCATCAAAAGAATCTATTTCTACTGGCAAAATTACCTTAACCCTATCCCAATTGATCTGTTCAATGATTGGGCTGTCTTCAACGCTATTGCGATAAGCATTAAAACTTCGAAGCGCCGCACTTTCATTGTCTTTGGCAGTTTTAAAATCCAGCTTTTTGGATTCAAGATTGGCTTTGGCCTGTAAAACATCTGCCTTATCCTTTAAGTTCATTCCGGCCTGTTTGGCATCATAATCGTAAATCGCTTGCGAGGCTTCAACTCCACTCCTTTGAATCTCGACCAACTCCCGCATGACCGCCAGCTTCCAATAATTAATTTCCGCATTTACTAAAAGTATTCTACGGTCATTCTCGGCCTTCCATAGATCCTGTTGGGACTGTGCTCGGGTTGCTTCTTCATTAGCTCGGTCAGAACAACCAAATCCGTTCTTCCAAACGGGCAAAGAAAGCTCCACTACCGGACTGGCTTCTGAATATTTGTTGGAACCGGTTACAGAAGAATATTGAGTGTCATCAAAAGCATAATAAAGTTTACTCTGAAATCCGTAGCGGCTGGTTTGGCTGATACCAGAAGAGTACGTTTGACTTTCTGTTTTGTTATAAAGAGAACCGTAGCCCTGCTTCTCATCACTTTTCGCCTCAACATTCGTAAAAAAAGATGGACTGAAGATCAAATCAGCCTCCCTTCCAATCTGCTTAGAGGCTTCTCTTAATTCTACAGAGCTACGATAAGTGCCATTCTTGACCTGAACCTCTTGTAAATAATCAGGCAATGAAAGCACAGTGCTTGCAGGCGCTTCTCCCCAGGCTAATGCGGGCGTTACCAGAAGACCGATTCCCAGAAGTACTATCTGTATTTTATTGATCATATACTATCTCCAATGCCACAAGTAATCGAACACTTACTATAAGCATACGGCCCGTAGTTGCATTTGTCAAGTATGTACTCGATTACTTGACAAGCTGATTATTTCAACATAAACTTACTTTCAAGGAGATCCCATTATGGATAATGCATTAACGCCCCGGCCAAAACAGAAACGCAATCGCGAAGACAGTAAACAACGCATTCTAAAAGCGGCTTTGGAGACTTTTTCTGAGGTCGGCTATGATGCGGCTACAACGAAAATGATTTCACTGCGGGCTGGATTAAACGAATCACTAATTCAGCGTTATTTTCAAAGCAAATTCAACTTGCTGGTAGAAGTGACCCATTCCTCTATGGAAGCCATGCGATTAAAGACACCCCCACCCCCTGCCGCCACACCGGAAGAGGAAATCTGTAACTTCCTGATTAACAAACTAGAACACGATTCTCAAAATCAAGGATTCTTAAAGATTCTTTTTTCCAGGCTTCTCATTGACCCGGAGGTTCGAACTGAATTAAAGAAACGTCAGGGAGGAATGCCGCCAAACTTATTTTTAAAAGATCGCCTCGTAGCATTCCAAAAAAAAGGGCAAATAAGAAATGACATCAACATCGACACTTTAATACAATCTTTATTAGCCCAGTCCATCTCTGCCGGTCTATTTGAACGAATATTCTTTGAGAAAGATATTGAAACCTGCAAAGAGCAGTTTCGACAATTTACAAAAAATATTGTTAAAGGGATTTGTTAGAAATACGACCGGAATTTCTTCTGACGGAATTAATTAGTGACACACAGAATTGTTTCTTGACATTCTTTACGACAATTAAACTTGTTGCAGGTCTGGATTTTTTCATTGCAATAGAATGTAACAGAATGTGATAGAACAATTCTGTGTGTCCCCGATTATTTTTCTGTACGTAATCGATCCGGCCTCAAAGACGGCGGTGTTATGATCATAAATTATTTAGTGTGGACAAAGTGTGTACGGAATGGTATCCTTGAATCGTAAAAGAAAGGATCACCTATGCCAGTTATACAAAAAGACACCCGCATTGACCTGAGGATCGAGAACTCCCAAAAGGACTTCCTGGTCTATGCCGCAGGTCTCAAAAACATGAAGCTCTCCGCTTTTGTATTAAACAGCGCGATCAAGGAAGCCGAGGATCTGGTGGCCAGCAAGACCCAGTTTGCACTGCCAGATGCCCAATGGAAGGCCTTTAGCGCGGCTTTGGACCGCCCTGCGCGCGAGAACCCCAAGCTCAAGAAACTCTTCAAGTCAGCCGATGTTTTCCATGGATAAGCTTAAAAACCCTGTCCTTCTGGACCAGCACCATGATGTCGATGATTTCGACTGCGGTGCTGAGCCTTTAAACAATTACCTTAAGAACTTTGCTCTCACCAACAATCAGAACGGATCGGCCAGGACATACATTACGACCAGATCCGGTAAGGTTGTCGGCTACTATACATTGACCCCAGGCTCGGTCATCAAGGCCACAACACCGCAACGTGTCGGCAAAGGCCTCGCTAACCACCCGGTACCCGTCATTGTCATCGCCCGTCTGGCCGTTGATAAGACTGAACAAGGCCACGGCATCGGTAAAGCGCTTGTCCGCGACGCACTGTTAAGGATCGTTGACGCCGCCGAAATTATTGGAGGCCGCGCCGTTCTCGTCAACGCAAAAGACGCACAGGCTAAACGTTTCTACGAGCAACTGGGCTTTGATCCATCCCCCATCGACCCGCTTCATCTTTATTTACTCATCAAAGATATTCAGAAGACAATCGGACTTTAATTCTTTAAACTATTTGACGAATACCAACGGGCATCTTTGACTTATCACCGACATTGGCGAAGGCTCAGGAAGCCCGTCAGCGGTGATCCTAGCTAATCAGAAAACCCGGCTTTGCTCCCGGATAGGCCGGAGCCTCGAGAACCTCACCGATTATATTCGTAGTGCACACTCCGTCCGCCGCCGGAGGCTTGCCGTAACAAGCCTTTTTCGACCATATCCGAGATCTCACGGAACGCGGTCGCCCTGCTCGTGCTCCCAAGGCTCACATATTTCCGGGTCGTCAAACCACCGACAAATTCACCCGGCCCGGCATCCAGCATCCGATTAAGGATCTTCTTTTGACGCTCATTGAGCTGAACTTGCGCGTGCTCTGCCCAAAAATCCGCCTTCAAAAGGACCTTGCCCATTATCTTTTCCGACTTCCCGATGGCGCGCTGATAACACCCAAGGAACCACGAGAGCCAGCCTGTGAGGTCCAGATCAGCTGTCTTCGAGTTCTTCTCGAGGATCTTGTAATAGTCATCCCGCTCTTCCATGATCTGGGATGAAAAGCTGTAGTATCTCACCTTGAGTTTCTCGTCCTGCGCGAGCGCCATATCAGTAAGGCTCCGGGCAATACGCCCATTGCCATCCTCAAAAGGATGGATCGTCAGAAAATAAAAATGCGCCACCCCCGCGCGCAGAAGCCCGTCCACACTGCCGTGGCTTTCCTTCCACCACTGAAGGAATCTTTTCATTTCACCATCGACCTCGTCCCCGGGAGGCGCCTCAAAATGGATACGTTCACGCCCCACTGGCCCCGAAACAACGCGCATAGGGTCGTCGTGGCCTCTCCATTGAGCGACGCGGATCTTATGAAGTCCCGAGTACCCTGTCGGAAAAAGAGCGCCATGCCATCCAAAAAGCCTCTGCTTATTCAAAGAAATATCGAATTTCCGGGTCGCGTCCAGAACAACCTCGACGAGCCCATCAACAGACCTGGATGAACCCCCGAGACCCGCTGTGGGAAGCCCCAGGTGCCTTGCCACTGAGGAGCGGACCATCTGCAAATTCAAAATTAATTAGTGACACACAGAATTGTTTCTTGACATTCTTTACGACAATTAAACTTGTTGCGGGTCTGGATTTTTTCATTGCAATAGAATGTAACAGAATGTGATAGAACAATTCTGTGTGTCACCGATTATTCCCCGATTATTCCACCGCCTCGCTCGACTGCTTCCAACGATCCCACGATGAGCGCCTACCGCACTTTAGGCATTCGTGACCAGGGCCGATGTATGGCACGTCCAAAACATCCAAGAGGCGGAATACTCTCACAAGCTCAGAACTGCTATGCTGAAAGTACCGATAGCCACATTCCGGACATACCACTTCCACGTAGTTCGGATTTCGGTCGGAACCGCCCAACCGGTTGGCCGTGACGCCAGATGACAGCAGATCCAAGTAGAGCACCTTCTCCTGACACTGAAGGGTAACTGTCATGATGGAATCCATGTAACGTATCGGCGACAACACCATGTGTTCTTTAGGCGGGGCGTAGTTCACCCTGCCGTCGGCTACCTCACTGAATGTCAGAATGCACTCTGCTTCAACAAGTTGCCCTTGCCCGTCCGTTTTGGTCACTCGAAACACGTTGACGGCTGCAACCCCCAGCTTGCTATCCACCTCCTCTGGCTTTATTGCCAAGTTTTCGTATGCCACAGGCGAATCAGTTCTTCGGATCGATGGGTATAAAAAGCCTGAATTGCCAGGAAAATCGAAGTAGGTGTCAATGATCTCATTGGTAAGCTTGTAATACTTCTCGTCAGTGCGCGTCAGAGTGAAAAGACCATTGAGGAACTCATTGGTTCTCACAAGCGCACGCTTTCTCTCCTCGGTGACCGGGATGTCTGCTATTTCGGCCAGCATTTCGATGCCGATCGGCGCCACGGTGAGTGACATCCCGTCCCGAATAACGTAGGAAACCATAGTGAAAACTTCACCTATATGCATCTCGCCCACCTCAAAGATTGGTGCGATGGGATTTGTCGACGCGTACAGCAAGGGTGCGTGCGGCCTGTTGCATCTGCCGTACGACTTGCATGACTGTGCAGGCGGATAAAAGAGATCAGCCACTTGGTGGAAGGCATCAACCCCATGATTCTTCCTGATCCTGTAGAAACTCATCTGCCCCGGGGACACGTTAACACTGCCAGCAACTACTTCCGGCATGATCTCGACAAGAATCTCACGGATCGTTGGCCATGGCTCCGCTCTATCAAGGCAGTCGTTGAAATCTGCGATTGCCACCTCTCTGCGCCGAACTGAAATTGGGAGTGGGAATTTCACATCCGCGCTCGCACCCGAACTGGCTAGAAGTTGTACTATTTCAGTATATCCGTTAAGAGTGGCAATCTTGAGCGCAGTAAAACCGTTATGGCAAGGCAGGTCTGGGTTTGCTCCAGCCTTCAATAGGAACGCGGCGACTTCGTACCGACCCCAGCAGCATGCGGTCATCAACGCTGTAGAACCCCTTTTATTCGTCGCATTCAGATACGCGCCGTTCTTGACGAGAAGTTCGACTACGCCGACATGCCCGAATTGAGAGGCAACGTGAAGAGCCGCGCTTTGGTTTTCTTTGGTCAGACGCCTGCCAACATCTGCACCATTACTCAGAAGAAGACGCACGACACTCTCTTGTCCGCCCTGCGATGCCATGAACAATGGGGTTGCACCGTCGTTCCGGAGTGACAAGTCAACTTTGGCGCCGAGAGCAAGCAGGAGCTGTGCGGTCTCGAGTCTATTCTCCTGGCACGCTACGGAGAGAGGCGTTGCTGTGCCCATGTCAGGGTCTGCACCGGCTTCGACCAACATGCGGACCACTTCCGAATAGCCATTCTCGCTGGCGATATACAGCGCCGTTAGCATTGCTACACTTATCATCCGTATATTTGGGTCTACCTCCCGCTCGACGAGGTCCTTACGATATTGTGCTCCGTCTACTTCTGCCTCAATATATGAAAGACCGTTTGGATCAGCCCCGTTCCGGAGCAGGAGCGTTACGATCTCAGAGGAATTCGCCTGCGCGGCTGCATATAAGGGCAGAAATTTGCCGGAATGGGTTTCGTAGATTTCGTTGACAATCCCTGGATTCAACGTAAGGGCAACACGCACGCCCGTGGGGTTCCCTTGGAGAATCGCTTTTATCAACGCGTCAGTGGCAAAACGTTTCATCATTATTGACCTTCTGTCTCTCGTACTCAAAGGGGCTCATGTAATCAAGTGTTGATTGAGCCCCTTTACGATTATAGAACATCTCCACATATTCAAAGATCTTGCTTCTTGTTTCTTCTCTGGTCCTAAACTTGTGTTTAATTAGTGACACGCAGAATTGTTTCTTTCTTGTATCGTATAGATACGTAAATAAATGTAATAAAACAATTCTGTGTGTCACCGATTATCTTTACCGATTATCTTTAGCCTATTTTCTTAAAACACGATTTTCTATCAAAAAACTGAAAACCGCACTACTAGAACGGAAATCCATAAAAATCTTAATCTTGCCCTCGTTAATCTATTTCCGAATCCCCCGATGCGGATTCGTGCTTCCTGATTAACTAGCTTTGGAGCTCCAATCCTTAATGAAACTTTTTGCTGTATTATTGCTTCCTTTGACCAAGATAAATAATTAAAGCAGAACAAAAATGAACTGTGAGCATAGCTTCCTGAAACTTTGGAGATTTCCCTTCTTTAATATGCCTACCTTATTCGCTTGCAAAAGCCCACATTTTTTCAACAGCCGTATCAACTGGTTTAGGCAAATTGCGGTCTTTAATAAAAGCGCCTAATGTCCCTTTAGAACCAGAAACTTCTCTCGCAAGGCATTCAAGTGAAGCCATACTATGTTGAATAGCTCCGGTAACATCAGGTTCCGGTCTTTTTGATAAATCCTCTCCTGCATGTTTTAATTCATTTAAAGCAGTGGGTCGCCCAGAATCATGTAAAAGAGATTTGGCTTCAGTTGTTATTTGCTCATAATCGCCTTCACCTCGCACGGAAAGCACTCCACCTTCCATCTTCCAGCCGATGCCTTTTTTAAGAAAGAAATTATTTAACCCTTTCTCGAAGAACCTATCTGTTGCATCTTTTCGAGCAAAAATTTCACAAATATCATAAACTTCAAACCATTCACAGTTATCAATCAAACCTTCACATTCATTAAGGACATTAGGATCACTCCAATTTTGAGCTTCATCCGGCAAGGAATCTAGCGCCTCACAAATAATGCTGCGCAAAGCCCTTGCATTAAATCCGCTCTTTAATGCTACGGACAATATTCCTCTTCGCAGAAAACCTGGGGCCTCATAACGAACAGTAATGGACACTGTAGGTGCTTGATACCCATGTCTCTCTGAAAATAAAGGTTTTGTATTCATAAGGATTATGTCGCGAATAAACAATTACTTTTACCGCTCCTGTCCTTTCAATTTCCCAAGACCTGTATCAATCCAATCTATAATGCGATACGAATATCCGGCAATTCCGATAACTGTACCAATAGATAAAATTAAATCGACCTTATCCAATGAAGCAACCCGGAAATCTGGATTGCGAATCAAGAGAAGATATAAGCAAACCCACCCGGCTAACGAACCTATAAACTCCGACAAAAAGATACCAGACGCCAATATTTTCTCTCCCTTCTTCCAGCTCTTTCCTTCTTCCACACAGCCATGAACACCCCAGAAAACACTGGCAACAAGCGATATCCCCAAAAACAACCAAAAAGAAATTTGCATATTATTCTCTCTTTCAGACTACCATCTTAATCCGTTTAATTGTACCCAATCCATCGCTACGCGTTCATATTTCCAAAGATATAGGCCCTAACGCCAAATGAAGGAAAGAAATCATATTTTATCTTTCAAATTACAGTCCGAAACCTACTTTAAGTCAAATGTGTTAGACATTGCCAATATCTAATATCAAACGCGAACCATCCACCTCGGCTCCTATTCCGATTAAACGATCCCACCTCACGATATTGCCCTCTTTGCATTTATCTCTAAAACATTGAATCTGCTTAGCAAGATTAGAAATAGAATAAACTCGATATGTGATCCAAACCACTTCTCCTTTTGGTACAGATAACGATCCAATAATCCGGTCATCCTCAGAACCTGGTTGTATAAAACCTGATTTTGTAATCCAAACATCCATTTCTGTTACCATATCGTCAGGCGCATTGGGTATCCAACAAATGCCCTTCTTATGATCAACCTGATTAAGATTAACCTCAGATGATGGTGTAATAATGCGAAATGCTAATATTTCACCAGGTCTCATTTCCTTTGGGCGTTCCCAGATATCCAGATGCCTTATCTTTGACTTATCAAAAGTGTTTTCTGCGCTATCCCAATACTCTTCTGTAAATCCTATTTGCCAACTACCTGATTCATGCATACTTGCTTTCAAGGAACCTAAAGAACGACAAGTCAAATAGATATCTGGCGTTGTTTTGGACACAAAACAATTCCAAGTAGCCGCTTCAAAAGTTCCACTTTTAATGCCAAATCTTAAACACATCTTTTAGAACCCACTCTAAAGAACTTACCAATCGGACAATATTTAACAGATCAAACTTCTCTGCCCTAGAATTAAACTCAAATGAACCCATGCCAACTCCTCATCATCTAAAAACAAGATAATACTTCTTACCAATTCAATCTAATTTACCAATCTATATTAACCAAAATAAACACCTTACCAACCAATCCCACCCCTAATAAATAACTCCATTTTGCTTGGGGTTGTTCAAGACCCCTCCCCCTATCACAACCTATGGTTGAGGGGGTGGGGTCTTGAACGAACTGAAGAGCAAAGCGATTCAGAACCCCATGCAAAATGGCAACTTAAGAAATCAAAAGATTACAGGAACATTTCCAATCTGTAATTCAGCAGTAATAAATCTGTAATAAGAAACCCTGTAGAAAAAGCGCCAGAAGGCGCCTTCAAAGACATTAAACTAACTTCAACCTAATCTTTCTAAACAGGCTCATCTTTCTTTTGCGCCTTAGCCGCAGCCAACACAAACGCACAGAGGCCAACAAAAATTGCTGCCGCTAAAGCCACCAACAATAACGGACACAAAATTCCAGCGATCACATAAAGCAAGAAAAAGAACCCGTCCTTGAGCCAATTAAAACTTTGCTGTTTGACCTTCTTGGCGACAACATCAAACCAGATATCGTTATAAAAGTCTATCGGCATGACCTTGTAAGGCGGATTCTCAAAGCAATAAGCATCCGCCTTCTGCAATCCAGTTGCAATTAGCTCAGAACAAAAATAGGAATCATTTACATTAAAACAATCACCCAAAAACTTCTTGTCCAACAGGAAATGCAATCCAGCTGGAAGAAAGTTGAACAACGCGAAATAGATCAACGCCCGAAAATCATACTTCTTTGATTCTTCACCTTTACAAAAAGCTACAACCTTAGCGATAGCCTGTGCATTCGCTTTTATCGGTCGCAGCGCAAGCAGATCTAATTTCTCCGTCAAATACGCTTCCTTAAAACTCCTTTTGACGATTCCTCCAGGAAATGCCTCAACAACTTGTCCATATCCGATATATAGCGCCGCATGAGTCCAACCACGATCCCCATACCCCCTTTTGAAGAAATTGGCCGTTCTGATCGGAAGCGACCCAAGCTCAAATCCCCTGCCGCAGGTCAAAACGACATCGCCCGGTTGAAGTTTTTCTTCTAAAGACATAAATCCCCCCTCATGCCATTAGGCTAAAAATACTGCCTGCTGACGATTTGCTGGCTGCTTAATTACCCAAAGACGATACCCTTTTCCATCCGAGTCCGGCTCGCGATCTGGAAGATCTTCATGAGAAATGTATTCCCAATGCACTTCATCAAAGAAATAATGGTGCTCCCTGAAATAATGATAAAGCAATACCGCTCGAGCAACATTATACGGTGACAAGAAATGATCAGGATGATGCTGCTTGATGTATTCAAGGTCTAAGCGAAAATGGTATTGAAAAGAATCTTCCACAATTTTCTGATGACAATTATTATCGCGATAGGAAACGAAACAAATAACATCATCCCAATCGACCCGATCCTGGCTTTGCCTTCCATAAACCTTCATACAAATCGGAACCATTTGTTACTCCTCACTAAGCTCGCAAGGCAAAGGTAAGAATTCAGCAAACGCAGCCGCCGCTTCAGCCGCAAAGCCCTTATTCTCTAACGACTGAACACATTGAACAAAATCTTTCAATTTATGAATTAACTCGCGCTTCCTTTCGGCTTCCATGTATCCGATATCAAACCTATCAACAAACCGATAGAAGTGAGCACATATTGATTTGGGTGATTCATCAAAAATTGATTCAGCACTCTCAACGATTTCAACCACCTTTTGTTCAATAAAGAACGATTCAAAAAGATACCCATTCTTTGCATTCCAATATTTGATTATTCTGACCAGTGGCTTTATGAGCCCAGAAAATTTGGTGTTCACGCTGGAAAGCTTGTCATTGAAACCTTTTGGATCTGTATCCATCCAGTCATCCCCACATAACGACTTTACTGGAATCTTCAGCCCGCCCGACCACCGAGATTTTCTTGCCGGAACCAACTCAAAGTTAATATGATTCAACGACAATACGATTGCCGGCGCTGACTGCGCGATTTCAGATTTTGCATAGCTTGACTCGACAAAACGACGCAATCTATCTAAATACGTCTGTGGTCTATTATATGGATCAGCAAAGACTACCATTAAGTCCACATCCGAATTCTGATCGACACTACGAGGTAGAATAGTCCCTCGACTATACGATCCAAAAATAAAGCTATCCACAATCTCTTGTCCCAAAGACGTATTTAGCCGCTCTTGTAACGTTGAAATTGATTTCTTAAGGCCGAGCTTCTCGCCATCGTCAACACCGACAAAATCGACCAATTCTAAAAGGTACCTATTTACCGACATGCCCCGCTCCATCCACTCCGTACTGCGATCTGCCGGAATCAATATCAGTTTTTGCCAACTCATAATCTTTACGGCCCACCGCCAGTGCGGTCTGATTTAATTCATCTCGCATTCTGGACAATGACAATAACCGTTGCTTTGCGGCATTAACATCTGCCTCCACCACTTCTATCTGCCTAAAAATACGTGCCGCATTTCGTAGGGCTAAATATTGTCCGCCATACGTTTTATGCTTTTCCGATCTTTCCGAAGGGCGTAAAAACGTCAACACTGTCGTTAATGCCGCCGATGCGACAGCACAGGCCACGGCCCAACTGGGAGCCTTCTGAACGACAGAAACACCAGCCAGTGCGGCAACAACAGAAGCAGGAATTCCAATTAACAAATGATACCCATTCCATCTATCTGCGGCGTTATATTGCCCCTTTGCAGAATGCTCCGAGTCTTCTTCGATTCTCTTTGCTTCCTTAATCATTTCCTGAATAATTTCAGCCATACCGCCTCCAAAATCAATCAAAACGTTTCACCGAAGATTTGCCGCCAAAGTTCAATCGCCTGATCTTGATTTCCAACCTGCTCAGCCTCAAATGCCAACCGGGCAACGCCAGCCATCTTGTTGACAATAAAACGATGGTGATCGGAAACATCCCCCGGAGAAACCAATGGAGCTTGATTCACAAATGACGACAAACTCCCCGAGCTTATCGCGACATTCACGGCATAGAAAGCAAAAGCAACTGCTTCCGATACTTTTGCAGCATAGTTTCCAGCGCTATTTGAATCCAGAAACCTCCTCGCTATGGCGAGCTCAACATAGTATGACTGCAACGCTCCGTTCAGCGCCTCCTTGTTCCAAAACTTGAGTATTTTAATCGCCTTCTTATATGACCGAGCATTATTCTGATGAAGCTTATTAGCAATTTCTTTATCAACTTTCGGATTGGTTCTAATCCATCCGTCCTGTCCGTCGGGTATTAAATAAAATTTCGCTTCACTTATTGCATCTGGCCGCATAAGAAAACAGGGAACGACATCAAACCCGAGACCATCTTCGTCCTCGGTTTCGCCATGGGCCATCGCAATTCTTACGGCCTCCCCGTCAGGACGTACATCTGTTCTCGGATAATGCCTCTGAAGAACAGCAGACAACCCACTGATCAGCTTTCTGGAAGATATGTAACTTCCGGACATCCATCGGGCAGTCAGTAAGGGATTGCTCGATAAGACACCATCTGAAACGACTGTATAGGGAAGGCGTAATCCATCTTGAAGATAATTGAGACTGTACCCATCTAAAGGAAAATAAATATCAATATCATCAAGCGGCCATATTTTTGTGTGACGTGCAAACGATCCACCTAAAAAATCCCGATCCTGAACTGACAACACACTCGGAAAAGTTTGATCATTCTGATACTCGGATGATAAAAAATCTCTCAAATGATTCTGGCTGTCACTAGCTTTCGACCTAATCCCATCCTCTATATTGATCTGCTTCCTCAACAACTCATCAAATGCACCGTTGACAGCGCTGCTCGCGGATTCTTTCAAAATAGCATTCAGTAATGCGCTCATCCTTCTACCTCCCGTTAATCAAATCATTAAGGGAGGCCACACGCTTATGGTCCAGCAATGTATCCAAATGCATATCGGCTCGAACGCCAAGATCTACACCATACTTCTTTTCGATAGTGCCAATATGAGTATCGCCTCGCTTCGCGCGAAGCGGTCCTGCTTCAGTTCTCGATCTGCAACCTCTCATACCTGGAGCATCGTTCTTACATTTACTCATGGGAACCTCCTGTGTTTTTATTTGATTAAACTTGACGATTCCCATGTTGACTGGTCTAATACAGACAAAAAGGGAACAGAAGTCTCGTTTCAAGCGACCTTCCAAATTTCTCTTAAGCCCTCGGTTGCCGCCGAGGGCTTTTTCTTTCTATAAATAATGTCTTCTGTATATCATTTCCCACCATTAGTAGTATACATCTCTTAAAGAATACCAATATATTGATTTCCTGTCAAGAATAAAAAACCACTCATACGTGTGGCCACAAATCAATATCTTAAAAATTCCATGTTCTTTTACGCTTATAGCGTAAAACGTAAATAAAAAAATATTACCGCTCTCTAAGATCACGGTAACTATCAATACCATTAAGCTGAAGTTCAAAATCATCTTCGGCAAGCGACAACAGCCCCAAGTTCTGTAAACGAATTGTAGCCGCCTGTTTTGAAACGTCGAACAACCTCACTAAAGTGTTAACCAAAAACTCGTGATCGTTAGACTTTGATCGAATCTGCTTTACACATTGTTCAAAGATCGACCGTGGCATTAGTAAGGCTGCCGCTCCCCGATTCGCTTGCCACTCCGTATAATCACCAACCTTGGGCTGATCGTTTCCAACGTCTTCCTTAATTGTATGATTATGACAGAACAGCCTCCCCGCACCTTGAAAAAGAGGGCCATGAACTAACGCGTGAAACGACTCATGAGCACATGTAAAACGAAAACGCCCGCGCACCTGAACAGCGTTTCTTTCCTTGTATAAGCCTGCGCTTATCCTAATTAAACATGACTTGTCTTGATTAAAGACAGTCGCGCCTAAGACCCCAGACGGCAAATCAGAATCATCAGGACTGTACTCAACGCGCTCCTTAAATAGCCGGTCGATAAAATTTCCGACATCGATGGCAGGACGATTGACATCAATCTTGCCTCCGCAAAAGCGGTAGTACCGCTCCTCCATGAAGTCATCGATATCAGCTCCCGAACAGATTAACCTCCGTCCGTAAGTAGCCTGATTGTCTGTTATCCAACGCATTGCCATACTTTGCTCTCATTACTTGTCCAATTCCTTCTTTAAACGCTCAAGAACACCCGGGTCAGCTTGAGCCTTCTCTGCTATGCGACGAAACAACACCCCGACCTCTACTTCCTTGTTCACGGCATCTTCAATAATCGGGTCAACCTTGCCTGCCTTGCCCAACAGCTCTTGCACATCTAGATTCAAAACTTTCGCAAGCTGAACAACAACCTTCCCGGTTGGAGGATTGCGCCTCCCCTGCTCGATATCATTCAAATATGATACCGAAATGGCGTTTCCATCATCATTAAGTACGGCTTCGCAAACCTTGCGTAAACTATATTCCAGCCTGAGCCGCTGTTGCTTTATATTTTGCCCAAATGTAATTACCATGTCCTCATAAGCATACAGCGTAACGCTGGAGTGTCAAGAAGAATATTGGAGAACCACACTATGACTAATAAATATGGCGGGATTTTAAAACTTACGGATTATCAATATTCTAGTTAATTAGTGACACACAGAATTGTTTCTTGACATTCTTTACGACAATTAAACTTGTTGCACTCTGGATTTTTTCATTGCAGTAGAATGTAACAGAATGTGATAGAACAATTCTGTGTGTCACCAGTTCCTTATTGGCTCCCCCGCGAGGGCTCGTTGCCTTCCGCTCGCGCTGAAGATCTTGGAAGGGATCCTTTATCAGCGCTCGCTACAGGTCACACCCCCGGCCCGCACTCAGACGCTCCTGTTCGTCGCGTCTAGCGGGCCTCCTTTCTCGCCCTCGCTTCCTCCGTTATATCTAATAAAAAAGCCGCCCTGAAAAGGACGGCTTTTTTATTAAATAACTCCCCCGCGAGGGCTCGAACCTCGGACACTGTGGTTACGATCTGACTTCAATTACTTGAAGAGTCGGACTTTCTCTTCGCCATACAAAACAAAGTATGTTTTGCTTCAGGCGGCGGGTGTAAAGTCTCTGCACTTGCCCGGCCTTTTGACTAAAGGCCTGCTAGCTCAGGATTGACCTGATCTTTATGACCAGGCTTTTCCTGACTTAGCCCGCTTGTCACTTCCGCGTTTCCACGGAAGGCTGCTAACTTTGAGAATGAGTTTCCCGGTGACAATTCGCACACAATATCATGCACTTATCCAACTCGACTTTAACTCTTTCCCAACTTCGGGTATACCCTTTGCTGGAGATATTAAATTCTTTAACTGTTGGATCAATGTGATGAAACTCTAACGCATCGATACAGCGATCATATCCGCAACGCTCACATTTGCCGCCTTTATAGGCAACAGCCATTTCACGCACTTTTTTACGGCGCGCATAAACAGCTTTAATGAGATATTCACGGCGATCATTGTAAGAACGGTTATCTTTTCTCACGCTGTCTCCTGAAGACTCGACACTCGGTTTGGACCAGCCAAACCTCGTGAACAGCCACATGCTCTACCAACTGAGCTACAGGGGAATGAAATTTAAAAGAGCGAATGTTTGCTGCCAAAAAAATATGCGGCAAACGAAAGCGAGATGAATTATACAGATATATTTTATCTTGTCAACCACCGAAACGCTAAACCTGCACCTGGTCGCGCGCGGGCTCTGTACTCACCGCCCGACGGGACTGCAGCGACATGGTCAGCGTCGACATATCGGCAAACTCCAGCGACCCTCCGGCGGGAATACCCACACCTATGCGCGACACCCTCACCCCGCACGGCTGAAGGAGCTTGATAAGGTGCAAAGCCGTAAGCTCGCCTTCCATATCCGCGTCGGTCGCCAGAATAACTTCCTGCACATTCTGCGAGTGGACACGCTGAAGGAGCTTGGCCGTGTTAAGATCGTCCGGCCCCTGCCCGTCAGAAGGCGAAATAATCCCCAGTAAAACGTAGTACTGCCCCTTGAACGTTCCGGTCTTCTCGATAGCAATCACATCCTTGGGGTTCTCGACCACACATATCACCCGCGCGTCCCGGCTGGAATCCATGCACACCGGGCAAATATCGCCTTCCGAAAAATTGTTGCACAGCTTGCAGAAACGCAGTTTTTCCTTGAGCTCGGCAATGCCGCGCGCCAGGCTCATGGCTTCCTCAGCCGGATTGTTCAGCAGCCACAACACCATGCGCTCGGCACTGCGGCGCCCCACTCCGGGCAGTTTGACCATGCCTTCAATGAGGTTTTCTATAACACGCGGATAGTTCATTCGTCATTGATCCATTCGTTGACTATTTCTCCGTCAAACATCTCCACCGCTTCGTCGGCTACCGGCGTATCCTGCCCCGGCACTTCACTGGCCACCTTGACCGCCAGTTGCACCCGGCCGCCCAGCACTCCCGAAAAAACATCGGCAATGTAAATAAGGTTTTCGGTGGTGTCCAGATACTCCTTGTTAAAAGCGTCTTCCTGGCTGAAAGCAACCATAATGCGGTTACCGCTCACCTCAACCGGACGGCCCGGCTGTAAATAGGTGCCCAATGAAATCTTTTTCTGGCTCAAGGCAAAGGTCAGCTCGTTCCATCTTTCCTGCAGATCCGCCAGAACAAGCGGCTGTCCGCCGGTAAAGGTTTCGTGCGCCGGCTCAGCCAGCGGAGCAATAACCAGAGTGCCTTTGTTATTGTTAAGCATATTGCCTGCCGGAGGCCTGGGCGCGGCAGAAACAGGAGCCGCAGGCCTTGCCGCCGCAGTTGGCGGGGTCACAGGCCGTTCGGCTGTCCGCACAGGAGCCCTGACAGGAGCCGGAGCCGTACGCGCCGGAGCTACTGACGCTGCAGACTCGCTCTGGACATCGGCCATAATTTTGGCCGCCGCCAGTTCCAGCGCCAGACGCTGATCTTCTGTAATACGGGCCACGTCCTGGGAGGCAATAATAATATCCATCGCGCGGATAATCCAGGCCATGGTCTGGCCGGCCGCGACGGCGGTAATTTCTTCTTTCTGAAGTTTGGGTAAATCCACCAGTCCTTCCAGATCCTTGCCGCCCACCTTGAGCAGCATGACGTGACGGAAATACTGGACAATATCCGAGGAAAAATGCCGCATGTCCTTGCCGCTTTCGGACACCAGATCCAGCACCTTGAGGCAGCCTGCCATATCCTTGTCCGCCAAAGCGCGCGCAAAAATGGCCAGCTGCTGGGATTCAACCAGCCCGAAAAGATCGTTGATCTGCGCCAGGGTAATCTGCGTGCCGCTGGAACTCAGCTGATCCAGAATACTTAAAGCATCCCGCATTCCGCCTGAAGCAATACGGGCAATGACCGACAAAGCCTCGTCTTCGGCTGTAATGCTTTCTTTGCGGCAGATATCCTTGAGGCAACCGACAATCTTTTCGACCGGAATACGCTTGAAATCAAAACGCTGACAGCGCGAAAGAACCGTTGGCGGCAGTTTGGATGGTTCGGTAGTGGCAAAAATGAAAATGACGTGTTCGGGCGGCTCTTCCAGCGTTTTAAGCAGGGCGTTGAACGCCGCGCCTGAAAGCATGTGCACTTCGTCAATAATATAGACCTTGTACCCGCCCGACATGGGCACCAGGCGCACATTTTCGCGCAGGACACGCACATCGTCGACACCGTTATTGGAAGCACCGTCAATTTCGATAATATCCAGCGAGGACTGCAAGCCAAGGTCAAGCGATGAGGCATCCTTGCCGGCACGGGCATTAAGCTCGCGGGCCAGAATACGGGCACAGGTGGTTTTTCCGGTTCCCCGCGATCCGCAGAAAAGATAGGCATGGCGCGGGGTTCCCTCGCTCACGGCCTTTTCCAGGATTCGGGTGATATGCTCCTGTCCGATTACATCGGCAAAAGTCTGGGGACGGTACTTACGGGCAAAAACAAGGTATGACATACGAACATTCTCTGCTTTCCGGGGGTATTTTCAAGATTTTTTTCGATATTAGCTATCAGAACTTCATGGTCAAGGAAATACGTTTGCGCGGCAAATCAACCTCCTTGACCTTGACCGTCACCTTCTGATGCAGTTTGAGCACATCCGAAGGATGTTTGACAAAACGGTCGGCGATCTGGCTGACATGCACCAGCCCGTCTTGATGAACCCCGATATCCACAAAAGCGCCAAAATCCGCCATGTTGGTAACAACACCGGGAAGCACCATGTCGGGACGAAGATCTTCTACCGTATGCACGTCGTCCTTGAAGTCCACAAACTCGAATTTGGCACGCGGGTCGCGCCCGGGTTTGGCCAGCTCGCTCATAATGTCGCGCAAAGTGGGCAACCCCACCTTGTCGTTGACATAGGCGTTAAGATTGATGCGCGAACGCAGTTTGTCGTTACGCATCAGCTCGCGCAAATCAGAGCCGGATTCCTGCACCATGCGGTTAACCAGATCATAGCTTTCCGGATGGACTGCGCTTGAGTCCAGCGGATTTTCGGCGCCCATAATGCGCAGGAAGCCCGCCGACTGCTCGAATGCCTTGGCGGTAAACCGTGAAATCGAAAGAAATTGCTGGCGATTGGCAAACGGGCCGTTGGCCTGGCGGTAATTGACCACCGCTTCGGCCAGGGCCGGGCCAAGCCCCGAAACATACATGAGCAGTTCACGGCTGGCGGTGTTGATATCCACCCCGACATTGTTGACCGAGCTGATAATGACATCGTCCAGCGACTGTTTTAAAAGGTTCTGATCCACATCGTGCTGGTACTGCCCGACTCCGATATTGCCCGGATCAAGCTTGACCAGTTCGGCCAGCGGGTCCTGCAGGCGGCGGCCAATAGAAATAGCCCCGCGCACCGTCAGATCGAGATCCGGAAACTCGCGCCGGGCCACTTCGGACGCCGAATAATACGAAGCGCCGCTTTCATTGACCATAACAATGCGCAAATCCGCGATACCCAGTCCGCGAATAAAAGCCAGCGTTTCCCGGGAGGCTGTGCCGTTACCGATAGCCACAACCTCAACGGCGTACTGCCGGCAGAAACGGCGCACCATAGCGGCCGCCTCGGTCTCGCGGGCCGCTCCCTGCCCGATATAAATAGCCTGGTACTCGAGAAATTTCCCCTGTCCGTCAAGCACAGACAGTTTGCAGCCGGTGCGCTGGCCCGGATCAACCGCCAGAACCACTTTTGGCCCAAGCACCGGCGCCATCAGAAGCTGGCGCAGGTTGGTCTGGAAGGTTTTGATGGCATCGGTATCCGCTTTTTCCTTGGTAAGCAGACGCACCTCGTTTTCAATCGAGGGGGCCATGAGCCTTTTATAACAGTCTTCCACCGCCAGGGTCACTTCACGACCACAGGGAGTTTGCGCGGCCTTGACCACTTGCCTGGCAATAAGGCCGACGGCTTCCTGGTCGTCCACTACAATCCTGAGCATGAGCACCTGTTCCTTCTCGCCGCGGCGGGCCGCCAGCACCCGGTGCGAGGGAGCTTTGGACACCTGTTCTTTCCATTCAAAATAATCCCGGAACTTGACCCCTGTCTCTTCCTTGCCTTTGATGACGCGCGCCTGGAAAGACCCGGTGGCCATAAAAAAATCGCGGACAGCCGAACGGATAACAGCCGTCTCGTTAATCTGCTCGGCAATAATATCCCGCGCCCCGGCCAGCACAAGATCGACGGTGGCCAGCTCTTTGGCCGGATCCACATACGCCTGGGCGGCGGCACGCGGGTCAAAAGCGGGATTCTGGGCAAAAATTTCGGCAGCCAGCGGTTCCAGCCCCTTCTCACGGGCAACCGAACCGCGCGTGCGGCGTTTGGGCCGGTAAGGCAGATAAAGATCTTCCAGGACAGCCAGGGTTTCGGCCTTGTCAATCCGCGCCTTCAAAGCCGGATCAAGCTTGCCCTGTTTTTCGATGGTTTCCAGCACCACCGCGCGGCGTTTGTCGAGTTCCACCAGCTGTTGACGCCGGTCACGAATGGAGGTAACCACCACTTCGTCCAGCGCCCCCGTGGCTTCCTTGCGGTAACGGGCGATAAAAGGAATGGTTGCTCCGCCGTCGAGCAAGGACAAAACCGCGCTGACCTGCGCAGGACTGGCCGTAACTTCGCCGGCTATCCGGTGAATATAATCTGCAGTCATGGGAGGCATTGGCAGTTACTTCTTTTCGCCAAGAATGGTCGTGTTGACAAGTTCGTTAAAATGACGCTCGTTGGCCTCGTTAACCGAATTGACCATCTCGTCATAACGAACCGCCTGGTCTTTAAGATCATCCTCGGCACCGGGAATGGCTACATTGGCATACTCGTTGTTATGCTCACCGACAACCCTTTCCATAGGAGCCAGAATCCGGTCATACTGCTGTTCGTAAATCTGGGCCAGCGCCGGGACCGAAAGGACCAAAAGCACGAGAATCAAAAGCATATTTTTCATAAAAGCCGCCTTTTATTGATAAAGCATTCCTGAGTGTTTACACCAGACTGGAAAGTGTGGTTTCCAGCTGGATATTCCGCTCGCGCAATTCCTGCATGCGCTGGCGCTCTTTGGCAATAACCTCGGCCGGAGCCTTGGCGGTAAAACCCGGATTGGCCAGCCGCCCTTCGATGGACGCGGCGGTTTTTTCCTGCTGAACGATCTGTTCGCGTACGCGCTTCTTTTCTTTTTCGATATCGATCAGCTCTCCCAGCGGGATAAAGTATTTGATGTCACCGGCCACCCCCACCGCGCAGTTGCGGAAATTGCCCGCCTGCGGCTGATAGGAAACCTCCGAAAAACGCACCAGTTTGCCGATAACTTCGATATTTTCCCTTAAGAAATCCAGGCGTTCCGGTGAAGCACAGACAAACGAGCAAGCCACCAGATCGGCCGGACGGATGTTCCACTGGGAACGGATATTGCGAATGCCGCCGGTAATATCGATCAGCGCGCCAACCGCCGCTTCGGCTGCCGTATCCTGCAGGAAAGAATCTTCCGCAGGCCATGACTCAAGAGTAAGCACCTTTTCTTCGCCGGTAAAATGCGCGTAAAGTTCTTCGGTGACAAACGGAATAAAGGGATGCAGAAGCTTGAGCGTGTTTATAAGAACAAAGAACGCCGTTTTCTGCGTATTGATATCGGAAAAACGTGCCTTGATCATTTCCAGATACCAGTCGCAGTAATTCGACCAGAAGAATTCATAAAGAATATTGACCGCTTCGGAATAACGGTACTGCTCGATAGCGCGGGCCGTGTCCTGCACAGCGCGGGAATACAGCGACAGGATCCAGCGTGAGGGCATGTCGAGCGCGGCGCGGTCGATCTCCTGTGCCGAAGAGGCGCGTCCTTCGGGCGTGACGTTCATAAGAACAAAGCGTCCGGCATTCCAGAGCTTGTTGCTGAAATTGCGCCCGATCTCGAACTTCTCTTTTGAAATATAAATATCCTGCCCGGAATTAAGGATCATGCTAAAACGCAGTGCGTCTGCCCCGAATTCGGCAATGATCTCCAGCGGATCAATGGCATTGCCCAGCGATTTGGACATCTTGCGCCCCTGGGTATCGCGCACCGTTCCGTGCAAAACCACATTGCTGAAAGGTGCCTGTCCTCTGAACTCCAGGCCGGCCATGGTCATACGGGCCACCCAGAAAAAGATGATCTCGGGCGCGGTAAACAGAGTATGCGTCGGATAAAAGTAAGACAAATCCTTGTTCTCGTGCGGCCAGCCCAGCGTGGCAAAAGGCCACAACCAGGAAGAAAACCAGGTGTCGAGCACGTCAGGGTCCTGCGTCAGCTTTTTAATGGTCCCAAACTGGCGCTGGCACTGCTCCTGGGCCTCCTGCTCGTTGCGGGCTACAAAAGCGTTGCCCTCCTCGTCGTACCAGACTGGAATGCGGTGCCCCCACCAGATCTGCCGGGAAATACACCAGTCGCGAATATCGACCAGCCAGTTTTCGTAAACCTTTTCCCAGCGTTTGGGCTGAATAACCGGCTCTCCTCTGCGAAACGCTTCCAGGGCCTTGTCGGCCAGAGGCTTCATTTTGACAAACCACTGACGGGACAAATAAGGCTCGACAATGGTATCGCAACGGTAACAGCGGCGCACCGCATGCGCGTGCTGTTCAATCTTGACCAGCAATCCGGCTTCGTCCATGGCCTTGACCACGCGCTTGCGCGCTTCAAAACGGTCCAGCCCGTCGAAAGCTCCGGCATTGGCGTTCATGACCCCGTTGGGGTGCATGATGTTGATAAATTCCAGGTTGTGCCGCCGGCCCATCGCAAAATCGTTGGGGTCGTGCGCCGGAGTGACCTTGACCGCGCCCGAACCAAAAGACCGATCCACATGGTCGTCGGCAATAACCTTGATCTCCCGGTTGACAAGAGGCAGAACAAGGGTTTTGCCGATCAGATCCGTATAACGTTCGTCGGCAGGATTAACCGCAACCGCCGTGTCGCCCAGCATGGTTTCCGGACGGGTGGTGGCCACCACAATAAACTGCGAAGGGTCATGCTTGAACGGATATTTAAGATGCCATAACTGGCCGCCCGCATCCTTGTGCTCGGCTTCCTCGTCGGACAGCGCCGTCTGGCAGCGCGGGCACCAGTTGATGATATAGCGTCCCTGGTAAATCAGCCCGCGTTTGTGCAGTTCAATAAAGACTTCACGGACAGCCTCCGAATACGGCTCGTCCATTGTAAAACGAGTGCGATCCCAGTCACAGGAGCTGCCCAGCTTGTGCAGCTGATTGATAATGGTGTCGCCGTTATGACGTTTCCATTCCCAAAGGCGTTCCAGAAATTTTTCGCGCCCCAGCGATTCGCGCGTCTGGCCTTCCTTGGCGATCTGTTTTTCGACCACGTTCTGGGTGGCAATGCCCGCATGATCTGTGCCGGGCATCCACAAAGTGTCAAACCCCTGCATGCGTTTGTATCGGGTCAGGATATCCTGCAAGGTGTTGTTAAGGGCATGCCCCATATGCAGCACTCCGGTGACATTCGGCGGAGGGATGACAATGGTAAAAGCCCCCTTCGGCGAACGACCGGCCACGGCATGAAAAGGTTTCTTTTCATCCCAGAGTTTGAGTCGCTTTTCTTCAACACTTTTAGGATCGTAACGGCTAGGAATTTCGGACATAGGGATTTATTTCTTTTTACCTTTAAGAAGCTTGTATTCAATGCTGTCCACCAGAGCTTCCCAGGAGGCTTCAATAATGTTTTCGTGAACCCCGACCGTAGTCCAGGTGTCCTGATCGTCCTGCGATTCGATGAGAACGCGCACCTTGGCCGCCGTGGCATCGCGGGTATCAAGAACCCTAACCTTGTAGTCGGTCAGGCGCATATCTTTGAGTGAAGGATAAAAACCGGTCAAAGCATCACGCAAGGCGCGGTCAAGAGCCTCGACTGGCCCCACACTGTCTGCCGCGCTGAAACGCCGGTTGCCCTGCACGTCAATACGTACCGAAGCTTCCGCCCAGGCACGCCCGTCGGCGGCGCGTTCTGTATGCACCCGGAAACCCTCCAGTTTGAAGAATGGCTGATACTTCTTGAGATGCTTTTTCATGAACAGCTCAAAAGAAGCATCGGCCCCTTCGTACTGATAGCCGGCCAGCTCTTTTTCCTGTAACGCCTTGAGCAACTGGCTGGCGGTATCGGATTTCTTGTCCATTTCGACCGAGAACTCGCGGGCTTTCTGCAAAATCGGCATTTTACCGGCCAGTTCCGAAGTAATAAAGCGGCGATGATTGCCAAAAGTTTCCGGATCAAGATGCTCGTAGGCTTTTGAATTCTTGAGAATGGCGTCAATATGCACTCCGGCCTTGTGGGCAAACGCCGAATGCCCGACAAAAGGATGATAGTCGGGAATCGGAAGGTTGGCCACTTCGCTGATAGCATAAGCCACGCTTTTAAGATCTTTGAGCTTCTTCTCGGGCAGAGTCAGGTAGCCCATCTTGGAGGAGAGGATGCCCACAATCGTGGAAAGATCGGCATTGCCGCAGCGCTCGCCAAAACCGTTAAACGTTCCCTGCACCTGGATACAGCCGGCATCGACCGCCGCCAGTGAATTGGCCACAGCCAGATCCATGTCGTTATGCGTATGAATGCCCAGCGGACAGTCCAGAACTTCGCGCACCTCGGCAATGATCCCCGCAATTTCTTCCGGAAGCGAACCGCCGTTGGTGTCGCATAAAACGATAATATCAGCGCCCGCATCCCGCGCCGTTTTGATGGCAGACAAGGCATATTCGGCATTATGCTTGTAGCCGTCAAAAAAATGCTCGGCGTCGTAGATCACTTCACGTTTCTTTTTCTTGAGAAAAGAAACCGAATCGCGGATGATTTCAAGATTATCTTCCAGGGTGGTGCGTAACACTTCGGTGACATGCAAATCCCATGACTTTCCGAAAATACAAACCACCGGTGTTTTGGCCGCAATCAGAGCAGCATAATTGGGATCATCACAAGCCTTGATGCCCTTGCGCCGGGTGGAAGAAAACGCGCTCAACCGGGCATGCTTGAGCGGTGCCTTGACCATAGCGGCAAAAAAATCCCGATCTTTGGGATTGGACCCCGGCCAGCCGCCTTCGACATAATGAACTCCGGCTTCGTCCAGACGGCGAGCGATCTTGATCTTGTCGGCCACGGTAAAAGAAACGCCCTCGGCCTGCGAGCCATCGCGCAATGTGGTGTCGTAAATCTGGATGGTTTTCATGTTATTTTTCAAGTTGAAACGCCTTGTGCAGGATTTTAACCGCACTGTCCACCTTGTCCAGAGCAATAATACAGGAAATACTGATCTCGGACGTCGAGATCATTTCAATATTGATGGAAGCCTTGGCCAAAGCATCAAACATTCTGGCCGCAATTCCCTGGTGGGAACGCATGCCCGAACCAACAATGGAAACGCGGGCAATTTCCTTGGAGTGCAGAATCTGTCCGGCCTTGATCTTGGCGGAAGTTTCTTCGGCTACCTGGATTGCCTTGGCCAGGTCGGTCTTGGGCACAGTAAAAGAAATGTCGGTCTTGCGGGTATGGCTGACGTTCTGGACAATCACATCAACATTGACGCCTGCCTCGGCAATAGCCTTGAAAATACGGGCAGAAACCCCCGGCTCGTCCGGAACAGCGCAAATGGTGATCTTGGCTTCGTTCTTGTTTGATGTCACGCCTGTTACCGCGACATCCTCGATCTTTTTGGTAGTCTTGACGATCATTGTTCCTTCCTCCCTGGAATAGCTTGAGCGCACATGCAGCGGAATATTAAAACGTTTGGCCACCTCGATGGAACGCGCCTGCATGACCTGCGCTCCCAGCGAAGCCATTTCAAGCATTTCATCAAAGGTGATCTCTTCAAGTTTGCGGGCTTCCGGCACCAGGCGCGGATCGGTTGTATAAATCCCGGTAACATCGGTATAGATTTCGCAGACATCCGCCTTGATCGCCTTGGCCAAAGCCACCGCGGAAAGGTCGGAGCCGCCGCGGCCAAGAGTGGTGATCTCCCCTTCTTCGGTGATCCCCTGATAGCCGGCCATGATCACAATCTCACCGGCCTTGAACGCCTTATTGATACGCTTGTTGTCCACATGATGCACGCGGGCCTTGAGATGAGTGTTATCGGTCATAACACCAACCTGATAACCGGTCAGGGCCACAGAAGCAAAACCCAGCTCGCGCACCGCCATAGCCAGAAGCGCACAGCTGATCTGTTCGCCGGTTGACAATAAAAGATCCATTTCACGATCCGCCGGATTTTTGGAAATCTGAAAAGCCAGGGTCTCCAGATCGTCGGTGGTATCGGCCATGGCCGAAACGACCACGGCAATATCGGTATTTTTGTTTTTATAGGAAACAATCCGTTGAGCAACAGCCTTGATGCGCTCGGCATCCTTGACGGATGATCCGCCGTATTTCTGAACTACAATTCGTTTTTTCATAAATAACCCTTGTTGAAAATAGCGCCTGCTTTTCAGGCCTTTAGCAAACGGCGAACCATGGTCACGCCGCTGTCAAAAATAACTCCCGCCCTGGCTGCAGAAACCTCATTGTAACTGTCCAGACCGTTGTGTTCAATACCTTTCCCGTAGATAACGCAGGGAACCGGAACACTGGTATGTGTTCGTTTGGCGATCGGTGTGGGATGATCAGGCGTTACCAGAACACGTGCGTCCTTGCAAGAACGCACATAATCCAGCACCGGGCCGACTATATGACGGTCAAAGGATTCAACAGCCTCGACTTTGGCCTTCACATCACCATTATGTCCTGCCTCATCGGTAGCTTCGACGTGGATATACACCAGATCTTTGGTGGCAAGCGAAGCCAGGCCATAGTCGGCTTTGCCGCGGTAATTGGTATCGTAATAACCGGTGGCTCCCGGAACATTGATAATATCCAGCCCCACGAGACGGCCGATCCCGTTAACCAGATCCACAGCGGAAATAATCGAGCCGGTCAGGCCATAGCGCTGAGCGAACGTTTCAAGCGCGGGCTTGCCCCCCTGCCCCCAGAACCAGACAGAATTGGCCGATTCATGCCCGGCCTGAACCCGTCTTTTATTCACAGGATGATCCTTGAGGATGCCTGCCGCCTTCCTAGCGTAACCGGCCAGAAAGTCTGCCCCCGGCCCCTGGGGAAGATACGGCGCGACCTTGCGCCCCATAATGTCGTGCGGCGGGGTGCAACGGGTATGGATAAAAGCAGCCGGATCATCTGTCTTGACCACTGCAATATGACGGTAACTTTTACCCGTATAGAATTTTACTTTATCGTCGGAAAGCTGAGCCGATATGGTCTGCATGATTTCGGCGGCGTCCTCGATAGAAATATGCCCCGCACTGTAATCAATCATGGCCTCATCGTAAATAGTCACCAGATTGCAGCGGAACGCAAGCTCGTTGTTTTCAAGAATGATCCCCAGATTGGCCGCTTCGAGCGGCGCCCGGCCGGAAAAACCTTTGGTGGCATCGTAGCCCATAACGGACATGTTGCCGACATCCGATCCCGGAGCCATTCCGGGAGGAATAATACGCACCATGCCGCTCAAGCCGCCAGCGGCCAGCGCGTCCATAAAAGGCGTATGCGCCGCCTCAAGCGGAGTTTTGCCGCCGAGAACTTCGAGAGGTTCGTCAGCTACTCCATCAGGTACAAGGATGATATATTTCATTTTCTTATTCTGCCGATCTCGGTTAAAAGAACTTTGGCTATCGCGGCTCTGGAACTTTTTAACGGGGTTAACGTTTTGTCCGCCCGCATAATACAGGCCCGGTAAGACGGTGTCAGCGTATTTATCAGAACCAGATCCGCCCGGGAAGAGGCCATAAGACGCGTGGCGGCCGCTGTTCCCTGCTCTATATTGTCGGCCAGCTTGAAAGCTGCCAGAATCGCTTGCGGCAGCCGGGTTTTGATCGTATCCACCAGTTTGGCCGTGGGCTTGAGCTGCAAGCTCAGGGTCCGGGCAGAAGAAATTTTCTTGTCAAACAGGCGAACCGGAGCAAAGTCCGAAACCGCAGCCGCATGAATAACACAATCATAGGGCTTGCCGCACTCGGCCTCCAGCGCCGACTGTAATTCATGATAATAGAAAAACTTTTTTATTGCCACCCCTTTGAGAGGTTCGCACGCGCCAACAGCCCCCTCGAGCAAGGTGACCCTGGCGCCGGCCTCTGACAAAAGGCGCGCAATAATCCGCCCCATCGCTCCGGTAGAGCGGTTGGTAATAATCCGGGTGCTGTCAATTGCTACAGCCGTGGGACCACTTGTGATCAGCACCCTGGAGTGATTATAAACCGATCTGCTTGAGGATGGCATGAATATCCGCCTTGAGGACAACCGGATCCTGGACACAATGCATGGCCGATTTGGGATCCTTGAGGCCGTGACCGGTCAATGTACAGACAACCGATTCGCCCGGAGAAAACTTGAAGTACCCGTGGGCGGCAAGCTTAATAACCCCGGCCACAGAGGCGGCAGAGCCAGGCTCACAAAAAACGCCGTCAGAAGATGCCAGGAGCTGATAAGCCGAAAGAATTTCTTCGTCGGTGACCATATCAATAAGGCCACCGGAATTGTCGCGGGCGGCAACCGCCGACTGCCAGCTGGCCGGATTGCCGATACGAATAGCCGTGGCAATGGTTTCGGGATCCTTGATGATCCGGTTATGCACAATCGGGGCCGAACCAGCCGCCTGGAAACCAAGCATGCGCGGCAGTCTCTTGGCAAAACCGGCAGCGTGAAATTCGTTATAACCTTTCCAGTAGGCCGTAATATTGCCGGCATTCCCCACCGGAATGGCATGGAAGAACGGAGCATCGCCGAGATCTTCAACAATCTCGAAAGCGGCGGTTTTCTGTCCTTCAATACGAAAAGGATTGAGAGAATTGACCAGCTCTACCGGATGAGCGGAGGTGACTTGTTTGACCAGTTCAAGCGCGTCATCAAAATTTCCGTCAATCGCAATAACCTGGGCACCATGGATCATGGCCTGGGCCAGCTTGCCCAGAGCAATATTGCCATTGGGAATAAGAACACAACATTTCATACCGGCACGCGAAGCATAGGCCGCCGCTGCCGCCGAGGTATTGCCGGTTGAAGCGCACATGACCACGCGCGCGCCTTTTTCAGCAGCCTTGGATATAGCCATGGTCATGCCCCGGTCCTTGAAGGAACCGGTAGGATTAAGACCTTCGTACTTGAGATAGACTTTAAGTCCGGTTTTCGCGGAAAGTACCGGCGAATGTATGAGGGGCGTATTGCCTTCGGAAAGGCTGATAACCGGAGTCTTTTCGGAAACCGGAAGATAACGGCGATAACGTTCAATAAGCCCCTGGTACATCACAGACGCTCCATGCGAATGACCACAGGAGTGGCTTTGGTTTCCTTGAGCTTGACAATCTGCTCGATAGCCTTGCGCAAGGAGCTTTCTTTGGCCATATGCGTAAGCATGACCAGCGGCACCGCCATGTTCTTGCTAACAGCTTTCTGGGTAACCGAGGCGATGCTGATGCCCTCGTTGCCGAGAATGCCTGTTATTTTGGAAAGAACGCCGGGCCGGTCAATAACCATCAGGCGGATATAATACTCGACTTCAACCTCCGACATCGGCCGCAATTCCAGAACTTCGAATTCTTCGGGATTATCGCCAATCCAGGTGCGGTCGACCAGGTCATTGGCCAACGCAAGGTTGATTAAATCGCTGAAAACACCCGATGCGGCCGCCATCTGTCCGGCTCCCTGGCCGACCAGAAGAACGTCGCCCAAAGCGTCAGCTTCGAGCAGAAGCGCATTGTAAACATTCTGAACGGAAGCCAGCGGATGAGTTTTGGCAATCAGGGTCGGATGAACCCGGGCTTCGACTTTACCGTCATTCTTCTTGGCAATGGCCAACAATTTGATGGCCAGACCAAGCTCATCGGCATATTTGAAATCTTCTGCCCCGATTTCCGTAATACCCTCGGTATAAATGTGCTCCTTGACCTTGAGAAACTTGCCCATGGCCAAAGCCACCAGCACCGCCAGTTTGTGGGCAGAGTCGGTACCGTTCACGTCAAGGGACGGATCAGATTCGGCATAACCTTTTTCCTGGGCCATCTTGACAGCCTGGTCAAAGCTCAGACCGTTCTGGGACATCTGGGTAAGAATATAATTGCAAGTCCCGTTAACAATCCCGAAAAGCGCGTTATAACGGTTGCCGGCGATGCCCTCGGTAATCGTTTTGATGACCGGAACTCCGGCCAGAACAGCCGATTCAAAATAAACACTGCGTCCCTTGGCTCTGGCGTAGCGGAATAATTCCTGGCCGTAGCTGGAAATAACCGCCTTGTTGGCCGTTACAACATGTTTGGCATGCTCAAGCGCTCCGTGAATAATTTCGTAAGCCGGATGAACGCCGCCGATAACCTCGACCACCACATCAATCGCCGGGTCATTGAGGATTTCGTTGTAATTCTTGACGACATTGACCTTGCCCAGCGATTTGACCAGTTTGGGGTCCACACGCAAATCGCAGATTGAAGTCAACTGAAGATCGACACCATACTTCGCCCTGACATAAGACGAGCGGCTCTTAATGAGTTTGGCGACACCCGCTCCGACTGTTCCCAGTCCAACCAGACCAATAGATATACTTTTCATTCTAGAGTTTCCCGGAATTATGATACTGCTCTATTTTATCAAGCACAGCCAGAACGGCAGAAGGCGCGTCGATAAAACGGACGCGTATTTCGTAAACCATTCCCTTGATCTTCTCCCTGACATGCAGAACCTCGCCATCGACCAGAACCGATTGCGACAAAAAGGGCGTGTGCACTTCTATCGCAAGTTTAACTCCTTCTTTGAAAGGAGCCCGGGCAGAAAAACAAAGCCCGCCCTTGGAAATATTCTCGATCTGGGAAACTTCGTAATTCTGCGAGGGAGAATTCTTGTCGATGAAACGGATAATATAGTTCTTTTTAATACGGGCGAACTGGCGGCGTTCAGCTCCTTGCGGCTGCTGAGTGGACATGCTGCACCCCATTGTAAAAGAAAAAAATTAGTCGGAGCGGTGAGATTTGAACCCACGACCTCTTGAACCCCATTCAAGTGCGCTAGCCAGCTGCGCTACGCCCCGATTTAAAACAAAATATGTGCTCCTGGAAAACAACAGGGAGCTATTATACAGAAAACATGGCTTGAGGCAAAGAAAAAAGCTATTCCTTCTTTAAAGAACGTCGCATCAGGTCTGCCACCACTTTCTGCGGAGGGCGACGTGTGTACACCATATCATAAACAGCCTGCGTAATAGGCATATCAATTTTTAATTTACGGGACAACCGGCAGACGGCTTTGGCGGTAACCACACCCTCGGCCACAGATGCCATTCCTGCAAGAATATCGTCGACCGGACGCCCCTTGCCAATTTCTTCGCCAACATGACGGTTGCGGCTCTGGGGGCTAAAACAGGTTGTGGCCAGATCGCCCAGCCCGGTAAGACCATTGAAAGTTTCGGGTTTCGCCTTGAACGCGACACCGAGTCGTTTCATCTCAACCAGTCCTCTGGTCAAAAGGGCGGCCTTGGTATTTGTCCCGAACCCCAGTCCGTCGCAAACACCGCAAGCGAGCGCTATGATATTCTTGACACTCCCGCAAATCTCGACTCCCAGAACATCGGGATTGGTGTAGACCCGGAAATAATCGGTACTGAACAAGGCTTGTACCTCGGACATCCAGCGGGCATTGCGCGAGGCTGAAACCGCAGTAGTGGGCACCTTGCGGGCCACTTCAAGGGCAATAGTCGGCCCTGACAACACCGCCAGCGGCACCTTGCCCAGACGGGCTTCAACGAGCTGGGACATCGTCTTGAAATTCCGGACATCGATCCCCTTGACCACGCTTACAAAGGCTTTATTTTTTAACGGCAGTTTTGCAATGCGCTTAAGGACAGGATCAAGATATTGCGAGGGAATAGCAATAATCAGGCAATTATGTCCTGCGACCAGGTTCTCGAGTTTATCTGTATAAGTGATCCCCGCCGGCAAAACAATACCAGGCAGAAACCGCGCATTCTCCCGGGTAGCCGCCATCTTGTTAAGGTTCTCCGGAAATGGTCCCCAGACAGAAACCGCACACCCCTTCTCTGCCAGAAGTTTCGCCAGGGTTGTACCCCAGGCTCCGTCGCCAATAACACCAATTGAGGAAACAGCCGCTTTTGTCATATCTTACCCGTTTTTGTTGACCCGATACAAGACGAAGACCTCATTTTCATGAATTTTTTGCAGGACAACACTGTCGGGTGGTGCCGCATACTTCATGAAAACAATATAATCCGCCTTGTATTTGATAATTCCGTTATAAAGCGCATCTGACAAAGGCTCGCGGACAAAAACCTTGAACGCATCAATATCCAGCATACGGCGGCGCCATTCGACCGCGGCTTTGATATCAAAACCAATAATCCCGCAATCACGATAATCGGTCAGAAGCGTCCGGTCCGAGTGAATACGAAAACCGCCCATCTCCATATCGTTGGGCGCCATAATAAGAGCGTCTTTGGGGGTATGGCTCTTAACATACTTCTGCATATCCTCCCAGTTGCGCTGTAACTGCCAGAAGCCGCCCCCCTGCCGGGTCATGTGCAAATACACATAATGGTTATAACAAAAAGAGGAAAACATCACAACAAAAGGCACAAGAAAAAGGCCTGTCCGCAAGCGGGTGTCCCAGCGTTCGTTACCGCGCAGCAGCATAACACCGAAAGCAAGACAACTTAACCCGCACAGCACCGCCAGCCAACGAATCATCTTGATCCCCAGTGTCAGATCCAAAGGCCAGATGAGAACAAGATAAAAACCGGCCACCGCAAAAAAGACCAGCGACATAATCCAGGCGGAACGCCTGGCAGTCCGCCAGGCATCAGCGAGCAGAACCAGTCCCCCGGTCAAAGCCGCCAGCAATATGTCGGAAAACTCCTTGCCGTTACTGACTGCCAATAAGAGACAAAACAAAACAACCTTCCAGAGCGGATCAAACCGGGAACGCCAGACAAGAAGCACTGTGTACCCCGAAAGAAGAATACGGACATACTGCTCATTGCGAACCAGGTTAAGATCCAGGACAAAATGGCTGGGGACAACATAGCTGAAAACGTAAGTGGCGCCGACCAGTAACAGCGCAACAAAGGAAATAACCGCAACTTTACGGTCCTTGCGAAACAAGGGGTTGACGCACCAGTGCACCATAAAAAGAACCACCGCAAAAATATAACTCTGCAGGCCTTCCAGCAACAGACGTGTATTGGCAAGTACTTCCGCCAGGGGCTTGTCCCCGAAAATAAAGGTCTGCGGACAGGAAAGTATGTAGAGTTCAATCCAGTTGTCATAAAGAGCCGGATCAGCGTTCAGGCGGGTTCTAAGAACTCGCTGAAACATCCAGATAATCAACGGCAAGGCACAAAGGACAAACCCCAGACAGGACTGGACAAGGCGCAGCCATTTGCGGTCTTTGTTAACCAGCAAAAGATAAGCCCCGAGATACACCATCGGAAACAAGGCGTAAAGGGCATGAATATTGGCCGCCAGACCAAAGATACAGGCTGCCAGAAAAAAACGTTCGCGATAAAAATAATAGATCCCGGCGAAAATGATCGGCAAGGCAAATTCCTGATGGGAAAACGTCCGGTAGATAAGCTCCTCGGTGCGTCCAATCAGGAAAACCGTGAGCGTACAGAAAAAAGCGGCCGCACGGTCTTTACCTGAAATAAACAGCCATAAACGGAAAATCCAGAAGAAAAAGAAATACCGGACAACTACATAAAGAAAAAGATAAACGGCCGGAATGCTGTCTACAGATATGACACGAGATAAAAGAGGATATAAATAGGAGATGAAGTTGGCTTGCAGGCCATCCACATAATAATCACCAGGGTACAAAGACGGATCAATCAAACGTTTGAGCAGAGGAATTTCCAGATGCTGGTCGTCCCAACCGTAAATGTAACGGTTGGTAAGCAAAAAAATCCCCAGGAGCAGGCCGGAAAGAAACCAGTCGCCGGAAAGGAATTTTTTAAGCATTTTGCCAGAAAATATCATGAGAAAACTGCAGATTTAGCGCCAACAGAAAATCTCGCGCAGGATTTCGAAATAGTAGGCCGCCCCCCATTTGAGAACCTGCAATTTCCGCTCGCCGCCTTCACGTTTGGGTTCGTCGCCAGGAATGTCCACCAGCTTCAGCCGTCGTTTGGCGGCTCGTATGGAAAGAAGCGGTTCCCAGCTGATATTTGTGTGAAAAAGTTTCTCTTCAAAAGAAAAACTGCTGTCCTTGTCCAGATCCAGCTCGGTAATCAGGTTTTTGCGGTAGATACGGTAAATGACCATGGCATCTGTATAGGCGGCACGATGGAAAAAATTGATCGAACCGGTAAAAAGCCAATTACCAAAACCGGTTACCGCATCGTCGTCGTAACTTTTGGCGCCCTGGGCATAACGGGAAACGATCACCATATCGTAACCTTCGTTGAACTTGTCGATGCAGGGCTTAAGCAGTTCGGGAATCGAATTGCCGTCAGGACTGAATGTGAGGATGGCCTCACCCTTGATGTGCGGTAATGCATCCATGTAGGCACCGCGAATGCCGGGCGTCTTTTGCAGGACAACATCATAACCCATCTGGCGCGCAAGCTCAACCGTGCGGTCTTTGGAGTTGCCGTCGACAACCAAAATCTGGTCAAAAAGGCTTTTGTCGACTCTGGGCATGATAGTCTTCATCCCATCTTCTTCGTTCAAAGTCGGGATAAGGAGAGTAACTTTCATGCAGCCTCTGCTTGGATTAGAAAAAAATGGAGCGAGGGACGGGAATCGAACCCGCGTGACCAGCTTGGAAGGCTAGCGTTCTACCATTGAACTACCCTCGCAAAAAAAGCCTTGAAAGAGGAATATATATCAAGGAGAAAAGATAGTCAAGACCGATAGTTTAAATTTTAGCGGCCTGGTAACTCTATGTCCAACAAAATTCCTGCCAGGTTCCGGGCAATCAGGCGGTTGCCATGCGCAGTGCAATGACCGAAATCTCCGGCAAAATTATCCGAAAAGTACCTGGCAAAGCCTTCCTTGGCCAGAGCGGAGATAAAACTGGTGCGGTTTTCGACAAAAACAATCCCGCTGTCAGCCGAAAATATGGCGCGCAAGGGCTCCAGACGGCGCACGGGATATTGCATGACAACCATGCGTGCGCCTGAAGCGCGCACTGCATCAACTATCCGGTTATAATTGTGGACTGTCACCGGCAAATACTGGTCCATGCGTTTCTGCTGTACGACCGCCTCGTTACGATATACCTGGGCAGCCGCCGTTTTCCCCTGTTTTTCGCACACCTCGGCCAAAAGAATAATGGTGGTGTGATCCCAGCCATTAAGCTGCCGGGCCTGAAGCAGAGCCTGTTCTGCCTCGGCATAAAAGCCATGTTCGTCAAGCATTGCCCCGATTTCCAGATAAATCCACTCCGAACTTATTTTGAGCGACACCAGACGCATAAAAACATTCCTGGCGTCAGTGACTTTGCCTAGCCCCAGAAGCACCTTGCCCATTTCAAGCAGAAAAAAAGGCTCATCCGGCGCAAACCCCAGCATGCGATCAAGCAGAACAAGAGCGTTTGTGTAACGACCCAGCATCCTGAGGGACCGTATATATTCCATAATAATGAGCGGATCATTCACGCGCAATGACAAAGCCTCGTCAAAAATATCCAGAGCCTTTTGGTAATGCCCGTTAAATGTCTGCAAAAAACCGATTTCTTTCAGAAGAACAAACATGCGCTCGTCCAGAAGCTCCTTGCGACGGGCAAGCTCCTTGCTCAGCTCCTGCGGAAGGTCTGTCCGGGACAGGTCAGACTCAACGTCCTGCCTGAGCTTCCTGAGAACCACCAGGTCATCACTCAGTCCGGAAAGTCCGCGCTGAGGAGTTACGGGCAGATGCTGCTCCACAACTGCTGATGACAAATCCGGTGAAACGCCCTCGCCTGTGCCCAAACGCCGGGAAAGATGCTGGCCCAGAAGTCCAAAAAACTTGACAACTCTCAACCGCCTGAAAAACTCCGCCGGACCTGGGCGCCCCCCAACCGGCAGGGTGGCAGCTGCGTCATTTACGCCAATCATGCCAACCACAATATGAGGACGATACTGCTTCAGATCGCGTAACAGCTGATCGTAAATGTCATAGGAATTCTTGCTGACCATCCCCCGGTTGATAACCTTGTAGGATATTGAGGAGGATTTATCGTTAAGAAGACGTTCAAGAAATGCCGGATAGGAATTAACACCACCCAGAGCCGTAGTGGACTCTCCGATACACAGAATCCGAACCTCGTTAGAATCAAAGGAAACCCTGTTGGCCTGCTGCTGGCGAAAAAGGAAAATAGCCCCGCCAACCCGAAAAAGAAGCTCCAGCAAGACAAGCGCGAAAAGAACTCCAAAGAAAAAAAGAAACAACTTCGCGCGTAATGTTGTGCCCACAGCCTCGGTCGTAATCATCAGTTTCCGGGAGTACCGATAAGATCGATGGTTTGCCCCTCGGGATTGGTCAACGGGACTTCCCCTTCGAGGATATTGACGCCATTGCGAGTTTCGCTGATTTCCGCCCCCACCATGATCTCGTCGCCAGCGCTCATTTCGAGCGAAGAGCCTGTTGTAAGCATAACCTGGGCATCACCGGCCAGCACCTGAATTGTAGCAGAATTGGTAAAGTCGTAACTAATATCCACAATAACACCCGGGACCATCAGCACAGTCTGAAATCCTGCTGTAACCTGAACCGTGGAAATATCCGTAGTCGAAATCTCGGCTTCCCCGCTGAGAACCTCGATCGCTGCCCCCTCCGGAACGGGAGGAAGGGTTTCTCCTGGTAAATATGTACGCACATCTCCGGACGAAAGGATGACCTTGAACTCTCCTGTGCGCTTGCCGACATTGATAGCGGCCTGGGACACATTGTCAAACGCAAAAAGAACAAACAGCGATGAAAGAAAAAGTCTGGAAAACATAATTCCTCCTTTTAAGATCCGGATAAAAAAGAGCAAAGACCGCCTGCAATCAAACGGTACGCCCTTCCTAAAGCTAACATAGCGATACCATGAAATCAACGCAGAAGTCCGGATTCTCCAGAGTCAACACTCATCAACTCCTCGGCCCGGGCCAGCGCATCCTTCATGCTGAAAAGAACGTTCTTTTCTCCAATCATCTCGTAAAGATTGGTTTTGACCATTTCATTCAGCGGCTGCAGATGTATTCCTGTCACCAGCAGATGAATCCCCTTGCGCCGGGAACGATCATAAAAACTTTTCAGAGCATGCATCCCTGATGAATCGATCAAAGGCACATCCTTGAAACGAAGAATTCGAACCTGTGGTTTACGGCTGACCTGACGGTCAACCTCGTCAAAGCTGTTGGCTGCACCAAAAAACAAGGGGCCATTGATTTCATAAACATCAACCCCGGGAGGAACATGAAACTCGGGTAACGGGGTTTCCTGACGGGTTTCCTGCTGACTGAACTCGTGCGCTATTACCCGAATAGCCGTTGCATCTGACATGCGTTTCATGAAAATAAAAGCCGACATCACCACCCCGGCCTCGATAGCAACATTAAGATCCACAAAAATAGTCAAACCAAAAGTAGCCAAAAGCACCAGTCGCCCGCCATTGGACCATTTGAGCAATTCAACGAAAGAACGCCATTCACTCATATGGTAGGCAACAACCACCAGAATGCCGGCCAAACACGCCAAAGGAACAAATCTGATCCAGTAGCCGAAAAACAGCATAATTAAAAGAACTGTCACTGCGTGAACAATGCCAGCAACAGGCGTTCTCCCCCCATTTTTAACATTGGTAACTGTACGAGCGATCGCTCCGGTCGCAGGGATGCCTCCAAACAGGGCCGAAGCAATATTAGCCACACCCTGACCGATCAACTCGGTATTGGAGCGATGACGACCGCCGATCATCCCGTCAGCAACAATGGCTGATAAAAGGGATTCAATCGCCCCCAGCAGAGCTATGGCGACAGCCGGCTGAAAAAGTTCCCTGATTCTGGCAAGAGAAAACGCGGGCCAATGCGGCACCGGTAAAGTATGCGGCAACTCACCAAACCGGCTGCCAATAGTCTCGACCGGAAGGCCCAGAAAAGCCGCCAGTGCCGAAACCGATACCAGAGCAATGAGCGCTCCGGGAATACGTTTGGAAAAACGGGGAAAGATAATAATAATCCCCACCGTCAAAAACGCCAAAGCCAGTGCATAAAGATTTATAGTGGATATATGTTCAATAAAAACTTGCCACTTCTCCAGGAACTCGGCCGGAACCTGGGCTATCTCAAGACCCAGGAAGTCCTTGACCTGGGATGAAAAGATAATAACCGCAATCCCGCTGGTAAAACCCACAATAACGGAATGCGGAATGAACTTGACCATAGTGCCCAGACCGGACAACCCCATGATCAATAATAGAAACCCCGCCATTAACGTGGCAATCACCAGCCCGTCAAAGCCGTGCTTCTGGACGATACCGTACACAATTACAACAAAAGCCCCGGTAGGCCCCCCGATCTGAACCCGGCTGCCTCCCAGCACAGACACAAGAAAACCGGCTATAACCGCCGTGAATAACCCCTTGTCCGGAGAAACACCGGAAGCGATGGCAAAAGCAATGGCCAGCGGAATGGCCACGACACCAACCACAAATCCGGCGATACAATCAGCAACAAACTGATCCTTGTTGTAATCCTTAAGACAGGTGAACAACTTCGGGGCAAACATAAAACAACCTTTCTGTTACTGCGACTTGACAAGCAAAAGCCAGACTATACAGCTCGGCCAGCACCGAAAAATATTACTTTTCCTGTCGCTTGAGAAGATTAATACATCTGACTACGATAAATATCGCAACAGCTATAATGAAAAAATCAATAACATTATTAATGAAGAGGCCATAATTCAATGTCACAGCTGGCACATCCGGTGCGGCTGCTTTAAGAACCAGTTTCAGATTCTTGAAGTCAACACCGCCAAGAAGCAAGCCGACCGGCGGCATGATAATATCGGTCACCAGCGAACTGACGATTTTCCCGAAACCGGCACCAATCACTATACCCACAGCCATATCCACTGCATTACCCTTGACTGCAAACTCCTGAAATTCCTTGACGATAGACATGTATTTGTCCTTTCAATAATAATGGTTTGCGTTAAGTTAAATTATTATAACCATGCTCTTTGGAAAACAGGGAATCAGAATAAATCTTTTTTCTTTGCCCGCCATTCCAGCCGGCTAAGAAGAAGATAAACGCAGGGCACAACAAAGAGAGAGAAAAATGTAGAAACAACCGTGCCACCGATGATGGTCAGACCCATTGGAGTACGCGTTTCCTGGCCGATACTGTTGCCAATAACCAGCGGCAGGGCCGCGGCCACAGTCGCCACCGAGGTCATCACAATCGGACGCAAGCGGATCGGGCATGCGTGAACAAGCGCTTGCTGGACACTGAGGGCAGGACTGGATCGGCGAACCTGGTTGGTGAATTCTACAAGCAGGATGGCATTCTTTTTAGCGATACCCATAAGAACAATGATGCCAATAAAACTGAAAAGATTGAGCGAAATACCGGTCATCCACAAAATAAGAAACACGCCCGTAAAGCTAAAGGGCAGCGACATAAGCACCGTCACCGGATGCACAAAGGAATTAAACTGAATAGCCAGGATCATATAGGCGACCATGATCCCCATGACTAGCGCTCCCCCCAGACTTTTGAAAGTCTCGGTAAGACCGGCAGACGCACCTTCCAGAGCCAGATGATAGTCTTCCGGTAGAATTTCACGGGCAATGGCCTGAGCACGCGCCACAACCTGACCCTGGGCATAGCCTCCGGCCGTATTACCAAAAATACCAATCGCGCGCTGACGGTTGATACGCGTAATAGACTGATAGGAAGACGACTCGCTGATATCCACCAGCCGGGATAATGAAACCAGGTTGCCAAACTGGTTACGGACAAAAATCTTTTCTATATCTTTGGCAGAAGAGACGTATTCCTGAGGAAGCTTGATCCTGACATCATAGCGCTTGGCTTCGGCTGTATAACGACTTTGACGCGTTCCGGCCACAGCAACATTAAGAGTGCTGGCCACTGACTCAATGGAAACCCCATGCTCCGCCATCTTCTCGCGATTCGGGCGGATCAACAGTTCCGGAAGACCGCTGCGAAAGTCTGTGTCCATCTCCTGCGCAAAACCTTCGTCGGTCAGACGCTTGATGAGTTCGGCAGATTTCTTTTCCAGAATACCCAGGTCAGGTCCGGTCATAATAAAAGAAAGCGGATTAAGACGCCCGCTGGTCAGGTTGCGGGCCGAAATGTCGCGCATCGTCACGCGCACCCCTTTGACTTCCTTGAACCGTGCACGCAAATCCTCCATCACCTGCTGATGATTTTTTGCCCTGTACTTGCGGTCTTTAAGGGTGACCGGAAAAGACATCTGGTTGACTTCGGATGCGCCTCCCCCTCCGCCGATCGAAACCAGAAAACCCTCAACCTCGGGCTGAGCACTTATGATAGTCTCCAGTGCTAGGGCTTTCTGCCGGGTTGTTTCCAGAGAGGTTCCAGGGGGAGTCTGTGCGCTAACAAAAATAAAATTCTGATCCTGCGCCGGAACGAACTCCTGCTTGACGAGGGGCACCAGAAGCAGGGATCCGGCAAAGATGGCCAATGTTATGCCCACCACAAGCCAGGGCACACGAAGGATCCGCTGCAGGCCCCCCTGATAAACGCAAGCAAGCCTGCTTGAAACGACCTCAAGCCAGTGTTCAAAACGCGAAATTTTCGGCGCGGTGCCCAGCAGGGCCGCGGCCCGCATCGGAGTGATCGTAACGGCTTCGAGCAAAGATAACATAACCGCGGCAGACATGGTTACGCCAAACTGGTAAAAGAATTTTCCGATAATCCCGTCCATAAAAACCACCGGAAGGAACACCGCCACAACCGCCAGACTTGCTGCCGTAGCCGCAGGCAAAATCTCGATAGCTCCGTCATAAGCCGCCTGGGCCGGAAGTTTACCCATGCGGTAATGCCGCACAATATTTTCAAGGAGCATAATGGCATCGTCCACAACAATCGAAACCGCCAAAGTCAACGCCAGAAGGGTAAAAAGATTGAGAGTAAAGCCGGAGAAATATATGACCAGAAACGTTCCGATGATCGAAGTGGGAATGGAAAAAAGGATATTCAAGGCGGCCTGCCAGCTGCCCAAAAACAGCAGACAAACCAGAATCGTTACCACGCTTGCCGTGATCAATTTGCTGTAGGTTGTATGAACTACCGCCTCTGTCGGCTTGGTAAAATTAGCGTTTACACGATAATGGTAGCCTTCCGGCAGGTGTGCTTCCAGTTCCTTGAGCTTTCGCTCGATAGCCCGGCCAACCTCTACTTCGTTGGAGCCTCTCTGCTTGCGGACAGATGCGCTGACAGCTTCCTTGCCATTGACCCGCGCCAGACGGCGGATATCCGAAAGGCCGTCTTCTATCGCCGCCATATCGCCCAACCGATAAACCTTGTCCTGTATCACTTGCCCGCCACGCCTGAGGATCTGGATATTCTTCATTTCCTCAATACCGGCAACTTCTCCCATCCAACGCACACGCAACTCGCGGCTCTCCTGCGTGTACTGTCCCGCGGCAGTCTCCAGATGCTGGGACTGCAAGGCATCGGCCAGATCCAGAACAGTCAGGTCGGCTTCTTTTAATTTAAGCGGGTCAGGCCAGATGCGCACATTGCGTTCACTAAACCCGCCAATAGAAACCTCGCCAACCCCGTGCACAAAACGCAGCTGGTCGAGAAAATAATTATCCATAAACAGAATCACATCGCGGACAGGTCTGTCGGCATAAAGCGAAACAAACATAATCGGCGATTCTTCAGGATTCTTTTTACGAATAACCGGCGGATCTACCTCTGATGGCAACCGCAGCTGGCTCAATGCCGCCTGGACTTCCTGGAGTGCGATATCCACATCACGATTGATATCAAAATCCAGACGAATCGATCCCTGGCCCTGACGAACCGTGGATTTCATCTCGACAAGCCCCTCGATCGAAAGCAGGCGCTGTTCCATCTGGTCGATAATATCCGACTCGATTACCTCGGGAGCAGCACCTTCATAAGACACAGAAATATCAAGAATAGGAAAATCGATATCGGGCATTTGGCTGATGCCCAGACGATTGAGGGCAATAGCACCAAAAATAATCAGCGCGGACATAAGAATCCACGCAAAAACGGTACGCTCAATAGCTAAGCGGATAAGGTTCATGGCGCAACACTCCCCCGCATAACAAAAAGACGGGCCCGGGCTTCTGTCTGACGGAGTTGGCGCAGCTGCTCAAGCACCAGCAGTTGACTCTCGGCTGCGTCTTGTTCAAAAGTGATGGCCTGAAACGCTGTGGAACGCCCTTTCTCGAAACGTAAACGCTCCTCGCGGCTCTTGTCATGCTGAAGTCTGGACAACTCCCTGGCAATTCCAAGGCGCTGCTTTTGCTCGCTGAGCGTCCTTTCCAGTTCAGACCACTGGATAGAGGACTGTCTTTCCAGCTTTTGCGCCCGAATTTCACCCGAACTGGCGGCAATATCGGCACTCTCCCGTGCCTTACGAATCAGACTGCGGCCCAAAGGAACAGAAAACACAATACCGATCTGATGATAGTCATTGTGTCGGGAGAAAGCCTGATCCCTGGCTCCCGATAATGACGGATGGAACCCCTGCTGACCATATGAATACCCGAGTTCCAGCCGGGGCTTTAACTGATCCGAGGCCAGACGGGCCTTGGCTTTAAGCAATCCGGCTTCGGACCGGGACTGCAGACTCCGGATGAGCACAGGGTATTCCGGAGCAAAATCCGCCCGGGCCGCCAACGAGACGAGAGGACGTTCATTCTCCAGATCCATATCCTCGGGAACAAGGTCACCTGGAAAAGAAATCTGCTCTTTAAGACGAGCCTGACTGGCCTTGAGGGTGTCTGCGGCCAGCTGAAGCTGTAATTCACGACCGGAAACCAATGCCTGGGCCTGAAGAATATCCACACGCTCGGCGGCTGAACGATTAAAACGCTCCTCTATCCAGGAAAGAATCCGCCGGCTTCGTTCGAGGTTTTCCTCGCGAATGACAAGTTCCTGTCGGGTAGCGGCGATATCCCAATACAATTCTTCGAATACCGCAAGAGCTTCCTGCCGCTGAAGCAGAAGAGCCAGCAAACGGCTTTGCTGTTCGTTCCAGTCGCGTTCACGCCGGAGAGCTGTCTGGCGGCCAAAAGCATCCTGCCATAATGACTGGGAAACACCCAGCTGCCAGTTTAGAAGGCTTTGCGCATCATCCGTCGAAAGATAATCTGCTGTTTCCAGATAAGACGATGCGTCCAGGCGTGTGCCCGTTGCAGTGGGTTTACTCAAAAGAATTTCGGTGCTTTGGCCGGATAATTTTCGATTTGAAGAAGAGCTGGGGCGATTATCCCAGAATTTCTGCAGTCCGACACTCATGGTTGGAGCAAGTTCCAGATCGCGGGCGGAAATCTCCAGATCAAGTACCTGGATATCCTGCCGGATAGCTCGCAGGTCTTCCGAGCCGGAAAGAACCTGCTCCAAAAATGAATCCAGGGTCATGGCCATGACCCCAGGTAACGGCATAGCAATAATAACAAGAAAAGCCGCCAGAACACCACGAAGGAATATGATAAGGATCATTACAGAACATTATTATAGATAGCCCTGCAAGTCAATCCTATTTTAAGCCCGATGGATCTTTATATTGCCCTAAAGACCCCCAGCTCACTGGCTGGCCGGATCAATTCGATCTGAGGCTCAAACCCGTTAATTTGCACCTGCGAGAAATCCTGCTGGCTGGCCGGAAGAGGGACACCGTTGCCATCACGCAGAATCTGCATATCCAAAGACCTCTCGGCGAAACCTCATCGATCAGAATAAGCCGACTATTGAAGATCCCGATGCAAATACGGCAATCTTGTTCCAACTGATTCTGAAACAACCTCGACCGACCAGAAGGCATTGACCCACAGCCCAACGATTTTCTGCCTGGGGTAATAGCTCTTGAGGCGCTCAACAGAATCTCTGATCTGTTGACGATGAACCCTTTCATCCACCGGATTACCCCGGCAATCATGATGACCAACAATAAACAAACGTGTTGATTGGTTAACATTCACCGAGATCGCAATGCTACGCAAAATTTCACCAATATCTTTCTGAGCAGACAGAACAGCATCCATCCCGGCCTCTGTAATGACATCAACAAAATCGACAGGATAATTAGCCTTGATCCACTGCAAAACCGGTAATTGCACCCGTCCATCCATGCAATTCAAGCAAGTGGCCCTCACATCCATAAGATCCATTCCTTCCTCGTCGACAAGGTATTGTTATGATGTCCTGTCGTTCCCCTTCTGTAAATCGCTTGTACTCCCCCGCGTCTGGCGAGATACTCGCGGGCGATCCACTGCGGCATGAATCCTGTCTGCCATGCGCCAGTGTGCTAATTAGGAATAAGAACATGCCTTGTTTGCAGCGTTTCCATTATTTTTATTTCGGATGACTATACTCTTGACTTATACATCCGTAAAACTTATAGTTTCTATGAATAACATCTATAATATCTAATTATGATCCCATTTAACTACCACCACCTTTTTTACTTCTATACGATCGCGCGAACTGGCTCGATTGCAAAAGCCTGCCAGAAACTAAATCTTGCCCAGCCTACCATCAGCACACAGCTGAAACAGTTTGAACGGGATATTAAGGCCAAATTATTTATCAGGGAAAAGAAGAGACTGACCCTCACTGAAGAAGGCCGGCATGTTCTGTTCTACGCGACAGAGATTTTTGATGTGGGACGTGAAATGATGGACAGCATGAATGACTATTCCTTGCACGGCGGACTGAAGATTCAGATCGGAATATCAAATCTGGTCCCTAAAGCCATCGTGGATGCTCTTCTGCAGTTCCTGTACAAGACAGCCCCAGAAGTTTACATATCCGTCTATGAAGACAAAACCGAGACACTCCTTGAGGGACTAAGAACACACCTTCTGGATATAGCCGTTTCTGATACAATAAAGCTTTCCCACGACGAAGCTGATATCGAGCACCACCTAGCAGCCAAATTACCGATCCTATTCTGCGCAAACCAAAGCCTGGCACTGAAATACAAACGATTTCCTAAAGATCTGAACGAAGCGCCGATAATATTCCCAACAAACCAAAGTCGCACACACGAAGCCTTGCATGAATTCTTTATTCGTCACAAGATTGAACCCAGGATAGTAGGCGAAATCCAGGATGTTGAACTTGTCAGGCGACTGGTTCTTGCTGGCATCGGGATCGCCCCGCTTAACAAATTCACCGTGACCCAGGCACCAAGCAAAGAGCCTCTCGTCATCCTGAACCCCAAAGCACAGCCATCCATCTTTGAGCATATTTATCTTCTGACCAAGAAGCGCAAAAAGAAGCACCCTCTGGTACCTCGCATCATTGAGCATTTCCCAACAATTTACTAGCCTAACTCTGCCTGAGCGTTGCCCTCTCAGCGGTACGGACATCTGCCAGTCGCTCGGACAATTTTCGCTCGCCTCGTTCTTCAACTCGCTTGGTGGCAGATATCCTGCCCGCTTGCGGGCAACCACAAGGCCTTTAGGATGCTCCTGTTCGTCGCATCCAGCGGGGCTCCTCTTCGAATCCTTTCTTATAAATTAAGAAAGCCTTCCGGATTCCCGGAAGGCTTTTCAAATAATGGGCAGGAAAGGATTCGAACCTTTGAAGCGCGAGCGCAACAGATTTACAGTCTGTCCCCTTTGGCCACTTGGGTACCTACCCTTACAACTAAATACAAGCCGACGAGAGGAGTCGAACCCCCGACCAGCGGTTTACAAAACCGCTGCTCTACCAACTGAGCTACGTCGGCGCGAACTCCAAAAATCATATTGCCAGAACTACGAAACGGGCTGTAATATAGCAAAATGATAAATTGATGTAAAGAAAGTTCTTTACCGGTTTTATTACCGCGACAGATCGACAATTGCACAAACCGGAATTGTTGCTATGATAACGCAATGTTAAACACTCTGACAATAAAAAATTTCGGCATCATCGAAAGCGCCGAACTCTCATTTCTGAAAGGACTCAATATCCTTACCGGAGAGACTGGCGCCGGAAAATCTATCCTTATCGACGCCCTGCGCTGTGCCCTGGGTGAACGCTTCCAGTCTTCATTCCTGCGCGATCAGACCGACCAATGCCTGGTTGAAGCCGTTTTCTCCCTGTCTTTCGAAACCGCTACCAGCATTCCTCTGCTGGCAGACTTCCCCTGCGATGACAACAACCTTATTATCCAGAGAACCTGTTCCCGTGACGGAAAAAATAAAATAAAGATCAACGGCCTGACTGCAACATCGACACAGCTTAAAGAAATAGGTGATCATCTGGTTGATATCCACGGCCCCTATGATCATCAACAGCTGTTGGCCGAACCCATGCATCTTAAAATCCTTGATGCGCTAACCAACTTCGGGAAAGCAAAACCCGAGTACACCCAGACTTACAACGAATACGACACACTCCTGAACAGACTCAAGGAACTTCGTCAGCTGGCCCAAACCCGCGATCGCGATATTGATCTGCTTACCCATCAGGTCAAGGAACTGGAACAGGTCCCGTTGACCGAAGAACATCTGGAAACAATCCGCCAGGAACAAGTGCGCATTGATAACTCCGAAAAACTTTACTCGCTCATGTCGCAGGTGCTTGGCGCACTGGATAACGATGAAAACGGACTGGAAACCATGCTGGCCCGCTCAAGCCGTCCGCTGGATCATTTGACCGTTATCGATCCGGCCAGCGCTCCTTTTCTGGAACAACTTACCAACCTCCAGGAAAATAGCCGGGAACTTCTGCAAAATCTGCGCCATTACGCCGATGCCCTCAGCTTCGACCAGGATCGCGCCGAAGAAATCAGCCGGACGGCAGACGCCTATCACGACATCCTGCGCAAATTTGGGCCAACCCTGGCTGACGCCCGCGCCTTCTTTGAACAGGCCCGAAGCAAACTTCTGCTCTTGTCAGGTTTTGAGCAAAATGAAGAAGAACTTAAAGAAGCTCTTTCGGCTACCGAGAAAAAGCTTTCCCTCCTGGCCTCCCAACTGACCAAGGCCAGGACCAAAACTGCAGTTATGCTCAAGAAAACTATCGAAACTGAACTCCAGGAACTCGGATTCAAATCGGTTATTTTCGAAGCCCGTCAGGAAAAAACTGCATTTAATCCGGATGGTCACGACAAATTCGTTTTTTACATTTCTCCTAACACCGGCGAAACACTCAAACCTCTGGCCCAGATTGTATCTTCCGGGGAGTCTGCCCGGATCATGCTCGCCATAAAAAAAGCCCTTATGAAAGTCGACCCAGTCCCAGTTCTTATCTTTGACGAGATTGATGCCCAGATCGGCGGAAGACTTGGAACAATTACAGGAAAAAAATTAAAGGAGATCGCTGCCCACCGTCAGGTCATCCTGATTACTCACCTGCCGCAGATCGCCGCTTTCGCGGATCAGCATTTCAAGATCGCCAAACAGGTTCGTTCCGGCAGGACTCTTACCGAGGTGACCTCACTTGCCCCGGATAGCCGTCTGGTTGAACTGGCGCATATGATGAGCGGTGACAAAACCTCAACCATTGCCCTCGAACATGCCAAAGACATGCTATTGCAGGCCGAAAGAAAACTTTAAAATCCCGCACAAATAGCCTTTGCGTTCCTTTTTGTCATATGCTAACTTATTTGCCTGTTATTTGACCCGGTTTTTTCACTTAGCAAACAAAAAGTCCGGGTTTCACTTTTACTCTCACAATCCATCAGAAGGAGTTTTTGTATGAAAAAAATAGGTATCCTTACTTCCGGCGGCGACTGCGGCGGGCTTAACGGCGTGGTCAAAGGCGCAGCCCAGATGGCTAACAGCCTTGGCATCACCCCTTATGTCATCACCAACGGCTACGCTGGTCTTTACAATCTCATTGATCTTGAGAAAATCACTGCCCTTACCCCCGAGCGTACCGACAAAATCGGAGCCAATCTGGCCGGATCCGAAGCCGGACATTCCAGGGTTAAAGTCAAAAAAATCGAAGATCCAAAGAAATACGAGCGTATCAAGGCTGGTATGAAAAAGTTCGGCATCGACGGCCTGGTTATTTCCGGCGGCGACGATTCCGGTTCGGTTATGGTTGACCTTTTCGAAAACGGGATTTCCTGTGTCCATGTGCCCAAAACAATGGATCTCGACTTGCAGACCTACTCAGTCGGGGCCGACTCCACCATCAACAAAATCGCCACTTACGTTGAAGAACTAAAAACCACCGCCTCAACCCACAACCGTATTATGGTTCTGGAAGTATTTGGCCGCTATGCCGGACACACGGCTTTCCGCGGAGGCATAGCCGGCGATGCCGATGCGATTCTGATCCCGGAAGTCCCCTCCGACTTTGACGTGCTCTACAAACATATGAAAGCCCGTTATTTTGACCGCATCCTCAAGAGCGATGTTCTGGCTGGCCAATACATGATTGTCGTAGCGGAAGGTCTCAAAACTGCCGACGGTTCCGAAATTTATGATGAATCTGCCGGTGTAGACTCTTTCGGGCATAAAAAACTGGCTGGCGCCGCCAAGTATGTCTGCCAGGAATTATCCAAACGTCTTAAAGCAGACCCGGAAATCAAAGCGCTCATGCAGAAGGCCGGCATGTATGTGGAAAAAATGAACGAAATCCCTGAAGTGCGTTCGGTTGTCCCCGGACACCTGGTGCGCTGCGGTCACTCTTCCGCTTATGACGTCTGTTTCGGCAAGGAAGCTGGCGCTGCTGGCGTTCTTTTGCTTAACAAGGGAATCACCGGTATCACCGTTGTTGGCGTTGACGGCAAGAACGTAAAATATATGGAATCCAAGAAAGCCATCGAACAACGGCACGTTGATCTTGATCAGGTGTCTGTCTATGAACAGATGGGCATCTGCTTTGGTCGCCCCGCGGCAGGATATACGCCCGAATTCTCTAAAGTTGAAGGTCGTATCAGCCGTCATATGTAATGCTCAACAAAACATAACACGCTACAAAAAAAGACCTTGAGCCAAGCTCAGGGTCTTTTTTATTATCAGACAAAACTGATTCTAGAACACACCCTTCTGGAGCGCCCTGATACCCAACAGGATCGGGACAAAGCCTGAAGACCCGCGATACGCGAGATCGTCAAATGAAGCAAAACCTTCAACAACCCTCCCTGATTCAGTATCTTCATCGAAAACCTGGTCAATTCCGGCCAGATCAAGACCACCTTTAAGACCCGTGTCTGCTGCAGAACTGGCGTTGAGCTCCTGGGCACTGTCAGGGGGTATTCCCATCTCTTGTAAAATCATGTCAATCTGTCCAATCATCACCTTGACACTCCCCTGACGCTTTTGAGGGTCGACATTCATGGCCTGCCGCACCAGAGTATCTATCATTCCCTCTATTTTATCTTTCATATCCGGAGCAAGTGAAACATCCGACCACATCATTTCGGGAAGAGTATGTATGTAAGCAGATTTAAAGTGCAAACCTCCCTCAAACATTTCTGTCCTTAAATGTGGCGGCTTTAAGGGTTCCTGAATCATCAAAAACATCAGCTTGCCAAGCGCATAAATATCACGGGCCGGCGCCCATATACTTTCCCGAGCAATATTTTCTTCCAGCTCTTCCGGAGCAATAAATGCCCGGGTGCCCATGAGTTTTTCTCCTGAATCCCTGGGACTACAAAGGGGGATAGCCAGCTCAAAGTCGATCAAACGGACATTTTCCAAGTCGTCAATCATGAAATTCTCGGGTTTAATATCCCGATGCAAGTATCCAATCTCGTGCAGCCAGTCAACCGCCACAAGCATCTTGCGCATTAAACGCAAACGCCCAACAATCGCTGTTTCAAAGGCATCACTCAAATATGAAGTAACATTTGAACCTTCTATATATTCCATGACCAATACAGCCCTTCCTCCTTCACGGAAGAACGCTACGAAAGCCGGAATATAACTCCTTGTAAAACGCGATGCCACGCCAGACAAACTTCGTAAAATATTATTTTCATTATGGAGATAACCAGGGGAATGCGTTGATGACGGCTCGATTTCCTGTTTGATGACAAACATCTTCCCCTCTTTCTCACCAAGCCAGGTAATATTGTGCCGGCTGGTCTCAAGAGTTCGCCTGATTTCATAGTCACCAATAAAATGAACATCTTTAAGAAAAACAGCCTCTTTTCTCATTCCCTCACCCCAGAAACTCCATTGCCTGATAACCTGCACCAGTAAGCCGTCGAGCCAGTAACGCTGCTCGGGAGGCAGATTTTTCTTGAACGTTGCCAGTTGCGCACGAAAACCCGGGCCCTGATCAAGCAGTTGCATAATATTCTTGCCGAAAAAGTCTTCCTGTGCGAGAAACAAAACCCACCCTCCAAAAATTTCTTGCAACATTACTCCCTTTTCCTTCTCGATCTCTTCACCGATAACCTGCCAGAACGCCTGCTTAAATTCCGGCTGAACACTTCCTGACTTATAATAGGCATAAAATTCACGAGGCCATTCTTCAAAACTCATCCTGAATGACAACTGTCGAAATCTGTCGCGAATCTGATCCTTGAGCTCAACCTGCGCAAGGTCTGCCCGACTACCGAGACCAACCTCCTCTAAAGAACGCAAACCCACATCGACAATCCGTGCCGTTGATGAAAAACCTCTCAATTCGTCACTTGTCGGATGCAGGTCATGTTGCAGGAATAACTGTCCCAGGTCGAAATTCATACCACCTGAAGTGTAGCGGCGTACAAGCAAATCCTCTCCAGTATCAAGTTCATCGTCAATGATAACGTCAAAAACACCCTCGCTAAAATTCTCGGCATACTGCTGCCATACCCTTTCAGCCATTCCGGGATCATTCAGACTAATCCCTTCAACTTTTCCGTGATTTACATAATCTTCACTGAGAAGCCCGGTCCTAATCCTGCGCTTGTACCATGCGGCAAGGATCAACGCCCCGTAAATCTGACGCAAAACCCGAAACGACTCTCCTTCGTCCACCTGTTTCTGAATTGCCGGTACGACCAGCTCACGCATCACCCGGACGCCAATTGCATCGACGGTATTTCCACCCATTTGAAAACCACTCTTCCGCGCCAGATAATCTTCCTCCAGCATGACCTTCAGGCGTGCGCGGCGCAACATGACCATTGACAAGTTGCCATTTTCAAGAATCCCTGCCAACTCAGGAACAATCCACACGCGATGCTGCATCTTGAAATCAACATCGGTCGTTCCGTACAGCTCTTGTGCTTTCCGGTAAATCATGCGCCAGAAAGCTTTACCTGACGGGTTTCCGGGATGAAGGGTTTCAGACATAATCTGCTTGAGAGTATAATCCTGCTCAAGAAGGTCTCGCCCGAGTTCTGTGCGCGAAAGTCCTACAGGGAGAATACGATCACGTTCCACTGGACTAAGGTTAACCCAAAGATCCCGATCGGGAATTGTCAGGGCTGCAAAAAAATATTTGATCAACCGCATCGACTCGAGATCGCTGCCGGAAGCTTGATCAACCATAAAGCTAAAACGTAAAGGATCATCCTTGAAAATTCTCATGCCTACAAGCCGCGGCTCAACTGCAGTTAATGATGACGACACTGCCGACGAAGGAAGAGAAAACTGGGCTGGTGCACAGTAACCAAAGAATGGAAGCTGAACACAGAAACAAAGCAATGTCACACATCTGGTGCAAAATAATAAGAACCTGTGCATCATAAATCCTGTCAAAGTTAACACCCGGGATTGAATATTTGTTCAAGCAAGGAAAATATAGAACATAATGTATGTAAAATCAATATACGCAATACCATGACAACAGATGTCATTGATTTGATGACATAAAATAAAAACAGGGTGTCCGGTCATTCCAAAAAACGCCCCCAGTCCTTCCCCCGCCCGGGAGAAGTGCAATTTTTGGCCGGACACCCCTTGAAACTAATACCCGACGCTACTCTTCAGGCAGCCTGATAATGCCCAATAACAGCATCGGTGAGACCTTCAAATATTTCAGTACTCTTGCAAACAACCTGATCGTACCAGCGATTGTCCTTGCCCTGTTCCTGTGGCATAGAAACAAACACACCTTTCTTCCCTTCAATAACCCGAACCCCTTTGATAACCAAAGCATCATTGACCGAAACATCGGCAAACGCTTTGAGATTACCTGCATCCGGCAGACGATACATCTTTTCGACTTTAAACTTGATTTCTTGCATTATCCCCCCCAATTGTTGATTATTTGTCAAATCACAAGAGTATAATATTGCAATTTGCTCAAATGTCAAGAGCTACTTTTGATCTTAAATCAAAATTGGTAATAGAACTCTTAGCCGAAGAACTCCTTGCACAAAGAATAGGCGAAAACCTAAAGAGGGGATTTAACAAACTGACGTCGTATTCCTGTTTTCTTAGCTGCAGATTTATACCCTCTGAAAAATAATGAATAAAAAAAAACGAAGCGGCATTGATAATAGTTCAATAAATGCTAAAATGAAAAAAATCGGACGACAGTTCCTCACGTAAAATCCGAACCAATACAATGATAACACTGCTTCTCTGGAGAAATAAAGATGCGTATCGGCGAACAAATAAAAAAATACCGCTCCATGCGTTCCATGTCTCTTACCAAACTTTCCGAGGCCAGCGGAGTCCAGATTGCCACGCTCTCCCGGATCGAGAACGGAAAAATGACCGGAACTCTGGCCTCACACATGAGCATTGCCGAAGCTTTGGGCGTTGAATTTACCGAACTTTATCGTAACGTTGAAACTGCGGCTCAGCCCCCCCAGGAAGACCCGCTCGAAATCGTTACCTCTCTGGACGGGAAAATATCCCGGGAAATCCTGGCCAGAAATCTTTCTAACCACAAGATGCTCCCGTCTTTGATAAAGATTGCTCCCGAAACCTCTGCTCCTTCAGAATCTTTCTCTTTGGGCAGCGAGCGTTTTATTTATGTACTGGAAGGAAACATAAATCTTACGGTGAACGGAAGAACAGCCGCACTGGAACCTGGCATGTCCCTGCTCTTTAATGCCAGCGCCACTCATTCAATAAGCAACAATACAGCTTCGCCCGCCAGAATACTGTCGGTAACAACTCCGGTTAATCTATGAGCAGTATCCTGGTTTTTCATACCAACGAAAGCACACGTGATGCCTTGCGCGACATACTGGCGAATCGTTATAATGTGATTGCGGTACATGATGCGCGCCAATGTCTGGATGTTTTCGAACAAAAAGCTCCCGTGGCTCTGGCCTTTCTGGAAGCCTCCTCTGAGGTTGAGACCGAAACCCTGATTGCCAAGGCACTGGAGAAAAAGAACCCTGTTATTGTGGTCGCGGTGGCTTCTGCGGAGAATGAAAACTTCGGCGTCAACGCCGTACGCTGCGGAGCGGAAGGATATATCCTGACTCCTCTGAGAAAAGATGAGATTCTTGCGATTGCCCGGAAGGCAGATCCGGACAGTTAATGCAAATAGACACAATCCGGCGCCGTCTTACAAATCAAAGATTCATTTCGCCGGTTGTTTTTAATTCGGAAGAAGGATAATAAAAAGTCAGAATACTGCGGTAATCGTGCCCCTGTTTGGCCATTCCATAGGCACCCCATTGGCAAAGACCTACGCCATGACCCCAGCCTTTGCCTGAGATATCCACAAACCAGCCTTTCATCGTGACTGTGAAAAGACTGCTTCGGATCAAATTCGGACCTATGGCTTCCCGAAAAGTCTTGCCGTCTATGGTGATCGATTTCCCCGTCCGATCCTGAATGCTCAGTTTTCGCACACGTCCAGTCGAATTACGTTCGACAACCTTGATCTCCTTGATCAGCCCGGTCTGGTAACCTTTGGCCGCCAGTTTTTCCTGGATATCCTTCAGACGAAAATTCCGGTCCCATTTGTAACTGGGCAGATCAAGCGAATAGACCGACTTGACGCCCCCTCTTAACGGGGCGATATTAATATCCCATAATTCAGCGGCATTTTCGGTAATCCCCCCCGAGTTGGCATGAAAAAAGGCGGGTAAAACCTTGTTCTGGTAGACAAGGATTTCACCCCGCGTCTTTCTCACCGCCAGACTGGTGCGATATCTTTCCGCATCACGGCCACCGTAAACCTGGGAGTAACTGTCCCCCGTAAGATCATAGTCACGGGTGCCAGACTTCTGCATGGAATAAATAGCATAGGAACGAACCGCAACTGCCTGGGCCTTGATGGCCTCCAGCGGCCATTGGTCTGAAATCTCATGATACAAAACACCGGAAACATACTGCTCAAGATCAATAGTATTGACTACCGAAAAATTATTGCCCTCCCGGATGATCGTCACCGATCCCCGATAATACTTACCGTTAACGGCCAGCGTACCATTACGCCGGGGCTCGACCAGAATACGGTTGGCCCGCAAGAGTTGTTTCTTGCCCAACCGGAAAGAGTCCTTTTCACGCAATAATTCTGACAACCATAGACGATCACCTTCAAGAAGTACATTCGAGCTCGAAGGATCTGTAATTTTGAATGCCCCGTTAACCGCTATCGTACAGCGAGCAATGGCACGATGGATAGCCACACGGACATTGATCTCACCGGCATGCGAAGAATAATGCGGTGTAAAAAGAAGAAAAAGAGAGACAGCTAACATTAAAAAAATCCTGGAAATCCTGCTTAACAAAATCATCAGAACAGATCCCTCCTCCCGCCCTGGGGCAAGCCGAAATGAAGGCGGGCCTTATCGGTGGCTTCGCGGCCGCGCGATGTCCTGCGCAAAAAACCTGCCTTAAGCAAATACGGTTCTACCACATCGGCAATCGAGTCGGTTTCCTCGTTCAACGTGGCCGCGAGCGCCTCAATTCCTACCGGACCGCCGCTGTAAGTTTCGATAATCACTCTCAGGGTTTTGCGAGCAAGCTCATCAAGCCCTTCCTGATCTACTTTCAGCGCAGCCATAGCCTGTTCCACGGCAGAAACAGTAACTTTCTTGCCCTTGGTGCGAACCAAAGCAAAATCCCGGACTCTTTTAAGGAGTCTGATGGCAATTCGAGGCGTACCCCGCGAACGGCGGGCGATCTCAAGGGCCGCCGCGAAATCCAGCTCCACGGTCAACCTTGAAGCCGCATTAATCACAATAGTGGACAGGTCTTCCGGTTCATAAAAATCCAGATGATGCAGAATACCAAAACGATCCCTCAAAGGAGCGGCCAACAAACCGCTGCGGGTGGTCGCTCCGATCAGGGTAAAAGGTTTTAAATTAAAGTTGATAGTTTTGGCATACGGCCCCTTATCAACAATAAAATCGATCTTGAAATTCTCCATAGCCGGATAAAGAAATTCCTCAACGGGCTTGGCAAGACGGTGGATCTCGTCAATGAAAAGGACATCACCAGCCTGGAGATTGGTAAGAATTCCTATAAAATCGCCGGCTCGCTGTATTGCCGGACCCGAAGTATAAGTGAGCCGACTGTTCATTTCATGCGTAATAATATGAGCAAGCGAGGTCTTGCCAAGCCCGGGCGGACCGGAGAAAAGCATATGCTCCAAGGGCTCTCCCCGGCTCAAAGCAGCCTCAATAGCTATCTTGATATTATCAACCACAGACTTCTGACCGATAAAGTCACAAAGACGTTCCGGACGAACCGAAATGCTGGTGACCAGATCCTCTTCCGTCTCCTGGTTCAGGACTATACGTTTGATTTCTTCCATAAATCCGGCCCTCTAGACAGCGGGTGGAATAACGTCGGGATTTGCAACCGCCTCGCCCGTAGCAGACTGGGCAGGATGCGGAACAACCTTTATCTGGTCTGTATTGCGCAGCAATTCGATATCCGAAAAAACTCTCTTCTGAACTATAACCAGTTCTTTCATGCGGCAAAGTTCCAGTACGGCCATGAACGTCACAATCACTTCCATCTTGCTGGAAGCCCGCTCAAAAAGCTCATCCAGACGCACCGATGTCTGGGCCAGAAGGACATGCAGAATCTGGTGAACTTTCTCCTCGACTGTAAACTCTTCACGCACAATTTCGTAAGTGGTCTTCTCGGGTTTTCTCTGAAGAGCTTTGCTCAGGGATGTGACCAGGTCAAAAAGATTGGCTTCAAAATAAACCTCTTTGGATTCTTCCCGGATCTGCTGGGCAGCCTCGGTGTCAATCCTGCGGGGGAAAAGGTCAGAACGTTGCTCTCCGCGAAGGCGCAACTCTTCGGCGGCCTCACGAATACGCTGATATTCTTCGATCTTGCGCACCAGTTCAGCGCGAGGATCTTCCTGTTCTTCCTCGGCAGAGGGATCCGGAGGAAGCAGCATTCTGGACTTGATCCGCAACAGTTCGGCCGCCATCACCAGAAACTCGCCAATCCCGTCAAGATCCATCATCTTCATGACTTCTATATACTGGATATATTGCTCGGTGACGGCTACGATAGGGATATCATAGATATTGATCTCGTCTTTTTTGATGAGATACAATAACAGATCAAGAGGCCCCTCAAAAAAGTCGAGATGAAGTTTGCAGCTCATCCGAAAACCGCCTCCCGAACCTCGCGCATGGTAGCCTGAGCCAGAAGACGGGCCTGCTCGGCTCCCCGATCCAGAATATTCTGAACATAAGAAAGATCCTGGGTGAGCCTGGTACGACGCTCGCGAATCGGACGCAAATACTCGATAATGGCCTCAGCTAAAATCTTTTTACAGTCCGTACAACCTTTGGTTGCACCGGAACACCAGGAAATGACGTCCTCGGCCCGCTCGGGGCAAAAAGCCTTGTAATACGAAAAAACATTACACTCCTGGGGATGCCCGGGATCGGTCAGACGTATACGCCTGGGATCCGTGATCATGCTGCGAACTTTTTTGACTATCTCTTCCGGAGAATCGGAAAGATTAATGGCATTCTGATAACTCTTGGACATCTTGCGCCCATCCATGCCCAATAAACGCGATGTAGGCGTCAAGATAGCCTTGCAATCCGTAAAAAACTCGCGTTTATATATAAAATTGAATCTGCGCGCAATTTCCCTGGTCAACTCCAGATGCGGCAGCTGGTCTTCTCCAATTGGAACAGCCTGGGCTTTGTAAAGAAGAATGTCGGCCGCCTGCAAAACCGGATAACCAAGAAAGGCGTACGTCTGCAAATCGCGGGAAGTAATTTCGCGTAATTGCTCTTTGTAAGTAGGATTACGTTCAAGCCATCCGAGCGGTGTCAGGCAGGAAAGAACCATCTGTAATTCCAGATGTTCAGGAACACGGGACTGGACAAAAACAATCGAACGCTCGGGATCAACACCGCAAGCCAACCAGTCAATGGCCATATCAAGAATGTCGGCCTTGATACGGGAGGTGTTTTCATATTCACCCATCAGAGCATGCCAGTCCACTATAGAATAGACACAACGATGCGTTTCCTGAAGGGTGACCCAGCTCTGAAGCGCTCCGACAAGATGGCCAAGATGAAGCTTGCCGGTTGGCCGCATTCCACTGAAAACCGTCTGTATCATAGTTTGCGTGCGATCTGCTCGATCTGGAATGCCTCAATAAGATCGCCTACCTGGTACTTGTCAAAACCGCTGACAGAAATTCCGCATTCAAACCCTTCATTGACTTCCCGCACATCGTCCTTGAAGCGCTTGAGAGCGGAAATCTTTCCGGTATGGATAACTTCCGTATTACGTATCACATCCACGTCCAGTTTCTGCTTCATTTTGCCTTTGAGCATAAAGCAACCCGCAACAGTGCCCGACTTGGAAAGCTTGAACACCTGACGAATTTCGGCCCGTGCAATAAAATGACGCTTGAGTTCGGGACGCAGAAGACCTTCAAGAGCAGACTTCACATCATTGACCGCGTCATAAATAATATTGTATTTTCTGATCTCGACCGAAGTCTTGAGCAATTCGTCCTCGGCATCCGAACTGGTGGGCACATTAAAAGCAATAATGATCGCTTTCGAAACCGCCGCCAGGATGATGTCCGAAGAATTGATACTGCCTACAGCTGTATGAATAAAACGGATGGCGACTTCCTTGTTCTCGGCCGGTATTTTCAACAGAGAATCACGAATAGCCTCGAGTGAACCCTGCACATCCGCCTTAAGAATAATATTCAGATCCCTGACCTCTCCGGTAAGACGTTTGGCCAACACATCCTCGAGGGTAACCTTGGAGGTAGAGCGCAGACGTTCCGCCTTGAGCTTTTCTTCACGCTCAGCCGCAATATCACGGGCTGTCCGCTCATCCTGGACGACAAAAAACTTCTCTCCCGCCTCAGGAACCGCTGATAGCCCAAGAACCTCGACCGGACGTGAAGGCCCCGCTTCGCGCACATTCCGCTTGCGGTCGTCAAACATAGCCTTAACTCTTCCGTAATACGGACCAACCACCAGAATATCACCTTCTTTTAATGTTCCACTTTGAACAATCAACGTGGCCATTGCCCCCTTGCCGGCACTCATATGTGCTTCGACAACAATACCAGCGGCCTTTTTAGAAGGATTCGCTCTAAGTTCCAACATCTCTGACTCAAGCAAAATCATTTCGAGCAACTGGTCAATCCCCTGTCCGGTATGTGCGGAAACAGGAATCATCACCGTCTTCCCGCCCCAGTCTTCAGGCATAAGCTCATGCTGCATCAGCTGCTTTTTGGCAGCATCTATATCGACATCAGGACGATCAACCTTGTTGAGCGCGACCACAATCGGAACTCCCGCTGCACGAGCGTGATCAATAGCTTCAATCGTCTGGGGCATAACCCCTTCGTTAGCCGCCACAACCAGAACTACAATATCGGTAATATGTGCTCCGCGGGAACGCATGGCCGTAAAGGCCGCGTGGCCAGGAGTATCAAGAAAAGTAATCGTGCCACGCGGAATATGCACAGAATAAGCCTGAATATGCTGGGTGATTCCTCCATGCTCACTATTTGCGACTTTCGTTTTGCGGATCGCATCGAGCAATGAAGTCTTTCCGTGATCAACGTGTCCCATAAATGTCACCACAGGCGCTCGCGGCAACAAAAGGGAAGGATCATCTTTTTCCTGCTCATGCGTGGCCATCTGCTGCTGCTCGGATGTTTTAGCCTGCACCAGATTATAACCAAACTCGCGACAAAGTTTTCCTGCCAATTCTTCCCCGAGATTCTGGTTGATATTGGCAAAAACACCCGTGCCCATAAGAATCTTGAGCAAGGCATTGGCTTTCTGTTGAAGCTTGAACGCCAGATCACCAACCGAAACAGGCAACTTAATCTCCAGATCCTGCAACGGACCATCACGTTTAAGCTCGGGTGGCGGAGGTGCATCCGGAAGTTTGACATCGGTTTTGGATGGCTGATACGGCCTGGCCCCATCAGGTGAGGAGGGATCAATACGTTTCTTGCCATGCGTCAAAGGCTTGACCGCCACAAATTCCGGCTGAGGCGCTGCATTCTTGACAATCTTTCGGGTAACTTTGGTAACAACTTTTTTACCATTTTCGTAAGTGACTCTTTCCTCAGTCACCGTTTCAAACTGGCGAGAATCCTGGGCAACCACAGGTGCTGCCGGCACAGACTCGACAACAGGAACATTTTCCAGATCGGACAAACGAGCAACCTTGGGCAGATTCTGCCGGAGCACCTGGACAGGCTTCTTGTCCTGTGCCTGAATATCTGCTGCCGACGGCTGCGGTTCATTTTCAGTCTCAGTTCCGATCCGGGAAATTTCCTGCGAAGAAATAACCGGAGCTGGAAGCTCAACTTCGTTAGGAAGCTTAACGGGATCAGACTCGTTCTTAAGCTTTGCCTCTTTGGCAGCGGCAGCTACAGGAGCTTTCTTGACTGCAGGCTTGCGAACCGGCTTTTTGGGCGCTTCCTTGACCAAAAGTCCTTTTTCTTCCAACTCCCCTTTCAACAGAGCGATAACCGCCGGACTCAACTCCTGGTCTTCGCCCTTGACCCTTAACTTCATGTTTTTCAGGGTGGAAATAAGGACATCTTCGGTAATATTAATCTTTTTGGCCAGGTCACGCAAAAGCATAATTAATGTCTTTCTCCGCGTATAAAAGCAGTGGTAAAATTCTATTTATCTTCGCTTGCCTCGTCATTATCCTGCGCATCGGAAAGTTCTCCCGCAGGCTGTTCGGATGTTTTTTCTTCGACAACCTCTTCAATGACTTCTTCTGTCTGTTCAGTCCCCGCCTTGAGATGCTCTTCCCATTGTTTGGCAGAAAAAATGTCCAGCTCCCAGCCTACAAGCTTGCTGGCCAGGCGAACATTCTGTCCGTAACGCCCGATCGAAATGGAAAGCTGATCGTCAGCGACGATAATATTAACCTTTTTCTCTGCGGGAAGAAGCTGAATCTGGGAAATCTCAGCGGGAGAAAGAGCCGCCTGGATGTATTCCTTGATATCAGACGAATACCGTACAATATCAATCTTTTCCCCGTGCAGTTCATTGACAATATTCTTGACCCGTGAACCGCGCATCCCCACACATGCTCCAACGCAATCAACCTTATCATCCTTGGAATAAACCGAAATCTTCGTCCGCTCGCCCGGATCGCGGGCAATGGCCTTGACCTCGATAATACCTTCAAAAATCTCGGGGACTTCCAGTTCAAACAGGCGCTTGACAAAATTTGGATGCGCACGGGAAAGAATAATCTGCGGGCCACGTGACTCACGCTGAACCTCAAGGACAAGAGCACGGGCACGATCTCCCTGACGGAACTCTTCCTTGCCGCACATCTCGCTGCGCGGGATAATGGCTTCAGCCTTGCCCAGATCCACAATCACATTGCCGCGATCAAAACGGTAAACGCTACCCGAAATAATAGCCCCGAGACGGGCACTGTATTCGGCATAAATAACATCTTTTTCCGCTTCGCGGATCTTCTGGAAAACAACCTGTTTGGCTGTTTGCGCCGCGATACGACCAAATTCGCTGGAGCGAATTTCCTGTCCGTTAGCATAGGCTGTAATCTTGCCGCTCTTCAGGTCAAGTTTTGCTGTAACATCTTCTTCCTTGTCTACAGTCCAGACCTTGCGTGCGGCCGAAGCGACCGCGGCCTCTACCGCCTGAATAAGGACATCCTTGCTGATGCCTTTATCGCGTTCGATCTGTTCCAGGATGGCCATCAGTTCGCTTTCCATGAGTCAGTACTCCTAAATAATTACCTGTTTACCTTTTTTCAGAACGCAGAACGGGATCAGGCAGTCCTCTTTCTTCGTCCTTATCACAAAATGTTCTTCAGTGACATCCACCAGCTCTCCCTGCCACTGTGTCTTGCCGTTACACGCCTCAGCCAGAAAAACCAGCACATCCCGGCCAACAACCCGGCGGAAATCACGATATCCCAACAAATCGCGATCAAGCCCCGGGGAAGATACTTCGAGAGTATATTTGCCGTCAGGAAGAACTTCCTCATAGATCTGCTCGTCAACCTGACGATTAAGGGACGAACAGTCATCTATCGTAACACCGCCTGTCGGGCGGTCGGCATACAAACGGATCGAAACACCATTGCGGGATACACTAAGAGCTGTTTCGACAAGATCAAGACCCAATCCGGCTGCTTTTGCTTCGGCTATCTTTGCAACAGTCTGTTTCAGGTCTTCTGTATCCAAAATTATTGCCTCATTGTGACATCAACGATTTGATCCTGGCCAACACATTCTCACAAGCAACCGTCTCGGAAGCCGCACAGGAACGCGACCTGATTTCGACCGCTCCCTGGGCAAGGCTGCGCTTGCCGATAACAATGCGCAAAGGTATCCCGACAAGATCGGCGTCATTGAACTTGAAGCCTGCGCTTTCATCGCGGTCGTCCATTAAAACATCAATCCCCGATTTTGTCAACTCATCATAATAAGACTGCGCCAATGACATGACCTGTGGATCGGTCGTCTGCAAAGGCAGGATTTCGACCGAGAAAGGTGCAACCGCCAAAGGCCAGACAATCCCCTTTTCATCATGATGGACTTCAATTATAGTTGCCAAAAGACGGCTTACCCCGATCCCGTAACATCCCATGATTAAAGGATGCTGTTTGCCCTGTTCGTCAACATAAAGAGCGCCAAGGGCTTCGGAGTATTTCGTTCCCAGCTGAAAAATATGCCCAACTTCAATACACTGCTGTTCAGTGCCATCTGCCGCCTTGACCTTATCCTCGCCAATCGGGGCAGGGACAAGAAACTCATGAGAAACACGCCCCCCCATGGCCCCCGAATCCGCCTCGGCAATAACCGGATCCAGACCGCAGCGGGCAAAAATATTTTTGTATGCCTGAAACATGGCATCGTAATTCTTCTGTAATCCGGCCATGCTGGTGTCAAAACTATAAGCGTCTTTCATGATAAACTCGCAAGCCCGGACTACACCAAAACGCGGACGTGTTTCATCTCGAAACTTGGTCTGAATCTGATACAGTGTGACGGGAAGCTGGCGATAGGAATGAACAAAAGCTTTGACCAGATCGGTAATAATTTCCTCATGAGTAGGCCCCAGACACATGGCCGTTCCGCGCTTGGTATTAAACTGGATCATAACCTCGGCCAGAGTTTTATCCCGGCCGGTTTTCTGCCAGACATCCAGCGGCTGAAGCGCTGGCATAAGGAGTTCATGTGCTCCCGCCGCGTTCATTTCCTTGCGGATAATCTCGGAAATCTTGCCCAATACACGCAAACCCAAAGGCAGATAGGAATAAACTCCGGAAGTCAGCATGTGCACAAGACCTGCCCGCAGAAGCAGGCGATGGCTGGCGGCCTCTGTTCCGGCAGGGACCTCTTTAATCGTTGGAATAAAATACTGCGACCATTTCATAATTACCTCTCTAGGCTGAAAAGAAATCTTCCGGAAGCCGGACATTACGTTTAACAAATTTATCATGAAACGATGGCAGTTTGCGATTCATTTTCCAGTGACCATGCACCTTGCCATCATCTTCAATACGATCCCGGACAAAAACAAAAACATCTTCCAGTGTGGCCAAATCCCTTTCCCGGTCAAACCTTAAATCAGTCACATTGACCACCCGGCGAACACCATCCATGAATAACTCGACGTAAACGATAAGATCAATGGAAGTCGCGATCTGCCGCCGGATCTGATCCCCGCTCAGGCGAATCCCCGACATGAGCATCATGGTGATCATACGGTTAAAGCATTCTTCGGGAGAATCCGCGTGAATGATGGCCATGGTACCGGAATGCCCTGAAGAAATCGACTGGATCATATCCAGAATTTCTTCTCCGCGAACCTCACCAATAATGATACGGTCCGGACGCATACGCAGACAATTGACAAAAAGATCCCTGATCGAAACCAGGCCCTTGCCTTCGATATTGACCGCCTTGGACTGCAGCGCCACCACATGTTCCTGCAAAAGCCGCAGCTCAGCCGTATCCTCGATAGTGATAATGCGCTCTTCCTCCGGAATATGGCGAGAAAGAACATTGAGCATGGTCGTCTTGCCAGACCCCGTCGCTCCGCAAAAAATAATATTCAACTTGGCTTTAACCGCCGCCAGCAGAAAGGTGGAAATCTGCGGACTCATGGTTCCCAGTTCAATCAGGTTTTCAACTGTTCCTATGTCCCGCGAAAATTTACGAATTGTGATAATCGGACCAATAATGGAACAAGGAGGAATGATCACATTGATACGTGACCCGTCGGGCATCGCAAAATCAACATAAGGCTGGGATTCATCCACACGCCGGCTTGAGCCTGAGGACGCCAGCATCTTTTGTATGGTATGCATAAGATGGGCATTGTCGTCAAACCTGACGTCTGTCTTTAAAATATGTCCGGCCTTCTGGATATAAACCTGCTTGTAACCGTTGATCATGATCTCGGTGACATCATTGTCTTCCATGAAAGGACGTATCGGACCCAGACTCATGACCGCACTGGCCAGCTCACGAATGAGCCGGGCGCGATTCTCGAAGGAGACTTCCATTTCAATCTCTTTGCAAAGACTGGTTACGGACCGGTCAACAAACAAGCGTAGCTGGTCTTCGTTCAGAGAATCTTTGACTTTAAGAAAGTCGGTCTTCGAGATCAGATAACGATGTATACGGGACTTAACTTCTTCGTAGTCATTAATACTCCCGTTATTATTGTTGTTATTCATCGTCAACCTTTCGTTGGCAGGAAGGATAATATTTTATCAATTAGGCCAATGCGTTCAAAGTCCAGATAAAAAACAAAAACAGCCAGTACAATAATAAGGGCGAAACCGGCTTTATTCAAAAGATCATCCGCTTTATCAGATAACGGACGCCCGCGCAACTTCTCCAGTCCGTTAAGAAAAATATGCCCCCCGTCCAGCGGGATAAGCGGCAGAAGGTTAAAAATCGCCAGACTGGCGCTGATAACCCCTACGATGTGCAGAAGAAAAGCGAAGCCGACTCCGGCAGCGAACTTGATGATAAAGAAAATCCCGATCAATCCGGTCATTCCCTCACGGGCAGCACGCTGTCCGGTTATCATCTGCCAGAATGCCTGGTAAGTTTTTGCTGTCACCATCCAGAGTTCTTTAGCCCCTTCAACCAACGCACGCCCGAAACCGTATCGGCGGACAAAACGGCTGTCCGGCTTGATATCTTCGTCAGGTTTGATACCAATTCTGGAAACCGGACGTTCCCTCCCGAACAGATCTTTACCCTTTTCTACCACTGGAACAACTTGCAGGGCCGTCGCCTCTCCTGCGCGGTCAAGGGATAACTGCAAGGGGGCACCCTTGGCATCAGCTATAATATCCTGCATCTCCCCCCAACCAGACACCGTCGTTCCATTAACCGCCAGGATGGTATCGCCTGAGCGCAAGCCCGCCAAAGCCGCCGGAGAGCCGCTGATCACAGTGCCTATGCGTGCCGGCATGGCTGTCACGGCTGCATCCATATCCAGATAGCCAAGCATAAACACAAGAGTGAAACAGACATAAGCAAAAACATAGTTAACCACCGGCCCCATAACCGCGATCAACGCCCTGTGCCCTGGAGACTTGGTAAAAAACTCATCCGAGGCCCCCTGACATTTACCACGCTCATCGCCAGACATTTTTACATAACCACCCAAAGGAATCAGGCATAACCGGAAACTGGTGCCGTCAAATGTCCAGGACGTCAGTTTGGGACCAAAACCCAAAGCGAACTCCTCAACCCTGACTCCAAGCTTTTTAGCAGCGAAATAATGCCCTGCTTCGTGCACGATAATCAAAAGTCCGAGAATGACTGCAAAAACAAGAATCATCATTTTATTCCCTTCAGAAAATCTTCAGTTTTCAAACGCGCCCAGGCATCCGCACAGCGGATATCCTCAAGTGAAGGTGCCGCAACACTACGATGCGCCATAACCGTCTTTTCAACCAGTCGGAAAATCCCGCTTAACCGAATGCGATTTTTTAAGAAAGCTTCTACAGCAACTTCATCGGCGGCATTGAGAACGGCCGGGAATGTCCCGCCTTTGCGGGCAGCATAATAAGCCAGCTCAAGAGCAGGAAATGATTTGGTGTCCGGAAGCTCAAAATGCAATTTACCTATGGAGGCCAGATCAAGTGGCTTGAGCGCACTTTTCATCCGCCGGGGATACGTCAAGGCATACTGCAAAGGAAGTCGCATATCGGTAATACCCAACTGTGCCAGCCAGGCTCCATCCACAAACTCGACCAGCGAATGAATAATCGCTTCAGGATGCACAAGAACTTTAACTTTATCCACACTCATATTAAACAAACGCATGGCTTCAATCACCTCAAAGCCTTTGTTCATTAGTGTGGCTGAATCAACAGTAATTTTGGTTCCCATCTTCCAGCGCGGATGCGCCAGGATCCGGTCAACAGAAACCTTGTCATGCTCGCGCCGCGGAAGACCGCGCAAAGCTCCCCCGGATGCGGTCAGATGCAGCGCCCGGACAGACAACGGATCACAATCGTGCAAACACTGGAATATGGCGCTTTGCTCGCTGTCCACAGGGATTACCCTGGCGCCGCTCTGTGCGGCCGCTTGCATAATAATATGACCGGCGATCACCAGCGCTTCCTTGTTGGCCGGTGCAATTGTTTTTCCCGCCCGGGCCGCCGCCAGAAAAGGATCCAGCGCAACTGCACCAGTCAGGGCAATCACCACAATATCCGCCTCCTTGAGAGCCGCCATCCGGGACAAGGAATCAGGCGAAGTATCCGATATCTTTCTTCGGGTTACGCCGCTGGCTTTTGCTACAAAATCAATATGCTCGGGAGCTATAGCAGCATAGCGGGGTTTAAACTGCCTGAGCTGCCGTGCAAAAAGTAATTTATTGTTAAAAGCACTTAAAGCAAGAACCTCGAAACGCTCCGGCATCCGTGCGATAACATCAAGAGTATTGATGCCCACAGATCCTGTCGAACCGAGAATTACAACGCGTTTCCTGGGCATGAATATTAGAGCTGAGTTAATGTTGAACTCATATACAAATAAAAGGCAGGTGCGGAAAATAAAAGACTGTCAATAATATCCAGCACCCCTCCCATCCCTGGCAGTAATCGCCCCGAATCCTTGACATTACAATCTCGCTTAAGCAAAGACTCGGAAAGATCCCCCAACTGACCAAGTCCTCCGAAAAAACACCCCATCAACGCAACAAGTGAAACTGTAAAATATGGAACCGGCGGAAGCCAGGAACGACACAAAACCGCTACCAGAGCGCTCAGAAAAAGTCCGCCCAACGTCCCCTCCACCGATTTGTTCGGACTGACTCTGGGCAAGAGCGGATGCTTACCAAAAGCACTGCCAATCAGATAGCCGCCGACATCTCCGGCTTTGGTCACAAGGATAATGAATGCCAGCAGCTTGGCGCCTTCCATACCAGGCAAAAGAAGACGAATCTTGACCAGAAAACTGAAAAACCACGACACATAAATAACCCCGAACATAGTCGTGGAAAGACCAAGAATCGCGTTACGATTATCGTTACGCGCAAACTGCATAAGAAGTATAAGCAGGAAACCGCAAACAATAAACAGCAATTCCCAATTTCTTGTCAGCTCAAATCGGAAAAAGATAGATAAAGGAATCAGAAGTCCGATAAAGATTCCGGTGTAACTGTAGATAGGAATGTCTTTCTTCTTGATCAGATAAAAAAATTCGTAAAGACCACCGGCAGTCAAAAAAAGAGCGAGAAGAATAAAAACAAATGGATTAAAAATAGCCAGGGTGGTAACTCCTACCCCGATTACACTGCTAATCAGTCGCGAATAACTCATCTGGAATCCTCCACCCCGGTTCCGGAAACCGCCCCGAAACGACGGGAACGCCGCTGAAACTCGGCAACCGCCTTGTTAAGTTCCGCCGCATCGAAATCAGGCCAGAATTTGTCCACAAAATAAAATTCGGCATACGATAGCTGCCATAACAAAAAGTTGCTGATCCTGATTTCACCGGAAGTCCGTATAAGCAAATCCGGATCGGGCAGCCCTCCCGTGTAAAGGCGCGAGGAAATCAAATCCTCTGTAATCTCACCCGGAGTTAATTTCCCGGAAACACAATCCAAAGAAACAGACCGCACGGCATCCAGAATCTCCTGACGACTGCCATAATTAAAGGCCACATTGAGCACCAGCCCGGTATTGCCGGCGGTTTTCTGCATGGCCCGGTCAAAAACAGCAAGAACCGCAGGCGGCACACCCTGCCGACGACCGCAATGCCTGAAAACAACCCCGTTGTCGTGCAACTTCTTCAGCTTTGATTCAAGAGCCATAATCAGGGTGCGCATCAACATATTAACCTCGGCCTCCGGCCTTGACCAGTTCTCGGTAGAGAACGTATACAGGGTCAAAACCTTGACGCCCAGCCTGCTAGCTTCCAAAACAATCTCGTCGACTCTTTTGACACCTTCCAGATGCCCCTGCGGACGCGACAAACCACGCGATTTAGCCCATCTTCCGTTACCATCCATGATAACAGCGATATGAACAGGAACAAGCTTTCCGGCATTATTCTTCATGGTTCCACCAAAAAAATGGGGGATAGAATCCCCCATACCAGTTTTTGCCTGCGACGTATGTGCCCAAGGCAATTTAAAGTCTGCAAAAACTACGGTGAAGAAACAGGGTTCGTTTGCGAGCCCTCATTCATGCCCGCATCTTCCACCAAAGCGGATTGGGCAGCCCGGGAATCCAGCAAAGCTTTTTCTTTCCTGGCAAGCTCAAGATCCTTCTCTAAAGAAGACTTCGCGCGATCCAGCTCCTGCATCTGACTTTTTAACCTGGCGGCCTGGCTCTTTTCCTTATCCAGCACTTCCTGGCTTTTGGAAAGCTTCACCTGAGTTGTCTGCAAATCCGCTTCAAGCTTTTTTATGCGATATTCACTCTTTTGCAGCTCTTCTTCGGCAATCATTCGGCTGTAACGTTCCTGCTCAAGAATTTTGGTGACATCCGCATTCTCGCGATTAAAACGAAAAAGCAGGATAAAACTGATAATTGCCGAAACCAGAATCAATCCGATAACAAAGTTTTTCACCAGGAAAACCTTATTCAGGGTTAATGCTGCACAGAACCATCTTTTGTCAACCGGGGCAGAATGACAATTTCGACCCGGCGGTTTCGCTGACGGCCTTCTTTTGTGTCATTAGAGATCACCGGACGGTACTCGCCATAACCGATCACCGCAAGGCGCTGCGGAGCAACGCCCTTTCCGGTTAAATGATGCAAAACACTCAAGGCCCGGGCAACCGAAAGTTCCCAGTTGGACTTCCAGCCCGAGCGACTGATCGATTCGTTATCCGTATGCCCCTCTATTCCGACATCCAGATCAGGAACTGTCGAGCCCAGAACAGCGGCAACTTTCTCAAGCCTGGCAAAAGAATTGGGCTTGAGCTCCGAGCGCCCCGAGTCAAACAGAACCTCAGCAACAAATGAAATTACAAGGCCTTTCTCCAGCATTTCGATACGAACTTCCTTGTCTGCAATCTCGTTGGCCAGGCGATCCTCAAGATCCTTCTGGGCACGTTCCATCTCGCTTAACTCGTTCTTGAGATAAGTGATCTTTTCAGATTCAGCCAGACGCCCTTTTCCGGAGAAAGCGGCACAACCGGAACAAACGAAAACCAGCAACAAAAAAGAGAAGCAATAGTGCAGAGAAGACATCCGGACATTCATAGAAATCCTCTTGATTTTTTTCAAACTAACATAGCCAATTGGCAAAGTCAAGCTGCACAAAGGCAATCTTTACACCGAAATAGCCTAACGGACAATAATTTCATCACGTTCCGATCCGATAGAAATATATTTGATCGGAACACCGACCAAAGCTTCCAGACGCTTGATATAAGAACGCGCCTGTACGGGAAGCCTGGAAAACTCACGAATAGCGCCCAAAGGCTTCTGCCAGCCCGGCATTTCCTCGTAAACAGGCTTGGCCCCGCAAAGAACTTCGTAATCATGCGGGAAATCGCTAAAAAGCTTGCCTTTATATTTGTAACCCGTACACAACCGGATGGTCTTGAGTTCATCAAGAACATCCAGCTTCATAATGGCCAGTTCATCAAACCCTCCGGTAATGGCAGCGTAACGTACAAGTACGCTGTCAAACCAGCCACAGCGGCGAGCTCTTCCGGTTGTAGCCCCGAATTCCTTGCCGCGCGAGCGAATCTCGTCATCCATCTCCTTGCCGAACTCGGTAGGGAAAGGCCCCTCACCAACTCGCGTTGTATAGGCCTTGACCGCAGCAATCACCTTGTCAATCCTGGTAGGCGCAACTCCACTCCCGCTGGCAGCTCCACCAACAGTTGTGTTGGAAGAAGTAACAAAAGGATAGGTCCCGAAATCAATGTCAAGAAAAGCCCCCTGGGCGCCTTCGAAAAGAACGGACGATTTACGATTGATGGCATCATTAATAAACAAAGCGGTATCACAGACATACGGCTTAAGCCGGCGCGCGTAGGCCTGGTATTCGTCATGAATGGAATCAAACGAAAACCCTTCCTGGGAGAAAACCTTTTTGAAGTATTCGTTCTTTTCTTTCAGATTATCTTTCAGCTTGGCCGAAAAGACACGCGGATTCATCAAATCCACCATACGTATCCCGCAACGAGTGACTTTATCCGCATAACAAGGGCCAATCCCGCGTCCTGTGGTACCTATCTTGTGTTCCCGGATGTTTTCGCGTAACCCGTCAAGAATACGATGATACGGCATGACCACGTGACTGTTGACCGCAATCTTGAGCTTGTCGGGTGTAACCCTGATGCCGCGCTTTTTCAAGCCGTCGATTTCTTCGAGCAGGGCCTTGGGATCAACCACAACACCGTTGCCGATCACACACACTTTTCCGTCGCGCAAGATCGCGGAAGGAAGTAGATGAAAAACATAGCGTTCCTGACCAACAATCACCGTATGCCCGGCATTACTTCCGCCCTGATAGCGGACGGTAACGTCCACATCTTTCGAAAGAATGTCGATCAGCTTGCCTTTACCTTCATCCCCCCACTGGGCCCCGACCACCACTATGTTCATTATTTACCTGTCTTCCTGATATGCTGTTTCACAAAAGAAAAAATAGTCCGATCCCGACCGCTCCCAAAAAAGCGGCTGACACAGCCAACAACAAAGAACGATACCGGCCAAGCCCCTGCGGCCGCTGCGCCATTTCGAGTAAAGCCTCACCCATCAATGGCAGGGCAATCAAAAGAAAGCACTTGAACAACTGATACACGAAAAGAGCAAATAAAATACCGACAGCTCTCCCCGGAAAAACAACATTTAAGGCCAACGCACTCACGTGATAACTGGGCGGCCAGACAGCAGCAGTCCAGGCCCATAACAAAGCCAATACCACAGCCGCCAGTGCCGCAAAAGCCGGAGGCCAGCTGATTCGCGGCAAGGCCAGGAGTTCAAATTCACGCCGGGGACCTATTCCATACAAACCACACCATTTGGACACAAACAATGCCGAATAAAAAATCAGTCCGCCACAAACAAGCATACTCATGGCTCCAGGCAAAAAAGCCAACCAGGAATCCTCAAGCAGACGCTGAGCAACTCCCCAGAAGAATACAAAAGAAAACAACAAAAAAGCCGACGTGAAAGACCAGATAAAAACGCGCCGGAAAGACGGGTTCTTTCTTAAAAAAACAAAAAACGAAAAAGACAAAGCAAGCGACGCAAGCGCATAAGGACCAAACGCGTCAAATATCCCGAAAACAAATATATCAATAAAATCGCCCATATAAAACAGCTTATACCTTTAGAACCTTTACAAACTGAATTCCTGCGGTTTGCCGCAAACCATCGACCACGGCAGCCGGGATCTCTCCGTCAACATTAACGACACTGACAGCAGTGGCCCCCTCTTTTTCCCGGCCAAAAGTAATATAAGCAATATTGATGCCCGCATTGCCCAGAGCCACCCCCACTGCGCCAACAATACCGGGAACATCGTTGTTGCGAATAAAGAGGATCGTGCCTGATGGCACGGCTTCGACATAAACATTGTTGACCTTGACGATTCTGGGTTTTTTGTTGGGAGACAATGTTCCCCACACTTCCAGGGTTTCCTTGTCGGTGACTATCTGCAAGACAACACAGTTGACATACTCTCCCTCCGAATTCGAAAGGATTTCCTGCAGATCAATACCCCGTTCCTTGGCAATGTCCAGGGAATTGACCGCATTGATATTATCAACCAGAATCGGTTTCAACACACCATGAGCAATGGCCATAGTGACCGGAAGGACATTGTATTTGGTCAGGATCCCGCTGTACGAAATCTTCAGCGCACTGATGCCTCCATGCACGAGCTGTCCGGCAAACTTGCCCAGCTTGTCGCCAAGATCGATATACGGCTCAAGGATCTTGTATGATTCCTCATCCAGCGAAGGAAAGTTTGCAGCATTGCGAATACCCTTGCCCAGCAGAGCATCCCGTACAGATTGAGCCACCTCGATGGCCACATTCACCTGAGCCTCCGCGGTAGAGGCGCCAAGGTGAGGCGTTACGATACAGTTGTCGAATTTGAGCAGCGGAGAATCCGCGGGCGGGGGCTCGTCATCAAAAACATCCAATGCAGCCCCGGCAATCCGCTTGCTCTCGAGCGCCCTGGCCAAAGCCCCTTCATCAATAATGCCACCCCGGGCACAATTAACCAGACGAACGGACTTCTTCATAAGGGCGATCTCTTTATCCGAGATCATCCCCTTGGTCTCATCCGTTTTGGGGACATGAATTGTAATAAAATCGGAAGTCCTGAAAATTTCTTCAAGAGGAGAAACGGCAATCCCCCTGCGTGCGGCCATCTCGGCTGACAAAAACGGATCATACGCCTTGATGTTCATCCCGAAACCCTGGGCAAACTTGGCCACAGTCGAACCGATACGCCCCAGACCAATGACGCCGAGTGTCTTGCCGTACAATTCAACACCCTGAAACTTGTTGCGTTCCCATTTACCGGTCTTCATGGATCCATGTGCCTGCGGGATATTACGCGCCAGGGCCATGATCAGGCTAAAAGCATGCTCGGCGGTGGAAGTGGTATTGCCGCCGGGCGTATTCATGGCAATAATCCCTTTCTGAGTCGCCGCTTTCAAGTCCACATTATCCAGACCAACCCCCGCGCGGCCCACAACCTTCAAACGGGTTGCCGCAGAAATAATATCCGCCGTCACCTGGGTTCCGCTGCGGACAATCAAGGCGTCATAATCAGCAATGATCGCCTTAAGCGCATCAGGCTTCAGGTCATATTTGCAATCAACTTCAAAAATATCATTCTCCCGAAGTATGCTCAAACCTTCTTCCGCCAGCTTGTCGCTTACCAGTATCCTGATCTTGGTCATAAGAACCTCGCGTAGGTCATCCCGTTCATTTATTAAAAACTTTTTGCGCCGCAGCCAGGCCTGCACCCAGCTCGAACTTGTGTCCGGCCTGGTACAATACTTTTTCAAGGCAGGAGAGTCCGGTCATAATATCGTACTCATCAACAGCACCCATATGGGCAATACGTATTGTTTTTCCATCCAGATCCCCCTGGCCTCCGGCCATGGTAATGCCGTGCACATCCCGCATGGTCTTCACCAGTTTTTTGGGATTCAGGGCCTCAGGAATCATAATGGCAGTCAACCCTCTTGAACGAAACTCCGGCTGGGCAAACACCTTGAGCCCCAGAGCCTCGGTCGCGGCCCAGACAGCTTTCGCCATAAGCAAATAATATTCCTGCTTCTTCTCGAGCCCCTCCGCGAGAAGCATCTTGACCGCTTCGTTAAGGGCAATGACTATGCTGATCGCAGGCGTAAAAGGCGTATCAGTATCCGCAAAGGCCTTGCGGGACTTGCGCAGATCAAAATAAAACCGGATATTCGACGAAGCTTCCATAAGGGCAATGGCCTTCGGACTGACCGCAACAATACCGACGCCCGGAGGAAGCATGAACCCCTTGTGCGAACCGGAACAAACGACGTCTACACCCCAGGCATCCATCATCATGGGCTCAGTACCCAGTGCACTGACGGCATCAACAACCAACGCCGCGGACGTTTTTCTGACTACCTCCCCGATAGCCGCCATATCAGGCGTTGCCGAGGTGGATGTCTCACACTGTGTCAGAAAGATCGCCTTCGCGTCCGGATGCTCGAGGAGGACAGTCTTGACCTCATCCGGGGTGATGGTACGTCCCCAGGGAATCTTGACCGTAACAGCATTCAATTTATAGGCCTTGGCCAGTGCGGCCCAGCGTTCGCCAAACTTTCCATATTCAACGGTAATCACTTTCTCACCGGGCGACGCCAGATTGGCTACCGCCGCTTCCATCGCCCCTGTTCCTGAGGAGGCAAGAAGATAGACATCACTAGTCGTGTTAATGACTTTCTGAAGTCCGGCCGTCACTTCCTTGAGAACCTGCTGGAACTGGGGAGTCCGGTGATGAATGATCGGCTGACCGAGCACAGCGCAAAGTTCGACAGGAACTTTCGAAGGCCCCGGGGTTAACAATAGATTTCTTTTCATAGATACTCCCATCCATGTTGTCCGGCGAACCCCTGGTTCGCCTGCGTTTCTAAACAGTTTTAACGATCGGGCCGCTAAGAACCTCGTCGACCAAACCGTAATCTTTGGCTTCCTGGGCAGACATAAAAAAGTCGCGGTCGGAATCCTTGATAACTTTTTCGTAAGGCTGTCCGCAATGCCTGGCAATAATCCTGGAAAGATTTTCTTTCATTCTGAGAATTTCCTGGGCCTGGATCGAAATATCGCTGGCGGTGCCTTCCGCGCCCCCCCAGGGCTGATGGATCATGATCCTGGCATTCGTCAGAGCATACCGGCGTCCGGTGGCTCCCGCTGTCAACAAAACAGCGCCCATGCTGGCAGCCTGGCCAATACAATACGTACAAACCTTGGGCTTGAGAAACTGCATGGTGTCATATATGGCCAATCCGGCAGTGACTGATCCGCCCGGAGACTGGATATAAAGACTGATATCCTTTTCAGGGCTTTCCGACTGAAGAAAGAGCAATTGCGCCACAATAAGGTTAGCCACATTGTCATCAATAGCCGTTCCCAAAAAAATAATACGATCCTTGAGCAGGCGTGAATAAATATCGTAAGAGCGCTCAGCATGTCCCGAATTTTCGACCACCATCGGAATGAGCATATTTCTGGGTGTCATTTTGCATCCTCCCATTGGGCTGATTGTAAAAGGAATTTCATGGCTGCGGCAGCGATGTTATCATCCGCCTCGGAAACCAGATTTTCGGTTTGGGCTATCTTCTGAAGGATCAGGAAAAGACGAACATCTTTCTCGGCGGCTTCCCGAACATTGTCTTTCGATTCCTCAAGACGCTTCTGAATATCCTCATCCTTCATCCCGTGATGCTTGAGCCGCTTGTAGAAATCTTCCAGCCGGCCATGAAACTGCCGGTCAACCAGAGACTGCGGAATATCCAGAACAGAGTTTTTCACCAGTTCCTGAACGACCTGTTCCTCAACCTCAAGTTTGTTCTGACGCTCCTTGTCCGACTCAAGATTGCGGCGAAGAGCCTTCTTGAGATCCTCCATTCCGGGAAAACCGAGACTCTTGGCAAAAGCATCGTCCAGTTCGGCTTTCTCATCGAGGCCCCGGCCCTTTTTGAACATCTCCAGGGTTTTGGCCAGCTCTTCATCCGTGACTTCCGCCGTTTTCTTGGTCACCTTAATGCCTTTATAATTCTTGACCTCGACAGAAGGACGAAGATCGACCTGCGCACGAAATTTGAGTGCTCCATCAACAAGTTCCACCTGATCGATGGCCGGAAGATCAATCGGATCAATCTGTTCGGATACAAGCCCTTGTTGATAAACTTCAGGAATAAGCTTCTTGAGCATTTCATCATGAGCCGCTTTTCCGTGCGCCTTCTGAACCATTGCCTTGGGAGCTTTGCCCGGGCGAAAGCCTGGCAGTTTGGCGTGCTTGAGCATGACCGAAAGAACTTCGTCCGTTTTTTGCTGAACTCTCTCTTTGGGAACCTCAAACAGCATTTCCCGCCTTAACGCGTTAATTTTCTTGACAGATACCTTCATTCGACTTCTCTCCTCACCGATTAGCTTAAGTTACATGGAAAACTTCTCACCCAGATAAATCTTCCTGGCCTTGGGATCATTCAGCAAATCCTGGGTCGAACCGGACACCAGAATACTCCCTTCAGCCACCAGATACGCCCGGTCAACAATAGACAGCGTCTCACGGACATTATGATCAGTCAACAAAATACCCAGGCCTCGTCTTTTGAGATCTTTAATAATTTCCTGGGCTTCGGCCACAACAATAGGATCGATGCCCGAAAATGGCTCGTCCAGAAGAAGAAAGGACGGATTAGTGACCAGCGCGCGCGTGATCTCCAGACGACGCCGCTCACCACCCGACAAGGTATAAGCCTTGCTTCTGGCTAAATGAGCGATATTAAGTTCTTCCAGCAAAGACTGCAAACGACGGCGGCGCTCCCGGGGGCCAATATCGAGAGTTTCCAGAACAGCCATAATATTTTCCTGTACGGTCAGCTTGCGAAAAATAGACGGCTCCTGGGCCAGATAACCCATTCCAAGACGGCAACGCTCGTGGATTGGTTTGGCCGTAATATCTTCCTGGTCAAAGAAAATCTTGCCGCGATCCGGACGCACAATCCCCACAGCCATGTAAAAACTGGTGGTCTTGCCGGCACCGTTGGGCCCCAGAAGGCCGACAATTTCCGAACGTCCCACCGAAAGGCTCAGCCCGTTAACTACGGCGCGTCCGTTATAAATTTTGGCAATTTCTTTAAGTTCAAGCAAATCCATATCATTCTCTCAATACTGAAAAACCTTCTGGGTGTCAACATTACCGGTATCAATAAGCAGTTTGGGTTTGCCTGAAAGAACCACCCGCTGCTGATCAGCCTTGTAGACCAGACGCTCGGAATAGGTCACATTAACCCCCTGATGCAGTTCGACATTGCCGACACAGATGATCTCGCGGATCTTGCGCGATTCCTTGTCGAAATAAATTTCCATCATGTCCGCTTTCATCCTGCGCCCGGAAGCCAGTTCGACTGCAACAACATTGTCGCGAAAAATGGCCCGCATGGACAGCTGATCAACTTCCATCGGCCCGTCCGAGGTGACCTGAATACGATTATCCGTGTCCCCCTCCATGGCAATATCAGCCCTGACATCAGAATTAAGCCTGGCATCCTTCAAGGTAGGATGCGCCTGCAACCCGGTGCCTTCCACAACCATATTGTCATCTGTGAGGTGTACCTTGTCAGGGGTGCTGACAAGATCCTGCTCTCTTTGCCACTCCAGCGAATCGGTTTTCATCTGGCGTCCCTGGTCGGAAGTTATGACCACATTCCGCTCAAGACTCACATCACCGGTGACTTTATCAATCCGGCCTTTCATGGCCTTGAGATTCATGGACTCTTCACCGTAAGCATTGGCATTCACATTGGTCACCGCAACCTGGTCGCCGGTAATGTCGGCCTTGTCCCCATTGATATCCCAGGACTTGGAACCTGTTTCATTGTAACCCACCAGATTGAAACCTTCCATCTTCTGATCTACCGCCGGAGTGTCATAAAGAGAACCGTCTACGGATTCGGCAGCCGCCTCATCAACAGCCTCCTGTGCCCGTACGCCAATCGCGCCCGTCAGGCCAAAAGTCAGACAAAATACCAACGATAAAAACGGAAACGAAGAGAGCTTCATATTATCCACTGTCCTCTGTCTTTAAGAATTGTTTCGATCACCTCGCGCACAGCTCCGCGCCCACCCCGGGCCAAAGCAACATACCGGACGGCACTCTTGACCTCAAGCGCGGCATCAGACGGCGCGGCAGAAAAGCCGACACGACGCAGAATGTCCAGATCCGGCACATCATCGCCGATATAACACACCTCGTCATCGCCAGCACCTGTGGAACGCAAAAGATCCTCGTAAGCTTCCAGCTTGGGGCTGGCATTCAGATAAACCTTGTCAATCTTCAAATCCGCCATCCTGGCCCTGACGGCGGGACAGCCGCGGGCAGAAATAACCGCGATCGTCAATCCGGCTTTACGCGCCTGCGCGACAGCATAACCGTCCTTGACATCAAAAAACTTGAGTTCGTGGCCAGCGGCATCAAAAACAATACGGCCGTCGGTCATAACACCGTCAATATCCATCGCAATAATACGAATTTTGGAAAGCACGTCTGCTGTTATCATAAAACGCCCCTACGCAAGCCCCGCCTGCAACAAATCCTGGATATCCAGAAGACCCACCAGCGCACCTTTGTCGTCTACGACCGGCAATTCATCCACTTTTTTTGACAAAAGAAGCTGGAAAGCTTCGGTAGCCAGGCGATCCTTGCTGATGGTCAAAGGATTGCGCGTCATGACCTTGCCGACAGGCTTCTGCAGCAATGCCGGATCTTCTTCGATATGCCGACGCAAATCACCATCAGTAAAAATACCGCTGAACTTCCGGCTGCTGTCTACAACACAGGCCGAACCGCAGCGGGCTTTGGTGATGGCCAGAAGCACGTCCTTGACCGGCATCGTCTCTTTTACCCGGGCGAAACGGTCGCCCTTGCGCATAATATCCTCGACCTTAAGCAACAATTTACGTCCCAGGCTCCCGCCGGGATGAAAGAACGCAAAATCCTCACGGCGAAACTTGCGGCGGTCAATAAGGCAAGCGGCAAGCGCATCCCCCATTGCCAGTGTCGCTGTCGTTGAGGCCATGGGAGCCAGTCCAAGAGGGCAGCCTTCTTTTTCAACTTGACAATCCAGCAGAATATCGCAATGGCGTGCCAGGGAAGATTTGACCCCTCCGGTCATGGCAATGGTCTTGCAACCAACCTTCTTGAGCAAAGGCAGCAAACGCACTGTTTCCTCGGTTTCCCCGCTGGAAGAAATAAGGATAACAATATCCGCTTTTGTCACCTGACCAAGATCCCCGTGCGCCGCTTCCGCGCTGTGCATAAAAATACTGGGTGTTCCGGTAGAAGACAATGTCGCAGAAATCTTGCGGGCCACAATCCCGGTCTTGCCCATGCCGGTGACCACAACACGTCCCTCGCATTGGGCGATCAGATCCACAGCCATGGAAAAATCACGCCCCAGACGGGCGGCCAGCGCCTTGACAGCCGCAGCCTCGATCAGCAACACATCTTTGGCTCGTTTTAGAGGCATTTAACAATCCTGTCGATAGCCATCAAATCCGTCAACAACGCTTCCAGCCGGCCCAAAGGAATCATGTTGGGCCCGTCCGACAACGCTTTGGCAGGGTTAAAATGTGTTTCCATAAACAAAGCATCCACTCCCGCTGCCACCCCCGCGCGGGCAAGCAGAGGAACAAATTCGCTTTGGCCACCGGTCGCATGCCCCAACCCACCGGGCTGTTGAACACTATGCGTGACATCATAAACAACCGGATACCCGAACGAACGCATAATGCCGAACGAACGAAAGTCCGTAACCAGGTTATTATACCCGAAGGATACTCCTCTTTCGGTCAGCATCAAGCGGGACGATCCGGTGCTCTTTATCTTGCTGATAATTCCTTTGACATCGGCCGGAGCCAGAAACTGCCCCTTTTTGACATTGACCACACGGCCTGTCGCCGCCGCTTCCAGCAAAAGATCGGTCTGACGGCAAAGAAATGCCGGAATCTGTATAATATCAAGCACACGGGCCGCTTCGGAAATCTGGGATATATCATGGACGTCACTGACAACCGGAACCCCGAAACGCTCCTTGATCTCGCGCAGGATATCCAACCCCTTGCTGATCCCGTGCCCGCGAAAGGAATCCACCGAAGTCCGGTTAGCCTTGTCGTAACTGGCCTTAAAGACAAACGGCACCTTTAGTCGCCGGGTCAGGTCAACCAGCTTTCCGGCCAGTTTCATGGTCATGGCGCGACTTTCGATCACGCACGGACCGGCAATAAGAACAAAAGGCGAGCGTCCTCCGCAATTGATATCAGCAATCGGCACCACTCGTGTTTTAGGAATCATTGGTCTTTCCCCTGCAAAAAGCAAACTGCTTTTTCTACATCTTCTTTGGTATCGACACCCAGCGCAACCGTTTCGGTTGGAACACACAAAATACGCTGGCCAGCCTCAATAACCCTTAGTTGTTCAAGACTTTCTTCCTGCTCGAGAAACGATTTCGGCCAGCGGCAGTATTCAAACAGAAAGTTTTTCCGATAGGCATAAAGGCCAAGGTGACGGAAATACCGGCTATAATCCGATGGCTCGCCATCCCTGTGAAAAGGAATCGGTGAGCGTGAAAAATAAAGCGCCCGCCATTTGCAATCAACCACCACCTTGACCACGTTCGGATTGAGAAAATCTTCCCGCGAGCTAATACGCTTGACCGGAGTCGAGACCATCGCAGAAGGATCTTGTTCAAGCGCCTGCACAAGACTGTCAATCAACACAGGATCAATAAAAGGCTCGTCTGACTGGATATTGACCACAATATCCTCATCAGCGTTACATACGGCTTCGGCCACCCGGTCGGAACCGGAAGGATGATCTTTTCTGGTCAAGACCGCCTCGGCGCCAAACTCCCTAGCCGCCTGCAAGACATGCGGCTCGTCACAAGCAATCAAAACACGTGTTAATCGCTTGCACTGCAACGCTCGCTGCCAGACCCGCTGCAACATAGGCTTGCCGGCAATATCCACAAGAACCTTGCCCGGCAAACGGGTTGACGCCCAACGGGCGGGAATGACTCCTATGGCTTTCACGAACCAGCCTCCAAAGCCTCGCGCAACTCTTCCGGGGTAACAGACGCGGCCCCTGCCTTGGCCACCACAATACCGGCCGCATGATTGGCGATATCCGCAGCCACCGTTTTTTCTGCCCCTGCCGCCAATGCCAGTGTAAACACGGAAATAACGGTATCTCCCGCTCCGGAGACGTCAAACACCTCGCGCGCCCGGGTCGGAATATGCACCGGATCGTTGCCGGATTCAAAAAGACACAGGCCATCTTCTCCCAGCGTGACCAGAAGAGAATCAATGCCCAAATATTTTAAAAGACCCTGGCCTGAACGTTTGACCGTATCAAGGCTGTCAAGTTTGGTCGAAGTAATCCCGAAATCTTTACGCGTTTGGGGTTCAAGACTTCTTAAGGCGTTCTCGGTTTCCTTGCGATTGGGCGTAATAGAGCTGACCGCACCGTAAAAGCGCAAATGCTCAACCTTGGGGTCAACCACAACCGGAATCTTCCTGCGGATGGCAAGAGCGGTTATATCTTCCACCAGCGAAGGCTGAACGATTCCCTTGCCGTAATCGGAAATAATGACCGCATCAAAACGATGAAAATTCCGGTGAATAAAAGGAGCGATCGAGCGCGCATAAAACAAACCATTCGAGTCATCCGCGACAACTTCCCGGTCAAGGCGCACCACCTGCTGCTGATGAGCGATAATCCGCGTCTTAAGAATAGTATGCACACGGCGGTCTTTAAAAATGCCGTTGATCCTGATCTTGCGCTCCTTGAGCGTCTTTTTAAGCAGTTCGCCTTCGTGATCCTGGCCAATACGCCCCACCACCGTAACAGAAGCGCCCAGGCTGCTTATATTATTGGCCACATTAGCCGCACCACCCGGGGTATGGAACATCTCCGTCTGAAGGATGACCGGGACAGGCGCCTCGGGCGAAATGCGATCCACCGTGCCCTTGATATACTGGTCAAGGATAAGATCTCCAACGACGAGAATCCTGCATTTCCTGAACTTTTTGAGAAAAGCCGAAGATTTGTGCATAATAGACGTATTTGCTGGTTAAAAAAGAATTTTTATCCTAACACAGCGCAATGGGAATGTCAACGCAGGCAGGGGAGAATTCAGGCACGGGGAATTCGGGCGGACACAAGGTCCGCCCCTACGTGCAGATTCGTTCTTTTCACATTAAGAGAATGTGTGGGAATTAATACCTTTCACCATCAAGCATAATATCATGGAGACATCGCCCCCTTGAGCGTAGGGGCCGAGTTTATCTCGGCCCGGTGCTGTTTGAGAAAGGCCGGGATCTTGACATGAACTCTCTTATGAATGTCACGGATTGTTTTTATTCAATTGAGCGCGGTGGCTCAGAATATTGGCCCATGTCAACATGGATTCCGCCCAATCCGCATCCTTTCGGATATCTTTGGACAAAACATCAAAATCCTTTTTAAACCATTCGTAAGTGGGCATAAATCTTGCTGATTTTGAAGCCGAATCCAAAGATTTGACATAATCCGCTGTTTCAGCAAGAAATTGATCCAGTCTTGCCTTGCGTCCATCCATCGCCCAACGAGATAACCGACCCAAATTAACAGAAATATTCAAAGTAATTTCTCTGGCATCCATCTTCTCACTCCTGCAATAAATCTCTGGTGATTAACTCAATATGCTTGCGAATATTCTCATCCAGAACTTCCCGGCTTTTATTTTGTTCCGGTCTTAAATTAATCATCGAATCAAAATCCATTTCATCTGTTTCCAGATCCAAACCCGCCCCCCAAAGATCTTCCTGCCTGCTGCCATCTTTTAAAAGAAACCGTTCCCCATCAACATGTTTTCCACCACCGGCAGATAAAATCCTGCGTCTGACATCCACAACGACTTTAATGTAGCCTTTGAAATCTTCGGCAACCTTTGCACGTGTTTCCTGATTGATTTTTGAACGAATAATCAATAACATATTCTCTCCTGAACCCTTGCCTCCACTGCAAGGGTTGACATACTTCCGCAAATCATGCACACAGCGGGAATTTTAACACAAAACTGACCGATTACAAATCTTGCAACACTCCGCCCACGCAACCAAGACAGCTCTGGGCCGGATTAATTCGATTCGGGCGGACACTAGGTCCGCCCCTACGTGCAGATTCGTTCTTTTCACATTAAGAGAATGTGTGGGAATTAATACCTTTCACCATCGAGCATAATATCATGGAGAAATCGCCCCCTTGAGCGCAGGGGCCGAGCTTGTCTCGGCCCGGTGCGATCAGAAATGAGCCGTGCGGAGCGACAAAAGCGCCGCCGGAACAGCCGCGCTCCATTGCGCCGCTTCCCCGGCAAGCGCCATGCGCAGGGCAACCGTTTCGGCGTACGCGCTATGCGCACCCCAGCAAGCTATGGACGAGGCTAATTCTTCCTCGGTGACAGCCCCTTTCTTTCGAAGATACCGGAAATGTTTCAACCTGGCGCGCAAGCGGCGCAGGCCTTGTGCCGCCACTCTTGTTCCCGTGCGGGAAATATAAAAACCCAGAAAAGCAAACCCCCTGCGCGTCGAATGAAGCGCTGTCTTGTTTTCGTGCAACCGCAAGGCAAGGTTTGACAAAAGAAAATCACGAATACGATCCTTCCAGACAGCAAGCACTGCCGGATCATCGTCAAACAAAAGAAAATCATCCATATAACGGATATAATAACGACAGCGCAGAACGTGCTTCACAAAATGATCCAGCTCGTGCAAATACAAATTGGCAAAAAACTGACTGGTCAGGTTACCTATAGGCAGTCCGGTATTCCCGGGAAAGACATGCGCGGCCGAATCAATGATCTCATCAAGCAAGGCACGCAAACGCTTCTCCCCCACGCGGGCATAAAGCAGTCGGCGCAGGATATCCCGGTTGACCGATGGGAAATACTTTGTCACATCGCCGTGCAGACAGAAATTCGAAGCCATCAGGAAAGAACGGGCACGGGCAAGAGCGGCATGCGTGCCTTTGCCTTTCCGGCAGGCGTAGGAATCATGAAAGAAAGAGCGGTCAAGAACCGACTCGATCACATCATGCACGGCGTGATGCACCACCCTGTCGCGGAACGGAGCCTTGGCTATTTCTCTTTTCTTGGGCTCAAAAATGCTGAATATCCGGTATTTCCCATGGCGGTAACGCCCGCTGGCCAGATCGTTATGCAGACTCAACACAAGCGCCTCAAGCCTGAAGCGGAACAACGCCACATCCGGATTGGATTTCTTCCCAAGAGAAGCCGCATGCGCCGCCCGGTAAAGATTGGGCAAAGAAACGATCTGGTCAAACCATGTATCCATAATATTCCGGGAACGGACAGAAACGCGTTTTAATACACGCCTCTGTCCGCATCGTCAAAACCAAAGTCTTCGCACAACGCGCGCCGTTATTGTTGTTCCGATTACCATTTACATTGGCGGCGTTGTTACGGTCTGAGACCCGCGCGTTTACTGTTGTATTGTTCCAATTACCGCCGCGAAAGCCCGAGCCCTGCTTTTCGATGCCACACCATTTTCCTGATACACCGGCCAGACGTATCCGGCCGATGCAAAAACGCTGTTCCCCTGCCTTCGGCAAGGATGGTCACGGCATCTGGACTTCTCCTTTAACGCCCCGCTCCCGGCACCCTTGAGCGCCGGGATCCTGGTTCCCGAAACTTTTTATCCAGCCGCCGATCATGCGGCCTATTTCGTCGGCCGACTGGCAGAAGAACACATGCCGCTTCAAACTGATATACTTGCGTTCCATGGCCATACGCATCAGAAATCTGGTTTTCTCCAGCCCAAGATTGGCCTCGCGTAACGCAGGAAGCTTGTCTTTCCGGTAGACTGCTTCGATCAATCTTTCCAGAACATCCAGCATGGTTCCCTGAATGCGATCCGCCAGCAAAAAACGCTGATCTTTCGGGAACTCCGCCATACGCGGCAAAAGCCACATGATCAACTGATACTGCTTTTCAAGAACGGCTGGAAGTGTTTTCATAACGCTCGCTTCGCTCGCGGAAAATGAAGACTCGCGCAATGCCTGGCTTGCATCAACCGCAACGGGGATGCAAAGGGTTAAATACTAAGGAGAAGTCCTCGCACAACGCGCGCCGCTAAAGCGGCTCCGACTACCATCCACATTGGCGGCGTTGTAACGGTCTGAGACCCGCGCGAGTACTGCTGTACCGGTCCAAAGACCGCCGCGAAAGCCCGAGCCTGTTGCTGCTGTTACTTCTGCTGTTACATAACCTGGCCAATCACTATTCGTCGCAAAACCATTGGTTGATAACAACCCGCTGCCGTGCGTTCCCGTAAAATCCCGCCCGGTCGCATTCCC
>CAJARJ010000013.1 GCA_903944345.1 Candidatus Omnitrophota bacterium
GTAAAAGTCCGGCAGTTCATCAACCCAGAATCTGCCCATAGCCATATTGTTTCTCCAGATCATTGTATTAAATACAAGGAAAATCAGACAACAGGAAATAATAGCCGTTCCCAGAAAGCGGGGCCAATAGGCGGTCAGACGTAAAGCAAAAGCAGAGCCCATTAACCTGACTATTCCCCCGGCAAGACAGCAATATATTCCAATGCCTGGAAGATAAAGATAGCGTAATCCCGCCGGATTAGGATTCCCGGCCAGCCCGCAGGCCGGAAGAAAAAAGATGCTAAACCATAGCAGCATGAGCATGTAAGGCTTATCCTTATTCGAACGGCGCCAAACAAAAAGAAGCCCAAAAACCACAACGAACAAAAGAAGCCAGAATTCCAGTGTAAGAAAAATCGGTGCAGGAAACGGGTAATACAAGCCCGGCAAAGGTTTGACTGCAGGTGGCCAGACAAAAAAAAGAAAATAGTTAAACCAGATCTGGCTCAAAGCAGAGAATCGCTGGGAGAACGAAAGGCCATGCATAATGTCATTGCCGAGAGCCGTATTAGGCAAAAGCACAAAATAGACCCCAAGATAACCTGCCGCCAAAAGAAAGAACGGCATGACACGACGCATGATTTGCCTGACTGATGCCCCGTGCAGGCGCTCCATGCAGGCAATCCAGACAAAAAGCAAAAAAGATGATTCTTTGGTCAAAAGAGCCAAAGCATAAAAGAGCAGAGACATATTCCGGTAGCGGGTCTTTTGTTCCCGCTGATACAACAGCCATGTGCACACCGCGAGCAAACACCAGAAAGCCGACAAAGGATCTGCTCTAAAGCCGATAGAAGTCACTGCTTCCGACTGAACCGGATGAATGGCAAATAAAAGGGCGGCCCAGAAAATAACAAACTGATTCCGGAAAAGAGCCGATAGCAAAAAATACACCAAAACGACATTGGCAAGATGCAACAGCAAATTGGTCAAATGATAACCGAAAGGATTCTTCCCCCAGAGCGCATGATCCATAAAATATGTCAGACTAAGCACCGGACGATAAGCCACTGAACCGGATCCTTTATCCGGTTCATCCTTGAGAATCGCGGTGTTGCCGACAGTAAAATAACTGCGCGTAAAAAGTCTTGGAAGATTGGATAAAGACGAATAAAACGTATTGCGAACGATGACAGTATGATCGTCACCGCAGAAATCATGAGTCAGAATGTTGGCAAATGCGGCAAAGGTAAGCAAAAGCAGAAAAAAAAGCGGCCTGAATGACGCCTGCATGCCCGCAGGCATCAACTCACGCATACAACAACCTCGTAAAAGCGCTGACCGCTATCGCGGCGGTATCAACGCGCAGGATATTATCCCCCAAAGAAACAGGCAACGCTCCGGCCGTGCAGGCAAGAGACACTTCACGGGGAGAAAAGTCTCCTTCCGGACCGATCAGAAAAAGCAGGCTGCCCGCCTGACTACGCAAGGGCTCGGATAAAGCCTGCCGCAACGCAACACGTTCGCCTCCAAGCCAGGGAATAAACATCGTTAATCCGGTTCGTGCACTGACACTTGCAATAAACTCAGGAAATAATTGCGGAGGATGAACTACCGGAGACCATAACCTCCCTGACTGCTTGACCGCAGCAACCGCAACCTTGCGATAACGCTCCACGATCTGTGGACGTGGACGCACCTCGGTCCGCTCCGTAATCAACGGAAAGAACTCGTCGACTCCAAGCTGCACTGCCTTGTCAATGATGTCTTCAAGCTTGGAACGTTTTGGAATCGCACATCCTAGGAGCAACTGTGGCGCACCGGCACGTTCAATATGTTCGAAAGAAAGAATCCTGAGCTGGACAAAGGCTGTTGTAAGCCGAACAATAACCGCAGTGGCCAAATCTCCGCAGCCATTGACCAGTTCCAGTTCATCGCCTTCTTTAAGGCGCAGAACACAAGCCAGATGCCGCAACTCATCCTTACTATCAAGTTTTAATTGATCAACGCGGGCAAGTTGATGGATAAAGAATCTGGGCATAAAATCTAGTTTATGCTCTGGGCGTCGAGAGCTATGCGAACAGGAAAGACCACTTCTTCGTTGTCAGCGCTGGCTGCAGCGGCATTATTTTCCCGGCTGGTAAGAGTAACCCGGAATTCTCCTCCTGCAAAAGCCACCCCCGAACGCATAGCCAGACCAATAAAAGGATCGCCCGCGCCGCAGGCCGCGGCAGGTAAAACATTACCGGGAACCCTGCTACAGGTATGAACATTTGCAGTATTGGCCCCAAGATGAGTAAAACAACGCCAAGTGTCATCAGTATAAAAAGCCGCCGTCGCGGTTGCATTGATATCCTGTCGGAAACAGGTCGTGTTTCCAAAAGAATGCACTCCGGGATTACTGAAATCCCCGGTCGCTTTGATCGCCGCCTTGCGGTAGTTTTCGGCAACAGCCATGGTCTGGACATAAAGCGAACCGCCAATTGAGGAGGTGCGATCCATACTGCGCACAGAAAATTCCAGCCCCATAATAACCGCGAACATGAAACTGACAATCGTCATGGCAATAAGAAGCTCTGTCATGGTGACTGCAGCTGAGGATAGTTTCTTACCAACTAACATTGAGCGTCACCTGTTTGGCCCCGCCGGGAAGGTCGGTTACTGTATATCTGGCCGCAATCCCGGGATAGGCAGCATCTGTGGGTAAAACATGTGTTCCTGGAGCCCACTGGGCAGCGCTCCATAAATTCTGGGCAACATTCATTCGCAGTTGATCAGAAACAGCACGCGCCCGGGATACTCCTATAAGTTTTCTGTCCGTTTCATATTGGGGAGCCTTGGAACCAGCCACCACCGCAAAAACCGCCACTGCGGAAGTCGCCAGCACCAGCGAGGAAACAACAACCTCAACCATGGAAAAAGCGGCTTCTGAAGATTTCAATTTCATACACAAACCTCAGTTCGGACAGGAAGCGCCTGAATTCCGACAAGGATTTCCCCCGCCACAATTGGGCATGGCCCCGGTTGTATTGGTAATAGCCGCTCCCAAAGTTACCGTCATATTGCAAGCACCCGGAACATCCGCCGTGCAAGATACGCCGCTGGCCAGACAAGTGTACGTTGTTCCGTTGGCGACAATATTCAAAGATCCTGTACCATTCATATTATTGATTGCCGCCAGAGCAGCCGCAGCTCCTACGCCGCAAGCGCCTGTGGCACTCCCCGGCAAAGGAAAATTGCAATTAGCATGACGGGCACGATAAACGGCATTTGCTCCGTGAATAATAAGCAAATTATTACGCGCGTCCCGGGCTTTGGCACGCCGAAGCCCGACCGAATAACGCGGACCGGCTATACTGACCAGAATACCGATAATAACGATAACGATCATGATCTCGACTATGGTAAAAGCTTTTGCAAATTTCTTGGACATGCAGGACATGTCATGCTCCCATCGGTTTCACTTACGATTAAAGTATAAAGAGCTCCGGCACGGCTGATCCCGATACGCCCGGTAACACCCCCGTGATTACAAACAGGAGCAGAAAAATTGGCAGAAAGATTAGCCTGATACTCCAGATTGGAGCAATTTGCCAAAATCCCCGTAAAAGTCCTGTTATGCTCTAACCACCATGTTTTCTCTGCTGCGTACAAAGCCCGTCCACCGTGTATAGCCTCCATAAGAACCCCAGCTTCTCTCTGGGCAATAAGTCGCGGAAGTGCTATGCCAGCAAGTACGCCTATTATAATGATGGTAATAACAATCTCGGTGAGAGAGAAGCCTGATAAGTTTGGAGACTTGGCCGGCAGCATGGTTTCTCCGTAAAGCCTGTTTATAGTATACCGGCAGATCGATCCCTCAATCTGCCGGTATGCTACATACTAAAAAAACACTATTATCTCAACTTCAGACCTTTATAGATACCTGCAGTGTTTACAACTTTAGTAATGACACCGGTCGTTGTATCCAACTGGAACGCGATGGTATCATTAGCAACGGCAGCACGTGAAACAATAACTGTCACACTCGGAGTCGCTGCGTTAAAGCTGTAAGTAAACTGCCCAGCAGTTCCATACGTAAAGTCACGAACTAAAGTGTCGGCGTTGCAAGCAGTAAAGGATTCCTGAATCTGATAGCACTGGTCAATAGCCTTCATATACTTGCCAAGCATGGTGATAGCTTCAGTAGCCTGAGCCACTCTGATCTGGTTGCTCAAGCGAGGCAGAGCCAAGCTGGCCAAAACACCGATGATAACAATAACAATAATGATTTCAATAAGTGTAAAACCAGACTTTTTTCTTAAGATATTCATATTTTAACTCCTAAAATGATAAATTATAATAACAAATATTTTATAAACGCCCTTGACTGCTTAGCCTCCTTTCCTTTCATTTGTCGACCGTGTCTAAAGCACAGTCCGACAGCTAAAGTATTACACACAAAGCCAGTGGTGTCAAAAGAATGTCATTTTTTTTGAAGTATACTTCTTTATTACTTATTGAGCTGCATGCCGCTAAAAACTCCCGACGTGCTGACTGTTTTTGTGACCAGTCCAGTCAGAGTATTAATCGAAAAAGTAAAAGAATCTGCATTGACTCCATTCCTAACAACTTTAACCGATACAACGGGTGCCGCTGATGAAAAACTGTAAACGAACATCCCGTTCCCGTAAGTAAAGTCCCGCACCAGGGTATCTGCATCACAAAGAGTAAACACCTCAGTAATTTGATAACAACGGTCAATAGCCTTGACATAACGGCTGAGAATTTCTATCGCTTCGGAAGCCTGGGCCTTCTTGATCTCATTGGAAAGTCTTGGAAGTGTTAGTGTCGCAAGAATTCCGATAATGACAATCACGATAATAATCTCAACCAAAGTAAAAGCATTCCTTTTCAACATATACATTTATCCTCCGCCTCCACCGCTAAGACTGATGATAGGCAGAAACATGGCCACGACAATCGCGCCAATAATGCCTCCCATAAAAACCAGCATAACCGGTTCGATAAGAGTACTAATGCGTTTCATGAACTCCTCAACTGTATGCTTGTAGTAAACAGCCACATGGTTAAGCATTTGCGCCAATTCACCGGTTTCCTCACCGACCCGGATCATCTGGACAGCCATAGACGGGAAAAAAGCACTTCTTTCCATCGGTTCGGCCAGAAGCTTGCCTTCTTTAACTGCCTCACGCACCTTACGAATAACTTCGGCACAAGTCATATTCTCAACCAGTCGCTCGGAAATTTCCAGTGCCAGCAGGATAGGAACACCACTCTGAACCAGAATGGCCATCTGTGATGTAAATTTCTCGATAACGATCAATTTGGCAATCAGGCCAAAGCCTGGCAAGCCAAACAATATCTGTTCAAACTGCCAACGCCCGGCGGGCGTGGCCAAATAAAACTTCAGTCCAAAGAAAACACCAACAAAGAACAAGATAATGAAAAGAAACTTTGTCTTAATAAAGTTGAATATCGCCAGCATAGCAACCGTAACGCCCGGAAGCTCAACATTCATATCATGAAAAACCCGTTCGAAAGTAGGACCAATAAATAATGCAAAAAAGAGAACAGCTCCAACGCAAATCGTGAAAAGCACAGCTGGATAAATCAACGCGCCGATAATCTGACTCCGAAACGCCGCCGCCTGTTCCATATATTCAGTCAGTTTTTTAAGAACAGCCGGTAAAGTTCCGGAAGCTTCACCAACTTCAACCAGGCTGACCCAAAAAGAGGAAAAAACTTTTGGGTGCTTGGCGAGACTCTTGCTGAAAGACTGCCCCTGCTCAATACATCCGCGCACATCATGCAGCACCACAGAAAGATCCCGGCTTTCCACCTGATCGGCTATAACCGAAACACTGCGCAATAGCGGCACCCCGGCTTCCAGCATAGTGGCCAACTGTTTGGCAAAACTGACAATATCTTCCAGTGCCACGCCATTACGGGCAAACTTTCTGGTATTCACAGTTTGAGAACGGGCAGAAGCCGTCTGCTGATCCCTGATTTCTTCAACGCCAATAATAAAAAACCCCTGAGACTGGGCATCAGCCACCGCAGCATTTTTATTCTGGGCCTCAAAAACGATTGTTTTCTTCCCGCCCTTGAGATCTTTAGCGGTTACAATAAACTTTGCCATAATCCTTTTGTCTTCCTCTCTTAAACAACACAAACTCCCATAACTTCCTCGAGACTGGTAACTCCATTCTCAACTTTTCTTAATCCTGTCTCGAACATGGTCATCATACCGTTAGCGCGGGCGGCATCTCGTATTTCAACATAAGTGGCCTGCTTGGATATCAACCGGCGCATTTCATCATCGACATGAACCAACTCGGATATAACAACACGACCTCTATAACCTGTATGAGAACACATATTACAACCCTTGGGACGATAAATAAGATCTGCATTGAGCTTGATTTCACCCAATTCTTCCAACTTTGGTTCGTAAGCCTCCTTGCAGTTCGGACACAATTTGCGCCCAAGGCGCTGGGCCACCACCATGGTCAAAGTCGGCGTCAAAAGATATGGAGCAATGCCAATATCCATTAAACGCGTAATCGCCGAAGGCGCGTCCGAAGTATGCAGTGTTGAAAGCACAAAGTGGCCTGTTAACGCAGCCCGAACACAAATCTGGGCCGTTTCCAGGTCGCGCACCTCACCGACCATGACAATATCAGGATCCTGACGCAAAAAGGAACGCAGGGCTTCGGCAAAAGTAAAGCCTATATCAGGCCGCACGTGAACCTGATTAATTCCGTCAATACGAAACTCTACCGGATCTTCTGCCGTCATGATATTCTTTGACGGATCCATGACCTCCTTGAGACAAGAATAGAGTGTCGTTGATTTACCGCTTCCGGTAGGCCCGGTAACAAAGAAAAGACCATAAGGAGTCTTGAGTGCCCGACGCAACAATTCCAGCTGTTTTGGTTCAAACCCCAATAGCGACAGATCCAATTTGATCGCATCACGGTCAAGAATACGCATGACCACTTTTTCACCCCACACACAAGGCAGGGTTGAAACACGCAAATCAACGGTTCTGTCTCCTTCAAGTCGAACTGAAATACGACCATCCTGCGGCAGCCGTTTTTCGGCAATGTCCATAGCCGCCAGAATCTTGACACGGGAAACAATCGGGGAATGTAAATGTTTGGCCGGAGGGGGAATCTGGTACAACTCTCCGTCAATCCGATAACGAACATCCAGTTTGTCTTTAAAAAGCTCGATATGAATGTCACTCGCCTTTTCATCAATCGCCTGGCGAATGATCAGATCAACCAGCTTGATAACAGGAGCCTCTTCAGCCCTGGCGATAATCTTGTCAAGGCTCAGCTCGCTCTCCCCTTTATCATCGGCAGCAGCATCCAGCCGATCCTGCTCCGACATAACGGAAGATTTCTCGACCGCGTTACCCCACATCTGACTGCGGGCGCTTTCATTGGTCGAATAAAACTCATTGATCGCTTTTGCGAGATCCGACTTTGTAGCGATAACAAGATTGACCTCACAATTGGTCATTTTCTTGACATTATCGATAACAATAAGATCGAAGGGATTAAAAATAGCACAGGTCAGGGAATTCATGTTCTTGCTAAGCGGAAGAATAAGATGCTCTTTAGCATATTCAAAAGATATCATCTTCTCTAAACGCTGGTCTTTCTGAGGGGTAAGTAAGCCCGATGATTTGGCTGCATAGGGAATCAAAAGCTGCTGGCCGAGCGCCGTAGCCAACTCTTCTTCCTTGATCATGCCTTTGCTCAGAAGCAATTCACCAATGTGCTCTTTCTCGGTCTTCTGAGCCTCGATGACTTCCTTGAGCTGGGCTTCAGTAATAAGCCCCTGCTTGATCAATATTTCGCCAAGACGTAATCTTGCCATATACGGAACCTATCTATTCTGCTCTCCTGTTATCCTGAGCTTACCATCAACATCTGCCTGCGGCGGATTAAAATACGTCGAGGAGGTTGGTGTATGCTCGGCCTGCGGCAATTCCCCCATACCAAGAATACTGGGTGTGACTATAGTTATCAACTCTCGTTCGTTCACAGAAGATTCCTTGTAACGAAAAGCCATGCCCAGAAAAGGAATATCACCCAAAAACGGCAACTTTGTAACCGCATTAGTCTTCTCTGAACGTAAAAGCCCGGCAATAACTATCGTATGACCGCTTTTAACCTTAAGGTAAGCATCAATACCACGTTCCTCTGGATTCTTGTAACTTCTGTTCTCGAAAGTCAACCCCTGTCTGGCCTCGATAACCTTCGGAGACAGCGCCAAAAGAATTTCACCAGTCGCTATATTGGCTTGAGGCGTTACTGTAAGGATAATCCCGGTCGGCATACGTTCAGCCTCAAAAGTATCCGGAGCACCATCCGTTCCTAATACCCTTTTTTCACCAACAACTTCCTCGGCCTGAAGCCTTATTTCAGCTTTCTGATTATTAAGCGTCATAATGCGCGGACGAGCCAGACTTCTGGAACCCGTTCTGGTACGCAAGAAATTAATCGCCGCGTTAAGAGAGCTGGTCATATTCCCCTCTTCATAAAAACGGAGGATATCCTTGTAGCGCTCATAGCCGGTATTTTCATTGCTGGGGATTGCTCCGCTGGCGGTAACAGACGCCATGGCACCGCCGAATTTGACTCCAAGATTGTCCACATCGCTTTTACCGACGTCGAGCATTTCCAGATCAATAACAATTTGCGGAACAGGCACATCCATCAAGGCAATCAGCTTTTCAACCTCCGGAAAGAACCTCACAGGCGAAGAAACCACCAGACTGTTGGTCCGCGGATCCTCAACAACCATGCCGTCGTCGCCAACCAAGGCAAGAATAGCACCTTTAATATCCCCAAGACTGCTTGCATCAGACTCGGATGATCCTCCCCCCGATGATGCTCCGCCGCCGCCACTGCTACCGCCGCCAGAATCTCCTCCGGCAGAACCTGATTCCAGAGTGCCCCCCACGGCAGATGACTGGACAGTGGAATAATGTAGCTGGTAAACCCTGGTTTCCCTGACTTGCTGAGTATCTTCAATAGTCTTGATCCTGACAATATTGGTCTCCGGCACAAAAACGTAAGTCAGCTTGTTGGAAGAAAGAATCATATCCAAAGCTTCCTCGACAGGAACGTTCTCCATAAAAACGGTGATCGGATCGACTTTAATTCCGGACTCGAAGACGAAATTGATCCCAATCTGACGGGATATCATCTTCATGATATCTTTCAGATCCGCATCCTTGAAATCCAGCGAAATGGTCTGTGAATACTGCGGAAGCACAAATCCACTGGACCACGAAGCAGATGAAGTTTCCGCGCAAACCGATCCAACTCGGACAAAAAGTAAAAGTGTCAGCAGTAAAAAACAAGATTTGGTTGTCATAATCCCTCTTTTTTCGAAAGCATACGGACAAATTTCATTGGTTGACTTTCCGGTCGTCCATTCCATAAGCAAACGGCATTCCTTTAAACTCTACCATGATGCCTGATTTCGAAATATCGACGACTTTTATCCCCTCGATTTCATCTCCTATGGAGACAATCCGGTTATTAAAAAGAGCCTGCGGATGATTTGTGTCATAAATAATTCCCACAAGTTCAATCACCGGAGGATCAATAAGCACAGGCAAAGTCTCGACCGGAACGGGCTCAGGATTAGTTTTCCCCGAATAAGGCTGCTCCGAACCAGGATAATTCTGATTGACCGGAAAGTCGGGGAGAATAATCTTTTCTTCAGGAGGCAGATTACTTGGCTCGACAATCTCAGGCTCGACCGGCTCAGGAGGTAATTTGGAAAGAAAAGGATTGATCATATTTGTTAAAAGATCTTTAACAACATCAAGATTATGTAAATCCTGTGCTGGCTCTGCGCCTGAGGGCATGACCACATCTTGCTCATCGTGGGTGACGGCTTCCTGAGCTAAAGAAAGCGCCGTAAACGGCCACAATCCAATAAGAAAAAAGAAAAGCTTAAATCTGATAAACAGTCTGGTCATTATTTCTCACCCAAAAGCTGAAAAGAAGTAAACACGACCTCTAACATGATTTCCGGTTCCGACGAATCTTTTGCCGATTCTCGTGGCCGCATAACCCAAGAGTCAACCCTGACAGTCCGGTCGGCCGCTTCGATGGTACCAAGAAAAAGCATAGCTGATTTGAAATCGGGTGCAATAAACTGCAAGCTGAGTGAAAGCTTGCTAAGATACGGGCTCTTTTGCTCTGCCGGAGGTTTATAGGAAACAATTCTCAAACCATAAGTGCTGGCATATTCTGAAACAAAAGTAATAAAATTATCTTCTACCAAAAAAGCGGGCAATTGAGCTATGAAGTCTTTCTTCTGATCCAAAACTGCCCTTAGCGCCGTGGCCGGAGAAACTTTCTCGCCCAAAGAACGGTATTCCGTGTCCAACTGTCCAAGTTTCTCCATCTGGCCGGTGATCAAAGAATACCCCAGGAAAGAAATAACCCCGACAATCAGAATAAGCAAAGTTTCCGTCTTGTGCTCATTGCTGAACGAACGGATATCTTCAACTTTCGGAATCTTGAAAAGTGGCTTTACTGGCGGCGGCATCGATTAAAAACCTCTCCTGTTCGAACCGGTTATTTGAAACTAAGAGGAAAAGAAACAACCGTAAATCTTTTTCCTTCGTCGGAAGCAACATCCCCCAAGGCAACTTCTTTAAACACCGAACGAACCTGTTGATTGGTCTTAAGTGTAATCAAGAAATTATTGACTTCATTAAATCCGGCATTAGCATCCATGACAATACCCCGCAAAGCCATGGAAAGTACCGGGGTGTACACCAACTTGGGCATTCCGTCATTCCCAGTCGTAGTTGCCGTCTCGTACGTCAATGTCAGTTGTTCCAACCACATGGAGTCAGGCAGCAAACGAAATATCTCCATAAGAACCGGAACCGTGGAGCTGCGAATCTCCAGATTCTTTAAAGCTTTTACCAGCTTGATCTCTCTATTTTTTAGTGCCTCGACCTCATCAAAAGCAAGATCGGCGTACTCTCCAAGATCCGTCCTTATTGCAGACACTTCCGACTCCCGTTCAACCACCTTGCTGTTGAAGAAGAACCATACAAGGCCTAATATCAGCAGAAGCCCACCCCCAACAGCAAAAGGCAAAAAAGGAGGCATTTTGAATGCAATTCTGGCTTGCTGGGGCGATTTATCTCTCTGTTCGGATTCGGCCAGATTGAAATCGATAACATTGGAGGTTACCCCTGATAAGGCCGCACCATAAGCCCCCAGGTGACAAATATCTGCACCCCCTTCAATCTCAAGCAGTGTCCCGATTTCGTAAGGGAAAATCGCAAGGCCGATATCTTCACTCAGCCCTTTATAAAAATCGTAATTAACAAATGTATCCAGCACAACAATCCGCTGAACATCCGTGTCTGCCTGCTGACGGCTGAAAAAATCCAGTGAAACGCGCACTTCATTGGCAAGCTTGACTTTAATAAAATCAGACATGTCCTGATCTGGACTGAAAGGCACTCCTAGAGAGAAATCCCGGACAAATTTTACAATCCCCTTGTTGACAATATAAATTTCGTAATTGGTCTTTCCCGTCAGCAGAATAGCATTGACCTGCTCCGGCTGGACAATCTTTTTATCCATAAGAACCCGCAGAAAACTGATACAAGCAGGTTCGCTGTAAATAACATTTAGTCCGGACTGGGAAAGCACCTGAACATAGCGCTGATAAATATCCCGCTTGATGCCGACAAAAAGAATCCCTATCTGTTTACCTGAAGGGCCATTGATAACCGAGGGATTATAATTATAAACAAGGTCTTCAATCGGAAAGGGCAAATATTTGCGAGCTTCAAAAGATACGACTTCCTGAATTTCATTCGGCTTCATGAACGGAGTAAGAAACCAGCGCAATATGATATCTTTGGAAGCTAAAGAAAGATGTACATCAACCGTTGAGAACGCGGCATTACGGCAGGATCGTTGTATGATCTCCAGAAAACGCGCATCCTCGGAAATCGACTGAATATTAAGCTCATCCGTATGAATTGAAGAAAAAGGCACGGATGTCCGCAGGACGGGCACACTTTTGTGCACCTCGACCAGCTCGATGCGCTCTTCACCCCAATAAACACCCAGTCTTTTCTGATTAAGCATAAATCCTTTTAGGAAAAAGATACAAACCCAGTATCCTCTTAGTAGCGGATAATTTCAAACAATTAATCAATAAATTACATTAACAGTAACCGGACGAAGACCGCCGCTTAATGGGCCGACCGTAATATCCACCTGATACAAACGATTGGACACCACAATGTTGTAGTCGGCAACCGCAAGACCTGCCTGAAGGTTGGAATAGGCCTGCCACAAGGCACCCTTTCTTATCTCTTCAGCCTGCAATTGACGGATAACTTCTTCTCCACTCAGAGTCTTGCTGACCGAACGGCTTAGTAACCCGACCACAATGATCGAGATAACCACTACCGTAATGATTACAAACCCCAGAATAAACCCGGATTCATCATTCCTTCTGACAAACATAATGCTGATCTCCTTCCGAATAACTTTCACACACCGGACACTTGAGGACTGTACTCTGGCAATACTCTACAGTAAGGCTGCCACAATAAGGACAGCGCCAAACTCGCCCTTTGAGCGAATCTTTTGTCAGTTGCTCCCTGCGACGAACGTCAGTCTCTATCCACCACGCCAAAAAAAAGAAAGTCAAAACAACCAGCAAATAAATACCAACAGCCGGGAAAAATGCCACCCGGATCATGGTGCGATATACCGCATCCGGGGTAATGTTTCCTGTTCCCCGGAAAGCTCTTTCAATGGTGCTGCACTCTGAACTTCAGACAAATAAGTGTCCGGCTCAACACGGGGACCGCTGAATTTGGCAGCATCCGGTTTGGTCAATAGCACCTTGTCTGGTGAGCTAATCCTGCTTAAAGAAAACGCCTTTTGCCAGAAACGGGAAGGCCAATCAGCCACAAGCACAACCTGCTCATTGCCGGTATACCCAAGAAAAGAAGCAGACGGCAACTCCCTGTAGGGAAGCAGGTCTCTCGCCTGCAGAATACTCCCCCAAAAAAAAAGATCAGCCGGAGAGTCCCTTCTGACAGGCATACTAAAAACCAGTAATCCGGCAACCAGAAGATGCAGTGCCACAGCCGTCAGGAAAGCCGGAAAGAAACTGATACTTTTGAAAGACATGTCATGGTTCCTGATCGGTCGCCACATTGATCCGCTCGATACCCAATGTGCGTCCGAGATCCCAGACATCCACAATTCTGCCTACCGAAGCTCGTCGATCAGCCTTGATAAGCACCGGACGCTTACTATTATGCTCTTTGGAAAGAACCTCCCTGAGCTCGCCCAGCGTGATCACCTTGTCGTTAAGGTACATAATATTCTCGCTGGTTACAACGATCATCAAATTCTCATCATGCAAAACATCGCTGGTCACCGCTTTGGGAAGGCGAACATTTATAGCCGTAGGCTGTGTGAAATTGGAAGAAAGCATAAAAAAGATCAACAAAAGAAAAATAACATCAATCAATGGCGTCAGATTGATCTCGAAAGTCCGGACAGATTTAAGGTGTTTACGAAAGTTCACAACCGGTTAACCTTTCCTTGAAGTCGACCCAAAGGATAAATGTGTCATAAAGTTCGCCAGATCCACTGCCAGCATTTCCATAAGAACAACATAACGGTTAATTCTGGTAACAAAATAATTGTAAGCCACAAAGACGGGAATCGCGACGATGAGTCCAGCTACAGTGGTAATCAGAGCTTCCCAGATGCCTCCGGCAATATCCCCCGGTGTGACCGGATTCATAGCCGCCGCACGAACCTGGATGGTATGAAAAGACCCGCACATACCAGTCACCGTTCCCAGCAAACCAAGCAGGGTGGATACATTAGCAATCGTGGACAAGGCCAGCATTCTTTTCTCAAGACGAGGAATTTCGAACTGGCTGGCCTCTTGCATCGCCTCCACCACTTCTTCCTTGGGCATGCCGTGCTTGAGTAATCCGGCTTTAAGAACGTTGGCAACCGGAGAAGCCTTGGATTCGCAGCAAGCGAGAGCTTCTTTTATGTCGTTCTTTTGCAAAGCCGCGAAAATGCGATCCTTAAGATCAAGGACATTAACTCCGATCGAAAAAAAATAATGAAACTTTTCAATAATGATGGCAAAAGCAAAAACAGAACACAACAGAATCGGCCACATCACAGGCCCGCCAAGCAAAAAAAGCTGCCAGGGACTGATTTCGGAAAAAACATTCGTCATACTGCTCTCCTCGGTTTAACGATCATTGACGGTCGCTGCTGTTTGTTGCTGCAATCGCTTGCAAACGCTCCTGCGCAAACTTGGACTCCTCGACTTTAAGCTCAACCAGTTTGGCATAAACCGTGGCGGCTTTCTGCCACTGCTCCGCATGCTCGAAAAGTCTGGCAATCCGCAAATAGGCCTTGACAACCCAGGCTGATTCCCCTTCATAAAGATAAGGGATTTTGAAATAGGCTTCAACTGCTTTATCATTTTCGTTGGAAACCTCGAAAGAATCCGCCAGCAGGAACTGAATCTCGGCGTTGGAATATGTTCCGTCTCCCACAGAGGCCTGCAAAGCCTTTTCATAGGCCTCGCGTTCCTGGGCATATTTTTGTTCCTTGCGGTATATCCGTGCAATCTTGATATGAGCATTCCGGCGAAACTCGGGACTACTCTGGACAATATTGCTGTATGTTTCGAGCGCTTTGGCCGGATCCAGATCACGGGAAAAAATATCTGCAGCCGCTAGTCTGGCTCTTGTCAGAAGGTCGACATCGGAATCTTCGGTCACACACCCGTAATATTCAAGTGCCTTGTCCAGACGCTCCATGGCATGATAGGCCCGGCCTAATTCGAAACATATTCCGCTTTTCTGCTGCTTCGTTCCGGGAATCTCAAAAGCACTGGAATAGAAATCAGCCGCAGTCTGATACGAACCTGAGGACATCGCCTCCCGTCCCTGCCATAACAAAGCCTCCAAGGCAGCTTCCGAGCCGGGGTATCTGCTAATAATCTCGGCAAAAGCCGCCATTGCCTCCTTGACCTGCCCCTGCTCGAACCAGCATCTGGCCAATTCCAGACGGGCGTTACGAATCAGAGCCTCCTGTTCGGGGTAAAGCCTGATGATATCCTTGAAGACGCCAGCCGCCTTGTCGAACTGACGAAGCATAAAAAAAGACTGTCCCATGACATACTTCGCTTCTGCATGAAAATCCTTGACCGCAGAGGAAGTCTGGAGAAAATCTTCAAGAATCTGGAGAGCAGACTTCCAGTCCTTCTTTCTGAAATATGAAACACCCAGAAAATACCGGGACTCTTCCTGATACCTGCTTTTGGGAAAATGGGTGGAAAAAGACTGAAAGGCCATAATGGCCGCATCGATCTTGCCGGCTTTAAGCAACGCAACGCCAAGGCGGTACTGAACATAATCGGTATACGGCGTATCCGGCATATCCTTCAGAATCCGGTCATAGGCGTCAATAGCCAGCTCCGGGCGTCCGGACTCCTGATAAGCATCTCCGATCTGGGTCAAAGCGCTGACCTTGACCGTCTTGTCGGGAGTCGAATCCAGCACCGTACGAAAATTTTCTATCGAAAGATCCGGAGCACCTGCCTTAAGATAAGTCCAGGCCAGACCAAAACGGGCTTTTTCCACCAGGGAAAAATTGGGAGAATCAAGAGAAACGCTTGCCACAACCTTGTTGTAATCAGCAATAGCTTCGGGATATTTATTCAGAAAATACCAGGCATTGGCCCGCCCCAGATAGACTTCAGCTGTCCGGGCCCCTTGGGGATTCTCATTCAGAATCCGGGAATATTCCGCAATAGCCCCATTGTGGTCTCCCTTGCTCGAAAGCAAAGTAGCCTTGCTGATCAGAACAGAATCAGTCGGCAGATGTTCTCTGACAGCAACGAGCAAGGCTTCTTCATGGGCTTTTAGCGCCTCGTCAAAGCGTCCCAACTTGGTGAGGGACCATCCCTTGCCGGCCATAGCATCAAGAATACGCTGAGGGTTATCCGCAATCGCCTGAGCCTTGCTGTAATACTCAAGGGAAAATTCGTATTGATCAAGATAATAGTAAGCCTCGGCTATATTGAAAGTGGCTTCAAAAACCCGGGCACTGGACGGATAACTTTTGAGATATTCCTTGAACTTGTGCGCAGCGCCCTCGTAAAGCCCGGCGTTATAATCGCACTCTCCAATCTTGAAAAAAGAATCTTCTGTCAGCGGATTGGACGGAAAACGTTCAACCAGCGCCTGAAAATACTTTTTAGCGGCAACGTAATCCTGCTGTTCAAAGAAACTCCAGGCCAATGAATAATGTGCCTGGGGAGCAAAAATCGAAGTCGGATATTCAGCGATCAGCCGGGCATAACTCTCCCTGGCCCGTTCATGTTCATTGCCTTTAAGACAAGCCTCCCCCAGCCAGAACAAGCTGGCATCACGATAAGACTCCTTCTGCACCAGATCCTTGAAGATATTGTAGGCTTTCAGATACTGCTTCTTGAAAAAGTAGCTCTGCCCTTCCATTAACCTGGCCTCAACGTAACGCTGCGTCTTGGGAAACTCGTCAAAAAGCTGCTGAACGTAACGGAGAGAAACGTCGTAAAAACCGTCCTCAAAAGCCCGCTGGGCGACAACAAACAGTTCTTTCTCGGTGGATGCGGCCCAAAGCAGTCCGGCAGGCATCAGCAAAAACAGAAAAAGAAACAAACGAAGAAAAGTACGCAAAAACATTGTCATGCGGTAATTATACCAAATAAAATTTTGATCCGGAGAAAATCGATAAAAATTATCCTCGGGACAACAGAGGACGCAAATAAAACCCTGTATGCGACTCCGGATGAGAAACCAGTTCTTCGGGAGTTCCGGCAAAAACAACCTTACCCCCCTTATCACCCCCGTCTGGCCCAAGATCAATGATATGGTCCGCGCTTTTGATGATATCAAGATTATGCTCAATCACCAGAACCGTATTGCCCTTGTCCACCAGACGCTGCAGGACCACCAGAAGTTTATGCACATCCGCAAAATGCAGGCCGGTTGTCGGCTCGTCCAGAATATAGAAAGTTGTCCCCGTTGAAGGTTTGCAGAGTTCCGCGGCCAGCTTGACGCGCTGGGCTTCGCCGCCGGAAAGGGTCGTTGCCGACTGTCCCAGCTTCATGTATCCGAGCCCCACATCGGCCAGTGTCTGCAAAATCCGGGTCACCCTAGGTATCCCGTCAAAAAGCAGCAAGGCCTCGTCAATCGAACTCTCCAGAACCTGGCTTATATTCAATCCCTTGTACTCAACCTGCAGTGTCTGGTCATTGAAACGTTTGCCTTTACAAACCTCGCATTCCACATGCACATCGGAAAGAAAATGCATTTCGATCTGCTTGATCCCGTCCCCCTGACAGGCCTCACAACGTCCGCCCTTGACATTAAAACTGAAGCGTCCGGGACCATACCCGCGCAGCCTGGCTTCGGGCATCTTCGCAAAAAGCTCCCTGATATCAGAAAAAACACCGGTATAGGTTGCCGGATTGGATCTGGGTGTCCGGCCGATCGGCGACTGGTCAACCTCTATGACCTTATCGATGAATTCCATTCCCTCGATTTTTTTGTGTGCCCCGGGTTTTTCCCTGGAAGAATAAAGATGCCTGGCCAGCGCCTTGTAGAGGATATCATCCACCAGAGTCGATTTGCCCGACCCGGAAACACCGGTAATACACACCAGGGTTCCCAAAGGGATGCTAACGGAAATATTCTTAAGATTATGTTCGGTTGCTCCGAGAATAGCCAGGAATCTGTTGCCCTTGGCTTTTCTGCGCATCGCAGGAACCTCTATCGCCAGATCACCCCGGAGGTATTGCCCGGTTAATGATTCCCTCGACTTCAAAAGACCAGGCACATCGCCCTGATAAATAATATGCCCCCCGGACTGACCGGCCCCCGGCCCCAGGTCAACAACCCAGTCCGAACGCCGGATGGTATCCTCATCATGTTCCACCACAATAAGAGTATTGCCCAGATCCCGCAAAGCATGCAGACTGCCCAACAAGCGGTCATTATCCTTCTGATGCAATCCAATGGAAGGTTCATCCAGAACATAGACCACGCCCACCAGTCCGGAACCTATCTGGGTCGCCAGCCGGATACGCTCTGCTTCCCCGCCAGACAACGTGGAGCTTCTGCGATCCAGTGTCAGATACTCCAGACCGACATTGATACAAAAATCGAGTCTCCGGATAATCTCCTTAAGAATCGGTGCCGCCACCAGGAAGCCTTCTCCTGAGAAACACAGAGCGCCCAGAAATTCCCGCGCGGCTTTAACCGAAAGCCTGGTGACCTCGGCAATATTTTTTCCGCCCACCTGAACCATCAGCACTTCTTTCTTGAGGCGATCTCCCTGACAGGAAGGACAGGATCCCTCGGACATAAGCTTGGAAATTTCTTCCTTGAGCCAATCGCTGTCAGTCTCCCGAAAAAGCCTTTCTAGATACGAGCAAAGCCCCTCATATTTTTTTCCCCAAATAAGATCTTCCCCGCCATAAAGCAGACGACGCTTGAAATCCTTGGGCAATTTCTCGTAAGGCAAGGTGACATCAATGTTATAAAGACCAGCCAACTCTTTCATGACCGCACGATAATACATCATGTAGGAGCGCTGGCCTCTATGCCAGGGAACCAGCGAAGATATCCATGGTTTGGCAGGATCCCCCATAAGAGAGGTCGGATCAACCTCCATCCGGGTTCCGAGTCCGTTGCAGACAGGACAAGCCCCATAAGGCGCATTGAATGAAAACGTTCGCGGTTCAAGTTCAGGAAGAGTGATATCCTCACCGGGAACAGAAAAATTTTCGCTGAGAACAATATCTTCTCCGCCTTCAGGAAAAGCGATAATCAATGTCCCCTTACCTATCTTGAGAGCCGTTTCCACAGATTCGGTAAGCCGGGAGAGACCATCCGGCTTGACCACCAGACGATCCACAACAATCTCGATATTATGGATCCGGTAACGGTCGAGTTTGATCTTGTCATCCGGGCCGTAAATCACGCCATCGGCCCGCAACCTTACAAAACCGGCCTTGGCCACCTGCTCCTGGATATCGGGATAAGTTCCTTTCTTGCCGCGGACAAACGGGGCCAACACATAAAATTTTGTGCCCGGAGCAAAACGCATGATACGCCCGACAACCTGCTGGGCACTCTGCTTCTCGATCCGCTGACCTTTATAATAGGGAACTCCCGTCCGCGCAAAAAGCAGACGCAGATGATCATAAATTTCTGTCTGGGTCGCAACTGTCGAACGCGGATTGCGACTGGTGGTTTTCTGTTCAATGGCGATTGTTGGACTCAACCCCTCGATGGCTTCAACCTCGGGTTTTTGCATCTGATCCAGAAACTGCCGGGCATATGCGGACAGGCTCTCAACATACCGGCGCTGACCCTCAGCATAAATCGTATCAAAAGCCAGCGAAGACTTGCCGGAACCGCTCAAACCGGTCATCACAATAAACTTGTTGCGGGGCAATTCCAGTGAAATATTTTTGAGATTATGCTGACTGGCATTCTTGATAACAATATTCTGCATAAGCATGGCAACACCTTGGTTTCCTGACACTGGAAAAATGCAGATTAAAAAAAACCCCCTGTTTCAACGAAAGAAAACAGGGGGGCCTGATCAGGCAGTAAAATATTACTTCTTGCCTTTTTTCGCAGGTTTTGCGGTCTTCGCAGACTTGACAACTTTCTTGACATCCTTCTTGGCAACCTTCTTCTTTTTGCCTCCCTTGACCATAACGGCGGAAGAAATATCTCCATCCTTGTCGAGGAAATACAAAAAGCCAGGCTCCTTCTTGAGTCCGACCTTGGCAACCTTCTTGGGTTTTCCACCCTTCTTGTCGCCGCGGGCCATGACCGCGCAAGAAACGTCTCCGTCCTTGTCAATAAAATAAAGCAAGCCTTTTTCTCTCTTGATACCTACTTTTGCAACTTTTTTAGCCATATTTTCACCTCCTTTCACTATGTCCCGATTTTAATGCAGTCGAAATACTGTTTCAGGGTCTGTATACCCGACAAGACCGCCAGATAACTGGTTTTGGGATTATCCGGGCAGACATTATTCTCGGTGCGGGTAACCACACGCCCCGCTGGCCCATCAAGCACAATCTCATGAATATTGCTTTTAACCGAAGGATCGGCAATAATCCGGACCCGCAAACTTGACGCTGGCCCCAGCGCCAGACGCAGGACAGCAGCCACGTTGATGTTTTGCGGAAACCGGCGCACGGCGTCCAGCGCATTACCGTCGAATAAAAGTTTTTCTTTTGTAATGCCCTCCAGGGAAATCTTTCTGGAAACAAGATACGCGTTCCCCAGAAAACCTGCCGGAGGCTTGCGGGTCGTAAGCGTTGCCGAAACTTTCCCGGCCAGTGTGGCGGCTTTAACAGCGTCCAGCCCGGCAATCGAACCCGAAGGCAAAAGCAATGAAATGCCATTCTTGCGTGCCAGAGTAAAGACAGAGGGATAACCGGACAACCGCCCAATACTCATCACCATGATATTCTTTCCGGCCCGGATCGATTGACGCACAATATCTACGGTAGCCGAAGAATTGACGCACTCAAGAACCAGATCGGATTCCTGAATCAGTTGAGCCAGTGTCGTTTTTACAATGGACTTTGCACGCAGGCGGGAAGACAGGGAAAAAGCTTTTTCGGTATCGATGTCATAGAGAGCGGAAACAAGAAACTTGTTTTTAAGTTCCTTGCGGACGCTCATGGCGATACGGGAACCTATTGCACCGCACCCTACGATACCAAGCTTTAAACTGCGCAGTGGACTCATGCCCCGATATTTCCTGTTCAAGAAGAAGGTCTAACAATAATGTTGTCTATCAGCCTGGTATTGCCGACTCTGGCAGCAACCGCGATCATGACTTTACCGTTAATTTTCCCGACATCTTTCAAGGTTTTGATATCAACGCAGGAAACATATTCAATGCTAGCACCCGTTCCGTCGTTAATCAACTGCTTTATTTGCAAAATAATTCTTTGTGCGTCGGACTCCCCGCGGGCGACCGCCTCACGGGCAGCAGAAAGAGCAGCATAAATACCCGCAGCCCGAACCCGATCCTCGTCGGAAAGATACCGGTTGCGGGAACTCATGGCCAGCCCGTCTTTTTCACGCACCACCGGACACACCCTGAGCTTGACAGAAAAATTAAGATCGTCCGTCATCCGGCGAATCACCGCCACCTGCTGAGCATCTTTCTGTCCAAGGAACATACGCTCCGGCTGGACAATATTGAGCAACTTGGCAACCACCAGAACAACGCCGTCAAAATGTCCCGGACGGAAACGTCCGCACAAACCATCGCTCAAAACATCGACCCTCACCCTGGTCAAGAATTCCGGGGCATACATATCTGAAGCCCGGGGAACAAAAAGATAATCAGCCCCGGCAGAAGCCGCCAACGCCCGGTCTTTGCCAAGATCCCGTGGATAACGGGACAGGTCTTCTTTGGGCCCGAACTGCGCCGGGTTGACAAACAGGCTGACCACCACCACATCACATTCTTTTCTGGCCTGGCGCATCAGGCTAAGATGCCCCTCATGGAAAGCCCCCATAGTGGGAACAAAACCTGTGCGTTTACCCTGCTGTTTGAGCTTCAGGAAAATGTTCTGGGCCGTATGGACTGAAGTAATAAGGCGCATCCAGCTCTACCTCGTTTCAGGGGAAAAATCCGGAAAAACCTCTCTCAAAGGGCACATGACAAAATCCCGCTCAAGCATCCTAGGATGCGGAATTGTCAATAAAGGCGTTTCTAAGACCAGATCAGAATATAAAAGAATATCGATATCAATCACTCTTGGCCCGTTTTTTTCGGTACGCACGCGCCCCAGATCGGCCTCGATCCCCAGCACAACCTCAAGAAGACGTTCTGGCGAAAGCAGTGTTTCGGCCTTGAGAACCGCATTCAAATACAAGCCCTGCGGCGGCCCCCCCTGCGGCACCGTCTCCAGAACAGAAGAAAGAACAAGCGGAGTGACTCTCTGTCTAGTGAGCAGCTGCAAAGCCTGGTCGATATTTTTCCGACGATCGCCCAGATTCGAACCCAGACCAAGGTAAACGATATTCGACAAGAAAACCTCTTTCTCGCTCAGGAGGCAAGAATACGGCCAATACGTTCGACCGCTTCATGGATGCGGTCAACCGATATGGTCAGAGCCATGCGCACATAGCCTTCCCCGCTCTTGCCGAAACCGACTCCGGGTGTCACCAGAACGTTGGCCTGATCCAAGAAAGCCTTCGCACAGGACATCGAATCCTCAAACCTGGAAGGCAGCCTGGCCCAGACATAAAAAGAGGCGCCGGGAGGATCAATCTTCCAGCCAAAAGCACGGCAACCGTTAACCAAAGCGTCGCGACGCTGCTGATAAGTAAAACGCATGTCTTCAATTTCCGCCGGATCCATATTAAGCGCGGCTATCCCCGCATGCTGGATCGCGTTAAAGACTCCGGAATCGACATTGGACTTGACCCTGGCCAATGCCGAAATCAACCGGGGATTTCCGCAGGCCCAGCCCAGACGCCACCCCGTCATGAAATACGTTTTGGAAAACGAATGAAACTCGATGGCAATATCTTTCGCACCCGGGATCTCCAGAATGCTCGGCGGTTTGACCCCGTCGAAGTAAACCTCTGAATAGGCCAGATCGGAAATAATCATGATATTCTTCTCGGTACAAACCTTGACCAGATCGGTATAAAAAGCCTTGTCGGCCACCGCCGCGGTGGGATTATTGGGATAACAGACAATAATGGCCCGAGCGCCCTTGGCATTTTCGATATCCTGAATCTTAGGAAGAAATCCGTTGGACGCTTTAAGAGGAAGATACTGAATCTTGCCACCGGCAAACGTCACAGCAGCCTGGTAAGCCGGATAAGCCGGATCGGTCAACAAGACCTTGTCCCCGGGGTTGATAATAGCCAGCGGTAAATGTGCCAGGCCTTCTTTAGAACCGATCAAAGGATAAATTTCGGTTGCAGGATCCAGATCAACAGAAAAGCGGCCCTTGAACCATTTCGCAATCTCTGCACGCAGAGCAGGAACTCCCGCATCAAACGGATAATGATGATTATCCCCGTTATCCAGGGCTTTTTTCATGGCTTCGACGATCACCCCGTAGGTGCGCTGGTCAGGGTCCCCGACCCCAAGACTTATAACATCCCTTCCCTCGGCCAAAGCCGCCCGCTTGGCTTTGTCAATCTCCAGGAAAAGATACGGCGGCAACTGTGTGAGGCGTTCGGAGAATTCGATTTGCATAAAGCGGAAAACTCCTCGAATATTAAAATGTTAGTCCAGTCCAAGCACTTGCTGCATGGAAAAAATTCCGTTGTCTTTGTAGGCAACAAATTTCGCCGCGACCAAAGCTCCTTCGGCGAACATGTCCCTCGTTTTGGCATTATGCGAAATTTCTATTGTGTCCACCGGGCCGTCGAACGTCACCTTGTGATAACCGATAACTTCCCCCTCCCGGAGCGATTCGACAGGCACATTGCACAGCTGCCGGGCCGAAGAAAGTGCCACAATCTCGGCCATGGTCTTGGCTGTTCCGGAGGGCGCATCCTTCTTGTGAATGTGATGGGTCTCGGTTATGGAAACATCATAGCCCTTGAGCGCCTCGGTCATTTTGCGCAAGACACCAAAAAGCACATTGACACCAATCGACATATTCGAAGAACGCACCAACGCCAGCGAACGCGACGCTTTCATGATCTTTTCATCCTGATCAACCGTCAGGCCCGTTGTGCCGATAACCATCCTGATCCGGTTCTGGAGGCAAAAATCCAGGTTCTTCATTGTTGCTTCCGACGCGGTGAAATCGATAAGGACATCCGCCCCTTTGATGGCACGAATATCTGTAGACACCTTGATGCCGGCCAGTTGTGCCGGAACATCGGGCGCATCCGGACGCTCGACCAGCGCAACAATCTGAAAATCAGGATTATGTGCTGCCAGATCAGTTATCCTCTGCCCCATCCTGCCCATACATCCCGTGACAGCAAGTTTGACCATAATATTCTACCCCTTGATAAGTTGGTACCGGACCAGCGTTTGTTTTAACACATCCAGGTTGACGGACTCCAGCTCGCACAAAGGCAAACGAACCTTGGGGGAACAAAGCCCCATGAGCCCACAGGCCGTCTTGACCGGAACAGGGTTGGTTTCAATAAAAAGGGTTTTGATCAAAGACATAAGCGCATCCTGTTTGATACCGGCTTCCTGAGTCTTTCCCTGCAGCATCAAATCCGTGACTTCCGCCACCTCTTTGGGCATAATATTGGCCAGAACGGAAATAACCCCGGTTCCGCCGAGTTTCATCATCGGGACCGTCAAAGCATCATCCCCGGACAAAAGAGTGAAACCTTTTCCGCAGGCAGCCACTACATCCTCAGCCTGTTTAAGATTGCCCGAAGCTTCCTTGACCCCGATAATATTCTTGCAGTCTTTGGCCAGACGGGCAACCGTCGCGGTTTCAATATTCCGGGCGCAACGTCCTTCAATATTGTAAAGAATAACAGGTATCTTGACGCTGTCAGCCACCGCCTTGAAATGCAGGTACAATCCCTGCTGGGTGGGCTTGTTGTAATAAGGGGTGACCACCAGCGCGGCATCCGCTCCGGCATCCTGGGCGTGCCTGGTAAGACGGATCGCCTCCGCGGTTGAATTGGAACCGGTCCCGGCAATGACCGGGATACGTTTGCGCACGGTATCGACGGTGATCTCGATGACCCGGTCATGTTCTTCATGAGAAAGCGTCGGTGACTCCCCGGTTGTCCCGCAGGGAACAATACCGCTGGTGCCATTACTGATCTGGCGCTCAATAAGCTCCGCAAGCTTCCATTCATCAACACCATGCTCGGTCAAAGGTGTAACCAAAGCCACAATCGAACCTTTTAACTGCATACGCCCCTCCGTCCCGTTACAAAAAGAATCTCCTGCTCATTTTTGAGAAAAGCAGATTCAATAATAATATTCACCTTTGGCAATAAACTTCCCGCTGCCTTTCAGCCAGACATTCGTGACAGTCAAAGACTCGGCCGCAAGATCGAACGTCACATCCAGAATTTCTGTGCTCTTTGTAAGAACCCGCATCGAAGCCCCCTTGACCGAGGTCAGCGGTGTCTTTTCCTGCAAATACCCGACCAGGGCGGAGGCCACACTGCCGGTGCCACAAGCCAGGGTTTCGGCTTCCACCCCACGCTCGTAGGTTCGTAATGCCACCTGTCCGGGCGCCGTCCGCTGAACAAAATTGACGTTTGTCCCCTTCGGAGCGAAAACCGCATGATTCCGGACAATGCGACCAAGACCGTTGACATCCACCTCACGCAGGTCACTGACAAAAATCACGGCATGCGGAACCCCGGTATTGATAAAATGGGCTTCCAGCTGCTTTCCGGCAGCCTCGAAGGTTATCCCGGGACGATAATCCCGGGGATCCGACAAGCACACACAAGCCTGTTCATTACTGGCCGTGGCCCGGATGACTCCGGCCAGGGTTTCCATCGTAAAAAACTCGGGAACAACAGCAAACTTGCGGGCAATATAAACCGCCATGCAACGAGCTCCGTTACCGCACATTTCAGCTTCGGACCCGTCGGCATTGATAATACGCATACGATGATCGCAGGAAGAGGACGTATCGAGGATTAAAACCCCATCCGCACCGACCCCCATATGACGGTCGCACACCTTGCGGGCAAACCGGGCCAGATCAAGGCCTGGCATCGCGTCGATAACGATAAAATCATTACCTGCTCCCTGCATCTTGTAAAAAGGAACCTTTATCATATCTCCCTGCGGCTTTCTAGACAAAAGACGGGATGGCTGATCCCCGTACCAGATCCTTGATGGTTTCCCGTTTTTGCACAACGGCCCATTCCCGGCCGCGCACCAGAACCTCGGCTGCCCGGGGGCGGGCATTGTAATTGCTCGCCATGGCATAACCGTATGCGCCCGCGGAAAGGAGCGCCAGAAGCTCTCCGTCCTTGACATCCGGCAGGCAACGGTCATGTGCAAACACATCTCCGCTTTCACAAATAGGCCCTACCACATCACAAACAAGCGAGGGGGCCGCTGATTGACGAACCGGAATAATCTCGTGATAGGAACCATACATGGACGGACGAACAAGATCGTTCATCCCGGCATCAACAATCATGAATTTCTTGACCCCGTTATCTTTCAGATAAAGCTTCTTCGTCACCAGGATGCCGGCGTTCCCGGCGATAAAACGGCCCGGTTCCATAATAAAACGAAAGTCGCGGCCTTTAAGCAGCGGCAGGACTTTGCGGGCATACTCCTGGGCGGTTTGAGGCGTCTCGTCCTTGTAAACGATGCCCATTCCTCCGCCAATGTCAAAATACTCGATCCTGACCCCGTCAGCCTTCAGCTCGTCGACAAAAGCCAGGGCACGCTCGACCGCCGTTAAAAACGGCTCACCTGTAAGAATCTGTGAACCAATGTGAATATGCACTCCGTTAACAAGAAGATTGCGCCAGGCCGAACGGCCCAGGAATATTTCCCGTGCTGTCCGCAAGTCGATACCAAATTTCTTTTTGAGGCTGCCGGTATTGATTTTCTCATGTGTGGGCGTGTCGATATCCGGATTGATCCGCAACGCAACCTGCACCCTTTTTTTCATCTGACCGGCTATACGGTTGATATTCCTGAGTTCCGGCAGGGATTCCACGTTAAACAAAAGAATTCCCGCTGTAATGGCCGCTCTGATCTCTTCGTCCGTCTTTCCGACCGAAGCAAAAACAACGCGCTTCATGTCCGCCTTGAGCATGCGGACTTTTTCCAGTTCTCCACCGGAAACAATATCAAACCCGGCACCCTCTTTAGCCAGGACCTTGAGCACCGCCGGATTACCGTTGGCTTTCATGGCAAAACAAACCAGCGGATTAACCGAAGAAAAAGCTTCGACAATCTTGCGGTAATGATCCACCAGGGTCTGATAACTGTAAATATAAACCGGCGTTCCCGTCTCCTTGACAATAGAAGCAACAGAAACCCCTTCGCAGTAAAGCTGCCCCTTCTTGTACTGAAAATCGTGTACCGGGTGAGTATGCATCAGGCCAGCCTTTTTTTCCAGATATCGATCTGTTTACGAACCATTTTGGGATTGGTGGACCCAAAGGATTTCTTGCCTCTGACCGAAACATCCGCGTCCAGAAGATCCTTGACGTCCACATCCAGTAACGGTGAGAATATCCTGAGCTGTTCTCGGGAAAGATCCCTCAGAGACGCTCCTTTATCGAGACATTCCTTGACCATAAGCCCTACCGTGTCGTGCGCCTGACGGTATGAAGCTCCTTTTTTAACCAAATAATCGAGAATATCCACCGAAAAGAAACTTTCCGCGTTGATCCGTTGCTTGAGGACGTCCCGTTTGACCGTAATGCCTCCAAAAAGTTCCGCCATCAAAGGCAGCATATCCTCCAGAGTTTCCACGGCATCAAACAATGCAGGCTTGTCCATCTGCATGTCACGGTTATAGGTCAACGGCAGCCCCTTCATGAGAACCAGAAGCTCCATCAACCGTCCGGGGAACCTGGAAGCTGTCCCGCGGATGAGCTCCAGAACATCCGGATTCTTCTTGTGGGGCATGATTGAGGAACCGGTACAAAAAGCGTCATCCAGGGATATAAAATTGAACTCGCTGGTGACCCACAAGATAAGATCTTCGCACAGACGGGTCAAATGCATACCGGTAATGGCGATATCGGAGAGGATTTCGATCAGAAAATCACGGTCGGCTACCGAGTCCATGCTGTTGGCAGAAGTCGCCAGCAATTCCAGCTCTTTGGTCACCTGCTGGCGGTCCGTCGGCAATGTGGTACCGGAAAGAGCGCAGGCTCCGAGGGTATTGAGACTGACCCGTTTGGCGGCATCCGAAAAACGCTCCTTGTCGCGTTCAAACATCTCGACGTAAGCCAGAACGTGATGCGCCAGAAGAACCACCTGGGCCGACTGCAAATGCGTATAGGCCGGAATGATCACATCTGTATTTTTGTCGGCAAAACGGATCATGGCGATCTGCAAAACATCCAGACGGGCCATGATATTTTCCAGATGATTGAGACAGTACAAACGGACAGCCGTAACCACCTGGTCATTGCGCGAACGAGCCGTGTGCAGCCTGTCCGCCGGTGCACCGATCAGTTTCTTGAGTTTGGTCTGTATGTCGGAGTGAATGTCCTCAGCCGTCAGATCGGGCTGATAACGCCCCTCCTCGATGTCCGCAAGAAGTTTTTCCAGCCCCTTGATAATCGCAGAAGCGTCCTTGCTGGCAATGATCCCGACCTTGCCAAGCATGCGGGCGTGAGCAATACCGGAAATACAGTCATACGGTGCCAGCTTGGCATCATATGAGATGCTGTAAGTGAATTTCTGGGCCAGTAATCCGAGACTTCCGGTAAAACGGGATCCCCATAATTTTTCAGCCATATTGATCCGACTCCAGTCGTTGCCTGCTTACCGACAATCCGTCTGTCGCTTATCCATGCTTCTGAAACGGCACCGTCCATAACTTGATGAAGCCTTCCGCCAGGGACTGATCAAAGGTGTCACCCTTGCCGTAAGTGGCCATTTTTTCGCTGTAACGGGAGAACGGCGATTTTCTTCCGACCACCATGGCGTGCCCCTTGTACAGCTTGATCCGTACGGTTCCCGTGGTGTTCTTGTGATACTCGTTAAAGAAGGCATCCATTTGCGCCTTGAGCGGCGTCCACCAGAGTCCATTATAAGTCAATTCAGCGTATTTCTGGGAGAGAGTTTCTTTGAATCGCAGGCTGTCCCGATCCAGGACCAGGCTCTCGACCTCGCGGATAGCCAGATGAAGAACAGCGCCAGCCGGATTCTCGTAAAGCTCGCGGGACTTGATCCCCACCAGACGGTTTTCAATCATGTCCACGCGGCCAACACCATGCTTGCCGGCGATCTGATTGAGCGCCAATACCAGTTCCAGCGGTTTCATTTTCTGTCCGTCAACGGCAACCGGAACACCCTTCGCAAACTCGATCTCGACATAGCCGGGGGTATTCGGAGCTTTTCTGGGATCAACGGTCATGGTAAACACATCCTCGGGAGGTTCCACCATCGGGTCTTCGAGCAGGCCGCTTTCAATCGCCTTGCCGTAAACATTAGTGTCGATGCTGTAAGGCTTCTTTTTTGAGGCCGTGACCGGAACACCCTTGGAAATCGCATAATCAATCTCTTCTTCACGGGACTTGAACTCCCAGCTTCTGACCGGAGCCAGAACTTCGAGATTAGGTTCCATAAGACGGTACGTAACTTCAAACCGGACCTGGTCGTTGCCCTTGCCGGTGCAGCCGTGAACCAGCCCGTCGGCCTTTTCCTTGCGCGCAATCATGACCTGATGGTAAGCAATCAAGGGCCGGGACAACGCACACGCCAGGTTATATTTCCCCTCGTATAAAGCCCCCGCCTTGAGCGCAGGGATAGCGTAGTCTTCGATCAATTCTTTCTGAAGATCCAGGCAGTACGCTTTGCGGGCACCGGACTTGATAGCCTTTTCTTTCACCTGTTCAAAATTATCGCCCTGGCCGACATCGCCGATAACCGCAATGATCTCGTAACCCCGGTCTTTCAGCCACGGAATAATGCAGGATGTGTCCAGACCGCCCGAATACGCAAGAACCACCTTTTTCATATTATGTCTCCTTTTCAAGAATAAAGAAATTTCAGAACCGCTTTCTGCGCATGCAGGCGGTTTTCGGCTTCATCAAAAATTTTTGAGTGCAGCCCGTCGATAACAGCGGCCGCGACTTCCTGCCCGCGATGGGCCGGTAGACAATGCAGAAAAATATGTTTTGCATCGGCCTTTGCCGCCAGACGCTCGTCAATCTGAAAACCGTCAAAATCTTTCAACCTCCGGGCGGTCTCTTCTTCCTGCCCCATACTGACCCAGGTGTCGGTGTAAAGCACATGAGCGCCAGAAGCCGCCTCCTGCGCTGAAGTGGTCAGAAAAACCTGCGCCCCCGATTCTCTTGCCGCTGCACGGGCTGCCGCAACATAAGCCGGTGAAGGCTCATAACCGGCAGGAGTTGCTACCGCAATATCCACGCCAAGCCTGGAACAGGCGATCAACAGCGAGTTACAAATATTGTTCCCGTCGCCGATATAAGCCAGGCGCAGTCCTTTAAAACGACCGAACTCCTCCTGAACCGTCAGCATATCCGCCAGAATCTGGCAGGGATGAGAAAGATCCGAAAGCGCGTTGATAACCGGAATAGTGGCAAACTTTGACAATGCCAGAAGATCATCATGGGAAAACACCCGGGCAACAATCCCGTCAACAAAACGGGATAATGTACGGGCTATATCCGCAGTCGGCTCACGTTTGCCAAGATTGATGTCTTCCGGGGCAAGATAAATGGGATTGCCTCCCATCTGGAATATCCCGGTCTCGAAAGAAACCCTTGTCCGGTTGGACGGCTTCTGAAAAATCAGCGCGAAAGATTTTCCTTTGAGCAGGTCACAGGCATTACGGGGCGCATTCTTTAATTGTGCCGCCTGGTCAATAATGAACTGCAACTCGTCGGGTGTAAAATCCAGCAGGGAAATGAAATCTTTTTTCATGAATTTATCCTGTTTTTTCGACAACGACGCGGTTTAACGCCGCCGCCAGGATCAGAAGAGCCTTGTCTATCTGTTTCCTGGTCACATTCAAGGCCGGCATAAGGCGTAAAACCCGTTTCTGGGTGCAATTGATAATCAGACCATGTGCCAGGCAATCGTCAAAGACCGGTTTACCGTCTGTATGCAGTTCGACACCGACCATCAGCCCCAGGCCTCGCACTTCTTTAATGAGGGCACACTCTTTCTGCAGCAAAGCCAGACGCGCCAAAAGATATTCACCCATGACACGGGCATTGGGCAGCATCTTGTCTTTCTGGATCGCCTCAAAAACGCCTAACGCCGCTTTGGTGACAATGGGACTGCCGCCAAAAGTCGTTCCGTGCATCCCGGGCTGAAGCAACCCGGAAAATCTGCGGGCAGCAAGCATGGCCCCTATCGGCATGCCACCGCCAAGCCCTTTGGCAAGAGTCATAATGTCCGGCTCGATCCCGTAATGCTGATAGGCGAACATTTTGGCCGTCCGTCCCATCCCGGTCTGAACCTCGTCCACTATCAAAAGAATATCTTTCTCGTTACAAAGTTGACGCAGCGACTGAACGTATGACTGGCTGGCGATATTGATACCACCCTCACCCTGCACCAGTTCCAGCATGATGGCCACCGTATCGGCATTGACCGCAGCACGCACAGCGGCAAAGTCATTAAACGGCACATGTGTAAATCCGCTCAATAAAGGAGCAAACCCTTCCTGATACTTGAGCTGGCCGGTCGCCGCCAGCGCCCCCATGGTTCGCCCATGAAAAGAAGTCAGCGCCGTAATAATCCCGTGACGTTTGCCCTGACCATAGATACGGGCCAGTTTGATGGCCGCTTCGTTAGCCTCGGCTCCGCTGTTGCAAAAAAAGACCTTCCCGTCAAAAGAATGCCGGACGATCTCCCGGGCCAGACGGCCCTGGTTCGGATGATAGAAATTGTTGGGGACATGTATAAGTTTGCCGACCTGGTCGCGCACCGCCGCCATAACCTTGGGATGACAATGCCCGGTGTTGGATACACCCCAGCCCGGAAAAAAATCCAGATATTTGTGGCCGTCAATATCGGTAACAACGCTGCCCTTGCCTTTGACCAGCACCAGAGGCATGCGGGCATAGGTCTGGAAAACAAACTGATCGTAACTCTGGAAAACATCTTTCTTGGTCATCGAGAACTCCCCCGGCACGCGGATCAGCCGCGACAAAGACCGCTCCGGGACTCCTGTTTTAGTGAACGATCTGGGTGCCGACACCTTTATCCGTAAAGATCTCCAGCAAAAGGGCATGATCCTGACGGGCGTCAATGATATGCGACTTGGGAATCCCCCCTGCAAGAGCCTCGATACAGGAATCCACTTTGGGGATCATTCCGCCTGAAATAATCCCTTCCTGCTTCAGGCGCGCCACTTCAGCCACCGTCAATGTAGAATAAAGAGACGAAGAATCGGCCGGATCACGCAAAACTCCGGGCACATTGGTTAAAAGCACAAACTTCTCCGCGCACATGGAGGCCGCAATCGCGCTGGCCACCTCGTCCGCGTTAACATTATGCGTCTGGTGCTCGACACTGACACCCAGCGGAGCTACCACGGTAATATGTCCGCGATGCAGATGCTCATCGAGAACCCTGCGTTCGATATTGGTAATCGTCCCGACGTAACCCAGATCCCGGTCGGCCTGTTTCTTCTGGACATAAACAATATTTTCCTGGCCCCTGAGGCCGGAAACGTCCCCCTTCAGCAGCCGAATCTCGTCGACAATCTGGCGGTTAAGCTCATCGAGTTCCTGGATAACGACCTGCAGGGTCTTTTCGTCGGTCACCCGGATGCCGTTATGAAATTCCGGCTCCACCCCGATCTCCTTGAGCCGCCTGGAAATATGCGGCCCGCCGCCATGAACAACAATAATACGGATACCGACAAAACTCAGAAAGACAATGTCTTCCAGGATCCGCCGACGAATAACATCATCATGCAGGATGCTGCCGCCATACTTGATGACAAACACCTTGCGGCGGAACTGGTGAATGTAGGGAATAGCCTCGACCAGAACCCCGGCTTTTTTAATTATATCTTCCATTGATGTCAATATACCCGTGTGTTAGATCGCAAGAATAAACTGTAGCAGCCGACTGCCCCAGGCCCATGTCGACATTGATATTGATAAATTCTTTCTTGACCGAAAAACTGATCCGCATGGTTTTTTCGGTAGCCCCGAAACCGCAAGCACCGACCGCGGCGGCAACCCTGCCCCAGTTGGGATTATCGGTATAATCCGCGGTCTTGACCAGATTGGAATTGGCAATTTTCATGGCCGCCTCTTTGGCCTGGCGTTCATTTTTAGCTCCGGTCACCCGGATCTCAAAGAAACGCTCGGCGCCCTCACCGTCCAGAACAATGTCCTTGGCCAGCTTGAGACACACATAATCCATGGCCTCGCAAAAGGCATTAAACGCGTCCCCTTCTGCATTTATAATGGCATTCCCGGCCCGGGCGTTAGCCAGCACGGCAACCATATCGTTAGTACTCATACAACCATCAACAGAAATGGAATTAAACGAACGCTCAACCGCACGTTGCAGGGCCTTTTTGAGCAGCACAGGCGAAATGGCAGCATCTGTCGTGACACACGCCAACATCGTGGCCATATTGGGCTCAATCATCCCGGAGCCTTTGGCACATCCGCCGAACGTAACAGTCTTGCCACCCAGCTCGATCTGCACTGCCACCTGCTTGCATTTGATATCTGTGGTCATGATCGCTTTGGCAAAGTTTATTCCCTTGGCAGGGCTCAAGCCCTTGACCAGAGCGGGAACCGCCTCGCGGATTTTGTCATAAGGAAACGGCCGACCAATGATTCCGGTAGACATGACCAGCACCTGGTGCGTCTTGACGCCCAGCGCCTGGGCAGTAATCTCGGTCATCTTCTGTGCGTAGGTAAAGCCATACTCGCCAGTAAAACAGTTGGCATTGCCGCTGTTGGCAATAACCGCACAACTGTCGGACTTTTTGATATGTTTCATGCAGACCTGGATAGGTGCCGCCTTGACCGAGTTGCGAGTAAACATGGCCGCCGACGTACAAGGATACTGGGAAAAAACAAGGCCAAGATCCGGTTTGCCCGAACGCTTGACGCCCGCCCAGAAACCGTTGGCCTTGAACCCCTGTGGTGAGGTGATTGTCCCTTTGATAATTTTCATAACAATCCTTCAGTCTCCAGAAAACCATACATAATATTCATATTCTGAACCGCCTGCCCCGCGGCTCCCTTGACCAGATTGTCGATGGCGGAGGTGACAACCAGCATTTTGCCATCTTCGCTCACCTTCGGGGCGATATCGCAAAAATTGGTACGAACCACATTACGGATTTCAGGCTGCTGCCCGTCTTGCAGCACCCTGACAAAAGGTTCGGTCTTGTAAAACTTGTTGTAGATATCCGCGACCTTGGCCTGGGTCAGACGGGTAGAAAGCCGCACATAAATGGTTTCAAGAATTCCGGAATCAATCGGCAGTAAATGCGGCACAAAAACCACCGGAATGGTCTTGCCCGCGGCATAACCCAGATACTGGGAAATTTCAGGAGTATGCTGATGATCAAGAACACGATATGCCTTGAAATTTTCGTTAACAAAACAATACATGATACCTTCTGCGGTCTTACGTCCGGCTCCTGAGACACCGGATTTGGCATCGATAATGACCTGCTCGACACGCTCGGGAAAAAGAGAAATGACCGGAAGCAGGCCCAGCAAAGCGGCAGTAGGATAACAGCCGGGGTTGGCCAGTAAAGAAGCTTTGCGAATCTTCTCGCGATAGAATTCGGGCAAACCGTAAACCGCGCGGGAAAGATTGGCCGAATCCTTGTGATCGGCATGATACCATTTTTTATAAAGCGCCGAACTGCGGATACGATAGTCCGCACTTAAATCAATAATCTTTTTCCCCGCTTTGAGCAAAGCCCCCGCAATATTCATGGATTCGGTATGCGGAAGGGCCAGAAAGAAAAGATCGGCTTTTTCGGGAGCGCCGGACAAATCAAACTTTTCACAGACCAGGTCTGTGCGGCCCTTAAAGACCGGCCAGATATGATCGACTCTTCCGGTTGTGGAATGCGCAGCCACATAGGTGACGCGGACGTCCTTGTGGCGCAAAAGAATGTCGAGAAGAACCCTGCCTGAAAAACCGCTGATACCCACAATGCCGACGCGTATCATTATTTTTTGTCTCCGGAAAAAGAGAAAAAGATATTATCCGTGAAAGAAAATCATAATAAAGAAAAAAAACTGCCCCGTCAATGAAACTTTTATTGAAAGGGCAGCTGGAAAAAACTCTGAAAAATATCGGGACAAGAAAACGCCTACCGCTTGACCCACTGGAATTTCCGACGAGCGCCCTTTTGTCCGGGCTTCTTACGCTCTTTCATACGTGAATCACGTCTGAGACACAACCCTTTTTTAAGAGTCGGACGGAAATTCTGATCAAAAGCAACCAGGGCACGGGCAATCGCCATTTTCAAGGCGCCAGCCTGTCCGGTAATACCACCGCCGGAAGCAATAACAATCAGATCAAACTTGTTGAGCAGATTGGAAATCCGGAACGGAGTCATGGCACAAATCCGGTCGGTTTCGCGAGGGAAATAAGCCTCAAAATCACGATCATTAACCATGATCTTGCCTGAGCCGGGGCTTAACACAACACGGGCAATTGATGTTTTCTTCCGGCCTGTGGCCATATACTTGACTACTTCAACCATCGCTGACCTTCCTCTTTGATTTAAATATCGATAACAACCGGTTTCTGAGCCTGATGCGGATGCTCACTGCCGGCGTAGACGAAAAGATTGTTTTTAATATCATTTCCCAGCTTGCCTTTGGGCAACATACGCTTGACAGCCAGTTCCATAACCTTGGTCGGACGCTTCTCGAGCATTTCCGAATAGGGAATGCTTTTGAGTCCGGAATGAAAACCGGAATAACGATCATAAAACTTGTCGGTCGTTTTCTTGCCGGTGACACGGACTTTGGAGGCGTTAATGATAATAACGTTATCTCCGGTGTCAAACCCGGGCATGAAAGTTGTCTTGTTCTTGCCGCGCAAAACGGACGCCACACGGGCGGCCAGGCGACCCAGGGTCTTGCCTTCGGCATCTACAAGAATAAAACGTTTGTTGACAAGATCTTTACCCGGTACTGTTGTTCTTTGAAAAGCCATAGATGTCTCTCTTGCAATTGTTGGCATTAAATCAATAAGGCTAAAATTATAACATGACAAAACTGGATGTCAATAAAAGATTTTCGCTGTTTTTCGATTCTGGCAAATGCAACCGTTGAGAGTCGGCCTAGCAAGTCTAAATATACACCAATTACGTCTGATTCACGTCAAAAATCATCAACATATTTTGAACTGGCGGAAGAAGCGCCTGACCAATCACAAAAACCATTGCAAAAATAAATTTATTTAAGAGGCGCTACAAGCCGCTCAATACTAATAATTTCAGGGAAAAAGCCTACAACTTCATGTGATACTGATTGATCAACCTTTGTGCTAACTTTATCGGGACTTAATAGCACTCCCACCTGAGAAGTCACATCGATATGATTAAAATCTACCCCCCCCTGGTGTAGCTTGTTCTGTCGCAATTGTGTTCTTCTCAAGAGCAAAATAGTCCTCCTCCAGCATGACCCTGAGACCGCTCTCAATGACATAGACTGAATCCTTGTTCTCATAAACAACAGCCTTCTCAGGAACGATCCAAACTTTGTTAAAAGTATCAACAGGAAAATCCGTCGTTCCAAACCTCTTTAGAGTTTCTGTGTAAATCTTGGTCCAAAACTCTTTACCAATCTTCTCCTCTGGATAAATAACAGACGCAGTGATCTGCTTGAGCATATAATCCTGCACCAAAAGATCGCGCCCCATCTCCGTCACGCCAAAGCCATCGGGGATGATTCGATCTTTCTCGTACGGCGAAAGGTTAACCCACAAGTCCTTCTCCGGAACAGTGATCGAAGCAAGAAAATACTTGATCAGACGGGTCGATTCGGCTTTCAAGTCCTCGATCGACCATGAAGAATCGCCCTTATCAAGGATAAAATCAAGTCTGAAAGGATTGTCCGAATAGATTTTCACGCCCTTAAGAAGCGGCGGCATGAAGCTCGAACTCAAGCTGACACGATCACCGGGCTGAGGAAGTTGAAACATTCCCTGCGCTTGCACATAACAAACCGGTGCAATTCCAGTATTCGGCAGAAATATTGCCAAGACAACATACACAATTAAACGGCGAAGAATCATGATAAGAACCTTCCTGGCCAAAAATCATATCCCTGAATAAAAACAAGAAGCGATGTTCTTATTAACACAAAAAAATTCATGCTCCCTATTAACGGGGAACGGTATCGCCAAGCCCCAGAAAGGTTGGTACAGATATTGTCATGGGATGAATACCGATAATCTCAGGGGTGAGGCCAGATACTTCTTGCAATTTCCGGCTCAAGTCCGGGTTAAAGTTTAAGCCGTCGTCCGCTGCATAGTAATAGGTCTCAATATTCATTCTGTCACGCGTTAATGCAATACCCCCAGGCGTAATAACACTTTGAGCAGAGTCCCCCATTCGATCTTTTATTATTAAAAAATAAAGGTTGGCGATAGCATCCCAATTCTTATCAGCTCTTCCTTGATACCGATCAGCCGTTACGCTCACGGTGTCATTTAAATACTTTTGCATTAAAGCGTCTATCTTTGGTTTTGCGTTTAAAACCGCTTGTTGATAATTGCGCACGCCTTGACCTGTCATCAGATACGTAACAATGTCCGCCACACGCTCATCAGCGACATCCCATCTTCTTTCGGTAACATACTGCGACAAACTTCTGGCTTGATTTATTAGTTCATAGATATCTCTCAGGAAGGCTATTTCGTCTGATGCCAAATATAATGCTAGCTGACTCCAGAACTTATCCCCATAAGTGCCGTAAGATAAACCGAATTTCAGAACTAACGCCTTTAATACGTCATTTACAGCCGCCCCGTAAACTGATTTCAGGTTTTCTATCCGGAAGCGCCCTTGCACAACATCGTCATCCCACCGCTTCAATAAATCGCTTCTTAGCCTGTCTTCATACATCTTTCGCGCCGAAACAGGATTTTCAAGACTGAGCTGTGATTGATAAAAATCCCCAAAATCAGCTCCATTGATTGATACTGGTTCAATGTTCCCTCCATATTGATATCCGGAGAAGGCCTTTCCTCTGTTTTCTTTCAATGCCTGATTAATCAAGGTAACCGCACTTAAATCCCGTTTAATGCCAAGCAAATTGCAAAGTTCTGTCAATCGACGGTCAACCATTTCCTGTTCAGGCCCGACATAAACAAGATCAAGATCAGAGGCGGCTGTTTTAATATCATTAAAGAAAAGAAGAGCTTTAGAGCTTAAACTGACTCCTATTTCGCCCCATATCCTCGAAATCAGTAATGGTATCAACTCTTTCATAAAACGAATATTCCGGTCCTGAACATTTCTGGCAACCTCTCTGTAACCATTTCGTGACAAGACGGCGGCCTTTTGTTCTGATTTGAAATGACGAACAGCTTCTCTCAACTCAAAAAGAGACATGTCGTTGCTTAGCCTGGTAAAATCACCGGAAAGAGACCGGCTGCTTAATGAAATTCGTCTGATTTCATGATCACGAACAAGCATTCGCAATCCTGGAATATTATCTCCCAACAATTTCACACCAAACAAAGAAACAATATCTGAAATCAGGTAATTGGCCGACCAGGGATCCGCGACATCTTCTGCCAATCCGACCATCGAACGAACGAGCCTGGCTGTTATATCGGGCCCGACTTGCAAATATACTTTTACCAGATTCCTCATAACCCCGTTATCCAAATCCGTCAAAGCCTGATCCCATGAATCGCGAACCAGTACAGCCTCCTCTGATTCAGATAAAGCAGACAAATATTTATTAACCATGTCTCTAAGGACAGTTTCTTTGACTGCAAAACTGGCAAGACTTTGCGCATCAATCTTGTTTTCTGAAAATATCTCATCTTCAGGATTCGCACTCCCACCGTCGCTAACACCGAAAGCCGCGACTATAGATCGTTGCTCGGGCAAGGCATCATAAACCAAAGAAGAAAGACTCTGGGGCAGAGCGTCAATAGCTGTCACAATCTTTACAGCTCCAGCTACTGACGACTTTAACAGACTGCCGTTGACAGAAGACAAGTTAAGAACATTAATTATTTTGTATGAAAGACCCGCTTCCCTTAGCTTCTTGCCGGCATCCAATGCTTCCTTGACGGTCTTTCCACTAACAATAAAGACTACAGGCTGAGTTGATCCCTCGTATGCATCGGCCATATAAAAACCGTCCTGAAAAATTCTCTTTCGCTTGTCCACAGTGTCAAACAAGGAAGCCGGAAGATCAAAAGGGCTTACTTCCTGCATCCTCAGATAGGTTGGCTTGCCTTGGGGATAAGCATAATAATAGTTCTCCAGAATCAACAACAAATCCTGAACATGCGCCGGCTGCAAGACCTGACACCAGGGATTCTTGAATAACTCAATATCCTCATATACCAGATGCCCCGGCCCCCAATAACTCAAGGCGGATCCAGATGAACGGGCAATAACTAAAACATTCTGTTTGCCAAGACCGAGCAGTTTCCAGTCTTCGGCATTCACAGGCATATGCGCTGCCGGACCGATATAAATTGGTGCCAAGCCTTCCAAAGACATCCCGCCTGCCAAATTTAATGCAAACCTTTCGTTAATGCCTGCAAAAATGAAAGGTGAATCACTTGTTGAAGATCTGACTGGCGTGGATAGTTCGAAAGGAGACGGGTTATCTGTATTAATAATCAATACCTGATTTGGATTAATCGAAACAAACTCTTTAAGCCAACTCTTGAGAAACTTTTCCAGATACAATTTCCCTTGCTCGGTCAAGGGCTTCTCAAACTGCATGGGATCCTGATCAATTGCCAAATCAGAATTCGGGAGCGCTAATCCCTGATTATCAATCGCCATCCTCTGAACAGGAGTCCAGACCGGATACTTGATATCATAGCCTTGCTCACGATATTCATCAACCGTCCCCTGCAAGGCCGTTAAAGCGTGACGATAGTCGTCCTCTGAAGGAAACTTGTGGCTAAAATTCAATTGACCTTCTATCTCTGTCATGCCGCGCCCTTTGGTCGTCTTGGCCAGAATAACCAAGGGTCTCTGCCCTTGACCAATCTTGTCATAAGCCGCACGGATTTGCCGAAAATCATGCCCGTCAATCTCGGTCACATCCCATCCGTACGCCTCCCATAATGCGATTAATCGCGACAAGTGCCCATTAGCGTCCAGAGACAGCGTAGGATCAACATCCTCAACACGATAAGCGTTTTGCAAACGATTGATATCCACAACAACCGTCAAATTATTTAACCCCATATGAGCTGCAAACTTGGCCTGGTGATCTACGCCAATTTGCAAACCTCCGTCTGTGAGGAAAACAATCACCGGGTATTCCATTTGCTTGATCTTACCCGCTAATGCCAAACCAATACCCTGTTCAAAACTTGTACCGATCTTATAAAGACTTGCATCGCTTAAGCCAAACCGGGTCGGCACAATTTCCAGATCATCTTTATCAAGATCTAAGACTCTGTCAGGGTCGATCAGCCCCGCAAAGGCCGCAACCGAATAAAATGTGCTTCCCGCGGAGCCTTTCGGAACAATCCTTAAACGTTGTGGATGACCGGAAACAAATTTCTCACGATCAACATAATCCATAAATAATGCTGTATACAAATCAACAGGCGACATCGCCCCCGCTAAAGGCCCTTTATACTGTCTCCATATCCTCAGGCCCTCCAAACGAGCATTTGCCGCATAGGCAGCTAACTCTTCGACAGAATGAAGCCCTGATTTCTCTTTGCGCCAGGCGGTAATCCCATTATGAACGCCCTGCCCTCTTCTGGGAATCTTGTTCATAACCAAAGGCATACCAAGTTTGTACGAACTTCGCGCCCCGCTGTCCCAGTCCAGATAAGGGTTATCGATAACGTCATTTGTTTGAAGAAGAACTTTAACAGCTTTAATGAAAATTCCATGACCAAACACAATTACGGTCTGACCAGGGTGTTTTTCCTTTATGGAATCAAGAAATTCTTTCACAGTAACCAGATAATCAACAAAGCTCTGACCATTTTTGGGGCCGATCAAAGCATTCTTCTTGATAAACTGCTTCGCCCTTACTCTTTCATCAGGAGAAAGCACACTATCTATCTGCGCCTTAGTAGTTCCCTCCCATGAGCCTAGATTCATTCTGATGGCATCAGAGACTCTAACGTCTTCAAGCAGTCCAGGAGCAAGAGATCCAACATATTTTAGAAAAGCTTCTGCCGTTTGCGCAGTTCGCTTTGTTCCGCTTCGATAAAATGCGGCCTGACCACCCCGGATGATATCGGCATACTGTTGCCAAATAACTTTCGCCCCCTCCTCAACCTGACGCTGACCCTCCGCATTCAACTCAAATCTTGGGTCATCCACGTCTTTGGAGACCTGCAGAACACCTTCAACATCACCATCCGTCAGGCCGTGTGGAACAACGACCAATTCTGTATCTCCCAAATCGAATGACTGAAAATGGTTACCGTATTTAATATGTCCGCTTTCCTGATCAATAACCTGAAATCCTAGGGATCTGGCTTTTTCTTCCTGCGATTTCTGTGCGGAATCTACAGACAAGGACGACTCAAATGCCCAAAGCCCGGTATTCTCAGGTTTGTTCTTATTCCAGGCAATAGAACCATCTTGTGTTTCCCAGTCACCAATTCCCTGAACGATACGCAAAGCCGTCATAAACAAACTGTGCGTAAAAATGATTAACTCTTTCCCCTCGTAATGCCCGTTCACATGATCAATAAATGCCTTGGCACGACGAAGCAAATCAATATAACTCTCCCCTCCAGGCAAGCGGATATTTGCGTTGAAATTCCTGACCTCATCACGAACACGAATCATTTCAGCAGTTAACTGATCAACCGGAACATATCCTTGAACACCAACATTAAGTTCATTTATCAAAGACGTTGTTTCAACAGCAAGACTCCGGCCTGTCCGGCTATTGACGTATTGAAGAAACGGCTCCGCCGTTTGCTGTGATCTGAGCAACTGACTTGTAAGCACAAGAACATCCCTGTCAAAAAGACCTTTTGAGTGCATTTGCTCATAAATATCCGGAGCAGCCCGATACGCCTGCTGTTCTCCAAAAGCAGAAAGCCTGTCGATCTCATCAGCTGAAGAGCCATGCAAGGTACCCGCTAAAGTCTGAGCTACAGATTGAGCATGACGAACAGCGTAAACGGGAATCTTTAATCTCAACGCTTTGGATCGATCTGCGTAAAAGATCTTACCTGTTTCAGGATCCAGTTTGAGCAAATCATCCAACCCTTCGACGTTAACCAGAGTCGAATCCTTTAAACCCTTTGACCGATCTTTAGTTCTCGCATAAACAATAATTGAAGCTGCCCTCTGCATCCCCTCCGGCTCCAGAGTTTGCTTCACAAAAGATTTTGATCCAACAGTCAAACGCAGCGTTTTCCCCTGGTCAAGAATGCCGGCCTTCAGAACGCCCTGTTCACGAAGCCATTCAGCCGTCTCCCGGATTGTAGAACCTCCTTTTCCATAACCATCAATAGTCTCGCCACGCATAACTATCTCAAGAATCTGATGATCTTTTGTTTCTGCAACAATATGAAAAGGATATCCGTTCTCCTGCAGACGCAAGGAAAGATACTTTCTTCCCATTCCGTCCTCACGAAACCAATACAACGGCTCTTTTGTTTTATGCGGCGATCCCGGGCCAGCCCTATAACCCATATCTTTAAGCAAAGGCTCAAGCCTTTCCTGATCTAAAGGCAATTTAATGCTTCTTCCGTCATCATCTGTAATGGAATAAGACAAATCAAAGTCCTGTGGCTGATCAGGATCCTGAAAATACCGGTTAATACGCCCAGGCAATAGGAGCTGATCCGCCATGAAAAAAACACCCCCACTCATATAATCAGGAATCGAAATTTTCGGCATAACAAACAAATGCTTGGGATCATCATAAAGCCTGTCGTAACCGTTATTCCCATCAGGAGCAATAAAGCCTTGCTCGTTAAGAATCGGTTGAATGCCCGTTGCCCACTGAATATTATCGTCTTCCTTTACCTCAATGCCGTTAATAAACACCGAGACATATGCACCTGACTCATCCAGCCGGAAACTGACATGCTCCTCAATCCCGGCTCCATTAGAGCGGACAACATACATGGGATAATTAACCCCTTGTTTGATTTCTTCATTAAGAGCGTGAAAAATACGATATCGGCCTTTCTGATCCCTGATAACTGTGACTATCGGTTTGTTATAAAAAATATTTTCATTGCTCGTTACACCAACGAGCTCCAAATCAGGATGTAGTCTCTGGAATTCTCCCAGAAGACTTTTGCGCCCTTCTTGCTCTCTGTCAACAAAAGCAACCTGAGATCTCTGCTGATCGAAAGGAATTTTTTCACCGTCCTTGTCAAAAAGTGTATTCGTTACTCTGTCCAGCAAAAATGTCCCGTCAAGACTTTCATCAACAACCACATAAGGACGAACGCTGCTCATATCAACAGGCCATATCGAGGCCACAAGGCCTGGTTTGACTTCCCTGGCCAGAACGACGGGGCCTGCTTCCTGCAAACGCAAATCGCCAGACCCCCTGGCAAACGCCATTAAATTATCGAAATCAACCTCTTCCCCGGTGAATGCCTCAAACAACGACGGGATAGTCCCGATAAGAAACCCCAGACCGTTATAAATTTCCGCCTTGGCGGCTTCTGCGCGTTTTAGAAATTCGTTCTTTGCGCCCGGATATTTAAATCGATAATTGGCATCAATCGCCTCTTTTCCTTTCAACAACGAATAATCAATATCTGGCACGGCAGCCCCATGTTCATCATACGTTTTACCAGATCCGGTAAAATTAAGAACAATATCCGCGCTTTCAATAGCCCCGTTAATATCGGCCATACCGACAGCAAGAATATGCCAAGGTTGACCGGTCTCAAGAATGTCCTGTTCCAACCCACGAGCAACCTCGGGATCCAGATCAGTCAGAACAATCCGGGCATCGGGCGCGTTATTAAAAATCGCATTGGCTACCGAGCGCGTAGCCCCGCCGGATCCTAAAATAACAATTTTCTTCCCGGCAAGAGATCTTCCAAGGTACCTTGTGTACCAATAAACCCACCCCTCCCCGTCAGAAGTTAATCCCAGATGCCTGTCACCGCCTAGCTTGACATACCCGTTGACTGATTTGGCGGCTTTGGCCGTCTGCGTTAACTCGTCATCACGCAACTTATCGTAAATAATTTCTTTATGCGGAGAAGTAACGTTAAAACCGGCGACTTTGGAACTTTGCTCGCCTAAATGATAAACCTGATCCAGTTCGGATTCTTTTGTATTGACAGGAAGAAACAGAAGATTGCTGCCTATACTTTGTAATGCACGATTGAAGATCAGATAATATTTGGATTTCTCCGCTGTCGGATCCGCAGGCCTGACCTTGTTTCCGATATGCAGAATAAACTTTGTCTTTTCCGTAACCTCGTATCCAAGTGCGTCGGCTTCTTTCGCCAAACGCTCTTCGAATAGAACGACATCGCTTCCTATTTCGCTCCATTCAAGGAAAGTCCCTTGAGCGGCATCAATTGTTAAAAAATTCGATTCAACAACTACCGCTCTGTCAGATACGCCTTCCGGCAATTGCCCGCGATCTTTTATTTTTCCATAAACCTCTCTGATACGATTTAATCCCGCTCCGCCGGAAAAATATTTTCGCACTACAACTTTCTCTGTCGACGGATCATAATCTTCCTTAATGTAATTATAAGCTCCCTTCCTGAACGCTTCGAGATACTGTGCCCAAATCTTCTCCTTCACCGCCCTGTCATCGATGTCTATGCCGACGGTCTTCTCCTGATCAACGTAAACTTGGCCCAAAAGGCTCTCTTTGATCCTATCCTTGTACCAGAGCGCCAGAACAAGCGAATGATAAATCTGTCTTAACTGGGCAAAATTCTTTCCTTCGTTTATTTCTTTCTCAAGGACAGGAATCAGTACCTTGCGAACAATCTCCGCGCCAAGTGTATTGATCTGTCCTGAACTTGCCGCTGATTGTGAGACATCAGCGTTCTTGTCCAAAGCCAGATAGTCCTCCTCCAGCAGAACCTTCATGCGCCCTTCAACCACATAAGCCGCACTTTTGTTCTCATAAACCACAGCTTTTTCGGGAACAATCCAGACCTTGTTAAAGGTATCAACAGGAACATCAACGGAACCAAATTTTCGCCGGGCTTCGGCATAAACTTCATCCCAGAATTCTTTACCGATCTTTTCTTCAGGATAAAACAAAGACGAAGCGATCTGCTTGAGAACATAATCCTGCGCCAACAAATCCCGGCCCATTTCCGTGATGCCAAAGGCCTCCGTAATAATCCGGTCTTGTTCATATGGCGAAAGGTTGACCCATAAATCGGTCTCAGGAACAGTTACAGCAGCCAGAAAATACCTGATCAAACGCGCAGATTCTGCTTTCAAATCCTGTACGCTCGCCTCTGATTCGCCTTTATCAAGAATAAAATCAAGCCGGAAAGGATTATCAGGATAAACCTTAACTCCTTTAAGAAGAGGCTGTGTAAAAGCGGGGCTCAAATCCAGACGAACACCGGGTTGAGGAAGAAAAAAAGCCTCTGCAGCATAAACAAGCTGAAGAGGCGGAATAAAAGCATCTAACAGAAAAGCGAACAGAACAACTACACAAACTGCTTTCCGAATAATAAAGTTTACCCCGGAAAAAATAGGCATAAAACCTCTTTAGTTAAGCGCACCCATTACAGTTAAAGGACTTTGCACAGGCGTAATACTGATGATCTCCGGCTTGAGACCGGTCAATCCGCCGGCCATGACCGCACGCATGGCGGCATCGTTAAAATAAACTTTGGCGCCCCCGGACTTCTGCGCGACAGCGATGTCCTGGATATCGATACCACCCTTCATGGCAGCATCGGCGGTGCCTGCTGCTGACCAGGCGGCATAGGCCTGTTGATACTCTTGCGCCTGAGCCGGAAGTGCCCCGGCATTCATAAACGCCAAAGCCGGAATCAGACCGATCTCAAGAACGTTTTTAACTCTTGCACCAAACACACCTCCGGCGGCTTCAATAAGCAAATCAGGATACCGCTGACGCAACGCTGTAACCTCGGGTAAAGGATCTTCAAAATCGTTTCCTTTCAGAAAATCCGAAACGACCCTTAACTGAATGCCGTCGGTACCGGCGGCAAGAGTGTCTTCTGCAAGTTGCAAAAGATCGCCGTCCGTCTTGCCGATAGCATTGATGAAGGCTGTATCGGGATGCGCCGCTTTAAAGACGCGCACATCATCCGGAGAGAAATAACCAAGTGTGACTACAAAGTCTGTTCCCTGAGGCAGCTCGTCACTGGCCGCGGAAATAAAATATCCGGCGATGGCCTCGGGATCAGAAACCTTGAAAGCGCTGAGAGCTTGCGGATCATCAAAAACGGAAACAATGCCCTTCTGCCACAACTCCCCGGCCAGCTGAACCAGCTCATCCGGGGAAGACCCCGCAAAAGTCGCCTTGCCTGTTGTTGTGTGAAGACCGGACATCATCCCGGCATGCTTGATGCGATCGGAAATCGATTGAGCTAAGTCAAATTGATTATAATCCCTAGAATCAGTTTCTACTCGACCAATCATTGGCCGAGGCTCAGAATTCCCATCACCCCCTGTTCTTGAAATTATTTTAAAAACAGCCGGCGACCACTGTTCAAAAACAGGATCCCATACATCTAATCCTCCGTCAGCATATGAAAGATACGATAAACGATACTTGACATAATTTTCTGCAGGTTTAATCAACATAACATACGTATTCCCACGTGGATGACCTAAAGCCCACAAAACATCTGCAATATCATTATATCGCTCTGCACATTCCCCACTAAATAAAACATATCCCTTTCTATTGTAATAAGAAATATCGGACTCTGCCTTCTCCAAAGCCTTTATTAAATTTGGAACTAATGAATGAATTGCAGGCATATCTCGACGAATAATATGACGCAAAGTCTTCCAAGCCCCAAAAGAAAGAAGCATCTTTGGTCTAATCTCATAAGCCAAATATTTATATAAAGGATAAGAAATAATCCCCACCAAAAACGAAAATCCTCCCACCTGTAACATCAAGGAATTATCAGCAAAAAAGTTTAGAAGTTCTTGCCACATAGCAAAATCCTGATTCCCGGCCAGCGCCTGAATCGCGGGGTCATTCATTAATTCAACAGCCACAGCGTCCATGGTCATCGGCAGGGTAAGCCCTAACGCGGTCATAGCCTGCCACTTCCTGTCAATACCGTGAGCCATGGCAAAATCAAGGCCATCCACCCTCTGGATCACGTTTCTTAAAGCGGTCGGCGCAGAAGCAGCAGAAAGTTCATCCGCCACGTCCTTATCCACTCCTCGATCAGCATATACCCGCTGAGAGGCTTGTTTCTGACGCATAAGAGATTCTCTGAATCCCAGAAGATTCTTTAAACGCTGTGGCGGCAGATATTCCAAGGGATTGGGTGTAAAGTTGACGGCTCCGAGCAGATCTAGCGCTGCAAGCTGCACTGATAGCGATTGATCTGTCAGAAAAAGAACTCTGATTCTTTCTTTTAAAGAGTTGTCAATTGTTATATCTTTCCCCTTTAAAAGGTAACGCAAAGTATTTAACGCCAGGGTTCTTTGCTCGGAGCTAACAGCCCCAAGCCATTCAAGAGATTTATTAAACAAATAAACAATATCCTGTTCGCGTTTCCCCGCGGACCAAAGCAATTTAACAAGCAAAACAGAAAGCTTCCAGGCCCGGTCGGTTAGATCCAGATCATGATCTTTCTTCCCTTTGAACCAGGTAAACATTGCATTATCAGCTGACGCAGTATCTTTATCCAAATCTTGTTGCATGGCCCTGTCTGACAAGACATAGACATATTAATCCTGAAAGTCGAGGCCTTCTGATTAAAGCGATCAATATGCCATAAGATATAGGCTGCATTTTCAGTACTCGCTCCGATTCTGATACGCAAAGGAACCCTGACCCCATTCGCCAAAGCGATTGTCCGGGTAGAAATCTGTTCCGGTGGCGTGTCAATCCCCAAAGTATAATGCATTGAAGCAATTGAGGGAGTCCCCTGATAATCCGCAACACTAACAACTGCTACCGTGCGGGCTTTACCTGTAGCATCAAAGGCAATACCAACGGCACTGCTGAAAGGAATAATATCATCTCCAATATTCTTGAGTGAAAAGTTAACATATAAATCATTATCCTGCGGAACATAAGATGTATCTACTCCCGAAGAAGTTATCTGAAGACCTCGATCTACGCTTCCGGTGGAATATATCTGATTTTCAGCAACACTTTCTATCTTCTCGCCCTCAGATTTAAACCAGTTTGAACTCACAACCAAAGCGGCGACTTCAAGAATTGCCAACACCCCAATAACTGCTTTTGTGCCTGTTCTCATAGCACTGTCAGTAGTTGATGAAAAAAGCTGCAAAGATTCAACCGGAGGCTCCTGCACCTGTTCCGTTACAACATTCAACCTGAAATCAAGATCAAATATTTTTCCGACTGGATTGGTTAGCAATGCAGCATTACGGGTGCGCACCAACGGCTGACTTTTCATTGAGAAATCAAAAAATCCTCCTGAAAAATATTTACGCGGCAATATTTCTCCGGTCAGCGTATCAGCCTCTTCCTTCACATAATCAAAAGCTCCTTTTTTAAACGCCGAAATATAACGCTGATAAATTTCTTCCTTAAGATTGATTTCGTCCGCAATTACACCTGCCACATGATTCTGTCCGACATAGACAGACTCCATCAAAGAGTTCCTGACCTGCTCTTTGTACCATTTTGCCAAAATAGCGGCATGATAAATCTGACGAGTCACGGCAAACTGCCGGCCTTCGTTCACCTCTTTCTCGAGCGCAGGAAGAATGACCGAGCGCATCATGTCTTTGGCCAGGTCGCGCGCGCTACTGTCAAAAGAGTCTGGCACGTCTGCCGTCTGGCCAGTCGCCTGATGATCCTGATCCAGCATAAGCTTGAGCCGGGCTTCGGTAATGTAGACCCGGTTGCCGTTCTGGTAAACCTCGGCCTTATCGGGAGAAATCCAGACCTTGTTAAAGGTATCGACAGGAATACTGGTTGTGCCAAACTTCTCTCTGGCCTGGGCATACACCCTGACCCAGAACTCTTTGCCGAGGCCATTCTCGGGGTAGATCAGCGAAGCCGATAATTGCTTGAGAATATAATCCTGCGCCAGCATATCGCGGCCCAAAACCGTCCGGCCCAGGTCATTTTCTATAATACGATCCTGTTCATACGGAGACAGATTGACCCAAAGCTGATCTTCGGGCACGGTAACCGCCGCCAGAAAGTACTGGGCCATTCGCTCGCTTTGTTCTCTGACAAGCTTCTGATCGGCGGTGTCGTGGCCGGAATCAACAATCAGATCAAACGCCAAAGGGTTATCGGGATGCAGGACCAGCCCCTTGGCCAGAACGGGAACAAAAGACGTTGAGGGCAGAACCATAGCGCCCGGTTCGGGCAAAGAAGAGACAAAAAGACTCTGGGCGTAGGCCAGGTTTTGCCCGCACACCAACACACAGGCCAGAACAGACGAAACAATACGTTTGAGCGAACGAGAAAATGACGATTTAAACATGGCGCGCCCCTCTTTAGAAATTAATTTGGCCGGAAAAATAACTACTGGTTCGAATCCGTTTGCTTCTTGCTACAGCGCGGCACCGCGCATCAGTTCCATCAATACGGGGACGTTTCTACTGGTGACAGGGGAAATGTCACGGATCACCGGAGTAAGGCCGGCAATGCTGACCACTTCAGGTGTCTGCATATCTGCCGGAAGAGGCATGCCTTCTCCGTCTACTTTAAGATTGATAACCAGACGTTTTTCGTCAAGACTGATACCGCCAAGCTGATCGGGATCCTGTTGAAGGCCTATGGCCGGCTTGAGGTCTTGTGGGGCCGCCGCCGCATCAGGCAGGCTATCAAGTTTGCTTTCCAGATACCGCTGATACTGCTCAAGCGCTCTTCCCCGGGCATATGCCTGAAGCATCAACCCCTGTTCAATGCGATCCGTCTGTTCCTGAAGCCTGGCAGCTGCGTCATAATCCGATTGCGCCTTGATCTGGGCGGCATCTGTAACAAGCTCAACAGGAGCCTGTGCCGGAGATGCAGGCGCAAGTGCTGTTGCTGGTATCGGTGCAGCTGTAGCCGCAGGGGCGGAAACAGAAGGAACAATTTCCTTGCTTCTTATCCTTAATGCCAGATCAGCCTCTTCTTTGCTATGCTTAAGCAGACCCATAAGGAAAGAACCGATAACAGAAGCCCCCGCAACAAAAGCCAGAAAAGCCAATGATCCGGTCAACGCCCCTGTTACAAGAAGAAGTCCTTTGATCCCCAACGCCACGCCGGCAAGCCAAACAAAATCCGTCCCATGAAAATCCGACTTAAATAATGCTCTTATTTTTAAACCAAACTCATACGGCAAAGCGACAAGAAAAGAAGAGAAAATACCTATCGCACCCAATGTGCCCATAACAAAAGTTGCGGCAAACCGCAAATTAAACCAGGTATAAGCATTCTGAACCTTAGCTCTGTGCGCATGCAACAAATACGTTGTGCCCATAAATATTCCCAAAGAAACAAACCCCGCAATGGAAGCGGATACCAACGGAACCCCGCCGGCAAAAAACGCCAAAGCAGAAACAGCCAAAGCCCCTGCTCCGCTCTTGAAAAAAGCTTTTTGCCAGATCTCATTGAAAGCAGGCGCGGATGCTTTCAGGTCAAACATACTGATAGCCAGATAAACTGTCAAGAATGCCATAGTCAGATTAAACGCCCAGATACCCATCCCAAAGAAAATCAGTGCAGAGACTCCACCTGCTATCAAGCCTGCAAAGCCAACCCACGACCGGAATCCCTTGGATGTTTCAGCCACAAACAGATTATAGCTGTCTTTAACTTTCCCTGGGCCGCCTATTTTTCCGGCTGTATCTTTCAAGTCCTCCCCATACTGCCGCCACCAATTTCCTAACCCCGTTGTAACAGGAGTGGATCCGGCATTCATCAGGAACGGCGCCATAACCGCCGACAATGCGAGCAAAATCGGGAAGAATGACCAAACAATCCCCGCGCTTTGCCAGATAAAAATAGCCATTCCCGTTATAATAACAATAGGCACCACCCAAGTGAAGCCGGAAACATTAATAAACTGATAAAGATCTCCCTTCATCACATCCCCTGGAACAGCAAAATGGGAAAATGGTTTATAATGCTCCACGCCCAACCGCCGGCCTGTTGCAATATAGTCTCCGTTGTTAACCATGGCTTTCTTGACTCCGACAGAAAATGCATTAAGGATCAAAGCCATATAGTTTAACGCCAGTCGGGGAAAGAGAAAGATAAATTCCGCTGTCCCTCGAATAAGCCCTTTTTCGTGCACCAATTGTGCCCAGCCTGTCAGCGCAATCACCTGAGACAAAAGCAAGCCCAAAAGACCAAAGAGAAGTTCTCCCGGAAACGTTACAAAAAGACTGATACCAAACAACCCAACCACCGTCAAATAAGACAACAGAGACAAAACAATGATCGGTTTGCGCTGGAAATAACCAATCGAGGCCACCGCATGCAAAAACGAACGGGAAAACCCAACAATAGGTGACGTATTATGACGGTACAGAGTATCGGAAACCGCCTGTTCTCCGGCTCCGGCACCGAACTTGTCGGATATCCCCATAAGTCCGGCAAAAACCCCTTCGCGCCCCTTGGAGGCCTGCATGATCTCGCGATTGAGCACCAGTTCTCCATAAAGCGTTCCTTTATAAGCACCAAAAATATCTTCATTGACCCAGGGAGCGCTGAAAAGACCAAAATGCACAAAAGAATGATTTCTTGTATAGTCAGGGTGTCCATAATGGTAGCGAATCCCGAAGATATCCAGCACACGCTGAACAATCGTGACAAATGTATGGTCGCCAAAGGCGTGCACCGCGCCCGCGGGAGTAGAATCCTTGGTATTAATGTCTTCCGGAAACCCAACTATGGCCACACGTGGATTCTTGAACTCCTGCATAAGATTTGGAGCTTTAAAAATTTCTTCCAGGTACATATCCTGATTCATATCCATTAACTGCATGATCTCCCCGCGCACAAAGCGGGAAATATTGTTTTGCGCCATGGGCTTTCCCTGACCGACAAACATCTTCTCAGGAACCCTGATAATTGCAGAACGAACCATTTTCCCGTCTTCAACCTGCCTCCCGTTCTCCTGACGATAAAACTGTTTGAAAAGGGTCTCACCTTCCGCTTCGTTAACAGGGGCATCCTGTGAACGATATTCGACAGAAGCACCATATTCAGATTGCGAATCTTTAAGACTATAAACTATTTTTATACCGGGATATTGCTTCACAAGATAATTAACAGAATCAAACTGTAATTTCTGTTCAGGCGAGGCATCCAAAAGGAGTCCCTTTTGTTCGGAATCCACAAAATCGCCATAAGGAGCCGCGGCAACAACATATTCCCATTTACGGGAAACTATCTCTTCGATCAGCTGTTCATACGTCTTTTCCTTGTCGCGCTCATCATCATAGAAAAGATAATTTTCCCTGATCGCTTCAATTGTAGGATAATTTGTCTTGGCCAACCAAAGATACATCGTACGGTAATTCATCATGCCACGAGCTGTTCTTGCAAAAGCCTGATAGCGGTAAGAGGCCCAAAGGCGAACTTGCATTTCGAGATTTTCATCGTACATCCGGTACTCGACTGCGTCCTGTAAAATTTTCCAGATACGCGCATTTTTCTTACTCTTGTTTATATCATCTCCAAGATCGAAGGCCTCCAATGTAGGCAGTCCATCAAACTTCTCCAAAACCAGACCATCTGCATTGATATATCCGTTAGCTGACAAAACATCAGAAATCATTTGCGCACTTACTTTATCAGAGGATGCAACTTCAAAATCCTCAACAGAAACTTTTCTTTTCTTGGGTTGATAACCGAGAATATCTCCATATTTTAAATCCCGCATCATCTGAATATCTTTTTTCCTGTCCTCGTAACCGGAAGCCAAAGGATCAGACTCATTCTCCGCATCAAGGCGAGCCACAAAATTATCCCATTCCTGAGGATACCGGGTAATCATATAGGTTAGATAGGTGGAGCCTGTCAGATATTTCTGGTTAAGGCCATCGTGCCCGCCTGGGAACTCTTTAGTAGAGAAAGGATAAATCCATGTCTCCTTCCCTACCGGAGTAAATCCACTAAATAAAGGCAGATTTTCCCAGGTCGGAGTTTTATCCATATCCATAAAATACGTTGAAAGGGTAAACTCTATTCTGGATGCCACCTGGTCCACTCTGGGAGGTTTGCTCAAGTCTGGAACACCGGTAACCTGTCCGACAAGAAAATCTTCGGCACTTTCCTGCTCGATCACAAAACGATAGGCGTTTCTTTCCTTATCGGAAACAAGATCATCCTGATAAAACTGATCAATGATATGATTCCACGCCCGGGCAAAAACAAGAATTTTCTGTTCTTCAGTGACAGGAACTTTTCCCTCCGCGCTGTTTATGGTAGAAGGGATCATCTTGTCCATAAATTGACGGACGGCTCCCAGCGGATCGACAACAACAACTCCGTTCTTTATGGAAACGCCGAACTTTTCAACAACCGTATCGCCGCCGATTTTCTCCAGTCCCCAGCCCGTCGAACGATTCAGAATACCAAGCCCCGCGTTGGCTATGTTCTTTAAAAAAAGAAGGCCCCAACCGCCGCCGGCCAGGATACCGAAATAAAGCCAGGGAATAAAACCAAAGAAGACACCGGCAAGAAGTGCACCGGTAACAAGTAAATGAGGCCGCTGATTGCGTACAAATACACGACCCCAATCAAAAAAGTTGTGACCCGTTTCTTCTCCCTGTGACAGAGAATGCCCCCCCCAGGACTTGATCCTGTTTGATCCACTCTTTTTGGCTTCCCAGTACCCTAAAAGTATTTCCGTCGCGTAAAAATAAGCGAAGATATCCAGCAAAAGTATAAAAACAATCGGCAAGAGCGCAATAACTGTCCACGCTACAGGTGACAAAGCCGTCAGTCCAAGACCCAGCCATGCCGGAGCAACAAATGAGCCGCTCCAAATAGATGAGACAGCAGGAATGATCCATTTAAAAATAGCCACATTCGAGACAAATTTAACCGCAAGCAACCAAGCTGTCATAAGCGTTGCGCGGTTCTGTCTTTGTTTGGTAATTTCCATCCATTTGGCATCCGGCTGATCCAGTGCCCCTACTTCAGGACGAACAAGACCATCTGCCCAGGATTGGCCATCCCTGACCTCATCTGAAACGTTATAAGTTTTTCCGTCTTTGACTTCTCGCCATTGCCTGTCCTTACTCTCGATTAACCAATAAGTTCCCCTGAGAACTGCTGTCAGTCCGCCCAGCCAGGCACCCCAGGTCAGCCACACCGGCAAGGCAAGACCTGACAAGGAAGCTGTCATGACAAGCAAAGCGGTGACTGCTCCGGCACCAACCAGAAAGTCCGGAGCTTTTCTCAAAAGAGACTGTGCTGGAAGCTTTTCATTAAACCACTCGGAGCCTTTGAGCAGAGACCAAGCCACCCCCATAACACCGGCAACACCTGCCACCCATCCCCATACAGGAACAGTTACGGTGGCAAGCAGAACACCCGCCGAAGCCACAAGAGATGTTCCCAACAAGACACCAACAATGTATTTGAAATTAACGATCTGACGAAACCAACCTGCAGCACCCAGAGGTTTCGTTGCTATATCGTAAAAAGCTTTATGAATATGTGCGTTAACACTCTTATTTAGGCTCTTTGGAATTTTTTGTGGGTAAAGGGACTCTAATATCGCTCTCTTGAGCCTTTTACCTTCCGACATCCCGAGCAATCTTGTCCACTCTTGTTGGTCTATAAACTTTCTTGATTCATTACTAATTCCCTTAATAATGGCCTCAATTGCTTTCGCCTGTTCAGCGCTTAGCTTGTTGTCTTGTTTGAGTTTAGTAAAGATTACAAAAGGTTCTGTGCTCTTGTTCAACCACTCAACTGCGTCCTTAACAGCGGATACCGAAGGAACCGTGATGTCCGCATCCTTAACAATTTCTTTAATCAAGTCATTTACTTTGTCCAAAGAGTTACTAAATTCACCCACTTGAAACTCCAAAGGACCTTGTTTTATCTCTTCCAGACCGCCTTTGTAGTGATACCATTCGAGCCAGTTGACGTGACGAAACAAATATTCCACATCATCCACATGAAGATAATCTATCTTTGTAACCCCTTGTCTAAAATGCCGCGCAACCAGCCTATCCCACATATCCATTTCTTCGGTAATTAATGTTCCCAACGGACTCTTGGAAATTTCCGCCCCAGGCAGGCCTTTTAGTGTCTGGAATTCCTGGTTCACTTTATAAAACCAGTACGCCTTGGGGGCCATGGTCACCGTATAAAAACGAGAAGAAGCCATCTGAACCAGTTCCATCAAAAATATTTCGTCAAGGCCGAACTTATCAATAGCCGCCAGTTCTTCTTCAAACTGCTTGACCTGCCCCTTAGATGCCATAACACGGCCCCAGACCGGCTTGAACCACACTGTCTTGTAAGGACGGAACCATTCTTGGGCAATTTCTTCCATTGTCTTTCCGGCAGCCAGTTTATTCTGAACCTGGGCAATCACTTTCTTTTTAACCGAGACGACTATGCCCTGCTGAAAACCGAAAGCAGTATTGCCAGATCCGGCAAGAGCGTTGACCCGGGATTCCACATCCCGGATTTCCTGCTTTAACTGATCGCGCTTTGCTTTTGCCTTGTTGCGTTCTTCAGGAGAAAGATTCTTGGGCCCGGTTCCCGCCTCTGGGGAGCTGGCAGCGTTCTTATCGGACTGTGCCTTGACTTTCTTCTGGGCTCGCCATGCATTCCACTTGCTTGGAACCATCAGCACGGCCAGGAAAGAAAGGATACCCCAGAAAAATCCATGCCAGATACCCTTGTCATTGAGCCAGTTTCTCCAGATGTTCGGACGGAACCTGTCGACCAGTTTACCGTCAACGTATTCACTCCGCTGCAGAAAAACTTTATCATAAGCTAAGCCCTCTCCCTCATACGCATCGAGGGTGACCTTCTGGGCAAACGGAGCAGGTCCATCCGCCTCTTGTCTTTCAACAATATCAAAATGCGGATCACCGTAAGATTTTGTCAGAACAACCTTGCCATCATCAAGAACATTAAAGGCCTGAACTGGGCGACGGAATTCGGAATTAAGATCATAAATAATAACATCCGTATTGTTCAATATGTTACCCAGCGAACCTCTGGCAATACTGATATTAACACGTGCAAAACGCTCTGCCAAAAGTTGACCGCCGGGTGTGTAAACCGCCTTGCGCTTCAACTTCGAGTCCATGACAATATAGTCGTAACCTCTGTAGGTTGTTGGCTCCGTCTGCCCGTTGACAGGGTCAAAAACCACTGTCATCGGGTTATATCCGATCCGCTCTGTAACAGTAGCTACTCTATCTCCCAAAGACATTGCCTCGAGCGGAATGTGACCTTTGTTCTCATCAAACGGAAAACGAACAACATCCTGAGAATATGGAACAAAATCACCGTTTGACTTTGGTGAATACATCGCGACTTCTTCAAGGTCTCCGGATTCACGATCCACTAGGACAATACCTGGAAGAATCCCTCCTCTGAGAGAAACCGTCTCCGGATTATGCCCCCCGTTAAAATTGACAACAAGATTCTGCGCTCCTTCAAGAAACCAGAGATTCATAACCATCTTCCCATCAGAATAAACAGAAACAATATCGCGCCCGCGGCTGTCGTGCGGAATAAGATATCTCTTGATTGGGAGATCAGACTCGCGGATATATTTTCCATCCTTTCCAACCAGCCGGGGCGTTTCAACATTCTCCGTCAGCACAGTCCCTGGAGTGATGCCGTGCTTGGCCAGATGTGACCACATGTCAGTAGATGTACCCGGAAGACGCCTTCTCACGAAATCTGCAAATGTTTCTTCGAAATTCCTGCCCAGAATCTCTCCGGTCTTGATCCGGCTCTGTGTTGTTTCAACTGTCGCCCTGATCTGATTACCGGGTGTCAGCTTGAAAGACTTTGTAACCATGCCTGTACGCGCGTCAAACTCGAAAGGAATAAGCTTTTCTATGACGTGCCCGGACTCTTCTCGCACAGTAATAAATTTTCGCTCCTGATATTCATAAGGAAGGCGATAGTCTCTTGTTGTAACGAAATCGTGTGTGGTCACAAAAGATTCGTTTAATACGGTATCTTTCGTAATACCAGAACGTGCCAAGGCTTCGCGAAGCTCGGGATTATCAAAAAACGACGAATCTTTAAAATGATCAAAGTCCTGAAGCGCGGCAGCACCTCCTCCGTCAATTTTCCATACAAAGTCCCATCCTGATTCCCTTTGACGCGCAATCTCGGCCTTCAGTTCTTCGGGCATATCCCGGAGTTCCAGCTCAACATGACCGTCTACAAAAGAAGATCCGCCCGAATGAATAAAAACGGCCCGTGCGACATGTTTTCCAGGCATCATGGACGAATAAAGATGAATGTCCTTGAAAGACATGGAAAGTCTGGACTCGGACTGAAGAGCAGCGACAATATCTTCATCACGTTCAATCCCGCTGTTGAGCTTTACGAAACCACTCTCGTCTGTTGTAATCGATCCGTCGTCAAAGCGGGTTCTGCGAACAGACGCAAACCAATCCTTATCCTCTATGGAACGCATATCGACGTAATAACCGTTTCCGTTACTCTCGTCGAACCAGAAGAAAGCCGTTACATTCTCCACCTTTCTGCCATCGATAATTAATGGACGAAGGATATCGGTATCCGACTGAACAGAACCAAGGCTATTCTGCGAAGAGACATTCTGATCCCGGACTGTATAATGCTCACGAATGCCGTTCCTGTCGAAATAAACAACTTCTCCCTGCCTGAAACGTTTGCTGTAACGCTTGACCAGTGTTTCAACCGGCTCTCCATCCGCCCCACGGGACTTGATTATTTCATAAACATCTTCAGTAACTGTCGAAGCATTAACGCTCTGTTCGGCAGATTTGGTCACATGCAGCCATTCGCTTTTGCTGTCCGCCTGATAATGGACATAACCTGTTTCTGGTACAGATGTCCGTCTGAGGACTGTCGACTCCGCCTTTAGAGCATTTACCGTCCCGAATCCAGGAAGAGCATAAATCGCTGAGGTATTGTTCCCGCCAATAACTTCGACTTTACTACCATCAATATCCTTGGCTAAGTAAACCCTTGCAGTGACGTTTCCATTCTTGTCCTGCATAAACAGCTCTGTAGATTTCCTGCGAATTTCTTCATGCGTTTCAGAATTCTGTAAATCCGCCAAGGTGACGAACTGCGCACCTTTCCCATCCTTAAGAACCATCAGATAGTGTTCAGCAAGAAACTTCTCAACATCCTGGACAGGAATAACCGAACTCCGCGAATAGTCCTTCCCCCAAAGCTTGACAACCCGTCCGGAAAGTTCACCTTTCTCATCAAATTTCAGAACTTCAACAGCATCACGCAGAATTAATTCCTGATTGGCATTTAAAGTTTCCAAATTAGCAAACTCGGCGGCCAACTCCTTGCCAGCTTCTTTTGTGTAATCTGAATTAGGAGTTGCGGACTTCCAACGCACCAGAAAATAATTATCCATTAATTCTTCAATAGTTGAGGGAAGTACCCGCGGTTGTTGTGCGGCTTTAGTCTGCGAACGAGGCTTCGCTGAATCCGTAAACTTAAGCGGAACAGCGATCAAAGGGTTAACCCCCGATTCGGCAAAAGCATAATAAATACTGGCTACGGAAGCATAGGCATTGGGCGTCATCCAGTCATGCCCGGTTGGCTGGTTAGCAGCGATACGTCCATCTTTATAAACCGCATAAGGAGCAACCAGTCCGCCGTCTTTCTGTATATAGAATCCGCCAACTTCTTTCTTGAGAGCTTCATAACGCTTTTGATAATCGGACTTCTTTTCTCCGGTATGTTGTTCGCTCATCCATTTGTACAACACGGCCATTTGCGACGACCACTCGGGAGATATAATGCCGCGGCTCCTGGATTCGGGGGAAAAACTAAATCCCACGAGTATCGTCCCGTCATAAACTCCGGTCAACTTTTCAGTTGTGGCAATCATGGCATCGAGTTCGGCTAAACGATCTTCCCTGGTAGCGCCAAGGCTTGTGTCAGCCAGCATACGCTCTTTCGGTGCCCACGCCGTAGTATCAGGGGCAAATTTACTCAAAGGATCCCTCGTCCACTGGCCATCCTTAAAAACAGCTCCTCTACGAAAAACGTGATTCTCACGATCATACATTTCAGTGATAAGCCAGTTATAACTTCTGTCCGCGGCCTGACCGTAAGCTTTTTCTTTGGTCACCTGATACAAATTATCCCAGGCATATAATGAACTTTCATTAGCTTCTGTAGATTTAAGATTCCAGAAAAAATGCTTATCCCCGTTATCCCGGTACTGCCCCTTGGGGCCAAAACGCACGCCACCGTCAGCATCCTGGAGCTTCCGTAAAAAATCTGCGCGTTCCCTGGAAAATTGTAGAAAAACAGGATCCTTGGTTGCAACATAATTATGAATACCTGCCAACCCGCCCCAGGCATTGTCGCCCGCTGTTACCCTAAACTCCCAGGAACTCTCCCATTTAGGCTGTCCGGGAAGATTCTCAAAATGGCTGGTACGAACATTATTGATAATACCGTTGGCCGGCGAATAATTGGCATCCATAGTTACAGGAGCCGCCTCTGTCGGGGAAGCTGTCCTGTTGGCGGCATATGTCCGCATGATGCGCAGTGCCTCGGGGCTGCCCGCACCAACAATAGCTCGTAAAAACTGATCATAGGCCTGCGTACCTAACTTTTTGATCGGATCCTCGTCACCAATATGGCTGGCTACAAGCCCCGTTTGAGGATTTGCTTGAGCACGAAACAAAGCATCATACTTTTGGGCAATCGCTATGGGGACAACGGCAGGGCGGACAGCAGCTGATCCGGTCAGAGCTCCGGGAGCAACCGTTACCGCAGAGACCTTGCTTTGCCGGCCAGCAGCTTGTGATTCACTAGGAACAAGTCTCCCGGTCGGAACATTCTCTTGCTTTGAATCAAAGATAATCAACCTTTTGTCCCCTTCCAGTTTGGATGGATCAACCGGTACAGCTTTGACCCGTCCTTCAATCATCAGCCTGACCAGACCGGATTCAGGCTTGATCCCGGCGGCTTTTTGCTCGGGGCTCAAAACATTGCCCTTGGCATAAATCTCAAATTTTCCCGTGGCACGGTTCTCGATCTCGAATCCACCGTCAAATCTGGTCTGTAAAACAACAAGCCGGTGCTCGAGATTACGAATGCCCGGTTCAAAAAGATCGGTCACCCGGCCATTGCTGACTCTGACCATCATGTCGCCCGTAACAACGATCGGTTCGCTGTCCCCTTTAATGGTAACCTTCTGACCAACGATCCCCGAACCGGCAAATCTGGCCGGACGAAAATCAGCAGCCGACTCCAGCGATGTCAGCTTTCCTGTCGCAACATTGATGGCCACCCCTTCATTCTCGATATACCCCGCATACCGGACAGCCAGCTCACGCTCTTTGGCTTTCAGCTGGTCATACCAGAGTTTCTTGGTCCTTGAGGAAGGATCAAAAACCCCGAATTGCTTGCCGGACGAAGGAAGCTGGATAAGAACAGTGTCATCAATCTGATAGGTTATGCCTTCTATAGTAACTGAAATCCCAGTTTCGGTCTTTTGTGCGCCTGCTGTTTTGCGTAACAATTCAAATTCAGCCGGCTTGAGCCACTTGACCACCTTGAACTGGCTGGTACCGCTGACGGGCTCGCTCAGAGTACCGTCAAAATGCCTGACCCAGCCCGACATGGCCTCGCCCTCGGCTTCAATATCCTGAAGCAGTTGTCCGGCCTGGAACATGTAGCCGTTAACCTTGGTGGCAGCAAAGCCCTTGACCCTTAAATCTTCTGATAAAGGACGACCGTCGAAATCCACCTTGTCCGCGCGTTCCGCCAGGGTTTCAGGCTTGCCCAGCATATTGCGCCAGGAACGCAGGGTCATTCTTAACTGGTCACCGGTATAATCAACAATAATTGCTCCGGCTTCCTGTAAAAGCGATTTTGGAGAATGCCGGCGTGTTTGTTCCGGCGTTAACGGCTTGCCAATTTCTTTTGGCAAATACTGTCCCCCGGCAGGAAGCTGCTGAAGGAGATTAAGTTCACGCGGATCTGTTATAACGCGAATCATTTCACCACTGATCGGGTGACGCAGTCCGCCGTAAACCTTCTTGCCGTCAGAACCCTTGCCTTCAAGCACCGCCATTTCATTGGCCAGAGATTCGCGCGAAACCAAAGGCTTTATAACAACTGTCTTCAGTCCGGCCTGGGCACCTGCTTCGGCTTTAATAAATCCGTGTGTCAGAAAAGCCGGGGAAGCAAAAACCTCACGCGCCTGAACCTGACCATCTCCCTGAAGGCGCAGCATATAACCTTTGACTGTTCCACGGTAATGCACCTTGTCCTCGCCCTGCGCGGTGGGTTGAACATCGTAACCGTTCTCATCATTGCGGACATATTTTGTATTGGGATCTGTAATTTCAAAAAGTTCGATAAAAACCACATCATCGCGCGCCGCCGGTTTATTGGCCGCGGAATATTCAAAAGCCATTTGATACAAACCATATTGCATCTGCTCGCCCGCATTCTCGAATGGAAAACGCAAATTGACATTTCCCATCAACTGCCACAAAGGAGTAACACCTTTGAATGTAATGCGGTCAAAAAATCCAGGGATAGCGCGCAAAGAATCGTACAGACCCACACTAAACACTGTCTTTCTCTGCATCTGATTCTCTTCGTTAGCAGCCTCGACATCGGTCCAGTTAATCGTAAGCGTATTGATAATCCCTTGAACCGGATCTTTGTCCGTATGATACAGCTTGGTCTGGTTACGGTTGGGGTGCATGAGGCCGTAATTATAAAGTTCCATACCGATATCCAGAAGACGCAATGGCCCCAGAACCGTGGAAATATCAGAAATCGGAGCACCATTGACAGTGCCACCGAACCCTTTAACAATCTGGGTGGCTTCAGCAACGCTCTTGAAAGGATGATTGATATTAAGCATGAACCCCAGAGAAGGATCACCGCTCGGGGTTCCAAGAGGAACTGAAGCCAGAGGATAATTATAATCCATGACCCAGGTCAGGCTGGCTGGCAAATCCTGCGCACCAAATCCCACGCCACCCAAGGCTTGCAGTCTGCGCATTTCCTGGGTAAGAAACATATGCTGCTGGGTAAAAGTCTTTTTCTTTTCTTCGGCAATCCGTGCTTTGGAGCGGGCTTGTTCCTGTTCGTAAGCCTGCCGGGCTTTTCTGGTTTGTTCCTGTTCCCGGCGCATTTCTGCTGCCTGGGTTTTTCTTTGGGCCAGAGTTTCTACCACATCAGCCAGTTCCTCGGCGATTTCCATCCGCCCGGGAGCTTTTCTGACGGCGTCTCTGGCAGTGTCAAAACGTTTAAAATAACCGGGGTCTCCCTGTTCACTGACGCCTCTCCATGCAGCCAGCGCGCGTCTTTCATCTCCCCCGGCATCCTTCAAATGCAAACGGATCAGTTCTTTGGCAAATTTCTTGTAGGCGGGGCCGAATTTAACCGGATCAAAACCGCCTGTCCCGCCATAGTCAAAATCAGGATTGTACCCGGGGCTTCCAATTCTGCCCGTATGCTTGAAAAACTGTTTGTAAATTGGCTCCAAAACCTGACGGAAGAAATCAGCCGACTCTTTGGACATCCGGCCTCGTGCCACGGTATCTCGAGCCAGCGTATAAGTGATCTGAACCGGGAAGGCGGCAGAAGAGACTTTTCCGGATTTGGGATCACCAAAAGTGCGAATCCAGGGATTATCCAGGCCTGCGGTTTCCGCATACTGGATAGAAAAATACATGGCCGAAACCGTTGCCTCCAGATCATTAAGGCTGTCCATCGACTCAATTGATCTGAAATATTCAGCCTCCTCATCCAGCGTAGAGCGGTTTGCCGATACCGGCAAAAGAGTTCTCCTGCTGGCATCTCTGGCCTCTTCGACATCTCTGGCATCAGTCGCCGGCTTGACTGACGGAGCCGAACCTGCAGATTCAATATAAGCCGTGATCACTTTCCCATTCGCCGGACGTATCCCTCTGGGAAGCTCCATATTCAAATTGGCCACCGGCTCAAGCCGAATCCAGGTGCCCGCACGAAACACCTTGGAAGCCCCGGCCACTTGTAATTCCCGCTTTGTTAAAGGATCATTTGCCCCCAGTTGACGCCAGGTTCCGTCTTTAAAATCAACCGCCTGTTCCCGGACTTCTCCGCTGAAACGATCAATAACCGCAACAGCCTGCGTCTCTGCGGCGGGGGCAACAGTCGATGCCCCTGCGGCCACAGCACTGCTCACACTTGACGCCGCACGGGCGCCTAACTCTCTGGATGTCGCGACCCCCTGGGCAAGAGTGCTGTCGGTGTATCCGGCAACAACCATTTTCTTGCCCTGATAAAGCACTGTGCGAACCACCATATCTTTCATATCAGCATCCGAAGAGCTGTATTCTCTTAACAGAACCCGGGCATCCAGATCTGAAAGGTTACGAAGGCCCTGCGCGGTATTGATAACGCCTATGCCAAGATCCCTCGCACGCACCAGCTCACCTGACGCGGCAGTCAGAACACCGGAAGAATTAAAACGATCCACCAGATTAATTTTTGTCTGGTCTGACGGAGAAACGGGTTGACCGGAGGTTGGCTGTCCTCCGGCAACTGCCAGAACATCGGGCAGATGCAGCATATCCGGCCCTGCGGAAGGAGGAATTGTTTGCACCTCTGCAACCGGAGTTGGCGCGGGAGCCTGTTGCGCAATGGCTGCTGCGGCAGGAGCCACGGCACTGGACACTTGCAACGCCAACATTAAAGAAAGAACCCATTTACGCCAACCGAACACGGAAGTTCGAGGCGACTTCCCGCGGGATTGCCAGATACGGGAGAATTCGGTGAGAGCATACGCTCCCATAAGCCTGAGCGACATAAAATACGGCGACCATGTTTTGGGACTGGCGGCAGTCGAAAAACGATCGCTGGTTGTACGAAAATCATAAAGCTCGCGCAAGATAGCTTTCTTGACATCCCGGCCCAGGGCACTGCGATTAAGCCTCGCAATCACCGCCTCATTGGCCAAATCCTTGAATGTAACCCGGGCCTTGAGCAGTTCAACCTGTAAAGCGGCTCTCTGCTTGGGGGTTAATACGCCCTTTGCAGCCATCGCGGCAAGCCCGCGGAAAGGCAAATCTGTTTTAACCAGCCATCTGGCGGCATTACGGTGAGCCTGAACAATATTTTTGGCCTCACCATAGCTCTCATCATGCCAGGCACGCACATCGTCAACCGTAGAAAAAGCTCCCTCGGTACGCACCGGAACATACGCTTGCATCTGTAAAACCAGCCGGGCTGCTATGTCCAGCGGCTGTGCCCCACGGATGCCCGAAAAATAATCTCCGGGTGCCCACTCAAACCACATGGTCTCGGCCTTGCCGCGAGCGAGTCTTTTCTGCCTGGCATCAGCCAGCTGTTTACGGGTGTTTGCGATCAGCTGACGGACACGTTGCAGCCGATTTTGCACCGACTGTCTTTTTGCCGAAACTAAAGCTGCATCCTTTTTTTGCTGCGCTGCAGAAGCGGAAGCCGGAGCGGCTATCATAGCTCCGTCTGTTGTCTGCAAACCGACACTGGTAACCGAGATTTCGGCGGCCGCAGGCGCAACAACCGCCATCGCTTCAGCAAAAGAAACCGAAGGATTGATGATATTCGGGCCAATCGCCGTAATACCACCCGAGAAATACTTCCTGGGCAGCAGCTCACGCGACCCCTCGTCCCATTCCTCTTTGACGTAATTAAAAACTCCGGCCTTGTACGCTTCCATGTACTGCCGGTAAATGCGCTCCTTGGACTGAGGGTCATTGAGTTCAATGCCCCCGACCTTGCCAGTGTCCGCGTAAACCTGGCCAAGCAGGCTGTTCATAAGATTCTGCTTGAACCATGTGGCCATGATCATGGAGTTGTACGCCTGACGCAACGCCGCAAAATGCGCCCCGCTATTGACCTCCTGCTCGATCACAGGAATAACAACATCACGCATAACATCAGAGGCCATCTGGGAGGAAGGCTCGGCAACCCCGGCATCCGCAATGCCAGCCGACTGCTTGACCGCTGAATCCCGGCCTGCCAAAAAGTCCTGTTCAAGCATCACCTTCAGGTGGCTCTTGACCAGAATAGCCGTATCATTCTTTTGATAAATATCTGCCTTGTCGGCCGTGATCCATACCTTGTTGAAAGTATCGACCGGAATATCTGTTGTCCCAAAACGGGCATAAGCGCGGGCATAAATACGAGACCAGAACTCTTTTCCGGGAGAACTCTCCGGGAAAAGCAGCGAAGAAGTAAACTGCTTGAGCAGATAATCCTGCTCAAGCAAATCGCGTCCCATTTCGGTCATGGAAAAATTGTCAGGGATAATGCGCTCGGACTCTCTGGGAGACAGGTTAACCCACATATCCTGATTGGGAATAACCAGCGAAGCCATGAAATACTTGATCAGTTTGCGATACTCCAGCTCGCGTTCCTGCTGCTCAAGCTTGCGGTCGCCATCTTTCATGATGAAATAAAGATTAAACGGATTTTTGACATCCACGCGCATCCCCATCATGACGGGAGGATTTAAAGCGGGACTGGTGGCAAGCATTTGCCCTGGAGCAGGGGTAAGGGTTTGGGCATAACCGGATTGGGAAGGAATACTGCTCAGATAGGCAACCAGCACAAAAATCGCGATCATCTTGAAACAACGGCTATGCAGTAATCTCTGAAACATAAGTCACATCCCGGTAGAGATTGTCAGATTCCGGTTAAAGACCAGCGTCTTCTCTTATAAACAGCTATATTGCGAAGTTTTATCCTTTACATGTATATACTATAAGTGAGATAAAAGCAAGTCCCGGAAATTAATACATGTCAAAAGAATGTAACGAATGCTTTATTCTGAAGAATTAAGGGGACAAAAAGACTAATAGACAACTTCTTGCAAGCAAAGACCCCACGGCGGAACAGCCAGTCCGGCCGCACTGCGATCCCTGCGTTCCAGAATGGTCTTCAGGCTTCCGGGCGGGAAACGACCCGCACCAACCTCGATCAGGGTTCCGGCAATATTACGCACCATCTTGTAGAGAAAACCGTCTGCCGTTATGGTGATAAAAATCCTGTCTGCATCGCGGGTAATATCCAGCCGGCTGACCGTACGCACCGCGTCTCCCTTGCGAGACGGATCAGAGTTGGCAAAACTGCTGAAATCTATTGTCCCAACCAGAAGCGTCGCTTCAGCCTGCATTAGAGCTAAATCCAGCCGGCGCGGAAAATAGTACATGGTCCGCCGGTCCAAAGCTGACGGATAAGAACGATTCAGAATCGTGTACTGGTACGTTTTGGATTTGGCCGACAGCTGGGCATGAAAACGAAGAGAAACTTCTTCGACCTTATGAATAGTGATATCGGGAGGGAGATTGAAATTAAGCGCCCGGCCTATCTCGTCTGCGGGCATGTCGGTCTCGGACAAAAAATGCGCTACCTGACCCCGTGCGTGAACACCCCGGTCTGTACGACCAGAACCGACCAGCACAACCCGGGGCTTTTTGAAAATACGAGAGAGTACCTTCTCCATCTCGCCCTGGATAGTCCGCGGAGCATTAGTCTGCGACTGCCAGCCATGGAACTCCGTGCCGTCATACTCGATAGTGAGTTTGAAATTACGCATGAACCCGCAGTAAAAGCAAGACTGCCTTTTACGGAGAACCTCCGGGAGAATCCTAGATCATACCGTACTCAACCAGTTTCTCCGCAATCTGGACCGCGTTAAGAGCCGCCCCCTTGCGCAGATTGTCGGAAACCACCCACAGATTAAGGCCATTGGCAATGCTCTCATCCTCACGAATACGTCCGACAAAAGTTTCGTCTTTGCCGTCAGCCAAGATAGGCATGGGATATTTCTTGGCAGCCGGATCATCCACCACACAGACTCCCGGGGCGTTTTTCAATAACTCGATGGCCTTGGCCCTGGTCAGTTTCTTTTCGGTTTCGATATTCACAGACTCGCTATGCGAATTAAAAACAGGAACCCGCACACAAGTGGCCGTCAATCTGATGGTGTTATCGTGCATGATCTTCATGGTCTCATTGACCATTTTCATCTCTTCTTTAGTATAGGAATTCTCCACAAAAACATCAATCTGCGGGATCAGGTTATGCAGAATCTGGTACGCCAGCTTTTTGGGCACCAACTGTCCTTTAAGCTGATTGTTCATCTCTTCGATAGCTTCGGAACCAGCACCTGAAATGGCCTGATAAGTAGACACCACAATACGCTTGATCCGGGCATAATCATGCAGAGGCTTGAGTGCCACAACCATCTGGATGGTCGAACAATTAGGATTGGCAATAATCCCCTTGTGCCATTTGACATCCTCAGGGTTAACCTCGGGAACAACCAGAGGAACATCCTTGTCCATGCGAAACTGGCTGGTATTGTCGATCACCACCGCCCCGGCACGGGCCGCAACCGGCGACCATTCCTTGCTGATCTCAGCTCCCGGAGAACTGAGCACTACATCAACTCCCTGGAATACCTCTGCAGTCAAAGGAAGCAAAGGCAGTCCATGCATTTCCCCCTTGGCTCCGCTGGGAGAAATAAGACGCAATTCGCTGACCGGAAAATTGCGCTGTTTGACAATATCATACATGCACTGGCCGACTGCCGAACGTGCCCCGAGAATGGCCACAACATACTTTTTCATATAACCCCGCAAAAAATAACCCTTACTTATAGACCTTTGACAACCAGATCCCCGACCTCGGTTGTTGAATACCCCATTTTGCCGGCCCCCAAATCCTTGATCTTGCCGGTGACAACCTCACGAATGGATTTCTCCACTGCATCCGCCGCCTTTTCTTCTCCCAGCTCTCTGAGCATCAGAGCCGCCGCACCGATGGCCGCCAACGGATTGATGATATTCTTTCCTGTATATTTGGGAGCTGAGCCGCCAATAGGCTCAAACATGGAAACGCCGTCAGGATTAACATTCCCGCCTGCCGCAATACCCATGCCGCCCTGGATCATGGCCGCGAGGTCCGTAATAATATCACCAAACATGTTGTCGGTCACAATCACATCAAACCATTCCGGGTTCTTGACCATCCACATGGTGATCGCATCCACGTGCGCGTAATCGGTCTTGATATCAGGATACTCCTGTGCGACCAGATTGAACGTCCGCTGCCACAAATCAAAAGCATATGTCAGGACATTAGTCTTTCCGCAAAGAGTCAGCTGCTTTTTACGGCCGTATTTACGTGTATATTCAAACGCGTAACGAACACAACGTTCGATCCCGAAACGGGTGTTGATACTTTCCTGAATGGCCACTTCCTGAAGGGTGTCCTTGAATAACTGTCCGCCCGCTCCGGCATACAACCCTTCAGAATTTTCACGAATGACCGTGAAATTGATATCCGCCGGTCCTTTACCTTTAAGGGGACAGAACCGCTCGTCCAGCAACTGAACAGGACGAAGATTGATATACTGGTTCAGATCAAAACGAAGTTTGAGCAAGATGCCCTTCTCCAGGATGCCGGGTTTGACATCCGGATGGCCGATCGCTCCCAGGAACATCGCATCAAATTTCTTGAAATCCTCGACCGCGGAAGCCGGCAGAACTTCTCCGGTTCGCAAATAACGCTCTCCGCCAAAGTCAAAGTTGACCGTTTCATATTTGAAAGCGAATTTTGATGCTGCCGCTTCAAGAACTTTTAACCCTTCACGAACCACTTCAGGGCCTGTTCCGTCCCCTGGAATAACAGCGATCTTGTAACTATTCATGCTTCCCCCTGTATATTAAGCCTTGTATTTCCTGACCGCGAGGCAGGCATTATGACCGCCAAAACCAAGCGAGTTTGATATAGCCAAATCAACTTCCATTTTGCGCGCCTTGTTGGGAACGTAATCCAGATCACAGTCAGGATCAGGCGTTGTGTAATTAATTGTCGGCGGAACAATCTGGTCGCGAATGGCCAGCACACAGGCCGCAAACTCGACCGCCCCGGCCGCACCCAGAAGGTGACCGGTCATGGACTTGGTGGAACTGACGCACAACTTGCGGGCATGATCCCCGAAAGCCGTCTTGATCGCCAGGGTCTCAACCTTGTCGTTAAGATGCGTTGAAGTACCATGCGCGTTGATATAATCGACATCCTCTAATGAAGCCCCGGCGCCCTTGACCGCCTGGATCATTGCGCGGGCCGCACCATCGCCAGACGCTTCCGGAGCCGTAGAATGGAAGGCATCCGAAGTCTGACCAAAACCAACAACCTCCGCCAGAATTCTTGCGCCACGCTTGAGGGCATGACCCAATTCTTCCAGCGCCACAACACAAGCTCCTTCTCCCATAACAAAACCGTCACGGTCTTTATCAAACGGTCGACTGGCCTGTTCGGGGGCATCATTTCTGGTGGAAAGCGCTTTGAGCGCACAAAAACCGCCGACACCAAGAATAGAAATGGCCGCCTCTGTTCCTCCGGCAAACGCCACGTCAATCTCGCCGTACTGGATCATCTTGTAAGCATCACCAATACAGGTTGTTCCGGTTGCACAGGCAGTCACAGAGCAGGTAGCCGGTCCCTTGGCCCCTGTTTCGATAGACACCTGTCCGGCGGCTTCGTTAATAATCATTTTGGGAATAAAGAAAGGCGATATCCTGCCCGGCCCTTTCTCTATATACTTTTGGTATTCTTCTTCCGCGGAACGAATGCACCCGATACCACAACCAACCACAACTCCGACACGGGTCGGGTCAAGATTGGCCATAACAATCCCGGAATCCTGCAACATCTCCCGGGCGGCTACAACCGCGTACTGGACAAAAGACGAAATCTTGCGTGCGTCTTTGGAGCCGAAATGCTTTTCCGGTTCATACCCCTTGAGTTCTGCGGCAATTTTGGCGTCAAAAGCAGAAGCATCAAACTTTGTTATAGGCTTGACCCCGCTCTCGCCGCGTAAAAGACTGTCCCAAAAACTTTTGGTATCAAGACCGACCGGAGAAAGAACACCAATCCCCGTAACAACAACGCGTTTTCTTTCCATAGGACCCTTTTCTCTCTAAAAAGTGAACCCCGACAGGGACTGCCGGGGCAAACTATGACATCTGCAGGACACCTAAGCCAGTTAAGCTTATGCTTTACCCGCTTTAGCCTCGACATACTTGATCGCATCATCAACTTTCTTCATTTTCTCGGCATCTTCGTCAGGGATTTCGACACTGAACTCTTCTTCCAGCGCCATAATAAGCTCGACGGTATCGAGAGAATCCGCGCCAAGATCGTCAATGAACGAAGCTTCAGGCTTGACTTCCTCGATCTTGACTCCCAACTGCTCGGCGATGATTGATTTTACTTTTTCTGCGACAGCCATGAAACGCCCTCCTTATTAACTGGATAACAAACGGACAATGCCGCTTCCCTTTTTCTGCTTTTAATACGTAACCATACCGCCATCGACCAGAATAGTCTGGCCGGTAATATAATCAGCTTCTTTTGAGGCCAAAAACAGGCAAACATTGGCCACGTCCGTCGGCAAACCCATGCGTCCCAGCGGAACCGATTCCAGAATTTTGTTTTTGACTTCCTCGCTCAGTTTGTCGGTCATGGCTGTTTTGATATATCCGGGGGCCACCGCGTTAACTGTGATATTGCGCGAAGCAAACTCTCTGGCCAGCGATTTGGCCAAGGCAATAACTCCCGCCTTACTGGCAGCATAGTTGGCCTGTCCGGCATTACCCATAACACCAATAACTGAACCGATATTGATAATCTTGCCCTTACGAGCCTTGAGCATGACTTTGGAAACCGACTTGCAGGCATTGAAGGTGCCCTTGAGATTAACATTGATGACCGCATCCCAGTCTTCTTCTTTCATACGCAGAAAAAGACCGTCACGCGTGATGCCGGCATTGTTCACTAATATATCTATACGGCCATATTTTTCGATAATGCGATCCACGCACTGGTCTACGTCCGAAGAAAGCGTGACATTACAGGCAAAGGCATCTGCCTTGTAACCCGCGGCAGTGAGTTCCGCCGCTGTGGCCTGGCAATCTTCCTGCTTGATGTCGGATATAATGACCAAAGCTCCCTGACGGGCAAAAACTTCGGCGATCTCGCGGCCAATCCCGCGGGCTGAACCGGTAATAAAAGCAATTTCGTCTTTAAGGCGCATAGAACCCTTTCGATTGAAAATTTGTGTATATCGTAGCAACAAAACTGCTGTTTGCAAGAAAAATTCTTTGGAAATTCATCCTGGGCGGGTCATTCCCTGATCTGGGCGTCTTCTGCCTGATCCGTGTAAAAGCCGTCCCGACCGCTGTTCTGCTTTTTCTCCGGACGCTTGGGCGAACCAGGCTTGCGGGCATCTGCCATCCAGGACCGGATAAAAATCCCCAGCAAAAAGCGCGTCAGGGGGAAAACCATCAAAAGACCGATAATGTCGCTGATAAAACCCGGAAAAAGAAAAAACAGTCCCCCCAGAAAGACCAGCACTCCGTCCAGCATTTCTCGTGAAGGAGCCTCTCCGGCGGCCAGACATTGACGGATCTTAAGAAGCACCGCCCGCCCTTGAGCCTGGGCCAGAAAAGCACCGACCCCCGCGGACACGAACAACAGAAAAACAGCACTCCAGAAACCGATGCGGCTGGCCACTCTGGAGAACCCCCAGATCTCAACTGCCGGCAGAAAAAAGAAAAATAAAAAAGGGAAGATTGCCATTTTGTCTCAAGCCTCTTTTTGTGAACGAACCGCACAGACCTTCAGGGACACCGAACGGGCCGGAGGCAAGGCCGCAGGCTTCTCCACGCTGACCGTGGCCCGGTCGATCCTTGATTCGGACATGACCTCGCGCAAAATTTCGTTGGCCAGTTTCTCAAGCAATACGAATTGCGAAGACTCAACCAAACCCACCACCCGGTCTTTTAACGCCTGATAATCAACCGCATCTTTAAGCTCATCGGTCAAAGCCGCGCGGGAGGAATCATAGTTAAAGGAAATGTTCACAATAATCTCCTGCTTTTGCCGGCGTTCATGATCATGAACGCCAACAATCCCCTGCAAGCAGAGATCCCTGATCTCGACTGTCGCCATAACACATCTCCGATTGACTAGGCAATGAGGCTTAGAAACTCGCTGCGGGTTGAAATCTGGGAACGGAAAACCCCCAGCATACAGGAAGTTTTCATAAGCGAATTCTGTTTTTCGACTCCGCGCATCATCATGCACAGATGCTTGGCCTCGATGACAACCGCAACCCCGCGCGCATTGATGGAGCCCATAATCGCATCCGCAATCTGTTTGGTCAGGTTTTCCTGGATCTGCAGTCTGCGGGCAAACACATCCACAATCCGGGCCACCTTGGAGAGTCCCAGCACTTTACCCTGGGGAATGTAGCCAACATGACATTTGCCAAAGAAAGGCAGCAGATGATGCTCACAAAGGGAATAAAGCTCAATATCCTTGACGATGATCATGTCATCGTTATGCGTCTCGAAAATTGCCCCGTTAATGACCTGGGCAATATCCTGCTGGTAGCCTCTGGTCAGAAATTTCATGGCTTTGGCCGCGCGCACCGGAGTTGCCTGCAACCCCTCGCGTCCGGCATCCTCGCCTACAGCACGCAAAATCTCCTGGTAAGCCCCTTCCAACTCTTTCATACGCCCCCTCGATGATGGATCCTGGAAAGATTCACATGAAGCCCAATATTAACACAAGCAGCCAAAGGTGTCAAAACGATGGATTTTTAGCGTGCTTGGGTTATAATTGTCCGATGATCCCTGGCAATCCCAAGACTGACAAGCCTCTTTTTCTGGCGCCTATGGAAGACGTCACCGACCTGCCCTTTCGTCTGGTCTGCAAACGGCTGGGCGCGGATGTTGTGGTGACCGAATTTACCGCCGCCGAAGCCCTGGTACGCCACATCCCCAAAGCCCTGGAAAAAATCCGTATCAGTCCCGAAGAACGCCCCGTGGGCATCCAGCTCTTCGGGTCCCGTCCGGAAGCCATCCAGGAAGCGGCTACCATAGCTGAAAGCCTTGGTCCGGACTTTATTGATATCAACTGCGGCTGTTGGGTCAAAAATCATGTGGCCCGGGCGGAAGGAGCCGGCCTCCTGCGCGATCTGCCCTTATTCGAAAAAGTCGTCAAGGCCGCCGTGGCAGGAACCCGCCTTCCGGTCACGGTCAAAACACGTCTTGGCTGGGACGAAAATTCTATTGTCATTCTTGAAGTGGCCCGCATGATCGAGCAGTGCGGCGCCCGCATGCTGACCCTTCACTGCCGGACCCGCTCGCAAGCCCACCGGGGCTTTGCCGAATGGGACTGGCTGGAAAAAGTCAAAAAAGTTATCTCTATCCCTCTGATCGGCAACGGTGACATTGTTTCCCCGCGCGATGTCAAAGCCATGTTTGAAACCGGCTGTGACGGGGTCATGATCGGCCGCGGAGCTATATCCGATCCCTGGCTGTTTGCCAGCAGCAAACATTATCTTGCCACCGGACAGATTCCTGAAGTTCCCTCGCTCAAAGAACGGGTCAGCGTCTGTCTGGAACATCTGGCCAATGTCTGTCAGGACCACCCGGGACGCCGTCCGGTCCTGGCGTTCCGCAAACATTACACCGGCTATCTCAAGGGCCTTCCGGGGATCAGCCGCCTGCGCGCAGATCTGATGCAACTGGAAAATTTTGAATCCGTTCGTGAGCGCCTGCTGCGCTTCATTGACGAATCCTCCTCCCTTTCTGAAGGAGAAATGCATGCGTGATTCCGGAAACGCTATCGCCATTCATAATCTGTGCAAATCCTACAAAACACTCGAAGCCCTGAAAAATGTCACCTTCACTGTAAAACGGGGCGACTTCTTCGGGTTCCTCGGGCCTAATGGCGCCGGAAAAACCACCACGATCAATGTGATCACCGGACTCTCGAATTATAATTCCGGAGAAGTCCGTATCTTCGGGCACGATGTGACCCGGGACTATCGCCAGGCCCGCCAGCTGATCGGCCTGTGCACCCAGGAATTCAACTTCGACCCTTTCCTGAGCATTTTCCAGATGCTGGTTTACCAGGCAGGCTACTTTGGCATTCCTGCCAATGAAGCCGGACAGAAAGCCCGTGAACTGCTCAAGCGTTTCAGCCTGCTGGACAAACAGCACGAAAAATACCGCGCTTTGTCCGGAGGAATGAAAAAACGCCTCCTGCTCTGCCGTGCGCTTATTCACGATCCGGAAATCCTGATCCTGGACGAACCTACTTCCGGCTGTGACCTGGAACTGAAATTTCTTATCTGGGATCAGCTGGCCTTGCTTAACAAGGAGGGCAAAACCATTTTTCTGACCACTCACTATATGGAAGAAGCCGAGAAACTCAGCAAAACCATCGGGATCATCAATCACGGACACATCGTCAAAATGGGAGCCAAGGAAGATATCCTGCGCGACAAATCCCTGCAGGACGTTTTTCTTGAAGTAACGGGGATAGAATAATGATCCTTCAGCTTATCACCAATCCGATAGGGGTTTCCTCCCTCGCCAAACGGGAAATCCTGCGTTTTCTCAAGGTTTATATCCAGACCCTCCTGCCGCCCTGGATCAATTCAGCTTTGTTCATGTATATCTTTGGCATTGCCATTGGCGGACAGCTCAATTTTACCGTACCGGGAATAACCTACCTGGAATTTATCGTGCCGGGACTTGTGACCATGCACATGATCTCCGGAGCCTACGAGAACACGGCTTCATCTTTGTTCATTGGCCGCTGGCATAACAATATCCAGGAAGTCCTGCTTTCTCCACTCTCTTATCTGGAGATGGTGCTGGGCCTTTTGGCGGGTGGCGTAGCACGGGGACTTCTGGTGGGATCGGGTATTTTGTTAATTGCTTTTACTTTTACCGGAAGCGGAATCCGGCATCCGCTGCTGTTGCTGTTTTTCATGCTCATGATTACCGTTATCTTCTCCTGCGCAGGTATGCTGGCCGCGCTCTGGGCCGACGATTTTGACCGGCTGAACCTCTGGAACATTTATGTGATCCTGCCCATGGTTCTTCTGGGCGGCGTCTTTCATCCGCTCAATCTTTTGCCGGACATTTTGCAGACATTCTCGCGCTTTAACCCGATTTACTACCTGATGAGCGCAGTCCGGTATTCAGTGACAGGAACCGCCGAAACCAATATATGGCTATGTGCTGCCATGGCCTTTCTGCTGGCAAGCCTGTTTGGACTTGTAACTGTCATCCTTTTCAAAATCGGTTACAAACTGCGCACCTGAATCAAAACCTTGAACCATAAAAAAGCCGCGGATTACGCCGCGGCTTTTTTGTTGAAACACATCTGAAGAAAAACTAGCCCTTGATATAGGCTCTGATAATCCTCTGATCTTCCAGCGGCTTATCCCCGGGGCCTTTGGCGGTCTGCTCGATCTTTTGCACCACATCATACCCCTTGACCACTTCACCGAAAATCGTGTGCTTGCCCGTCAACCACGGAGTCTGCGCTGTGGTAATAAAAAACTGGCTGCCATTGGTATTGGGTCCGCGATTGGCCATAGCCAGCAAACCCGGCTTGTCAAAAGCCACTCCGCCGGAAAACTCATCCTCGAAATTACCGCCCCAAAGGCTGTCGCCGCCACGGCCGGTTCCGGTAGGATCCCCGCCCTGAACCATGAAATTCTGGATCACGCGATGAAAAATCGTACCATCATAATAACCTTTCTTGACCAGACCCGTAAAGTTTTCACAGGTTTTCGGCGCCTTGTCCGCAAAAAGCGCAAGTTCAATTTCTCCCTGATTCGTTTCAAAAACTACTGTAACCTTGCTTGACATTCCTTCATCCTTTCTACCCTGAGCACATCCGAGAGTTGTTAACATCGCAAACGAAACCATACAGGCCACCATCGAAAATACTTTCATAACCCCTCCTGATTGAGAACTATCCTTGTCGAATAAACCTGCGCAAGACTGCGGGAACATCATCCACAGACAATTCCTGGTTGCGCGGGCTGCGCGAAGCGGCCACTGCCAACGCAGGCTCACTGTCTTCAACGGCATCCGGATCAAAACGGGATACAAAAGCTGAAGCAGACACCGGCTCGGCACTGGCGCGTGCATGCCTTGCGACCAGGTCATCCATCTCCTGACGGACTTTCTTGTTCTGAATCCTGAGATCCTGGATCTGGGACTGCAAAAGCTCAAACACTTTTTCGAATTCGCAGCGGTGAGCAAGCTCCGCCGAGAGGTCTTTCTGCAGACGTTCGATCAAGGCGTTTTTCTCCTGGAGCAGTTTCTCGAGAGTTTCCTTCTTCCCCGCAGGCGGCTGAACCAGAGACTCGTCGGCTGACATATCCTGCTCCAGTCCGCCAATCAGAACCTCCTGCCGGACATCTTTGGTCCTGCCAAAAACCGAGAAAAGATTGAACGACAAGGCTTCCTTTACCCGGGGCCAAAGATGCGTTTCAGCCGAAGTTTCCTGCCCCATACGAAACAACACAAAAGCCCAAGCGACGAAAACAACCAGCAAGGCGACACTCAGGCAGATAAATAACATGATTTTTCTCCGGTTCTGGAAAAGTAGGAAGACCCTGTATATAAATATAAGAAAATTTGCATCTGTGGTCAAGCTTTGGAGGAATTTTCTTGCCGGGCGGCAAAAGCTTGCTCGATAACGGCCGGATCCCAGGACTGGTCTGCCAGACGCTGACGCAGAGCCTGCGTCTGCCGGGAATCAACATCAAGTTTTTCAAGATAAGATGAAAGTATCTCCAGATTCAGCTGCTGCTCCGGAGCCAGCGTCCAGTTGAGCGGACGAAGCTCCCCGGAACGCGCGAGGGCAAATGCCACAACAGCCCATAGCAAAGGAATGGCCAAAACTCCACAGGTACTCCAGAAATAAAGCGGAGCCGCAGGGTTAAGCAGGCTGCCTGCCCCGTTCCAGAAAACATCAAAAAGAAAATGCGCGACCAGAACAGGAACCAGTCCGGCGCGAAGATAAACCCAGGCCAGTAACAAACCGATGACCGAAACCTCGACTCCGCGAAACCACATGGGATAAATCTGATAACCCGCATGGCCAAACCCCCACACCAGCGATGAAACAATGACCGCTAGAATCGTATTCCCCGTTCGGTTGGCAATCCAGTTAAGCAGAAAAACCCGAAAGACCACTTCCTCGGTCAAGGCCGCCCTGAACGCCAGCATCAAAGCCGCAAGCCACGGCCAAAGGGCTGTCGAAAAGCTGGTGATCCCCTGCTGTTCCTGCCACACCCCGCAATACTGTTCGCCAAAGAAAAAAAGTAAAGCCTGCAGGCCCAACATTCCACAGGCCAGGACGTAACCCAGAAAAATCTTCCCGGCTGTCTGACGTGTCAGGAAACTGGAGCGCAGAAACCAAAGGAAAGAACGGCCTTTACCGGCAGAAGAACGGGAACACTCCCCCTCGCCAGCCAGAGCAAAAAACACAAAACCGAAGGCGGTAAACACAACCGACATAAGAGTGCTTGCGGCCGACCGGAAAAGAAATGGCTCATACGCCTGGGAAGTCTGGTAAGAAAAAATCAGGGCATCCGCAAAATTAAATACTCCGGACATAAGTCCGGCACAAAGCACCCAGGCCAGAACAGAAAGGAAGCGCGAAGAAGCTCGCAGGGCCAGCTGCAGCCTGGAACGCATCACAAGATTGATCACCACCACCAGCAAGGCAAAATAAACAATATTGAACAACAATGAAAAATTTCGCCCTGTCTCTTCCTGGGCGTCCAGGTACCGGCCAAACCGGTCAGGCACCTCGACTCTGCCCTCAGAAAAAGCAAGGACTTCTTCGCCGCTGACCGCTCCGCCGATAAGGATCTTGCCGGTGCCTGAATCCGGCGCATCGTCCCAGGTGACATCTGCCCCTTTCTTGCGCCAGGAAAAAGCATACTCAACGCGTCGGTCGAAAGCTGTACGAACTTCATCTTTAAGTTCATATCGGGAGAAATCCACACCACGGGCGGAAAAAAAATCCACTATCAGCGCGCGGGCAGAATCAACTCCGCTATCCTGACGCTGTTGGGCTTCATCAATAACATGCGTTCGGCTGATAACCTTTCCGGAACGCGGACTGATTGCGATGCGAAACTCTTCCTTCTCTCCTGGAACAAAAAAACGAACCGACCAGTGATAAAAGTCCAGGCCATGCTCCAGCGCATAGGCATTAAAAGCATTTATCCCGAGGGCTTTTTGCAGAAAACGGTCGGCATAACTTTCATGCCTGAAAACAACGGCAGAACGAAAAGCACCCGGCTGACGCTGGTACTGGCGAGCCAGCTCCTGTCCGGCCAAAGCCAAAGCGGAACTCCGGTCAATCTTGAGAGAAAGCAGTGCAAAACGCGGCCAGGACAAGGAAAACCAGGCCAGAAGACTAACAACGGCCAAACAGGAAAAAATAATAAAACGGCGAAGAAGCGCCCAGCGACTGGCGTGCATGTTGCCCCTTGTTACATGAGACCAATAACTTCTTTGGGAAGCTTCTTTAACTCTTCCGTACCAAGAATCTTGATAGCCCAGCGCAGGACCTGCAGACGATTATGCAGACGCTCGTCAGTAGACTTCGCCCCCTGCAGCTTCTTGCGCGAAAGGAAAAACATCTTGCGCAAGGTATTAAAAACAATCCGCGCCTCCCGGGAACGGGTGGCTGATCCGGTCAGGGCCGATATGGCGTTATAAGCCATGGTGTCCACCAACGGATCATAATGATCCATCTTCCTGACAAGAACCGGCATCATCGTATCAAAATACCGGTAACGATCCATGACCAGCAAAGTGTGCATGATCTCGATCTGGACAAACGAAGAATTGGTCAGTTCCATCTGGCGCAGCAAAAGCCTTTCAATCAGAATCAGCTCCCTGCCCACTATCTGTGACGCAAACTTGTCACGAAAGACCCGCACGGTTGCCGCTTTTTTGAACGTGTTCAGGCTTTCGTCAGCCAGCATGGACAGCAAAACTTCTTTGGAGGCTTCTGAAAGTTTCTTGGCATACCCCTCCATTAACAGAGCATCGTCAAAAAAATGATCCAGATCCGCGCCAATATCCGTAGCAGGAACCACAGTCTCTTGGGCCGCCAACGGATGTCCCGCGCCAACCAGGATCAGAACAAAAAGAAAAATTGAAAATATCTTCATTGAATAAACTCCATTGACATATCTATCGCCTCGCGGGAATGCGTGAGCGCTCCTGTCGAAATCCGGTCCACCCCGGTCGCCGCTGCTGCGCGGACATTCCCGAGTGTTATCCCGCCCGAAGCTTCAAGCAGGGGCCGACGGCCGGCAGGAAGTCTGGCAACCAGGGCCACAGCCGTGCGCATATCCCGGGGACTCATATTATCGAGCAGAACAATATCAGGCCGACCCGGCAGGACTTCCCGGAGCTCGACAAGCCCGTCGACCTCTATTTCAATCTTCTTTTTTGTTCTGGCGCGAACGCGCAAAACCGTCTGATCCAGAGTCTCGTCTTTGCGCGAAAGGAAACGATGATTATCCTTGATAAGAACCATATCGTAAAGACCATCCCGATGGTTCTGGCCTCCCCCGCAGCGCACCGCGTAACGTTCCAGCAGGCGCAGGCCAGGAGTGGTCTTTCGTGTATCGAGAATAACCGCCTTGTACCCGCGAACCGCATCGCAAAACTGCCGCGTACGGCTGGCCACCGCAGACAAATACGAAAGAAAATTAAGTGCTGTCCTCTCGGCCGTCAGCACCGAACGGGCAGGCCCGTCAAGAGCCATTAAAACCGCTCCGGCCTTGACCTTGTCGCCCTCCTTGACACGCAATTGAACCCGGATGGAGGGATCCACCTGGCGAAAAACTTCCCTGGCCACCTCAAGCCCGCAAACCACCGCCGAAGAGCGGGAAACAATCGTGGCCTCGACAGATACCCCTGAGGGAATAACCAGACGGGAAGTGATGTCCCCGGATCCGACATCTTCACTGAGCGCTGTGCGCACTAGGGCGTTAATAAACTGAGGTTTCATAAAACGGGAATCTCCCTGCACTCATTCAAAAACTATCGGAGTTTATACCATACCCGAAGCAGGAGAACCAGCGATTATTATTACTTAAGCCTCCGCGCAAGCCTAAAGAGACCCGTCTTTCCAGAGACCCAGACGTTTCTTTCTGGCTTCTTTGAGCAAATCCCTGAATTCATCGGCGTGCTGCACATTGGGAGGAATGGTCATAAGCGAAGCATAGCCGCTGGCAATAATCCGGGCATTTACAAAAGTTCCGTCTTCAAGATAAACATAGGCCAGCAGGCGGCCATAGCGATCATGCGTTTGCACATCCGTTTCCAGCCTGACCCTTTGCCCCTGCAACAGCTCTTTGGTAAACTGCGACGCCTGGCGTCCCGCCTTGAGAATAGTGGCCACGTCCTGACCGGAACGGCGGGCATCCTTGTGGAGTTTGGGGTTTTCTCGTGATTCGGGAGTATCAATCCCGATCAGTCGGACTTTTCTCTGGTCGGTCAGACGAAAAGTATCGCCGTCATAAACATGCTCAACCACGCCCTGCATATCTGCCCCGGCCTTTTTTCCGGGGGAAGACAGATGAACAAGCCCCGAGACAAGTGCTGCAACCAGAACCAGTAACATCACCGCCGGATTCCCCCGCGGAGTCCGGCGCGGTCGGATGCGCTTCATACAAATACCCCGGACAGACACTTATCCGTATCCATGATCGCGACAAGTTCGGCGGTTTGGTCTTTTTCGGAAAGAATCGTATAAAAATCCGGCTTCATCGATGGTGCCAGACGAAACGCCTCAACCCAGTCACGACGGATAAAGGGATCCGCCTTGATCGCGTCCCAAAACCCAACCGCAGAAAAGAAAGTATTCATGCGCTCCGCACCCCGCCCCTGCAAACGGCTGATCATATAGGAAGCAACGCCGACCTGGAGTCCATGCAGTCGCGGGCGGGAGTTGATGGTATCCAAAGCGTGAGATATCAGATGCTCGCTGCCGCTGGCCGGACGGGACGATCCGCAAATTTCCATCGCAATGCCGTTAAGCATAAGCGCTGTTCCCAAAAGACGCATCCCTTCCAGATCATATTCGGGCTTGGCCATCAGCTGAAAAACCGTAGCGTCCGACAGCAGCGCAGCCAGATCGTCCACCTGGGTGCCTTTCATACGAAACGCCAGTTTCCAGTCATAGACAGCCGTTAGCTTGGACATAAGATCGCCAATGCCCGAAAGCCACAGAATTTTAGGTGCGTTCAGGCAGACCTGGGTGTCGATCACCACCCCGTAAGGCATAGCCGCAGGGAAAGAACGGCGCTGCCCCTTGAAATCAAGACTGGAACGCGAACTGCAAAAACCGTCATTCGACAATGCCGTCGGGGAAGCAATAAAAGGAACCCGCGCCAGGAACGCAACATACTTGGCGATATCCAGGGCCTTTCCTCCTCCGACGCCAACGATCACCTCGACCGAGGTGGACATCTGCTGAAAGATGTCCTGGGCAAATTCGAAACTGGAGTCTGTAGTCTCAATTTTGCTGATGATCTTGACCCCATGATCATCCGCCGACTTTTGCACACGCGCAACCAGGCCCTGATCCAGATCCTTGTTGACCACCAGCATGGCCTGTGTAAACTGGCCCCGGCGAATGTAAACCCCAAGCCGGTCAATGGCTCCGGGCTTGACCCGGACCAGCGTAGGAACTGAAATAACATTATTTCTCATACAGACCACCCTTCATCAACCCTGAGCATTTCGACAACTTCGGACCAGCGCTCGAAGGGCCGGAATTCTTCACCAATCTCGTGCAACTTTTTGGCCAGCCAGCTCTTGGCAAACCTGCGCCGGGGAGGCACCAGTAGTGCCGGTGCCAGATCCGGACGACCATCTCCGGCAAAAGCCACATCCGCACTACGCCGCAGAGCCTCGCGCACCACCGCCACCTTGTTAACACCCAGTTCCCGGGAAAAAAGCGGAGATTCCGGGGGCAATTGCATTTTCAGACCACCATCGGGCGAGAAAATCCCCGGATTGGCATGAACCGCAATATTCACCCCGTTTGCCTCCAAAAGTCGGTTAATATACCAGGCACACCCCGCTGAAGCCACCACCACGGACCAGCCATTGCGTTCCAGCATCCTGACTGCCTGGGCCAGCGCCGGATCAATATCCATCTTGCGAATGATCTCGAGCATGCTGCTTTCCGGCGCCCTGATTCCGGCAAAAATATTTTTCAGCGCCTCAAAATGAGTAATCTTCCCCGACTCGTAATCCTGCCAGTAACTGGCGGCAATTTGAGGATACGCCTGACAGACCAGATCATAGAAGTCCAGACGGGTAATCGTCCCGTCAAAATCGGAAACCAGAATCCCCGCCGGGTCACGCTTGATATCTTTTCTGAAAAGTAAATCTGACATAATGAATGTCCTTTCCGCGTCAATATGCCACCAGCGAGTAATTCCCCCGTCAGGGTGGCTAGAAAGAATAATAATTCGTAATACTGCTGACAGCTTTGGACATAACCAGGCCCAGGCCCCAGCTGAGAACAACAACCAGAACAGAAACAATAATCTTGGTCTGCCGGCTGTAATAAGGATTAAACCAGACCAGCGGTAACGCCAAAAAAAGTAAAAGAAGATGCATGCTGATAACCGTCATATCCCGGAAATACCACGGGCGCTCCGCCTTCTGCCCGCGACGTTGATCCAGAAATTCTCCGCAATGCTTGCATTTAACCGCTTCCTGCTGGATTTCTTCAGCACAAAACGGACATTTTTTGGTGCTCATGAACTGTCCTATCCTTTCCGGATATTGGCGGATCAACGTTCATCCGCTCATCCTGTTGGAAAATTCGGAATATATCCACGATCAGTTTATCATCAATGCCCTTAAAAACTCAACAGGTATGGTTCTTTGCAAGAAATCAAGGCTGGTGCTGCGGCGGCTCCACAAAATTCTGCAACGGAAGAATCTGCAGGAGCAAAGGAAAATAACCGGCTGATTCCTGATACGCCTCCGGAAGAAAATCCGACGATGTGTTGAAGTCCTCGGCCGCACGGACAATATCCAGCCTGCGTTCGATACCGGCCAGATCCACTCCGCCTTTATCCATACGCCAGTTACGCGACACCAGCTGTAACAAACGCTCGAGATCGGCCGTCATTTCACTTGTGCTCTGATAACGCTGCTGCGGTTTTTCGGCCAGAGCCTTTCTGACCATTGCTCTTATCCTCAGAAACACATCCTCCCGGTCTCTGGTCTCAACCCGCGTGTCAAGCCACAGCCGGAAAACAGGAACAGAACCCCTCTGCCCCTCCTGCAACGGACTCATGGCAGTCTGCATAAGCAGCATTCCCAAAGCATAAATATCGCGCACCGCGTTCCAGCGCTCCGGAACCTTAACAGCCCCCGGACTATCCTCCGGCGGGACATACATAGGCACTCCGGTAACCAGGTCTTCGGATGTGCGCAGAGAACCCAGACCGACCGCCATATCCAGATCAATAACCCGCACTCGTCCCCGGCTGTCGATCATGATATTGTCCGGCTTGATATCACAAGACACATACCCTGCCTGGTGAACTTCCCCGACCGCGATAAGAAGTGCACGCAACAGTCTCAGCCGCGCTGTCAGCCCCATATCAGCATGGGCGTAGAAGTATTCCCCGAAAGTCTGGCCATCGATATATTCCGTCACCAGATAACTGCGTTCCTGATCATGAAAGTATTCAACAAACCTGACAACCGCCCCGTCACGGCCGGAAGCGGAATATTTCATGGTAATATCCTTTAAAATCCGGGCTTCATTGGCTTGAAGCTGTGCAAGGCTCGACTGACGATCAGACTTTGTGGATGGGGTTTTAAGAATATATTTCTTGCCGTCTTTCTCGGCCAGATAAACTGCAAACCGCCCCTTGTCCTGCAACAGGCGCAAAACGGCATAACCTGCCACCACCGGCTGACCGGACTGATGTGTGGCCATGGAGCTGTCCGCCCCCTGTTCAGGCATAGCCTTGATCGGCTGCAGAATAACATCTAGCACGGCCGCATCATTCACCAAACGTTCCAATTCAGACTGATCCGGGGCGCCCTCTTTTCGCAAGGCCAACTGAGCCATATCAAAATTCATTCCCCCTGAGAAATACCTGCGCACAACAACCTCGCCGGTTGGAATATCCCGCTCCTCGCGGAGCAGGTCGAACGCCCCCTGCTCAAAAGTCCGGGCGTACTGCTGCCAGATGCGCTCGGCCAAACCGGGATCATCAATAGCAATACCAGTCACCTTCCCGCGATCCACATATTCCTGATGCAAACGCCCGGTTGTCATGCGTTGTTTGTACCATGCCGCCAGAATCAAAGCAGAATAAATCCGGCGTAACGGGATAAATTCTGCCCCTGTATCCACTCGTTCCTGAAGAAGAGGAATCACCTGCGTGAGCATAACCTCTTGCGCCATCCCGGCGGCCCCTCCCTCCAGCATAACTTTCAGTCGCGCCGAACGCACAAGAACCATACCAGATGTTTTATCTTCATAAACTCCTGCGCTCTGCGGAACAATCCAGACACGCTGCCAGACGTCAAGGGGGGATATCAGTTGTTCCATACATGGCCGCCGCGCGTGCATAAAGCTCTTTCCAGAAGGCTTTGCCCGTTTCCCCCTGAGGATTAAGAGCTTCCGCCATCATTTGTTTAAGCGCATAATCCTGGCTGAGCAGATCACGCCCCAATCCTGTCCGGGCGAGGGGTTGCGGCAGAATACGATCCTGTTCATCCGGCTGCAGATTGACCCAAAGGTCCTGCCCTGGAATCGTCAGGGCAGCAAAAAAATATTTAATCAGAAGCATAGCTTCCTCATCACCGGAAACCTGCTTGCTGACAATAAAACGGAAACGTAAAGGGTCATTGCTGAAAATCTTGATCCCTGATAGATACGAAGCATCAACAGGATTGGCAACAGGCCCCTGAACAAACAAAGCCTCTGCCCTGGCGTAAGAGCTCACCGTCAAGTGAACTGCAACACACAAAAGAGTTACTGTTCTGGCCAGATCTGTCACAAAATGATGATTCTTCATTTTCCTGAACAAATTACAGGATCAGTTTGGGAATGTTGCATAATATGTCAGTATAGTGAATAGTATGGCAAGTATTGATGAAAAAACACCATCTGTCAAGTTGCTCTATCAGAGGAGATTTGTGCGGGAGGAAAAATCACGTTTGCAAAAGAAACTATCCCAGATTCTCGGCACTGTAGCGGGCAATCAGCCCTGTGCGCAAAGCATGACGGTAAGTCCGGAAAAAAAGAGCACAAGCGGCGGCAAGATAGACAAGAGTTAACAGCCCTCCCTTAAAAAGGTCTGCTGGAGCAATGACCCCGCCCGACAGAATGGTGCGCATTCCCTCAAAAATGTAGGAAGGCGGCAAAAGAGCCCCCACAGACTGCATCCATGCCGGTAAGACCTTGAGCGGATAAAAGACTCCCACAAACGGAGCGATCATGGCCGGAATCGGCCAGATCAGCCACTCGGCCGCCGGCCCGAAACGCAGCATGATCGCACAGGCAAAAATACCAAAAGATATCCCGAAAAGGAAAAGACACAAAATAAAAGGAAAAAACATAAAACCGTAAACCGCAAAAGAAAGCCCGAAAACGACTCCTGCCAGGAGAAACATGACCACCACCCCGATCGCGCTGGTAAGAATGCTGACCAAAACCAGGCCGGCCAGATAATCGGCTACAGTCAAAGGTGACGCAAAGAAATTAAGAAAGTTGCGCGACCAGACGTCCTCAAAAAAAGGCATGGTGACACCCTGCATGATACGGATAAAAAAATCCCACATCACCACCGCTCCCAGCAACGCCGGCAGCAGCTTGAGACCCGAAGGAGTAACCCCCGCCAGATACCGGGTCATAAACCCCCAGAGCACAATATCAATCATCACCCAGATAAAAAGAGGAAGTACACGGGCCGGACTGCCGCGCAACAAATAATACTGCCGCAAAACTATCGCAGACACACGATTAAACGACATCAAGCTCCTCCCTCTCTCAGCGACAATGGCTCTCTGGCCACCGCCACAAAAAGGTCTTCCAGACTGTCTTTGCCGTGCACGGCCGGCAAGGTCCGCGGATTACCTTCCAGCAGTATTTTGCCATGAGACATGAACAAAACACGATCACAGACATCGGTGACTTCATACATATTGTGCGATGTCCACAACACGCCCCCGGTTCCGGCAGCGGCAAATGAGCGGATAATAATCCGGATCTCGCGCGCAACAGCCGGATCAAGTGAAGCTGTCGGCTCGTCCAGCAACAAAAGCCGGGGTGAATTAAGCATGGCCTTGGCCAAAGCGGCTCGCGCCTGCTCGCCCGACGACAAAGCCCCGCATTTGGTGTTGCAAAAAGCTTTCAGGTCAAACTGTTCCACCAGACGATCAATGGTCCCCGACAAGTCCCCGACCCCGTAAAGCAGGCCAAAAACACGCAAATTTTCCACAACAGTCAGATTGCCGGGCAAAGGCGCATACGTCGCCGCAAAATTGGTTCTGGACATGGAACGGGAACGCCCTTCCGACAAGCTGATACCGTCAACTTCAATGGATCCGCTATCGGGCTCAAGCACTCCCAGCAGCATGTTAATCGTGGTCGTTTTTCCGGCACCATTAGGCCCCAGAAGACCGACAATCTCACGCGGATGGACTCGAAATGAAATGCTGTCCACAGCACGGGTTGTACCATAGGATTTGCCCAGTTGAGCTACTGATAAAACTTCATCCATATCTTCCTCTGGCCTCATCCTTGCTGAAAAAGTGAAATATCCATCAGTTTCCTGTTGGCCGGAGACTGGCGCAGCGTCTGGGAAAATCCGCCCAGGGTCTCTTTCAGGCGCAGAAACTCCGTATCCTGCAGAACAGGAATATTGTCTGTCCCCTTGTTCTCGAGCGCGTCAATCACAAACTGAATGGTTATCTGATGAATGTCACGGGCCGGATGAAACGAAGACTCCTTGTTGGCCGCATCACGCAATTCAGCCAGGATACCTGTTCCGGTCAGTTCAAAAAGAATGGTTCTGACCAGCCTGACCGGGATGTCCAGCACATCCGAAATTCCGCTGGTGGTCAAAGGCATCTGTCCGGCGGCAAAACGGCCAATCACCAGACTGGCGATCCGCAGGGACAAAAGTTTCTTGAACGCAGGGCTCACTTCCAGGCAGTCATGCTCGAACTCATAGGTGTCCGCATTCTGCTGCGCAAAAGAAACCTCCGCGCCAAACAAAACTATCCGCCAACTCAACTGAAGCCAGACCAGAAACAGGGGCAGCGCCGCAAAACTGCCATAAATCACATTCATCTTTCCCACACCAATCTGGAAATGAATATAGAGCATCTGGACAAGCTGATAAATTGTTCCGGCAATGACCCCGCCTGTTATTCCCGCGAAAAGATTCACCCGGGTGTTGGGCATAAACAAATAAAGAAACGAAAACAACAGCCAGAGCATCACAAAAGGCAGCAGCTTGAGCGATAAAAGAATAACCGGAGCCAGCGGCCCCAGAAAGACCAGTTTATCGACAATCATCTGGATCTGACTGGCCACAAAGACCGTAACACCTCCGGAAGCTACCAGAAAGAACGGACAGATCATCATAATGGAAAGATAATCGCTGATCTTGCGGCCCAAAGGACGCCCCACCTTGACCCCCCAGATATCATTAAAAGAAGTTTCGATGGAATTCAGCACCTTGATGACCGTCCAGAAAAGCAGGATGACACCAACTCCGGCAATAACCCCGCCGCTGGTATCAGCCAGGAGATTATTGGCAAAACCGATGATCTGCCCCAGAATATCTTCCTGCCCGGGAAACTTGTCCAAGAGCTGTGTCTCGAGGGTTTTCTCCAGCCCAAACCCCTTGGCAATGCCAAAAGCCATAGCCATGATCGGCACGATAGAAATAAGGGTATAAAACGTCAAGGCTGAAGCGTTCAGCTGACACTGGTTCCCCCTGAACTCTCTGACCGCCAGCACAATGACCCGTAATTGTTGAATCAGAAACGAACGCCGGCGGGGCAGCTTCCTGACGGGAATACGCCAGATGTCCCGCTCGAGAAAATCAACAATTTTTTTTATCGCCAGAGGCATAAAACATCCTTTTCCCGGATTTATTTCCCGGATTTATTTTCCGAACAATCCGCCAAGGCCTTCCTTGAGCGCCTTCAGGCTGGTGCCAGCTTCTTTTTCCAGCTCCTTGCCCAGGCCTTTAAGAGCCTTGCCTGTGTCCAGCAATGATCCCTTGACAGCCTCCAGCGTGCTGCCGGTCACCTGCCCCAGCACCGTCTGGATCAGATCCTCAGGAGTCATTCCTCCGGTGTCTTTGCCCAGTCCGGTCAGATGAATATCCGGCAAAGACATGGTCATGGTTTTGGAGGATATCCCCCGGAGATTAACATGCACCTTGACTCCCTTGATCAGCAAATCATCCAGCTGAATCTTCGGTGCGGGCTTGCCGGCGGATTCTTCTTTACCCTGACCGGAAACCCCGGACGCTTTGCCTGTCTTTCCGGCGGATGCATTCACATTATTCATAATGGTTCCAAGATTGCTCTCCCCGGTAAGTCCCCCGTCATATGTAACTTCCAGCGAGTCAACAAGCACGGAACGCAGATGAATTTTCTCGGAAAAGACCGACATTACCTCCAGGCTGACAGCCGCACTGCCCAGACGCAAAGCCCCGGAACTGGTATAACCTTCAGGATTCCCCACATTCAAACCGTTGATGCTGGCCGAACCTCCCGGCAAAGACACCACAACCGATTCAAGCGTGACCGGCACCCGCATGATCTTCGGTCCGAGTGTTTCCACTCCGGCCTTGATGATCGGTCCGATAAAAAGACCTGCCGCAACGACCAGCGCGATAATCACAACAAAAATTCCGCCCACCCACACAAGTACAACTTTTTTCATAAATGACTCTCCGTTTCCTGCTTGACTCTTTCAAACGACTGAGCATCTTTCCATGCTCCCCCTTCGTGCCAACGATCTCCTATAATTCTGATCTGCTCGCGAACAACCTCATAGTCACCGGCAAAATACGCTGAGAGGGCAAACCAGTTCCTGCGCTCGAGTGATTCCGGAAAACTTTTCAGAAGGTCCAGATAAGCCCGCTTCATTTCCTGCCAGACACCTGGTTCCCTGAAATAATCCTGATCATGTTCAAAGTTAAACTTCTCCCAATGAGCATTTAGAATAATTTTGGGAACAAGCGTGCCTTCCGGAGCACTGGCCAGTGCCTCCCGGGCAAAACCAAACATACTTTTCCAGGACCCATGCCATTTGGGAGCCAGGAATATAAGTTTGGGATAATACGACATATATTCTCCCGGATCCGCTTTAACGGCTCGCTGAAATTGCTTGTCCAGAAGAACCCTGCGCAGGCTTCCCGAAGGCGGACAATCCGCAGGATAAATTGTTTGCAAGAACATCCTGTTAATCAAAACATGCCTGCCTGTAAAAGGGTCTTCTCTTGCCAGTTGTGTTCTATAGGCCTGAACATCTTCCGGCAGCAAATCCTTTCTGCGGCTGATGATTGATTCTATCAGGGCATTGTCCTGCAACAGCACATTAAGTTTATCCAAGGCCAAACCTTCTGCCGGGATATCAATGCCGTCTTTCTGCAAAACCCCCAAAAGCCTGTCTGCAGACATGTTTTGAATAAACTCTTCCGGACGGAACTCATCCGGCAGATCCTTCCCTCTGAGAACAGTCATAAGTTCCGCCGGAACAAAAGGATCAGAAGGATCCCTTTCATACGCTTTTTCCAGATAATCCTCGGCCTGGCGCAAACGCTCCTGGTAAAGACCGGAGCCGCTGCTGGTCACAGCCTGAGAAAATCCGGTTCCTCTGGCCAGCCAGGCGTAATTAACATAAAAAGATCCCAAAAGCGCATTCGCAAAATGAGAATCCGGAACGGCAGTCACCCATTCCTGCAACTTGCCCAGCAATTCTTCGGCAGCATATTCAAAATCTTTTGGCTCTGCGAGGCTGATATAAGCATTATATAACAAGCTTTCCCCGTTTTTGTCCCGCTCCCGGCTTTTGAGCAGGCCATCAAGATATTTTTCCAACGCAAGGAATTTCCTGTCCCGCAACATAATAACAGGATTATCCTGTTCCTGCGCACTTAAACCGGCATTAACCGAAGACAAATAGGCGCGAACCATTCCGGCATGTTCCCCGTCAGGGACTTGCCGCAGATATTCCTGAAAATGAATAACAGCGTTTGGGACATCCCCTTTCTCCTGATAAGCCCGTGCCAATGCATGGTGATAATTATAAGCCGTCGGTCTGGCCGCAACCGAACGTTGATAATAAGCGACTGCCTGATCATATTGCTGATGAATAAAATAGTACCTGCCCAGATTGTAAAGAGCCGAGGCATAGCCAGGCTCAAGATAAATCGCAGCTTGCAAATAGAAAACAGTCTTTTCCTCGTCGTTCTGCGATTCGTAAACATTGGATATGTTATTAAACAGGACAGAATAATCCGGGCATAAAGCCAATGCCTGGAAATACACTGACAATCCCTGGCGAACATCATTCTCCCGGACCAGATTGTAAGCTCTGTCTTTTAAACCCTCTGCCTCACTTGTCAAGAGATCAACGATCCGGGTTATCTCCGTCAGCTTCTTTTGCAGAAAAGTATCATCGGTTGTTGAAATGATCTTTTTAAAAACCCGGCAAATACGAAGATCCCTGACAGTCCTCACGATCAGTTCTGTCTCATCCTCACCTGACAGCTCCCTGTGCGGATTGGCCAGGAAATTCGCAATACTCATGATAACTTGTTCGTCACCGCTTGCACTAAAAGCGGCCAACGCCAGCCGTATCGCCTCCGGAGAATCAACTGGACGGAGCGTGTCGGATGAGGCCTCGGCAATAATGGCCTGTATCATCTTCTTCCTGCGAGAATCGACTTTCATCTCCTGACTTTTCAATTCTTCGAGAAAAGCCGCGTCTTGTCCTGCCAAGGTAGCGAAAAATCGGATGCCATAAATATCGGAACCGGACTGTTCTGCCTCTTTGTCTTTTACCAGAAAAAAAGCATCAAGAATTTTCGTTCTCGACCTTCTGTCCTTAGAACGATAATAATACGTCATCAACCATTCAGGAGAGTACGGCGGGAAACTCTTGAGGCGAATATTATTCCTGACCCGATCGCTCAACGGTAACTGTACCGATACCGATTCAGACAAGACTTGAGCAACCACATCCCCTTGCGGCATTAACCGGTCATCCGCGACAACACGGCCGGATATTAAAAGCAAAAGAACAGAAAATATTGGGGAAACACACTTTATTGCTGTTCTGTTTTGATTCATAAACCAACCTTTCGTTGCCAGAAGTCTATCAAGCCCTTTACAATCGCGCAATGTGATTTCCATGAAATCCATGAAATCAGTTGTCAGCTCGCGCCCTGCCGAACTAGAATGGGTTTATGTTACATGTCTTTTTCCTGACCTTTTGCTGTTTATTGGCCTGCCTGCCGCCCTTGTCCGCGCAGGAAAACTCTTCTGCCCCACTGCCCCGGGCCGAAGAATTCTACAAGAAATACACCCCCGCACTCTATCAGATTGAAACGCTAAGCCGTCAGTCCCGCAAGAAATACGCCATCGGTTCGGCTTTCCAGGTGTCTGCAGACGGGCTTTTGGTCACCAATTATCATGTGATTGCTCCGGCTCTGCTCAATCCCCGCATGTTTGTCCTGCTGGCCAGACAGGCGGACAAGGCCGAATTCCCGGCCACAGTCCTGGCTGTGGACATCCTGCATGATTTGGCCATACTCCGTATTAATCCACCCCAGGAAACTTTTCTGCCCCTTGGATCCTCTGATATCAATGAGGGGAAAGTGATTTACTCTCTGGGGAATCCTCACGACCTGGGTTTAACCATTAAAGAAGGACTGGCCAACGGTTTTGTTGACAAGTCCGTCTACCGTAAAATCCTTACCAGCCTGTCACTTAATCCCGGCATGAGCGGCGGCCCGACTATCAACGAAAATGGCCAGGTGATCGGGGTCAATGTCGCGGTAGCTGATATGGCCTTGAGTTTCCTGATCCCGGCCGATTACCTCGAACCTCTGGTTACAAAAGCCCTCGGGCACAAGTCTGCGTCTCCATCTACCATGACAGCCGATATCGAACGCCAGCTGCTGCTTCAAGAACGCAAACGTTTTATTCCACTGCTTAAAATGCCCTGGGAAAAACAGCAATTCGGGCACTTTCTGGTGCCGGCAGCGATCGCCAGCGATTTCTCCTGCTGGGGCAAACCCAATGACGCCCCCGAAATCTGGATCAAATACCCGATGTTCTCCTGTTCCAGCCAGGACAGCATTTATCTTTCCCAACGCCTGAATGCTCATTCCGTTTTTTTTAACTACTCCAGCCTGAGCAGTGTCTCTCCCGACCCTGTGCGCCTTTATTCGCTGGCCAATGACTATTTCAACAACTACCGGCTGGATCTGCAGGATGCCCAGTCAGAAGATGCCGAAAACTTCCGGTGCCGCACCGACCGCACCCTGGTCGCCGGACGCCCGTTTCTTGTCTCGACCTGCGCCAGGCGACTCAAACAAATGCCCCGGCTTTATGATGTCAACCTGTTGATGGGCTCACTGGCAGACCCTGAAGAAATCCTGATCGTCGAGCTGACACTGAGTGCTGTCAGCCGGGAAATGTCTCTGGGCATGGTCAAAAAGTTTCTGAAAGAAATCGAATGGCAAAAATAATCCTCGAAATCCTTGCTGCCGCGGAACCCGGCCCCCGCTTCGTTACGGTCACTGGCCCCTGCGTAACAATCGGAAGGGGAATGAATAATGACATCATTATCCCTGACCCGTATATGAACCCCGAGCACCTCGTTCTGGATTTTACATCGGAGGAATGGTTTTGCCAGGATTCCGGAAGTCTTAACGGCACTCTGTTGGCCTGCGGCTGTTCGCGTGAAACCTGTGCGCAACGGATCAACGGTCGCACCCGTTTATTCAGCGGATACACCCTCACGGCAGGACACACTTCTATCCGGGTATGGGATTCCCTGCATCCCGTTCCTCCAGCGGAACCTATCCGGGAAGACCACGATAACGCCCGCAGCAAAACACACTCTTTACTGCCTGGCCTTATCTCGGCCGTGCTGCTTTATTACATTCTTTTTTTCTATCTCTTCTGCCTGGGAAATCCCAAGATCAATACCCCGTACATGGAATTCTTCTCGATCATCACGTTAATGCTGGCGGCGCTTGCGCTCTGGTCGGGCTTCTGGGCACTGATCACCCGTTTCTCTCGCCGTGAACACCGCTTTGCCAGGCACTTCCTTTTTGCCTGCCGTATCACCATCCTGTCCGTTATGACAGGGTTGATCCTGCGCCTGGTTGGATTCTACCTTTGCGGCTATGTGGCCAATATGATCATGCAGCTTGTCGTTGCCGGTTCAGTGGCCGTCTTTACCTTGTATCATCATATGCGGCTGGCCACCCGCCTGCCGTCCCGCAAACGGCTTCTGGTTGCGTCTTTGATCATTATCCCTCTGCTCGGCGTCATTGTCATGATTGATGTCAGTCAGAAAACAGAGTTCAATCCTGAACCAGGACACAATCTCCAGACTCTTTTTCTGCCCAAAGAATTTATCCCGGCTGATCCTCTTGATACCACACTCAAGCGGATGAACAGTATTTTCTGACCCACACCGGGTTCTTATGACTTGTTGTATTCCGTCAAATACGGCCGATAACGCACAGGCACATGCTTTTTCTGCAGAGCCGGATTATGCCGCTCCCTGATCTCGATGGTGTCAAAATAGGTTTGCCACAAACCTTCAACCTCATCGGCCACACAAGGCTCCACCGGCTGCTGCCAGCTCGTCAGTCTCCATTTACCACCTGTACCGCAAACAGCGGCACATCCCCGGCTTTCATCAATCAGAATCCAGCTCCTGCCGAGTAATCGCGGAGCAAAATAAGCGGCCAGCCCCGCAAGAATATCAAACGCAGGGGCTATGCGAGCGATCAGTTGACCGTCCTTTCCGGCTCTGAACCTGGTAAATCCCTGCCAACGGTGAAACTCCCAGGCTTCCTGTTCCACGCTTGTTTTTTGCATATCAAAGTTCTCCCGTTAACGCCGCGACTTGTTCTTCAAAATGATTTTGCGGTTCGAGAAACGTCAGTTGGCATTCGCTGCGCAATTGTTTGGGTAAAAGAATACGCCGCAACGCTGCTGTATCCCGAATATCGGGCGCCAGCGCCTGACCACCGACGGTCACAAAAAAACGGGCACGCTTGAGAGTGACTCCCAAACGTTCGAGGTCGCCGACTGCCAGTGTTTTATGCCGACGGGCCTGCACAATACGAGCGGCACTGCGCAGCCCTATTCCGGGAATCCTTAACAGTTCTTCGTAAGGTGCGCTGGCGGCATCAACCGGAAAACAGTCTGGATGGCGCAAAGCCCAGGCGCATTTCGGATCCAGCTCCAGATCCAGCATGCCTGAAGAAAGGATCTCGTCTGTTGTAAAACCATATTGCCTCAACAACCAGTCCGCCTGATAAAGACGATGCTCCCGGAGCAAAGGCGGTGCCGCCTGCGGTGCATCGGTATTGACCGGCACATACGCCGAATAATAAACACGCTTAAGTCCCCGGCCCCGGTAAAGTTCTGACGCCAGAGTAAGCACCTGCCGGTCATCATCCGGAGTTGCTCCGACAATAAGCTGGGTGCTTTGTCCGGTAGCGGTAAAACCGGCGGGCATGGACGACTGTTCCTTGCGGAGACGGGCAAACTCTTCGATACGCCGGGCAGCCCGATCCATTGGAGCCAGAACCTGCGCCCAGTCCTTATCGGGGGCCATCAAGGCCAGGCTTTGCGGTGAAGCAAACTCGGTGTTAACACTGATGCGATCCGCCAGGCGCACAGCTTCGTCAACCAGTCCTCCGGAGACTCCCGGAATCAGCTTAAGATGAATGTATCCCCGAAAACGCCACTGCCCGCGCAAAAGGCGTACGGTGCGCAGCATCAGCTCCAGAGTATGATCCGGACTCCTGACCACTCCGGAGCTGAGAAAAAGTCCCTCAACATAATTGCGGCGATAAAATTCACTGGCAAGGGCGGCCAGTTCTTCAGGGGTAAAGGCCGCACGCGGTGTCTCGTTAGACCGGCGGTTAAGGCAATAGCGGCAGTCATAAACACAATGATTGGTTAACAGGACTTTGAGAAGGGAAATACAGCGCCCGTCAGCAGACCAACTGTGGCAAACTCCGGGCATTTGCCGGGCTTTACCGGAAGAGTCCCGGCGTACCGCTCCGCTGGAGGCGCAACTGACATCGTAACGCGCGGCTCCGGAAAGAATCCTGAGTTTTTCGGCCAACTGCATATACCACTCCTTTGTGTGGTATATGCTACACCCCGATAAAGAACGAGTCAAGAAAGAATTCGAACCAAATCACGGACGACTCAACCGTCCCATAAAAATAATACGCCCGCTCCCGGATTCCTGGATCAGAAACATAAAAGGACGATCCGCCCTGAACAACTGGGCTGGCCGGGGCATGGCCCCGCCAAACATTCCGGCCGCAGTGGCCGCAGCGGCTTTGGTGCCTTGCTCGTTCACCTCAATAAAGGCTTTATGAATCACCTCGCCGATATAAATATCTTTCTGACCGGTCATACGCGAAAAATCGGCCTGCGGGCCAAAAGCGTCGGTTATCCCCATGGCCTGTAAGACCTCGCGCATCTTGTCGCTAAACGAAAAGACAAAACGCGGCAGATAGACATCCACTTTTTGCGGCATCAATGACTGCTTCCATTGCGCAAGTTTCTCGAGACTCAACCCGGACTCAAATGCCTGCGCGGCCTCCGGCGCGGGCAGCAAAACCAGCATGGACAACTTTCCGCCGGCATACGGCAATTCGAGAATCTGCCCCTCAGGCAAGCGGGCATAATTCAACCTGGCCATATCGTTGCCCTCAAGAAACATCATCGGCACGCTCACAGTCCTGTTGTCATCAAGCCTGAAATCTTCATTGCGGGTTGAACGGACGTCGAAAGGATAGCGCCAATCACCTTTGAAATAAACTGCGTTAGTCAGGATCAGCCGGGTCACAGGCGTAATAAACCCTTCAGGGATCAGCTCCGTAATCAGTCCCCGGGTTTCTTTCCCGGCCCAGAGATTGATGGTCTTGCGCGACAGCCCGGGGTCAGAAGCAAAATCCACATTGAACGCCCCCGCACCATAAAACTCACCGACCAGCGACACGTAAGAAGAAAGCAGGGGTGCCTGTTGACTGGCCCACAAGGCATTGGCGGCATCAAGAATGTAACCTGGTTCATTCTCCTGCGAGGAGGAACGGACAAACCGCGCCGTTTCCAGACGTAGAAAAGGATCCGCGATAAAATGACTGGCCGCAAGCAGCTGCCGGGCCGTATCTCCTGCCGCACCTTCATACACCATGCCCAGAACCGGAAGGATACTGGCCGGCGAATAAAATATATTTCCTTCGCGTTCGCGATACCTGGCATACAATTCCAGGGCAAAACGATTGTTGCCCTCAAGCGCTTGCTGACGGGCATCGGTCACCCAGGAGTTGCTCCAGAGGCCCTGTGACTCCAGAAACTGCTCGACCACGGTCCGGGCCGTCTTGCCCGAAATTTCCGGATCAGCCCCCGTCACATTGCAAGCGAATGTCCGCAACGTTTTTCCGGTTTCAAGAAAACCTACAAACCAGCCTATAGACTGCCCACTTTGCGGATCGGTTCCCGACCCCGTCTTGCCATAAAGCACCGCTCCATTCTCAGCCGTGCCCAGACGCATGATATCCTTGAGAATCGCGATATTATCAGCGGAAAAAGGCATCTCGCCATTTAACAGCCGGTTGAGCAAGGCCACCTGCTCCTGTGCGCAGATCAGAAGCGGTTTTGTTTCTGCCAAAGGAAGCCAGAAACTGTCCACCCCGGAAGAAATATCTCCCGAACCATAGCCCAGCTGACGAATATAATCCTGCATACGTTCCGGCCCTGTCTGCCGGGCCAGCTCGCGAAAAGCCGGAACCGCAGACACGCGGAAAGCTTCGCGCAAACTCAGATCAGTATTCCAGGACGCAATCGGGCGCTTGACGCCATCCCAGCGGTACCATGGCTCGTCAGGATTCTTGAGCAACCCCAGTTCCAGCCCGATAAGAGTGTTATAAATCTTGAAGGTCGAACAGGGCGGCAGCCTGCGTGCCGCAAGCGACGGATCAAGGTTAATCTCTGTACCGGTGGAAAGATCATAAACAACCAAAGCAGTCTGATAATTTTCTGCCAGAAAGAAAACCGGCTCCCCTTCCGCCTGACACGCGACAAGCGACAGGATCAAAAAAGAAAAAGCCAGTAAAATTTTTCGGCAGAACATAACTTACTCCTCCATTATTAAACGAACCTTTTACTGCAGACGGGAGGCAGTTCGCAAATAAACCGCCGCAAACAAAAGAAGGAAAACGGACAAGAATATGACACCTCCATATCCGGTTTCGCTCATCAGATGCAGATAATCATTGTGCGCCTGGCGCAAATACTCGATCTCAAAATTAAAAGTACGATACCTGGCAAAATTTGTTCCGAAAGTGTTTACCCCTGTCCCGAAAAAACTGAAGTCCTTAAAAACTTTCCATGCCCCTTTATAGAAATCCAGACGCACCCCGATAGGCCCTTCCATCTTTACAATCTTATCGATACTCAGCAAACGAAAGCGTGCCAGAAACTCTTCCGGTCCCAGCCAGACCACCATAACTCCGGCCAATAACAAAACTGTTGTCAGAATGCCGGCAAAACGCTTTTTTTTGCTGGAACGGGCTGCCGCGCGCAGGACAAGCGCGAAGAAAATGATCTGACTCAAAAGAAAGCTCATGATCCCGCCCCGCGAGGTCGACATAAAAATGGTGCTGATCATTACCGCCGACATAAGAATATAACGCAGGGTGCGATTAGCCTCGGGAGTCGAAAACCACAAGAGACGTTCGGACAAGCCTTTGCAGTGAGAGAATGACGTATGCATGATGCTGGCCACCGCCATTCCGGTGGCCGTCGCGCTACAGAGCTCCATAAAACCGGCAAAGTGATCGTAATTATAATACGGTCCGACCGGATTGGGGGCCTTCATTCCCAGCCAGAAAATACGTCCGTTGTAGCTGAACTTCTGAACAATGGCAAACAGAGCCACCAGAAAACCGAACATGATGACAAAATCGATCATCCGGCGAAAAAAGCTATGGTCATAATCCTTTCGTCCGGCACTGCCTGTCCCCAACCCCAGCAAAACAACAAAATATATCCCGTTGGCCGCTATATGCAGGTTGAAATCATAGATACTGTGAAACAAAAGGGACAGGACTCCTGACAGGCATCCCAAACGCAGATATTCGGTCTTGACCAGACTGAGCGGATGCGGTGCGGTCAAGCGCTCGTCGGCAGAAGCAACCGGAGCCAAACGCAACAGAATAGTCACAAAAAAGAGTCCATAGGTCATAAACTGGACAAGACCCATGATAGTGTCGTTTGAATAGACCGACAAGGTATCCCGTCCACCAACAGGAATACCTCCCGGCAGTGTCCTGGCATAAAGATCAAACGTTGCCGGAGAAAGCAGTTTGATCTGCTCATATGGCAAAGGCAGCAGCTGAAACAGAACAAACGCCAGGAGAAAAAGCCCCAGCCACACCCAGAACGAACGCAAGACCGGCACGAATGCCTGCGGGCGGGAGAATACGACCAGATTAAAAACGATCAAGGAAAGTAAAGCCAGAAAAAGCAAAGGAAGAAACTGGACGCTCCCATACATGAGCGGAGCAGCGGCAAGTCCTGCAAACAGAAAAAAATCAGCCAAACGCAAAAGCATCAGGTTTTCTTTTTATCCGACCTGGATTTTGAAGACGCGTTCTGCCCGTAATGATAATAATAGTAGTGATAAGCGTTCTGATCTGTGCTGTTGATCATATTCAGAACTGCTCCAAGAAGATGCGCATTGACCGCTCGAAACGCCTCCACCGCGCGTAAAGCCGCCTGACGATGAGTGCTGCCTGACTTGACCACCAGAATCGCGGCGTCCACCTTGGTTGAAAGCACAATCGCATCGGTCGCGGCCAACACCGGGGGGGTATCAAAAATCACCCGGTCATAATCTTTGAGAAGGCGCGCAATAAAATCCTCCATCTTGCGGGAGCCGAGCAATTCGGAAGGATTCGGAGGGACTTCTCCGCAGGTTAAAAGATCCAAATTGGGGATATCGGTTTTGTGAATAAACGCCTTGATATCCGTTTTCCCCAGCGCCAGGATATCGGTAATACCGTTGGCACGATCTACCTTGAACACCGAGTGCAAACGCGGATTACGCAAATCGGTATCCACCAGGATGGTACGCTCCTCCGCCTGGGCAAAAACCGTAGCCAGATTTACCGAGACCGTAGTCTTGCCTTCCGATGGCGAAGGGCTGGTGACCAGAAAAGTTTTTTTCTGCAAATCCGGATTACTGAAAAGAATGCTGGTGCGCAGACCGCGGAAAGCTTCCGATATGGTCGAATGCCGGTCACGCGAGGAAACAAACTCAGGTTGTGCGTCAGGACGGGAAGGATCAGCCTTGTGCAATGGAACAGGAACAAGACAAAAAGTTTTAAGGATGCTTTCGATGTCCCCCCCGGTCTTGAGCGTCTGGTCAAGGGACTCAAAAAGGAAAACCAGTCCAAGCCCGGCGAATAGCCCCAGCATCAGTGCCAGGGCGACGTTTAACGACTTGCGCGGACGCACCGGAGAAACAGGTACCTGAGCCCGGTCAAGAATCTTGACATTGGTGATGTCGCTGGCCCCTGACAAAGAACCGGCCGGAAGTTTTTCGTCTACGCTCAGGCGACGGCGCTCGTTACTGATACGGGCGTTAATGGCCTCGATCTCGCTCATAAGCCCGGTAATAACCGGATGCTTGTCTTTATAAACCTTCAACTGCTGGGCCAGATCAGATTCCAGCTCACTGCGGCGCTGAAGCAACTGGTCAACCGAGGAAAAAAGCACATACGCCCGTGTCCAGGCGTTGGCAATACGCGCCGCCAGAGCCGGATCGGTATCTTCTACCCGGATGTCAATGACCTGGGTCATTCTAACCGGAGTGATCTTGACCTGTTTAAGCAAAGCATTCACCCGCTCGTCCCGGGTTATGTCCTTAAGCTTGTCCGCCGGTTTACCACGACGACCGGAAGGTTCATAAGTGCCGATATCATCAAACACCATATCTGCCACAGAATGACTTTTGAGGATCTCGATCTGGGAATTAAAAAAACTGGTGCGATCCGTGTAGTCGGGCATGATCACATCCTCGACTTTCACGATCTTGGGAGGCTTGCCTTCCACCAGAATACGTGCCGCCGCGCTAAAAACCGGAACAGCCGTGGAAGAAGCAATAAGTGCTGCCACCACCGCTACGCCAACTGTGGAAAAGAGAATATGTCGGTGCTTGAAAACCTTGCGCCAGACCTCGCGCAGGTCGATTTCGATCACATCGCTCTGAATATTGTTTTCTAACGGGGCCACTGGATTAATCTCCGGATCAGAATATGCTTTCCGGGACCACAATAATGTCTCCGGAACGTAAAACTACATTTTCCCTGTCAGCCTGATCCTTGTTCATAATATCATAAACACGTACCGGCATTTCTTCCCGAACTCCCGCCGCATTAACGCGGATCACCTTAACCTTGTTGGGCGCGGCAATCTTGGTAAAGCCCTCGGCAAGCGAGATCAGCTCCACAACAGTCAAGCGTCCCTTGATCGGATACGCTCCGGGCTTGCGCACTTCGCCCATGATGGTCACCGTACTGTACTCTTCGATAAAAGCTGTCACCTGGGGATTGACCAGATAATCTTTTTCCAGCATAATACGCAGCTTGTCCTGCAAGCCGGTAACAGTCAGCCCCGCAGCCTCTACCTGACCGATGAGAGGAAAATTGATAACCCCGGTTGAGGACACCCGGACTTTCTGTGAAATCTTCTCGTTCTTGCCGTAGTACACATCGATCTGAATGGCGTTCTCGGGGCCGATAATATACTCAGAGGAAGTTTGCTGGTCTGCCGAAAAAGAAACACCCTGTGCGGCGGCCAGAAAGCCGGACACCGACAGGATGAAGGAAGTCAGCAATAATAAAAAGAAAAAGTGCAGCGATTTAACAATCACAGAATAACCTCTCAAGCCTACATGACCAGATCGAAGCGAATGGACGTAAGATTATCCACATACTCCTTCGAATCGATGTTGGAGAGATTTTCCTTGTGCTCATAACCCAGATTCACCCGCATGTTATCTTTAACCTCGTAACGCAAGGTACTCTTGCCGCTAACCACGGTATCCGCACGCTTGACACTTAAGGTCGTATCTGTTTCCGGATAAAGATTTCTGGCATACCCGGCTCCCAACAGCAGGCTAAAGCCGCCCTTAAGCTTTTGCTGGAACTCAGCACTTAACATATGTGCGTCATAATAATTATTGGCACCATAAACAGATTCCAGCGCCTTGCTGATATACTTCAAGGTCAAGGAACGGCGTTCTGTAAAAGCAATGTCGATCCCGGTTTCGGATACCAGGCCTTCATACCCCTGTTCCCCGGCATCGTCGTAATCACGCAGCTGGTAACCAAGCTTGACCGTACCCGTAATCTTGTCGGTCAACTCGCCTCTTAACCCGGCCATAAACTGGTCGTAAGAAGCATCACGGGACGCATCCCGGCTGTAATCAATCATACCGTGATCGTACTGCACCAGAGCTTTGGTCTTGGGGAATAACTGATAATAAACGGTTCCGCTGACCACATCCTCGTTGTACTCAAGTGTCCGATAGGTGCTGTCATCATAACGCTTGATGAAGTTGGCAAACGCCAACTCATAGGTCAGACGGTTGATCTCAACCCCGACAGCGACCGCGGCCCGATTCTCACGCCGACGAATCTGATCGGTAAATTCGGTGGACGAACGGTCAACAGTATCCTTGAAATCGTCATTAACATTAAAGTAACCAAAAGGCAGAATAAGATTCAGGTTAAGGCCCGCATTCTGATTGATATAATTCTGGCCGGAATAATCCGAAAAAGCGGCCATATCCGCCGCGTAAAGCGCCTGGAAAAGATGGCGTGAATCGATTCCCATCGGCAGGTCAAACAGCACCTTGGGACTAAGAATGCTGATATAATCGGCCTTTTTATTATTTGAAGTCAGAAAAACGTTGCTGTCATGCTGACCGGTTAAGGAAACTCCGGACTTGAGTGTGCCTTGTCCGATACGGATTCCGTTAATATCCTTGAACTCGCGAGCTCCGATGCGAACACCCTCCTGCCGGAAAGTCTGGGCCAAAGCTGGCTGAACCATTGCCAGAAAAACAATTGAAACTATCAAAAACGATTTATTCACGGGATTGCCTCCGTATAAAATTTATTAAATTAAACTTCTTGTTACGGAGTAACCGGACTGGTATCTGCAGCCGTTTCCTCGTTCTGAATATTCAGATCAAGAGTATTAGCATTCAAAACTACGGGAGGATTATACGTTTCCGCCTGAGCCTCGGCTGTCAAATTTGATGTCTGTCCACTGGCATCGGTATAGCTGACCTCGCCGCGTAAAACCTCGGGAGTACTGCCGGCCATTGCGCGAATCTGATCGCCTTCGGTCAATTCGGCAACCGAACCATCTTCAGCCAGAACAGACACTTGACCCGCCGCACACTCTAAAATAACTGCCCCGGTAGGCTCGAAAGAAACGTTTACTGTTGATCCGCCGCCCACCACAACACTCTGTCCGCCAGCCAAAAGATTGACCGAATCATTGCCCGTCACCACAACCGAGATAATGCCTGAAAGCACCTCGATAACGGCTCCGTCCGGAATAACAGGTAAAGGATCCGTATCGGCAATATCCTGAACCGATCCATCAGGTAAAGTAAGGCGCAACGTACCTGTACGCGTTTCAATATTGATAGCTGCAAATGCAACAGACTGGAAGCTGATCAGAATTGCACTCAAAAATACAAAAAGCTTCTTTACCATAGAACCCCCTGTTGGAATAAAAGAGTTTTTCCGCTCCCGGACACAGAAACATCCGCAGAAAAATTGAAAATCAGCGGATACTTTTATCATTTCCGGCATTTCAAGTCAACAGAAAAGAAAAAACAAGAGATTTCAGGGACCTTCCAGATGCTCATCCACATGAGCCGCCAGCAGTTCAGCAACCTGGGCCGGAGGCGGGGCCTTGAAATAATGATCAATAACCGCGTGCGCCATTTCGTGAGCAATAATCGAATCGATCAAATCCTGCTCCGAAGAAAAAATAAGCGCGTGCTTGTGCACATAAAAAGAACGGGCGTCTATATTGATCCCCTCCTGGCTGGCGTAAGCCGCCTGCATATCCTTACGTGTCCGATAGAGCTCGATCGAAAGCTTCGGAATAAAGGGTTTCATTCCCAGAATATCTTCCACCCGCATCATCAGAAATTGCAGGCGGGCATTGATACGGGTTTCTATCGGATAATCACGGCTGGTAAAAAGACGGCGATACTGGGGCGACAAAGGCAACTGACGCGTTCCCAGACGGGACTCGATTTTTCCCAGGCTGGCTCCGGGCAAATAATACAAAAACACCTTGTTCCCTTTAATAGTGGACCAGAGGATAGTTTTCTTATCGGGCGGAGGCTCGAAAGAGTTTTCCGGGACATCTTCCTCTTCTTCATAAGCGATCTGGGAACGAAGAATAGCCCGGCTTGCATCTACCAACAACATTTCCGGAGCAGCATCCATGCGGACAAAGGCCGGCATCAAACGGGCATCCGAATAATCTTCTGCTCTTACGGAAGAAAACCCGGTCACGCAAAGAATCAATAAAACAAGGCCAAAAACAAAATCGCGACTAGACATGGTAGTTATCCAGTATTTCCTTTATAACACGCGCATGACCAGCCACATCAGAAGGAAGCCCTGCAATATTATTCAAACGGTACGTCTCGGCCTTCAGACGGGAAACGTCATCCTGCAGCTTGCGGGCTGTTTCTTCGAGCAGCTCGGACAAGGGAATCAACTCATCCCCATCGCGCAAACGAAAACGCTGGGCCAGATACCCCTCTTTCAGACGCATCAAGTCCTGTCGTAAACGGTAAGCAGGACCGGCAATACGATGCGATATTGTGAAAGCCACAAAAACCGTAGCCAAGCCAACCGTGGCGGTAACAACCAGCGTGCTCGTGATCAGTAACGGCAAGATAAAGTCGGCTGTACTGACTACTTCAAGCCGGAAATCCCTGAACACTGTCGTATAAGTCTGCCCGGAGAAAAAATAAACGATAGCCAGTGAAATAACTGCAGCGGCAGAAACAAGAAAAAAGAAACGTATAATAAACCTGTTCTGAAACTTTTTGTCAACGATGCGGAAGGGATTACGCTGATTGCGCAAATCGTTAGTTTTTGTCTTCATACTGACCTCCTCTTTGCCCGGAAACGGGCACCGGCATATCTCCAATCACCTTGCTGTCAATCTCGATTTTGGCGTCGGACTGCAATTGTTTGATCCATTGCTCCATCACGGCAGATGATTGTTGAGCAGATACTTCGCTATTTTCCATAAATTCCCTGTACTTGGCCGCTACAACTGCTTTGAGCAAAGCCTGTCTCCAGTAATCCTGTACCTCAAGACGAAAGGAATCCTGCAACTCAAGCCCCTTTTTCTGCGCTTGTTCCATCAGCAGAAAATTGACCACCATGTTATCCAGAACACTGGCCTTGATATCATCATCTGAAAGATCGCCAAATTGACCAAGCATCGGCGCGGCCCGTTCAAGTTCCCGCAAAAAATCATCAGCAGTTATGGCACTGCCGTTAACCCGCGCGACCACTTTCTCGGTCGTCAGAGGACGCGGAGAACAACCGGCCACATACACACAAAACAACAACAGCATCCATTTCATCCCGCACCTCCCTGTGAAACAACCGGCTCCGGTCTGGACCCGCTTTTTTTATTATATTTAATTTTCCCTAACCTGATACCAAATTTTTTGTTTTCTTTACAAGTCACCCTGCCCTTGTTTTTTACCATTTTTCCATATAAACTTTCGCTAATTCACGAAAAATCAACACGACCAACGAAAGATGCCGCATCATGATCCAGCGCTTATATCACTCAAGATGGTTTAAAAAAACAACTTGCGCCGTCCTGGCGACATTTGTCACGCTCATCCCGGCACAATCAGGCTACACACAGGTGGTTGCCCCCATGCCGGCACCGGGCCAGATGACGCGAGTAACCGGAAAATTTGAGCCTGCCCGCATGGCAGGAATGCGCATAGATCCCCGGAACCCGTTCAATTTCTATTTTCTCATAAACAAAGGCGAACAGTCTTTAACACTTGAGGCCCAAAAGGCTGAATACAACAAACTCATAAAATATTTTCTGGCTTCCCTGACCATTCCGAACCGGGATATGTGGGTTAACCTGTCTCCGTCGGAGTCCGACCGCATAATCCCGGATAACTTTGCCCGGACTGAAACAGGGCACGCCCTTCTGGCACAAGATTATCTTTTAAAACAATTCACGTCTTCATTAATGCACCCGGAAGACCCTGTCGGCAAAGAATTCTGGACAAAGATCTACGCGAAAGCGTTCGAAAAATTCGGCACAACCGAGATTCCGATAGATACCTTCAACAAAGTGTGGATCACCGCCGACAGGGCGGATATCTATCAAAAAGACGATACCGCTCTTCTGGTCGACAGCCATCTGAAAGTGATGCTGCAGCAGGATTTCATGGCCATCAGACAGAACAAGGAACAATACGCAGTCGCGGCCGACACCCTGGCGCAAGAGAGCGACGGGGCACGCCAAATGACATCGGATCTTGTGCGGGAAGTGATCATTCCGGTCATGGAAAACGAGATAAACACCGGCAGCAACTTTGCCCAGGTTCGCCAGATATACAATTCCATGATCCTGGCAACCTGGTACAAGAAAACTCTCCGGAAAAGCCTGCTCGGACAGATCTACGCCGACAAAAGCAAAGCAGCCGGGATTGAAACAAGTGACCCGCAAGCCAGAGAGAAAATTTATCAACAGTATCTCGAAGCGTTCCAACTGGGCGCCTTCAATTATATAAAAAATGACACAAATCCCTCAACACAGGAAACATTACCCAGAAAATATTTTTCGGGAGGAGTTGCCCTCTTGCCAGACGCAGCCATGATCAAGGTCGTCGATGAACGTTCAGCCAGAAATCAATTTCTTGGTCTGAGGAATACTGTAGAAGTTGTTACCACCCTGTTCACCAAAACCAGCCGACTCTTCCCTCTTTTACTGCTCCCCGCCAACAGCTTGACTTACGCATCAACAACTCTCCCGTCTACCGAACCGCCTGACACAGATCTCATCGCGACAACCCTCGGAATGATCCATTCACAGACCGCAGAATTCATGAATCTGCTGAACAACGAAGCAACCGGCTGGGCGCTGCTGGGAATATTCCTCGTTTCCGTGCCCCTGATCCTGTACCATGCCCACAAACTCAGGATCAAGATCGCACTTGCTGTCCAGATTATCGATACCAGGACAGACTTGTTGTCCAGGGAAGACCTTTTAGCAATACTAAAAGAGGTATACCGGTCAGATGCAACCACAAGCTCGGATCTGGACATTCAGTTTATTACCAATAGCATGCAAAAGCAGAATATCGATATTCAAACCGGTCTCGCGGCATTAATATCGTTCTTCAGCCTGGATCAGGAACACCGCTTGCTTGAGGTCAATGCAACTGCCTACATAGCCAACATAAAAACAAACGATCTCACATCGAAAAGAAACAGATTGAATCCTCTCCGTCACGCGGCTGAGATTTCCGACATTGAAAGAAGAATACACCAGAGCGAACAATCTTATATGCAACTGGAAAAAGCCATAGACGCATTAACACCCCCCGATTCTGCCGCCCTGCAGGCGCCTACCGGCGGTATTGATCTGGATGAAAAATATCTGACCATGAATATCCGTGTGGACGGAAAAGGAATGCCTTTGCCGGTGTCCATGCAGGATCCGGCGATGCTTGATATCGACGGGCTCTCACCGTTCATTCGTGAGATTGAACCTGTGACCCCCTTGAATATGCCGGTATTCCTGGAACTGACCCAAAGCCCGTAATTATCCGTTCCCCCTAACAACCCTGAGATAGTTAGGTAAACATTGTAAGGTTACCGACAATTAATGTACTAAATCTGAAATAAGATGAAAACACAGGAAAAAAAACATGTTCAAACGTTTGTGTGCAATCCTACTAATCGTGTCCGTTCTTGTCACTTCCACAATTCCCTCGGCGGCTTTGGCCCAGATGTCGTCTTTACCCGTCCCCGGATCCATGCTGGGGAAAACCCCGGATTTCTCTCCTCTGATAATGCAGGGAGTTCGCGTCCATCCCGATAATGCTCTCCTGTTTGATTTTATTATCGATTCCGGAGACTCAGGACTCGCCACTGACAGTGCCGCTTTCAGACAGGAAGCCGGAAAACTCGTCAATTATTTTCTGGCGTCGCTCACTATAAAAGAAGAAGACCTTTGGGTTAACCTTTCCCCGTTTGAACACAACCGCATCCTCTCCCCCGATCTGGAAAAAACAGAACTGGGCAGTGACATGCTGGCACAAGACTACATCCTGAAACAATTAAGCGCTTCACTGATCTATCCGGAAGAAAATCTGGGAGAAACGTTCTGGAACCGGGTCTACGCCCGTGCCCGGGAAGAATTCGGCACCACAAACATACCGGTCGACACCTTCCACAAAATATGGATCAAGGCAGACAAGGTCCGGGTTATCGAACACGAGGGGGCCGCCTATGTGGCCGGAGCACACCTGAAAGTCATGCTGGAACAGGACTATCTGGCCATAAGCCGCACACCTTCCGACGGCGAAGGCAGCGATATTGCCCGTGATATCCTGCGCGAAGTCATTGTTCCTGAAATAGAAAAAGAAGTCAACCGGGGCACCCATTTTGCCCCGCTCAGGCAGATGTTCAATTCCATGATCCTTGCCACATGGTACAAGCTGGCACTCAAAGACGCCCTGCTCAACCGGATTTACAGCGACCGCGGAAAAACCGGCGGCGTACTGGCAGACGATCCGGCAGAAGCAGAGAAAATCTATGAACGCTATCTGGAAGCTTACAAAAAAGGCGTTTTCAACTATATCAAGGAAACCCCCGGAGCGAATGAGGAACCTACTTTGCCAAGAAAATATTTCTCGGGTGGAGTGGACGGGAACCTGGCTAAAATACTGGAACGTGTGGATGCCGCTGCTGCTCCGACAGAACTGACAGCTCCTGGCAACAGTCGCCGCTCCGCCGTTACGGTGCGGCTGGAAACAGTTGCCCAACCGGTCGAAGACTCCGTTCCTGCAAAAGAAACCCAACAACGCATAGAAAACTTCCTGGCGGGACACTCCGAAACGGCAACAGATGCGTCCATGCTGTCTGATTTAAACGAACTGATCAAAACTATCCGCGAACTTCCGGTCGACATGTTCGAAAAACGTTTCGAGGAACTCTCCCTGTTGACCAGTAAAAAACAGTTGCGCGTCCTGCGTGATTTGTTCGACAAAATAAGAGGCCTGGACGAGCCTGGCGTTGAGCATCTGATCTCCCGGATAAAAGCCCTGGGTCTCAGGCAGGCCGAAATGGATGAACTGGTTGAAAATCTCGAAAAAACTGTCTGGATGCGAAAAGAAGCTTCCGGCCCGGCTGTCTCCACCGATCGTTACATCACCCTTCTGAAAAAAAAGATTGCCCTGAGCCTGTCATTTATAGTTCTGGGATTTATATCCGGGAGCTTTGCCGTTATCGACATGCTAGACAACAGAACAGAATGGACTTCTCTGCTGGCCATTTTTGCCTCGTACATTTTTTTTATACTGGCCAGGCATCTGGACAAATATATTAAAAGCATGAACGAGCAACCGGCCAAACGTACGCTGGGCCAGAACGATCTTGTGAATCTGGCGGAACAGTTTCTTGTCCTTTATCAGAATGGCGAAGCGATACCGGGTGCAACCGAAGAGCTCGCGCGGGACGCCGTCAATTACGAAATCTATTTCTGGCTGCTGCACGAAAGATACATTGCGCCCGATGATCTGCCTGCTGCTGTTCGTGGTGTCAGCCAACAGCTGTCGCTAACACCATTAAAAGGCCCTGGCAGTTACTGGAGCATTACCGTCAATCACCCTGACCCTCTGGACAGTAACACCGACCAGTCCCAGGCCGCCAAGGGTGGTATCGACCTGAATGCCAAAACCATGAGCCTGGATATTTCCAGAACAGCGGCAAGCGCCGCGATCAGAATGGATCAATCTGCCTTCGACGGGTTTGAGGACAACCTGTTTTCGGGACTGCAGGGGATTATTATCAGGATCGTTCCGGTTGAAAACCCGGCCGTATTTCTGGGCGTCTGAGTTCCCCGGCCTAGTTTCCGGCGGCAATAATCCGGGCCAGGCAACGGATAAGCATTTCTTCATCCATTACCTGAGTCGCGCGATGAAGCAGGCGCAAATCGCGGTGCAGTTCAGCTCGGTCGTAACGCACTCCAGAGCGGCTGACAAAAATCTTGTTGTTCCGGGTGGTGGCATCCTTCTCGCGATCCAGTAAAAGCTCCTCTTCCAGCTTCTCGCCCGGTCTCAACCCGGTGTATTGCAGGCGAATATCCTTGTCTATGGTCAGTCCCGAGAGGGCAATCAGATTGCGTGCGATCTCGACCACCTTGATCTGTTCGCCCATATCCAGAATAAACAATTCACCCCCGGTCCCCAATGCCCCGGCCTGCAAGACCAGCATACAGGCTTCGCGAATGCTCATAAAATAGCGTTTAACGTCCGGGTGCGTAATGGTCACCGGACCGCCTTTCTCAATTTGCGCCTTAAAAAGCGGCACCACAGATCCTGCCGATCCCAGCACATTGCCAAAGCGAACCGCCATAAAACGTGTATGGCTGCGCACCGCACGCGCCTGCATAATCATCTCGGCCACACGTTTGGACATGCCCATGACATTGGAAGGGTTCACCGCCTTGTCGGTAGAAATCATGACAAACCGCTCGACCTTGTAGTGATGACTGGCATAGATCAGGTTACGGGTGCCAAAAATATTGTTTTTGACCGCAGCCGACGGGCTGTCTTCCATAAGCGGCACATGCTTGTGCGCCGCCGCATGAAAAACCACCTGCGGGGCCATGCGGCTGAAAATATGCTTGAGCAAACCGACATCACGCACATCGCCCACTACCGTGCGGATCCGGACTCCTGGGTAAAGCTGGCGCAGTTCAAGCAACAGAAAATAAAGCGAATTCTCATAATGATCGAACATGATCAGCTCTTTGGGGCCAAACGAAGCCGCCTGACGGCAAATTTCGGAACCTATCGAGCCGCCAGCACCGGTAACCAGAAGAACCTTGCCTCGCACATACTGCTCGATCTCGGCCGTATTGATAGAAACCGTTTCGCGCCCCAGCAAATCCTCCGGGCGTACTTCGCGCGGCCGGACTTCCATCTCGCCGGAGATGATCTTGCCCAGGCCAGGAACCACACGGATACGGGCTGTGGACTGCTCGCAAAAAGACAGGATACCGCGCACAGTCTCGCCTTCTGCTGACGGGATCGCCAGAATAATCTCGTCGATGGAACGCTCTCTCACTATGCGGGGAATATCGTGACGATACCCAAGGATTTCAATTCCGGAAATACTGGTGCGCTGCTTGAAGCGGTCATCATCTATAAAGCCTACGACCACCCCCATACAGGGATTGCGCTGATATTCCCCCAGCAAAAGAAGTCCGGCTTCACCGGCGCCTACGATCAGAATCCTGCGCAAAGCGGCGGAACCTGAACAGCGCCGGGCCAGAAATTCGCGGAGCACGCGCGTAAATACACGTAACCCGCCCATAAAAATAATGGAAATACCAAGATCCATCACCAGAATAGAACGCGGAAAACCGTCCAGACGGAAAAAGAAAACCTCAGCGATAAGAAAAGTTGCCGTTGCAGCCAGATTCCCTTTAAAGATATTCCACAAATCGGTGATGTTTACATAGCGCCATATCCCTGAATAAAGCCCGAAAAACCAGAACACCGGCAGTTTGACCAGAAGAAGGAGCGGCAGACGCGCATCAAAAATAGACTGGTATTCCGGCGCGATATGGAACTCGAAGCGCAAAAGAAAAGCCAGCCAGAAAGACAGGCCGACAATCCCCATGTAAAAGAAAAGAATAAAAATCCGCCGGTACTGAAAGAATAAATTATGTGCTGTCTTTTTCATATAAAGCCCTGCTGATTAAGAAGATTGACTGCCAAAATGATTCTTAAGTATACCAGAAACATTTTAATTCATTTTTAATTAGTGTTTTTAATTCGTGTTAATTCGTGACACACACAATTGTTTTGTCACATTTTATACATTAATAGCACATTTAGTATCATATTTTGTCTAAGATATGATGACAAACAAAAAATGATCTTATATCAAAAAATCAGTGCCTTCCTAATTTAATGAACCCGGAGATAATTTTTGCCACCGTATCTGTTCCCTGCGGAGCACGCAAGTCCCCGGCCAGGACATGATTTTCGGAATGATCAAAACTCCGGACGGCAACAAGCTTTTTATCATCCCGCGGAATACGCTTAAACGCTCTGCTAGCCGGTCCGGGATCAACCAAACGATCCTCAGGCGAATAAATAACCAGCAGAGGGCGATGTATCTTTTCCCAGGCGGCTTGGCGCGCAAAAGCCGCCAAAAGCCCCGGCGTAACCAACGCCCCGGAGGGATACTGTGTCGTCCAATAGCGATTGATAAGAGGATTGTCGGAAACTCGGGAATACTGCGGCCCAACCACCAGCCTGGCGATCTGAGCGCCCCACGGCCCGGATAAAAGACCCGATAAAGGATGCCTGAACCCCAGCGCCGGAGAAAGAAGAACATACGCCAGCACATCGTCGTTACCCTCAAGCGTTGCCAGCCAGGCTGCCAGCGCCCCGCCCGAGGAGTTACCAATAACAATTACTTTTTCGCCAATTCTACGGCCGACAGCCAGAGCCTCAAGTGTGTCCTGCAAGAAATCTTCCACCCGGGCAGACGCCAGGCTCTCCCCACCAAGACCATGTCCCCTCAGACGTGTGTAAAACACGTTGGCTCCCCATTCTTCAGCCAGACGCTCGCATAAAGGAAAAGTATCCTGACGTGAAGACGAAAAACCGTGCAGATAAACTATAGAAACCGACGTTTTCTCCCCGGGTGCAGCGGCCCAGGAAACAGATTTTTCAGTTCCCGGAATCACAGCCGGATACGAAGCCTCACGATGCAATAAATAAGTCACAATATCTTGCTCAGGCAAAAAATCAATTGCAACCGATCTAAAATGCACCCGCGCCCGAGGCCCGGCCAAAAATAAAACAACCAACGCACAAAGAAAGAAAACTATTTTAGAGACACCCATAATTGTTTTTTTATATCGCTGGCCACATTAGTAATTTAATTCACTAAACAACTAGATATGTTGAATAATGTTAATAAATGCTTGAAAACAATTGTGTGTGTCACCGATTAAACTATCCGGGCGCGAAGGTCGTGGAAAACTTCGTCCAGAGAACCGGCATGAGCTGAGCGGATTTCCTGGAGCTGACGCGCAACCTCGTTACGCAGACGCGGGGAACGCAGGTCATCCAGCTTCTGGCACAAGCCAAGCCGCCGAGCGAGCGTAAAATAAATACGCTCTTCTTCGGGAAGTTCAAGGTAGCGATCCATCAATCCCAAAAGTGCAGGCTTGTCCTGAGGAAACTGTCCCCTGGCTTCCAGCAAAAGATCAACAGCATGATGGTTGGCGTAATGACTGGTAATGCCTTCCAGTGCCGCAATCAGCATTTTTTGTTCTTCAATAATATTCTTTTCTGTCTGCAGGGTAAATTCCCCGGCCTGCATCTGGCGAAACAAACCTGAACCAGGTTTAACACCGATAGTAAGAACCCGGATAAAATCCGGATTGATTTCATTCAACACCCTGGCTGTTTCACGAGCGTGCTCCTGCCACAATTCCTGCCCGCCGAGCCCCAGGATAATAAATTCCGAAACCGACATTCCCGCCTCTTTGGCCCTGCGTCCGGAAACAGCAATATCAGTGGCCGTAGCCCCTTTGTTGACCTTCTTGAGTACCGTATCCGACCCCGACTCCATTCCGCAGTAGAGCTTGTTGAGTCCGGCACGGCACATATCCTGCATTTCTTCCGGTGACTTGCGGATCATGGTCTGGGCTCGACCGTAACTGCTGATGCGTTTCAGCTGCGGGAACCTCTGCCGCAAAAAGCCGAGCAATTCCAGAAGATCGGCGGTTTTCATCAAAAAACTGTCGCCATCCTGAAGAAAACATGTTTCAAAAGCGTGCCCCCGGTAATATTCTGCCGCGGCATCAATATCGCCTTTTATTTCGTCGAGCGTCCGCAGGGAAAACTTCATGTCCCTGTAGTTGACGCAAAACTCGCACTTGTTCCAAGGGCAGCCGCGCGTAGTACGCACAAGCAGACTTTCAGCCTCGTCTACCGGACGAATAGGCCCCAGTTCAAACGGCGGATTATTCATATTTAAAACCTCACAAAATCCGTTAGCGCGGCCTGCGCGGTAACACCAACAATAACCGGAACAATCCCCGTTGCATGCTGACGCAGCTGCTGCATGGTTTCTTCACTCAGCTCAAAGACTGAAGCCGATGCCAGATCATACCCCGATCCAGCCGCTCTTTCAATCAGAAGCCTGATATTATCCGGATTAAGATCGATACCACCCGGAGTTAATGCTGACTGGGCGTGATCGGCTCCTACAACAACCTGTCGCGCCCGGGCAAGCGCCTCATTATTGTTCCTGTACCCTCTGAGATACTCCTTGAACTCAGGCGGCATACTGTTGCTGTTGGCTGACTGCTTGAAATCGGCGATCGGCCCGGCGGCAACAACAACCAGACGACGGCGGCCATAGGCGCGCTCAAGAACAGCCCGTAAAGCCGGATGATCAGAAATTTCATCGGAATGCCCTGAAAAAAAACTGTCCAGACGCGCACCAAAGGCTTCCGCAGTCCCGTCATCCTGAAAAACCCACAAATCTTTCTCCCTGAGCTTGACCATAAGCCCGTCAGTCACAAGCCGGTTCAATATTCCGGTCCCTTCATAGCCCAACTCGTTAAGGGTGGCCGAGGACACCATCCCCGAAAGCACAACATAAACACTTATCGACTGCCCCTTGCTCTGAAGGCGTTCAATGTGCGGCAAGCCATTCTGGTTGGAATCAATCTTGCCTTCCAGAAAATCATTGATCAACCCCTCAATCACGCGCCGCTCGCGCGGTTGCTGCAAATAGTCACCATTCACCCATCCTCCGTCGACAACCGCGACATCATATCCTTTGATCCGCAAAGGCTGCTCCTGTTTTAAATACCGCTCGGGCGTAACACCCCAGAGCTTCCAGTAACCCTGCAGAACACTTTGCTCAATCTGCATCTGCCTGCTCATATGCGGTAGAAGTTTGTCGTACCCTTCCCGTGCAAGCCGACCATTCTTGACTATGGTTCGTGTTTCGGAGAGAGCATTAAAATAAGCTTCGCCATTGCCCTCGCTATCCAGAAAACGCCGCACAGACTCCGGCGGAGCTTGCGCCGAACGGGCCAACGTACTGACCACATCAGCATAATTCCCCTCGTACTGCAATCCGGAAGCAAGAATACCGTCAAGTCCCTCGGAGATGAGAACCCCTTCCTCAATGGCAGCAGACTCCTCGTCCTGCCAGGGAATTTCGACGAAAGCCAGAAAACGCGAACCCATGCTACCCTCGGGCCGCCAACGATCAATATCCTCAAAGGTCAGACCCTGCGCTTTGGAGGCAAGAAATACCCGTTCTGGCGTTACATTGACTCCACTCCGGGCAAGACTGATAACCGCGTCCAGCAGACGTGTATCCTCGGGCTCCAGCTGCAGAATCTCTGCCTCGCCCAGAATAAAAGCCAGCTTGTCTGCAGGCGGTTCCCCGTTAGAAAACCCCGAAGATTCCCGCAAAAACCTGGTGACCCAGGTATTCATCCACAATCCAAAGCGCTCTCTGAGTGCCGCTTGCAATATTTTACGATCAACCTGTGCATCGGTAATATCTGTAAAAGCCAAATCATTCTTGTACTGACGCACCACCTTGCGCAAAACATCTTTAAGGCTGGTACCTGGACGGGCATGCTTTATCATGACCTCGTAATGACGAATCATGCGCTCAATCAACGGGCGCTGCAAAGGAGACGGGGCTACCGGGCGAGAAACCTCTATGGTTTTCTTGATCTTCTCGGTCCTGGCATAGGACTGCAGAAACAAATCCACATTATAGTACCCGGCTTCAAACAAAAGATCCGCAACCCGTCTTTCCACATCCACAAATTGCTTCTTATGCCGCGGCTGGGGAATATCCTGCTCCCGGATATTGGCCAAAACCTGTAACAAGTCTTGCCACCGTGAACTTCTGATAATATCCGAGAGTTCCTCCTCAAGCTGTCCTCTTCTGAAAGGATTCGGAATCCAGGAATCTTCTCCCAGGTCTTCGATAAATATAAGATCTTTCAACGGGAGCGGTTCAGCAACAAATGCGGCGAACAAACGCAGAAACAACAGGCCCCTGCGGGCTTCCTGAATAATCTGCTGATTTTTTGATCTCCCGCCTTCGGCCAGAATCTCGAGCAATTTATTACCGACTGCAGCCGTCTTATCCTGCGCGCCAAACGCCTCCTGGAACTTTAAGAGCAGTCCGGAAGAAAGATCCTCTTTCCTGAAAACTTTCAGCATTTTCTCCAACCCCAGCCACTCTTCCATATTGACTTTAGAAAATAAATGCCCCATTCTCATAACAAGTGCCTGACGGAATTCCACAACATCCAGATCCTTGAGAAATTCGACTACCAGCCCGGCGAATTCAAAAGACTTTCCCTTTACAATCGCGTTTTCAATCTTTTCAAGCTGCGGACGCAACTTCTTGATCTGCCCCTTGTGCTTGGGAAGAAATATGGCCGAGTCCCGTGTAAAGTCTGCAACATTATAATGAAGCCCCCCTTGCATCTTGATCCCCTGCGCGGCGTCGGTCTGAACCTGCAGATCAGAAGAGACCCTGTAATAATCCCGCGTGTCCGCAGGAAGGTCCAAATCCATCGCGGCGTCGCCATTGAGAATCACTCCGCCGGACATATATTTGCGGGGGATAGTGTCGCCATTCCAGGGGTCAGTTTCTTCCCGAATCAGGTTAAAAACACCCTGCCTGAAACTGTCCATATAAGCTGTCCAGACCGTTTCGGCAGAAACCCTCCCGAAGCTGTCCATCCCCTGCGTTTTACGGCTGTCAGAGTACACCCGCGCCACAACAGAATCATACAGCTTTTTCTTGTACCACGTGGCCAATACCAGACAGCGATAAATCTCTCTCACCCTGGCAAAACGCGGGCTTTCATTAACCTCGCGCTCAAGAGCGGGTATAACCACTTCGCGCATGGCACGTAAAGCCGCGGTACGCGCCGGATTGTTATATCCCGGACCAATTTCAGCCGAAAACTGCGGATAAGCCGCCGAAGCCCTGTAATCGTCCTCAAGCAAAACCTTCAGACGAGTTTCCGTCACAACTGCAGCAGCACCCGGCGCGGCGACGTCCCGGGAAAAGTTTTCAAAAATACGCGCGCTGTCAGAAGTTATCCAGACCTTGTTGAAGGTATCAACCGGCAAATCGGTTGTGCCAAACTTTTCGTGCAAATCAGCATAGACACCGGCCCAAAAAGCTTTCCCCTGGCTGTCGTCAGGATGAACCAACTCGGCGGCCACGCGCTTGAGCAAATAATCCATAACCAGCAAGTCCTGCCCCATGCCTGTTCGCGCGAGGTCCGGGGTCGTCACCCGGTCTTTTTCATAGGGGGAAAGATTGATCCACAAATCCTGGGGAGGAATAACCAGCGAAGAAAGAAAGTACCTGATCTGACGAAGGGAGTCCTGGCTGTTATCAATCTCGGAACTCCCCCAGGCAGCATTGCGCTCGAAAATGAAATCCATCCGTAAAGGATTGCGGGGGTCAACCCTGACACCCTTCATGATCACGCCGGAGGGGGCTGTAATATCTTCAAGCAGAGGATCGCCGGGCAACGCAAGTGGAAGAACAGATTGTGCGCTAACAGGAACTACGGAGCCCAAAAAAAGGATGGCGCACAAAAATAACCGGAAGAAAATTCCGAAAGGTGAAAGCATCTGGCCAGAACAATTTAGAAGTGACATGGTTTTTGACAAATCCGGGTTAAAACTACAGGAAAGTATAATATATTTTAAGCTTTCCTGCACATTATCCGGATCAGATCGACTAACTTGCGGTAGCCGTGATCGTCAAAACACCTTCATAGACTCCGGCAACATCACTCAGGGTAAAGGGGACGGCACCCGCCGGGTCGGTAGCATCTCCACTCGCCAGCTGCAAATGAACAATCAGCGCTGTGCTACTACCCATCTCTTCAGGCGTAACCTGTTCGTTTATAACATCTTTTAACAGTTTTCTGGGGCCATGATCGGGCAGATCAACTGTAATACTCTGATTACCTCTATAAACAAATCGCTTAAACCAGGCCACAGTGTGCCACCCTAACCCCTTGCCGGTTTGTCCGTTAGGATTTCTACTTTCCGCATAAGTGAGCGTGGCATTTATACTCCCTACCCAACCGATAGGAGTGATGGAAATAACGAACGTGTTGGGTGACTTATAAATATTCTGAGCAGAATCAAACTGCAGGGCGCCAAAATCAAGGGAACCACTCTCGGGTAAAACGTCCACATTCTCGCCGCGGGCAGCGGAAACCATGATCCCTGCTTGAGAAGGAACATAAGCTCCCAGATTAAAAGACTGCTCATCCGCCTGCAAAATTCCGCAAGTCAAAAGAACAAAAAAGAAAATTAACCGGGCAATTAATTGGTGACACACAGAATTGTTTTCTAACATTCTTTACACAAGTTATACAACATACAGTTTTCAATTATTACATTGTAATAAAACGCAATTAAATGTCAAAGAATAATTCTGTGTGTCACTAATTATTGCTAATTATTCTTTTTAATATAACAATAGAATGTGATAAAATGTTAAATAATAATTCTGTGTGTCACCAATTAACACAACTGCCCGCTGGGGCAAGGAGAATAAAGATTCGCTTTACAACTCAAGACTGATTAACAAAAGGAGAAACAGGCATGCGCTATGTATTATCCAGTCAATCCGATCAGTTGAGGACAAGAAAGCCCGGCACACACATCATCAACGCGGTCATGACCGCCATATTCCTCTTTCAAAGCTGTGTTGCACCCAACGTATGGGCGCAGTCCCTTCAGATGCCATCATCAGTCCCCTCTACAAAACCAGCGTATATCCCCGCGAGCCTGCAAGGTCTGGTTCTTGATTACAAAGAACCCTTTAAACTCAATTTTCTCGTTAGCCCCGGGCAATCCCCTCTTTCTCCTGTCGAAAAGAAAGAAGAATACGCCCGCCTCGTAAGATATTTCTTGGCCGCCCTTGCCATCCCCGACAACGACCAGTGGGTCAACCTTTCACCTTTTGAAAAAGAACGCATTATTTCCGGGAACTTCGGCCGCACGGAAATGGGCCGCGACCTGCTGCGGCAGGACTATCAACTCAAACAATTATCCTCCAGCCTCACTCATCCCGACTCTGCAACAGGGAAAATATTCTGGGAACATCTGTATGCCGAATTTTTGCGCACATTCGGAACAACCCAAATCCCCGCCGAGGCCTTGAACAAGGTGTGGATCATGCCGGACAAGGCCGTAATCCATGAAAACAGCCGAACCCGTTCGGTACACATTCTGGAACAACGATTAAAAATTGTCAGCGATGTGGATCATGCCGCGCTTCGCGGAGGACAACCGGACAGATCTCCTCTTGAGGATATTTACCAGGATGCCCTGCGCAAAACCATCCTGCCACTAATCGAAAAAGAAATTAATGAAAGCCGCGACTTCGCCATGCTCCGGCAGATTTACAGCAGCATGTTACTGGCCGCATGGTTCAAGCGGGCCCTCAAGGATTCGGTCCTCACCAATCTTTACGGCGACAAATCGAAAACCACAGGCATCGATACAAATCCGCTTGTCAACCAGGCCATCTACCGTGATTACGTTGACATGTTCCGCAAGGGAGTCTTTGATTTCATCCGGGACGATCTGGACACAGCAACAGGAGACATCCTCCCCCGCAGGTACTTCTCGGGCGGGGCTGTTTCTGTCGGATCAGCTTTCGAGGATACAGTGACGGTCCTGACCGATCAGTCGCAAAGAATTGCAGATCCCAACGAGGAACTGGTTACAGCAAGCCTGGTCTCTCCCCAACAAATCCCCCGACGCCTGGCCCCAACAGATATCCCCGTCGTTCTAATACTGCTGTCTCTCTGGCAGGGACATACCAATGCCCCCAATAAACAGGTTGTAATTCCTTTCTCGCCGATATACGCACAGTTCTTGCCTGAACAAAACGCTATCCCGGGGACACGTCTTCTGGACGACTCCCCGGCAGCAGGTCTTGAAATTGTTGATCGTCACGATTTGATCTCCTGGCTCGTTGGCCTGAAGAATTTCAAACGGGCCAAGAAACTGGCCCAGATAGCCTTGCGCCAAAGACATGAACTCTTGGCCCTGGCTCTTTCCTTACCTCTCTCTGAAACATTGTCAGACGACCAACAAACCCGTGTCCTGACGTTTTCAGTCAATCACCGGGATTACACCGTCGAGATCATCAGTCACAACAAACCTTTCACATATAATGGTACTGATTACGATCCGCTGCCCGGAAGCATGATAAAAATCACAAAAGACAGAGGGCATGAAATTCTCCTGGAAATCCTGAAGGGCGAAACAACACCCGCGCAATGGAAGACAGACGTTGTTCCTTTCCTGCTGGCCCGGGTTTTTCCAGGAATTGAAGTTTCCGGATTCGATCAACCCGCCGAAACATTCGAATTGGCAGCGTCCAAGGACGACATGACCAGCGACGACAATACTCCTTCCTTAAACGTAACTGCAAATACACTGGAACAAATTTTTTCTTTACCAGCGTCGAAAACAGAACTCGTTTCAAGAAAAGATGCCCTGGAACTGGCTTTTATGGTGGAAACACCGGAGGGCAAAGCTCTCCTGACGGCCCTGCCTCTTTACGCCCCTGAAGATAAAGACCGCACATTTGTCGTCGGTTTACAGGTCACTGTCTCCACACTCACAGAAACCGGGCTTCACGAAATACTTTTTGCCAATACACACGATCTTTCCCTTATCAGCCGTCTGAACAGAGAAAATCCGTCGTGGCGTAATTTTGCTGTTTTCGCAAGCGCGCTGGTTGCCGGCAATCCCGACACAAACAGCAGTCCTGGCAGCCTCGCAGCCGCCGCTCCTGGTGGTGTTGACTTCAGCGAAGCAGCACTGGATTTGTTGATCAAACGAGATGGCAGCGGGATTCCTCTGCCTGTGGGTCAGCAAAACCTGACGAATATAAGAATCAACGGACTGGTGCCGGTCATTATGAACATCCGTCCGGCAGTCGAAATTAATTGGTAATTAATTGGTGATAATTAATTGGTGACACACAGAATTGTTTCTTAACATTCTTTACATCTATTTTACGCTTTTTCAGGATCTAGTTTTGACTACGCAAAAGAATGTCAATAGATGTCAGAAAACAATTCTGTGTGTCACGAATTATCTACGAATTATCTGATTTCAAAAATATCCACACACGCGTTAATCTCGCTTGCAGAGAATGGTGGCCGCGTATTGCTTCTGATCTCATTAAGAACAATCTTTCTTTGATCAATACTCAGAGGAGCCGAATTCAGGAAATCCCATGAAGATTCCGTCTTGCCATACAAATACACGGCACAAATAAGACCTTTGTCAGCATTCGCAAGGTTAAGGACTCTCAGTTTTCCGATATCCGAGAGAATTTCCCCCATCCTGACCCCATCCCCATTTTTGACTCCCAGACGAATAACTTTCAATTCAAACGCAGCCAGAATATTCCTACTGGTATTAGAATCTTTAATAATAATATCTGCCACAACATTCGCAAGAGAATCAGACTCCACAAGAACTGTCTTCGACGGAAATCTCTCTTGTAACCACCCCGCCAATCCAAGCTGGATATAGTTCTCGAAACCGACAGAACCCTGTTTCATACAAAGGATAACACCGGAGGTTTTCATCAATTCGACCACTTTTTTTTCTATCTGCTTTTTCAACTCTTCCGTTAGAAACTGCATACCCCCCCCCTCTTTAAAAATTAATTGGCGATTAATTGGTGACACACAGAATTATTAGCCAGCGATAAGCCCCTGCATAAGCCATCAAGGCATCACTAAAGGCCAGCTTGCTATTGAAGCGACTGAGCACAACTGCGTTGAATACTTTAACATCATTCTCAGGCAAAAAAAAAGAACAAAAAAAATATCCTCAATCACATCATAAAAACGCAAAGGTTTCCAACGCGGCATTGTCAGGAAGCGGACAAGGGCAATGACAAAATATGTCAAGAAACAATTCTGTGTGTCACCGATTATACTCTCCGGCAAAAAATACCGCTCCTTTGGCAACTTTTGTGTTCAGCTGATCCACCACCGCCATGAGCTTTTCCTGACGCTCCCGCGCCTGCGTATCCACAAAAAGTTCCAGGGGAGTTTCTGTCCGGGTTGAAAAGTCGCCAAGGACTACCCCCGCCCGTTTATACCCCCTCCCGGGTTGATATATCTCCCCGAGAATTTGACGAACTGCACTGGTCAAGCCCGGGGTATAATCCGTCCGTGGATCAAACCGGACACTCCCTGAATTGGCGTAATAATCAGGCTTGAACGGACTGGTGCCTGCAAACACCTGCAAAAAACCGGTGATCTGCCCCTGCGCCCGCATCTTTTGAGCCGCATGAGACGTGAACCCGCACACTATCGACTCAATCTCTTCCAAAGAATGAATATCCCGAGGGAATGTCCGTGAAATGCCGATAGTCTGCCTGGGGGCAGGAATATCCTCAAGACCGATACAAGAAATTCCGCGAAGTTCGAAAACCGTCCGCAGCGTCACCACACTCATGTTTTTCCTGATCCATCGATCATCGGCATTGCGCAGGTCCAAGATCGTTCGAATTCCCCGCGCTGTCAAGACCCTGGCCTTCTGCCCGCCTATCCCCCATACCTCGCTTACAGGAAGCTCTTGCATAACCCGTTGCGAATTTTGTTCCTCCAAAAGAGAACAAACCCCCTGATATTCCGGATGCGTCTTTGCTGTGTGATTGGCCAGCTTGGATAACGTCTTGGTGGATGCTATTCCGACGGAAACAGGAAGACCTGTGTCCTTGAGGACCGTCCGGCGAATATCCCGCCCATACTCAACAAAAGCCTTAATCCCGAGAGTCTCCAGCCCCAGAAAAGCTTCATCAATCGAATAAACCTCCTGATCCGGACTAAACCGGCCCAGCGTTTCCATCACGCGCCGGGAGAGGTCTCCGTAAAGAGCAAAGTTGGCTGATAAGGCGATAACCCCCTTCTCTTTAAGCAGATGCCGCCATTGAAAAAAAGGCTGCCCCATCTTGATGCCAAGGGCTTTGGCCTCGTTTGAGCGAGCCACAGCACACCCGTCATTGTTAGAAAGAACCACGACCGGCTTTCCCGCCAGGGAAGGATTTATCACACGCTCGCAACTGGCAAAGAAATTATTACAGTCCACCAGCCCGAAAATCTTGCGACTAGGAGAAAGAACGAATGGCATGAATGACCACTCCCCTAACCCGGACAAAGAAATTCGATGCCGGATGCCGGATCAAATACTTGTTAAGATCGACAGTTTGCTCAAGAAAATCATCAGCAGGCGAAGAGAACCCGGCAGAAACAGATGCACTAAAAAGCGGCGGGTAGATGATTTTTTGCATACCCACTATATACCACACAAAAGAGCGCATGTAAATGCAGGATTTAATTGGTGACACACAGAATTGTTTATTAACATTCTTTACATCTGTTTAAGGCCTCTTCCAGATTAGGTTTTGACGACAGAAAAATATGTCACTGAATGTCAGAAAACAATTCTGTGTGTCACCGATTATTTTGCTGAAAACAATTCTGTGTGTCACTAATTCTTCGAACGTTCCAGTTTCTTATAAACCTCGTCGTCATTGCGTTTATCAATCAACGCAATCCTCAGAATATTGTCTTCAATACGATAAACGATGCGGTATTCTCCCGCATCAACCCGCATAAAAGGATATCCGCGTAAAGGCCGGGCATCGCCTGGTTTGGGGTCATCCATTAAATCAAGAATTTTTCTGCCAATCTGACGAAACTGTTTTGCGTCTAATTGATCCAGAAAATTTTTGGCCTGGCGGGTGATATCAAGAAGCATATTACCGGGAGTTCAGAAAGTCCGAAGACAATTTTTGTCCTATATATCCCGACTGCTCGGCCCCCAGAGCTTTTTGAGCCAACATAGCGTCTTCCAGATTCGACAAACGCTCATACTCCTTTATTGAAAGCATGACCGCCACAGAACGGCCTGTCTTCTGAATAAAGAGCGGCTTTTGCATAGCCTCTTCCAGGCATTGGCCAAAATGATTTTTTACTTCAGTAGCACTGACAACCATGCCACACCTTCCTTTCCGTTACAGAAAGTATATTCGATTTAGTCAAAATAGTCAATATGTCCATTTTAGCTAATACCCTGCAATCGTTGCTTTGTCAAACGTGGAAATCACTACAGGCCCGGCTTTTTGCGCTGTCCGCGGAAGGCTTTCCTGAAAACAATTCTGTGTGTCACCGATTATTTCACAGCACTGCAAGCATGGACTTCTCTGGCGATCCTGGATCCAACCTGAACCCTCTCAACATCCAGATCATAAGATGACTGAAGATTCATCCAAAACTGAGGTGATGTCTTAAAATATGTCGCCAAGCGCAGGGCGGTATCGGCGGTCACGCGACGCTTTCTTAAAACGATCTCATTTATTCTTCGCGGGGGAACTCCAAGGTCGCGGGCGATCTGGTTCTGACTGAGCGCAAGAGGTTTCATAAAGTCCTCACTTAACACATCGCCAGGGTGGACAGGTTCCAATTTCTTATTCATATAAGCCTACCTTTCAATGATAATCAACGATCTCAACTTCATATGCATGATTTTCTAACCATTCAAAACAAATGCGCCACTGGTCATTTATTCGAATACTATGCTGTCCCTGCCTCTTCCCTTTTAGTCTCTCAAGGCGTTTGCCTCGAAAACACTATATGAAATACTTTCTCAGTCTCTTTGCAGGCAAATGTTTTAATCACGGAAACAGTATATAACGCATGACGTTATATGTCAAGATTTGACGTGAGAAGCTGTGGGAATAGCTAAAACGCCGGGCCGCCGGACAGCGAACCAAAGGGGTTCAGGCCGGCTTTTTGCGCTGGTCGCGGAAGGCTTTTGCAAGCGACTGGTGAAGGATGGGAGGAAATGTCAGAAAACAATTCTGTGTGTCACCAATTATTTCTTGACCGGAATACGCATCCCCGCTCATGGCAAACGCTCCCTGAGCACAGCAAACTCCCCCGGCGGTTCAGCGCACGCGATCCAGCAAAAATGCAATCCGCCGTGGATCACGTCCACCGGTTCCTGCTTATCGTTAAATAACGCGTCCACGGCAAGCGTAACATCCCCCTTGGGCAGGCAGAGCTCATATACCCCGCCTTGCCGAATGGGATTACGCGGTTCCACCTTCATCAGCTTCTTGTCCGGATCATAGCCCCGCACAATACCCGTAAACCGGTAAAGCAAAGACAAAGACGCGCCCGAATCGTAATTGAGCGCCCCGGCCCCCGGGTTCCCGTTTAGAAAACCGGTAGTAAGCCCGCGATTGGACGTGGCAAAAACTTCCTTTAAGCCTTGCGGGTCAAAAGGGCGTCCGGCTTGCAGATCATCGATCGCCTGACGGTACGCCCGCGCGATCATGGCCACATAATACACCGACTTGGAGCGGCCCTCGACCTTGAAACTATTAAGCCCGGCCGCAGCCAGTTCGTTCAAATGTTCGATCAGACACAAGTCCCGCGCGTTCATCAAATACGTTCCGTGCTCATCCTCGTCGATCGGCAGCATCTCGCCCGGCCGTTCGGCTTCTTCCAGATAAAACTCGCCGACCAAAGGAGCCGCTTCCCTCTCGGGCTCGGCGTTCTTATGCACCTTGTACTGCCAGCGACAGGAGTTGGCACACGTTCCCTGATTCGAATCCCGGCCCACCATATAACTCGATATCAAACAGCGCCCCGAATACGCAATACAAATAGCGCCGTGCACGAACGCCTCCAGCTCAATATCCGGACAATGCTCGCGGATCACCTTGATCTCGTGCACATTGAGTTCCCGCGACAGAATGATCCGCCGCACGCCCATTTTCTGCCAAAAGGCGGCCGCGGCATAATTTAGCGTATTGGCCTGCACCGACAAGTGAATGATCTCTTTAGGATAATTCTCGCGCATGAGCATGATCAGACCCGGATCGGACATAATCCAGGCATCCGGCCGGCACAACTGCAAAAGCTCACCGATATACTTGATGCAAGGCAGCACTTTACTGTTGTGAGAGAAAATATTGGCCGTAACATAAGCTTTTTTACCAAGGCGGCGGACGTAATGAACGGCTTCCGCCACCTGTTCCAGCGTTTTAAACCCGTTCTCGCGCGCCCGCAGGGAAAAACGGGGTATTCCCAAATAAACCGCATCGGCACCGAACGCACAAGCAAAGCGCAGCTTTTCCAGATCTCCGGCGGGCAGTAAAAGTTCTACGTTCTTCACGGGAATGATTATATCACACCAAACCGCCCATCCAGTTTTGACCGGCATCATCGCGCCTGCGGCGCTCGTCTGCGGCCTTCAGGTTATGAGAGGTCTACACGGTATTCACAGCTAATTGGTGACACACAGAATTGTTTATTATGGCACTTAATGTCAGAAAACAATTCTGTGTGTCACCAATTATTAATCACCGATTATTAAACAACGATGTTATCTGATCCGCGCCAAGATAATCAGAAGCGGCGCCTTCTTTAAGGCGCTTGATAACCCCGATATCACGCAAATCTTCCAATTTCTCAACGATTAATTCCTTGATACAACTGGAGAAATCAGTACGATAGTAATCAAGCATTACCTTGAGCATGCCTTCCTCTTCTTTATTGAATCGAACAGTTTTTACACTCATTTGTATATTCCTCCTCTTGAACCGATATCTTCCACATAAATATTCTGATCATCCATATGAAAAAGCGCCCTGTAAGTGCGAACGCGAAGCCGATAATAAACGTACGAACCTTTATTAACCAGCTTCTTGATGTCGAACAACCGGAAATTTCTGTTTCGGGCAAAGCTTTCAAACGCGTCCTTGAAGTCAACCCAAACCTCTTCAGGGATTCTGTGCCGCTCAACATCTTTGGCGATCTTTTTACTGTATAAAACGCGCATGATTAAATTGTATTACATTGTATTTGTTATGTCAAGCTTTGCCGCATACCGCAGGCTTTCGGGGGTCAGTCCCGGCATTTTTCGCTGGTCGCGGAAGGCTTCCTGAAAGGTGCTGAAAGGTGACACACAGAATTATTTATTATGGCACTGAATGTCAGAAAACAATTCTGTGTGTCACCAATTATTCTCACCAATTATTCCCTTCTCAAACCAGGGCCGCCACCTGATCAAAGCTTTCATCAGGGATCAACATGACATGGCAACGAACTGCTTTTGCGGCCTTAATAATGGAAGAGATCTTCGGGTCATGGGACGTACTCTCTGTCCTGGCGACATGAGGCTGAAGGACTTTCATTTTCAGTGCAATATCCCGCTGAGAAAGATTTCTCCGCCTGCGCATCACGGCCAATTGAGTGGACAATGGCAACTCAGCAAAAGCTTTGGCATGAGCCTTGGCTGCCTTGGGATTGCCAGCCAATATTTCCTGTAAATGTTTATCAAATGTTTTCATTTTTCAGAACCTCCTTGAATCTTTTCTTTGCTAAAACCAAGTCGTCTTTAGGCGTCTTGGCACTTTTCTTCTCAATACTGTGCAAAAGCCAAGCGTTGCCTTGATGCACAGCAAAGAATATTCTGTATTGAATCCCGTTATACAGCCGCTTTAACTCCCAAAGCTTATCCCCTAGCGGTCTAATTGTGATTTGCCGGGATCTGAGTCCTTCAGCTCCTAAAACTTCAAGATCAACAGCTAGACGAGCAAATGCTTCCGGCCGGATCTTCGCCAAGGAAGCAAAGTACTCTTTTACAGGACCACTAGTGCCTTCTGGGTAATAAATAATATCAATCATAACAGCCTAATGATAACACATCTGTTATCAAATGCAAGGAGAACGGAAATGTACCGTTCTTCTGCTCTGTCCCTTTTTGGGGACTGTCCCGTTCTCTGTTCTACCACAAAACACCGGGGCACCGGACAGCGGACAGCGGACCAACGGGCTTCAGGCCTAGCTTTTTGCGCTGGTCACGCAAGGCTTTACCGGTCTTCCGGCTCTGTCAAGCAAACCGATATCGTAAAGGAACTTGCGCGCTTTCTTTCGGTCTTTCCTGAAAACAGAAGCGGCTTTACGAATAGCCTGGAGTGTGGTTTTGTAGTCGCGTGCTGTCATGGCTACCTCCTCCAAAACCTTGAATTGCTGACAAAAGACCTATGAGTGTCATTCAGAAATTGAACATTTCATTCGCTTATACAAGTAGAATGACAAATGTATCGTGACTTCAGCAACGTCCAACAAAATCTTCTGAACAAAATCTTTGCGATCTACCAGCAAAACCTTCTTCAAATAATCAACTTCAACAGGGATAGTCTCGTCATAATGAACACCTTCCGTGTTTGCTACAAAGCCAATAAGATCTTTTAAAGTGAATGGTCGGGAACCGTTCTTTCGACGAAGAAAGAATACTTCCGACTCCAGACAATAACACAAATCTGAAAGCTTTTGAGAACGAACGATCTTCTCTATCGACAGCATCGGATCAAAAAGGGAAAGCTCCAAATCATCATTGAGAAAATCCGGGAGTTCGCACCTCAGAAAAGAAAAGACAGACAACGGGATCCGCGAAATACCCGCCAATCTTAATAACAATGGATTATACGTTGGTGTTCGATACTCCTCTTGATTTCTATAATACAAGAGAGCTCTTAGCTGACCCACGAGCGGAACCATTCGCTTTCTGTCCCCGGCAAGAACTGCCTTTCTGAAATCGATCAAGTTTTCAGTTGCTGAACGCAACTGAGAAAGCTGATCGTCTATGGATATTGCAACTCTGTTATCTTTAAATGTTTGTGACAAAGAGAAGACCGCATACCTTTTACTTACATAATCCCGACAGGCTTCATCCACATCAGGGCAATCTATGGATCTTACTACTGGCAGAGCGTCAACAACATCTTCCAGACTGACACTGCCAGTTATAATATGCTTCCCGTTTAAATAAAATTTGGCAGATTCACCGTTCTTCCAGGAGATACCCAATAAGAAAAGACCTTTCATTCCGACCGGGGCAACAATTATCGGAGTGGTGTACAAAAAAGCACATACTGACCCATCAAAAAATCTGATAGTAATAGATCCGTTTTTATTGGCGCTCAAAGCATATGTCGGAGTCTTGCTAAGAAACTTTTCTTCCGAAACAGGCCAAGGTTCCGGGAATTTCATTCGAAATAAAAAAGTCTTTTCGTCATTATTCATATAATTTGATTTTGATTGGTGACACACAGAATTGTTTATTATGGCACTGAATGTCAGAAAACAATTCTGTGTGTCACCAATTATTCCAATTATTAGTGCGAAACGCCTTCTTTTTTCAGGACTTTGAAAACCGTGAGGAAAAGAATTTTGATGTCCAGCCAGAAACTCTGGTGCTTGAGGTAATACGCATCGAAATCAACCTTGACGGGAATAGGCAATTCGTCGCGCCCGTTGATCTGCGCCCAGCCGGTTATTCCGGGTACCAGAACATGAACTCCCTGCGCTGTGCGCAACGCCACCAGGTCATCCTGATTAAACAAAGCCGGCCTTGGCCCCACAAACGACATATCCCCTTTTATGACCGACAACACCTGCGGCAACTCGTCCAGGCTCAGTTTGCGCAGAACCGGCCCCGGCGGGGTGAGGTAAGCGGCAGGGTCTTTCATCAAATGCGTGGCAAGCTGGGGCGTATCCACCCGCATGGTACGGTATTTGGGCATCCTGAAAATTGTATTATTTATCCCGACACGATCTGACCAGTACAACACCGGCCCGCGCGAAGTCAGTTTAACGATCAGGGCAATAACCAGCATCGGCAAAGCCAACACTCCAAGCAAAACCAACCCCATGACAATATCAAACATGCGTTTTATCATATCTTCTCACCCGTTACAGTTGCCCGAATACCCTGCTCCAGCGTGTAGGGCGGAGTCCAGCCCAGCAAACGACGGATCTTCCCGCTGTCCACACACAAAGATCCGGTCAATTTTTGCACATCCTTCGCCCGTCCCATCAGCGTGAAGATCAATCCGAACACCCATTCCGGCACATAAAACAAGCGGGCCGGACGAGACAAACTGCGTGCCATTAACCTGATGAGTTCCGGGGTGGAAACATCCTCTCCGTCACTCACCAGAAAAACTTCCCCCGCCGCGCGGGGATGACGCATACACTCCAACATAGCCGAAGCCAGATTATCGACATAGACAAAACTACGCTTGTTGTGCAATCCGGCCAGCGGTAAAGGCCAACCCGATGCCGCGAGCCGCAACAACCCCCTGAAATTTGCCTTTACCCCCGGACCATAAACCAAAGGCGGTCGTACAATAACTATTTCCAAAGAAGTCCCCGAGGCAACAGTCCGCAAAGCTTCTTCCGCATCCCGCTTGCTTGTGCCGTAAATATCCTGCGGATCGGGAGCGTCCTGTTCCGTAAACGACTGCGTTGTCTGTTCGCCATTGACCTTGACCGAACTGACATAAACCAATCGACGCACCTTCGAAGCCAAAGCGGCCTGCGCCAAAGAACGCACAGCATCAACATTAACTTTACGCACACGACCGGCAAAGGACGGATCTTTACCCGACACAACATGCGCCAAAGCGGCCAGATGAACCACAACATCAACCCCGGCCAAGGCTTTCTGCCAGTCTGTATCCGGCCCGATATCTCCGACAACAACCTGCTCTGTACCAGCCACAAGGTCACCCGTCAACGGACGGCGCACGGCAAGACGGGGCTGATACCCCGAAGCCAGAAGCGCTTTAAGAAATCTTTGACCAATAAAACCGGTTGCGCCGGTAAGAAGAATTTTCATAACAGTGCCGAAGGCCGACTAAAAACCTGTCTAAACCGGTCAATGACTTTGTAGAGGAACAATAACGGTGACACTTTCACGCCATTCTTTTTTAACGTTTGAATAATCGCCTGATTCTGACGGACAACATTCTTTAAACTATTATTTGAAAATCCACCGGTTCTCATCTTTACAAGCACCTGTGGAATATAGACCGACTTTATCCGATGCTTGTAAAGAAAACGGAACAACAATTCGTGATCTGTACCGATTGAAACATTGAGATCAAAAACTCCGTATTTCTGATAAACGCAACGCCTGACAAAGAAAGTCGGATGCGCCGGCATCCAGCCGCGCTCAAAAAGAAACGGCCGGTAGTCACAGGACTTCCAGTAACGGACAACCTTATCGGTATTTTCCCGATCAACATAAACCAGATCTGCATAACAGCAATCGGTTCCGGGCTGGCTCATAACCTGCATAACTTGCTCAATAACCCGGTCATTGGCATAAAAATCATCCGAATTAAGAATACCCACCACATCCCCGGTGGCCATGGCAATGCCTTTGTTCATGGCATCATAAATTCCTTTGTCGGGTTCGCTGACAAACTTGGCGATCTTGTTGCCATAAGAACGGACAATATCCACCGTGCCATCCGTCGAAGCACCATCAACTATGATATATTCGATATTTCCATAGGTCTGCGACAAAACGCTTTGAATCGCGTCTTTTATCGTCGCGCTGGAATTATATACGACGGTGATGATGGAAATTTTCATAAATTATTAAAGTCATTCCGTCCTGTTTAATTCTTTCCCCACACCACACGGTTAACGTAATCCGTGTAGCTCAGGATAATTTCAAGAACCTTGCGCGAAACATCCGGCATGGAATAATCAGCAACCGGGCGCATACAACTTCTGTCCTGACTGTCCAGAACCGCCAGCCCTTGCAATATCCGCTCTTTTTTAAGGCCCACCATCATGACCGCCGCCTCTTCCATAGCCTCTGGCCTCTCATGCGCCTGACGGATATTAAGCGCCCTGAATTTCAGTATCGACGACTCTTCGCTGATAGTACCGCTATCGCTTAACACCGCCTTCGACGACATTTGCAATTTATTGTAATCAATAAAGCCCAACGGTTTCAACGTCCGGACGAGCGGATTAAAACTCACCCCGCGGGCCTCAATCATCTTGCGGGTTCGGGGATGAGTGCTTACAATCACCGGCAACCGGTACGTTTCGGCGACCGCATTGAGGCTGTTGACCCAATCGGTAAAATTTATTTCGGAACTAATATTTTCCTCCCGGTGAGCCGACACAACAAAAAAACTACCTTCTGTCAGCCCAAGCCTTGCAAGCACATCAGAAGCCACAATATCCGCTCGTCTGGAAGAAAGCACCTCAAACATCGGACTGCCTGTTTTAATAACCCTGTCCGCCGGCAAACCTTCGCGGAGCAGATACTCTCTGGCAATATCGCTATATGGCATGTTGACGTCGGAAATATGATCAACAATCTTGCGGTTTGTTTCTTCGGGCACTCTCTGGTCGAAACAACGGTTACCGGCTTCCATATGAAACACCGGTATACGCCGCCGCTTGGCCGCTATGGCGCAAAGACAGCTGTTGGTGTCTCCCAGAACCAAAAACGCTTCGGGCTGTACTTTTTCGAGGACCTGTTCGATTCTAATAAGAATATTGCCAACCGTTTCCACGGGAGCGCCCGCAGCCGCTTCCAGAAAATAGTCTGGTTTCCTCAGATTGAGGTCTTTAAAAAATATCTCGTTAAGTTCGTAATCGTAATTCTGGCCGGTATGCACCAGAACATGCTCGATAGCAGACGATGCCTCCAGGGCCCGAATAACAGCAGAAAGCCTTATGATCTCCGGCCTTGTGCCAACAACTGTCATCACTTTTAAACGTTTCATATCCTGCTATACCTCCAGAAAATTTGTATCGGGTTTTTCGGGATTAAAGCATTCATTGACCCACATGATGGTTACCATATCGCAGGTGCCGGTATTGGAAATGTTATGCGTGTATCCGGGAGGAATATCAACCACCTGCAAACGACTGCCGCTGACTTTATACTCGATAACCTGCGCATCGTCAGGCCGGCGGAACCTTATAACCCCCTCACCACTGACCACCAGAAACTTTTCGTTCTTGGTATGGTGCCAGTGGTTCCCTTTGGTAATGCCCGGCCTTGAAATATTAACCGAAACCTGGCCGCGTTCGGCGGTACGGATAAATTCGGTAAAAGATCCCCGGGCATCCACGTTCATTTTAAGGTCATACAAAAAGTTATTCTCCGGCAAAAAACTCAGATAAGTGGCATACAGTTTACGGGTTAACCCGTCAGACATGTCGGGAACATCCAGACTGGTACGACTGCGGGCAAACCCTCTTATTAATTCAGCCAACTGGCCCAGCTTGACCTGATAGGTAACAGGAACCACACAAAACCCGTTCTCATACGCAGGAACACCACTTAGCACTTTCACAAACTCTTCAAGAAGATCATCAATATAACAAAGGGTTAACAAAGCCTCGGGATCGTTGACAACAATGTCCTGGCCGCGGGCAATATTATGACAAAACGTAGCCACAACCGTGTTGTAATTGGGCCGGCTCCACTTGCCAAACATGTTCGGAAGCCGGTATACGTAAACCATTACCCCGGTCTTGCGGCTATAATCAAAAAGCAGGTCTTCTCCGGCTTTCTTGCTCTTACCATAAGGGTTGTCTTTTTCTGCCTGAACAGAAGACGTTATAAGGATCGGAGCTTTATTCCCGTTTTTTTCGAGCAGGTCAAGCAATTGCGCTGTAAGTCCAAAATTCCCTTCCATAAACTCTTTTTCATCTTTAGGGCGGTTAACCCCGGCCAGATGATAAACAAAACCGCATTCCTTCGCGTACTCTTCCAGCTTCTCCGGCGGAGTATCTACATCAAATTCAAGAATATCGGCAACTTTCCGGCTCTTTAATTCGGCCACCAGATTTTTTCCTATAAACCCGCGCGCGCCGGTAACCAGTATTTTCATTTCTGCCAACTTTCCAATTCGGCCCTGACATAAGCCAGCTCCAACAGTTTCTGCCTGATCTGTTCAATATTCAGCCGTTGGGTATTATGCGAATTGTATTCTTCTTCAAAATTGAGCTTCTTGTCGCCCTCAACAAAAAACTTGTCATAGTTAAGGTCGCGCTGGTCGGCTGGCACGCGGTAAAACCCACCCATATCCTCGGCCACAATATGCTCCTCACGAGTTAGCAGGGTTTCGTAGAGTTTCTCGCCATGGCGGGTACCGATAAGCCTGATCTCGTTATTTGCCTTAAAAAGTTCTTTTAGCGCCTGGGCCAGATCGGCTATGGTGGAAGCCGGAGACTTCTGCACCATAATGTCGCCCGCATTGGCATTATTAAAGGCAAACACCACCAGTTCTACCGCTTCTTCCAGGCTCATCAGAAAACGTGTCATATTGGGGTCGGTTACCGTCAGCGGCTTGCCCGTCTTGATCTGGTCGATAAACAAAGGAATAACCGAACCGCGCGAAGCCATAACATTGCCGTAGCGTGTGCCGCATATAAGGGTATCGGCAGGATTAACCGTGCGGGACTTGGCTACAAAAACTTTTTCCATCATGGCCTTGGATATACCCATAGCGTTAATAGGGTATGCCGCCTTGTCGGTAGACAGGCAAATCACCTTGCCCACCCGGGCGGCAATGGCCGCATCGAGTACATTATCGGTACCGATCACATTGGTGCGTACCGCCTCCATCGGAAAAAACTCGCAGGAAGGAACCTGTTTGAGAGCCGCGGCATGAAACACATAATCCACGCCATACATGGCTTCTTTTACCGACTGAAAACTGCGCACATCCCCGATATAAAACTTGATCTTGGGGTTCTGGTACAAAACACGCATGTCGTGCTGTTTTTTCTCATCCCGGGAAAAAATGCGGATTTCGGCAATATCGGTTTTTAGAAAACGATCCAGTACCGCGTTGCCGAAGGAGCCTGTTCCGCCGGTAATAAGAAGTGTTTTATTATTAAACATATATCTCCACAAATTATTAAAACTATAAGATTCTATGAGTATTCACGCATCTATCGAAGCAGGCTGCTCCATCGACCTGACAATCCGAGCTACGAAGACATCCTGAAAAACTTTAATATCGTGATTCATTCTCAGACACTCTGCAGAACGTTGTGCAAGATGTTGTTTCAAAGGAACTTCTTCAAGAAGTCTCATAACTGCAGCTGAAAGAACAACCAGGTCCCTCTGCGAGACAACCATCCCCCACCCATTAGAACTAGCGTATTCCATACTTCCGGCATAGTCAGGACCGTAGAGCAATACCGGACGTTCTGCCATCATATACAAATGGCACTTGGTCGAGATGGATAAACTCAGCTTTGCTTGATCCACATTAAATGACTCCGGGAGAAACAAAATGTCCGCGCTTTTTAGAACCCTCCCCAAATCTTCGTGAGACGGCAACGGGAAGAAACGAACAACTGTGCTTGTTCTTATCTCTTCTGGAATCTCCTTAGGCAAACCGGTACAATAGACATCCAAAACAACCGGAACCCCATTTTTTCGCAGGGAGAGGATGGCTTTATATAAATCCGCAATACATTCATGACGATTCAGACCCAAGCTTCCTGTAAATATAATCCTCTTATTATCAGAATCAAGATTTTCTGCGAAAACCCTAAATCGGTTAACATCATCCAGATGATATGTTACATGAAACGACACCCCGTAACGCCTCTGATATTCATTTTTCATCTTTTCTCCAAAAGCAAAACACAAAGACGACCTGGAAACAAGTTTTTGAACCTCACGTCTTAATATCCATCCAGCAAGAGAATTTTTGTAGGTAAATGCCGGCCAATCGTCAGTAGTTTGAAAACAGATTGGGATATTAAGTTTCTTTGAGATTAATAAAGGCAGGACAGTAAAGCCCAAAGAATACCCCTGGCAATAGATTATATCCGGCTTGAAATCACTGACAAATTTCTGCAATGGTTTAGACAGACGAACAAAAAAAAGAAGCTCCCAGAGACCCGAGGATACCAGAGTGTCACCGAAGAATTTCTTGGTCATCTTCAACAATCTTGCAAAAAATGATTTGCTGGTGCCGTGCGAAGGCTCAGAAATGTCTTCCATCTTGACCATCTTAAACACTGTTTTTCTTATGTTTAAGAAAACTCCACCCAGAAACCTGTCACATTCACTTAGACGGTAGTAACTTCCACAAAACTCACCTTCCCCTGAAGGGTCAGCATTGGCATGAACCTGGGCCAAGTCTTTCTTGTCCCAACTTCCAAACTGAGCACGGAATAACAAGTTTACAGGATCGTCTTTCCTGATCTTCGTCATTAAAACAAAAAGAATTCTTGGCAAAGACCGTCCAGTAGAAGAATTAAGTTGATTTGTTTGCATAAAAAGCAAATCTCGAAAAATAATTAATGATATTCTCATGCCAGTCATCGACATCACATATCAAGATATTCTCATTTCCCTCGATTTTGTAGCCTGAAATACCAAAAGGTGTCGTTATAAAGGGGACTTGTGCACGAAGCAGATCATGAATCTTGAGCTTTATACCACAACCGAAAAGATCCGGAACAATAAACAGAGCCTCTCCGTTGAAAGGAAAACTATCGTCCTGAAATATCCCATGCCCATAGATTCCTTTCGAAGGGGCTGTAAAAGATTTGCTGCCATTACCAAACAAATGAAATTCTATACCTGGTAAATCTTTGATAATCCTCGGAAAAATAACACTACAGAAGAAACGAAGTCCAACTTCAGTGTGTGCTGCTGAAGCACTACCAAAATGAACAAGACGGAGTTTCGAGGGCGGCTTTATGGGACCCGTCAAAATCAAAGGAGGAACAACAGGCCAACAAACTCCCCCCAAAGAGGGAAATGCCAACCTGGCAAATGACAGTTCCTCCTCCGTTATAAAAATCGGTGACACATTTTTGTCGCGAAGTATTTCTGACTCCAGCTCGGTCATTTTGTTTAATAAATACGACATCCTAAAAGTTGAAGGGAAACGACGTTGATCCTGTCGATATTTGGCAAAAGAATAAAAATTATGAAATCTTACATGCAGATGAACTTCTGGAAATAAATAACGTAACGCCCGATAAAATATTGTTTCACCACAAAATATTTCTCCAAAAGATTCGCGCCCCAACGGGATAACACTATCAAGCTCATAGGCAAACACCTCAGAAGCCGGGCGACTTCGGAGTAAATTCAGAACATGCCTGAATCGTTCATGCCTCATCCGCCGCAGATACAGATAGTCTTTCCCGCCAACCATATGATCTGAATAACACACAACACAATCCTGTTCAAGGTTAGCGAAACGTGCAATGTCTGAAGCAACCGCAATCTGGAAGCCATTTCTTACACCAGGTATCTCTGGAAAAATTATTAACCTCACGCAAACCTCCCCTAAACTTAGAAAACATCAACCACAACTAAACATTTCATTACACCAAAGCAAACAGCGTTTTATAAATATCAATCTGACGTTGCGCAAGCATTGCCCGGTCATTTCTATTCGAGGCGACAGAATGTGAATTTCTGGAAATTTGTAATGCGAGATCTTTGTCTACCAATAACCTTACCAACTGATGCGCACACATAACATCATCTCCGGGAGAAAAAAACAAACAGGATTCTTCATCTCGCCCTAACGAAGGAATCCCTCCAACATAAGATGCCACTACCGGAGTCCCCAGGATCATCGCCTCCAGCATGGCGACACAGCAAGTCTCCACAAATGTCGGAAGAAGAGCCACCGATGAACACGCTAACTCCGAGGCAATCTGATCAGCATTCAAAGCCCCCAACCAGTCCACAGAGGAGCGAAGGTCAAGCTCCTTGATCAGCAGATTTATCCATCTCACATAACCGTCCTGACGTATCCCCTGCCTTTGATGCGCCCCAGCAATGCGCAAGCGGGCATTGGGGAACTTTCTTTTCAATCTGGCAAAAGCTTTTACAGCGACATGTAATCCCTTAAACGGTGACGTATACGCCGCAGTTGTAAATATTACCGGAGAATCTGGAGATTGCCAAAGAGGAGCTTTATAAAAAGCGTCTCTTAGAACAATATTTGTATCAAAAAGTTTTGCTACGGGATTAACATCAGAAATATTCGCGTATGTCCAAGGTGACTGTACACTGATAAAACGATGCCCCCGAATAATCTCGTTTTCAAAAGGAATCCAGTTGATAAAGTCCTGACAATCCGAGCTCATGGTACGGCATTTTAATATCTCCTTAATGCTAATACAGGCAAAACGCTCCCGAACCGAGAGTCCACCGTAAAAAACTTTAGCACAGGCAGACTTCAAGCCCTGAATTTCCAACAAGGCCGGGCGCGCAATAATGCCCCTTGCGGTTAGCAAACCCCAGAAGTATTCTGCACCCCAGATATGGATTAAATCAGGAGAAAAATATTTAACTGCCGTAATAATGTCCGATAAAACGCTTTGAGAGGGTAATCCGTCTTTGCCAAATTTTAAAGCAGCAGGAATAAGCCACTGTTTAACCTGACGAAAGTCTAAACGAGTAACCTTCTTGACCGGGCCAAAAGCCATAACCCCTAATTCAATCTTACCTGTTTTCAACAACTCTTCAGCCATCGGTTGTAACCATGACCCTGTAAAAGAAGGATCCTGATCACGTAAAGGTTGGCTGCAAAACCAGAGTATTTTCATAGACTAAAATAGCCTTGGCGAAGAAAAAATAGTTTTATAAGCAGAGAATGAATCCACCCATACTTCTAATTTAAAGAAATTCAAAAAACCATACAATATAAACAACAAATAACAAAACAGTAAGGCAACTCTAAAATAAGGATTTCTGACACTAATGAGCAACTGCGGGATAACGATAATTGAGAACGGCTCAAAATACATCCCCACGCGAGCAAACAAAGCGTTAATAAAAGCAGTCTGAGAAGTAATGAATCCAATCAGAAACAATCTAAAAAATAAGCTGTGATACCCTGTCTGCCTTCTTTCATAATAAAGAATTATAAAGAATAAAAGAACTAAAAAAGCATAACCTGCACCCGAACCGAGTTCAACTCCAAGATTGTTTTCATAGAATGAAAATTTAGAAAAATAGGCTAAAAGAAAATTGACGATACTTGTGCCTAAAGAAGCTTTCAGGGAGAAGAAAATAAAATATGCGCTACCAAGAAGAACTGTCAAACGGTTAGATGTCTTGGCCGGAAGCATCCACAGAAAGAAAATCGGTAACAGAACAAAAGCACTCTGATGAAATGTTATAGCCAGAACGACCAAAAGAATGTACACAAGAAAATCTTTTCTGGATATAAAAGGTGCCGCCAACAGAAATAACTGGATGGCGACAGACTGGCGCATCGCAGAACTCTGAATTAACATCAAATTAGGAGAGAAAAGATATATAAAAACTGCCAACCAGTAATAACTTGAAGAAACATAGTTTCTTATAAAAGCGTAATAAACATACGCATTAAAAGCCGCCAAAACCCCTATCATGGCAAAAAAACCTAGTGGCACAAACGCTTTGCATAAAAAATACCAGCCAACTTCAAAAGAAGGTCCACCAGGGAAAGAATCAAGATCAATAAAATAATACAAATAAGTCTTATAATCGTTCCCATAATCAAAACGCAACGCAAGAAAGAGAAAAATAATAAAAAAAGCCGCCTTCAACCAGTTATCCGAACGCAACCGATGCGCCAGATAAGCAAAAAATACCGCTAATATATTAACAACAAGAACAACCCACATAACCCGTTACACCGCCCCAATAGCATTCTTGAACAAACATAATGATATAATTATAACGTACACCTTAAAGAAAAAGGCCCGTCCTCATAAACAGGAACAGCCTGCCCGGCCAGCAAGGCCTGCGAAACGTGCAATAACCGCTCTGCACCAACTCTGGGATGCCAAAGAGAATGCATCTTTTGCCAGGCATTCTGCCTGACCTCTTCGCAAAGCTGGGGACTGGCAATAAGCCGCCTTAATAATGCCGCCAACCCATTGACATCTCCATCTTTAAAAAGAAAACCTGTTTTATTGTCATCAATAAGCACCCGCGAGGCTCCAGCTTGCTCATTGGCCACCAGAACCGCTCCTTCGATCATAGCTTCATTAGCCACGACTCCCCAGCCTTCGTGACGGTTACTGGGAAAAACATATATATCCGCACCCTGCATTCTGGCCCGAACCTCTTGGGCATTTACAGGATCATGGAACACACACCGCCCCGCAAGATTGAAAGATTGAGCCAGCCGTTCCAGTTTCTTCTTTTCCGGTCCGGATCCTATAATATCAAGAACAATCTCGTCTTCCGCTGAATCTAATAACGCAAATGCTTTTATAAGAACATCTACTCGCTTTAATGATAACAAACGCCCGGCCCATAACAAGCGTAACGGCTTAGCCATACGGACAGCGGGCGCATTATCCGACATTTCGGCAAAATACCCCCAGCATCTAATTCTTTCTGCGTATGCATTAATACGCCGAACATCTCCAGCAGCGTAAGCTCCCATGGACAAATGATAGACATGATCTCGATTGGCAACCGCTTTGTATCTTCTTATCCCTCTGGCAAACCTGGGATTTAACATACGTATAGGGTGGTAGGGAACCCTCCACATACGCTCGCTCATTATAAAAGTTAACCGCCCGGTGGCCGCACGCTTCTCTCGGAGGTCTATTGGAACATCTCCCAAGACCGCTACATCAGCCTCGCACACAACGCGCTCCAGCTCATTTCTTTGTGCAGCGCTCTGCGGCGGACCCATAAGCCAAGAATGCCGCTCCGTCTGCTCAACCCAGCCCATATTAAGCCGTTCCTGATGGACAGGTTCAAAAAGACACATTTTGAAACGTTCATTTCCCAGCATTCTGGCTAGTTCATAAGCAATAGGAGCCTGATGATGCGTCCAGATATTCGTACAGTATGCCAGCGAAAGATTAACACTCATTTAGTACCTTTTTCTCCTGACAATCGATATCAATAGATTACTCTTTCATTTTCTGAATTCGTCTAATACGTCGCACAATAAATGAAACTATAAAACGCCACTTTGATTGACTAGATAAAAAAGAATACCAAAATAAATGCAATCTTCTGGGGAAATACTTCCCCCTTAACCTTTTAAAAGACGCCCCCTTAATCATCCCATCTAAAAAAGCTCTCCGGGCACGCGGAATAGAATAACCTCTTGATCTCACCGCTCTGGAATTACGCAAGGTGGCAACCGCCACTTCAGTTATTCTAAGTTCAACATGCCCTAATTTACTTGTAAGTTGTAACGCCTCCATGCCCTTCTCCGTACTCGCAAATACGACAGATACACCCCTCTTATCTTGCCATTGTTCCGGACATCCCCAGAAATCTCCAAGAGTAATATCCCCTCTCCGGGGCATGCAGGCAAATGGGCAAGTACTACATACTTCCATCACATACAAATGATGACAGACAAAGCCTTGAAAGAAAGAATCGCTAGACATTGGGATAAGGTGCTGGGCCCTGAAAGCAGCAGTAGCCAAAACAGTTGGAACACCCAACGTCTTGTCTCGAAAAGTATACGAAACAACGGACTCTCCTCCAAATAACTCGTGCATATAAAGATGGAACACTCGCAAAGACGGAACTCCGTGACAAATAAACTCAACAAGAAGCACTCGCTCACGCTGTTCTGGTCGCAACAATGCTTCCAACGCTGCCACCTGACAAGGAGTTCCACTAAAAAGAACAGGGTTATCGTTCATAGCCAGGAAATCCTTCACTTGCCGATAAACATCCCCCACTTTACTCGGAACGTATTTAGAACCTCTCATCCTCTCAACATCAGACCATGTACGCGCCAAGATATGCTCGGGCGTCCACCCATTACCCCAAACACAACCAACAACGACACCTCCAGCAGAAAGGGTCTGTCTTGCCAATTCTGAAAAAACCCCACCTGAAGAACTGGACAACCTAACCTTTTCATCTTTTGACCAAGCAGCAAAAGCCTTAGGTTCCCGGAACCTGTCGGCATCAAGCTTGCCAATTTGAGCAAGAATCACGGGACAGGAAAGTTGACATAGGCCGCACTCATTACATTTGTTACGATCAACAAGCGGTTTATAGAAACCATCGGCATCCAAAAGCAATTTTATTGCATCTACATGACAGGCGGACTGGCATCCAAAACACCCGGTACATCTGGCTAAACCAATAACATCAATGCAGGGGACTCTTTGTGTCATGCCAATGCCGCCTGTAAATAATTTAAAGAGTTATCGATTGCCAGCTTCAGCTTTGGTTCAATAACAGCATAATCAATAGGAGCCAATAGTGGATCCTCTAACTCTAGGTTGTTCGGGTTAGTTAGCTGACGACGTGTCAAGCCCAACCGGTTAAGCAAGTCAAATGACCGCATATTTGATACTGTATCAGGAACCCCAAGAAAAGTTTTTCGGTAGACCAGAGCAAAGCAGGTGCCATGGTAAGAATTGGTGCATACAAACGAGGCTGCTTTCATCCACCCAAGAAACTCAGCAGGCCCTGAGTCATAAACCACCCGATCAGCAAAAGCAAACTTATCTGGATCGCTACCATAAGGTACAACAGCCACAACTGGCAATTTAAGCAACTCGCTAACCCTTTTGGCAAGAGAACAAAAAATATCCGATGGCTCCATAGGATAAAGCAAAATAAATGACCCCTGCCAATCAGGGTGAAGAGCAATCTCATCATATTCACGGGCTGTTAATAATAACGTGGGATCAAGTACATGTTCGGCTACTCTTTGACTCACTTCATGAATAAGCTCACACCCTCGTTCTTCACGAGATGACAAACAATGATAACGACTAAGCAAAGAAGAAATCAGCGGACGATGAATAGTAGGAATCTTAGTAACACCAAAACTACTCGCATAAGCAACCATTCTAGCCTGACCATCCTTTACGAAATCAAGATAATATGCGCGCCCGCACATAGCGTAACATGAATCAAGAAAAGATGGATTCCAAATCATATCACTGCCACTAACATAACTACTATATTTCTGTATCCTACTACTCAAATCTTGATAATTTTTTATTGGCCGGCACTCACCCAATCCCATTTGTTCACGAAGAAATAAACAAAACCTTTTCCGTAACAGCAAATGCTCTTTTAAACGTAGTAGGGTTCTTAAATTTCTCACCCATCCCCTAACGCGCCTTGAAATAATAAAAAGTTGTTTGGGCCGAGTTAAAGAGATTGGCTGGAAGTCAATTAATTCACTTCTATACCCAAGCTTTATTACAACACGGCGTAACGCGTATGCCTGCAATACCGCACCGAAATTATAAATAAAGTGGAAAGTAATAATGCCAACTGTCTTCATAATAGTATTCTCCTGATAAACACAATCAAATAAACCAAAATTGAACTACAAACACCCCCCAACATAACGCAAGGAATAAATTCCAGCCCCGCATAAATCATGCGGAATCAGTGGACGAATTCTGAACTATCGCGAACTTAACTTGGAATAATGACATAATAATCATCGCAAAATACCCCCCTAAATACGCAAGAATAATAGCAGATAAGCCGAATCCAGACCGTAAGACCATCGCTAACAAAGCAATCCCTACAAATAAACCTGTAACACTACATGCCGCATAAGCTCTCCGCTTCCTTGCAGCAATAAGAATATACTGGGGCAAACGTAGCGACACCAACGGCATTATCAATAATGACAAGCGGATAGCTGGCACTGCCTCAATATACTTAGGGGCTAGTAAGCGGCATGCGGGGCCAACGGAAAACCAAGCGACCAAAACAAACACACATGAGAGTAAAAAGCTTACTATCGTGGGCTTGATACACAAACGTACAATGCCCCTCAAATCAGCAGAACTTCCAAGATGCTGAGAAATCCGTGGCATGTATACTTGATTAATTGATTGCGGAATTATTAATATGGAATTCTGAGCAAGTAAAGTAAATGCTAGTAAACCCAAAACCTCAGTTCCCAACGTTCGAGATACTAAATAATTTTGCGTTGCTAGCCAGAAAGATGTTTCAACATACCCAAATACAGAAAGTGGAAAACCAAAGGCAATCAGTGATTTCAAGATCGACCAATCAAAAAAAAGGCTGACCTTTATTGGCCGATAATAATGAAGCAAGACACCTTGAGTGGCCGCTATAATTATATTTCGAAGACACATACCATAATATGCACTCAATCCTAGCAAGGGTAACGTCAAAATTGAAGAGAGACTAACCTTTACATTGGATTTAGTAAAAACAGCAAATTCAGACGTTGTCCGGTAAGTTACACCCAGATAGCCTGTATATAAAATAAAGAATACTGAGAATGATTGAACTAACCACCCTGCAGCCAAAGCATATTCTGAACGAAAAAGTGACACTAACGCAAGAACAAGAAAAACGCCACTCGACATTAGGCCCACAAAGACCACCCAGCCTTGACAAACGCCTGCAAGTTTCCTCGCCTTATCGACTTCGCCCTTTCCAACAAGATATGGTAATTCACGCTGTAACGCAGTAAAGGTCCCAAGATGTAGGAAGGATAGATAACTAGTGAAGATCGCACAACTTTGAAGAGTACCCATTTGTATAGGGGAAACAAACCTAACCTGAACTAGTGAACAAGCTATTCCTATTACAGATGAAAAAACCTGTCCACTAATAAAAGTCATGACTAACTTAGTGGTAGACGAACTACTGAATTTCCTAATTACTGAAAACATTTCTTAAATTCCCTTTGGCAAATAGGGCTGCCTTTGATAATCCGGAGATAATCCGTGACACACTGAATTGTTTTTTGACATTGACCTCACCCCCAAATTAAACCACCTGCAACGAGAGTTCCCGGGCGTTTTTGTTTAACTGTTCTGTTCACAATCATTCAAGAATTCTTCAGGCGTTTTATAAACCAGCGAGCTGTGTGGCCTGAATGTAATGCATTCAACGCGCCATTCTTCAATCTTGTCTTTAGCCTCATCTAAGCACAGAAAATAATTTTCATTCAAAAACTCATCACGAAACCGACCATGGAATGATTCCGCATAGCAGTTCTCAGTCGGCTTGCCTGGGCGAATAAAGTCCAGCTTAACGCCGTTGCGATAAGCCCATTCGTCCAGGACTTTTGAAATAAACTCCGGGCCATTGTCCACACGGATCGAGGCCGGAAGTCCTTTTGTATCGCTTAGGCGATCAAGTATTCTGACGACTCTGTGACCGGGTAAAGATGTGTCAGCTTCAACGGTCAGGCATTCACGAGAATATGTATCAACAATGGACAGCGTCCGATACTTCCGGCCGCTCCATAATGAATCTTAAATGAAGTCCATGGCCCAGCGTTCATTCTGCCTGGTCGCAGGCGGTAACGGGTTACGCGCAACAGCGGCGAACTTCCTGCGACGACGAATCCTTAAAGACAATCCTTAAGCCCGATAAAGCCGTTCAGTTCGTTTATAATTCACAACAAGTCCCTCACGCCTAATAAGAACATGCAAACGAATATGGCCGTAACGCCGGTGCTTCTCGGCCAAGGTCTTGAGTCGTTGTCGAAGCCGGTCGTTAAGGTTATTCGGTTGAGCCATATAGTGCATGATTGTCCGGGACACCGCGACCATGTGCTTAAAGCGCCGATTCTCATCCTCTAGCATTCGCATCTTCTTCAAATCTGAGGCCTCCATGTTGGGTGTTTTACACCAAGGAAACTCTACTGGCAAGTGGCTTTAATTATTGGGGTGAGGTCATTAGTATTCTCGCGACGCAGTAGCAAATGGAAATCCCAATAAGCAAAGACTGTCCGCCCAATACGCCCACATAATGAGCTAACAACAACTAACAATGCTCCACTCAAAACAGAGCCCAATAAAAAAATAAACGCTACAAAAACAATACTCCCTACCAGAATACTCCTGCCCCACAGCCAGGCATCCCCTGTAGCCGCCAAACCATTAAGCGGAATCTGTAACGCCTGCACTATTGAGAAATACAAACAAATTTGCATTAAATCTATACCATCGGTATACCGAGGAAGAAATACAGGCACAAAATATTTTAAGGCTGCTGCGCCCAGTAAACACAATAACAACATCAACAAGCCCAAACCAAGCGTTACCCAAACAGTCCTTTTGAAATACTCCCCCACGCCATTATGTCTGGCAAACGACTCCACAACCCGTGGCATAATAACCTGATGAACCGCTTGCGGGAGGACTGTAAAACTTTCACGAATAATATGTGCCACCGAGAACAACCCTACCGCCTTTAACCCGCCGAAATGCAAAACCAAAGCAAATTCAGTTGCTGTCCATATTGAAGAATACAAGGTCCCCCAGAAACACAGCGGAGCACCTACTTTGATAACATCTTTAAACGCAGATAGATCAAACCGGAGATCTATCTTTAATGGTCTGGCGCAGTGAAACCAGATAACAGCAATCAAGACGGGCAAAGCACTGCGCAAACAAAGACCGTAAAACCCCCAAAAAACGACAGTAAGAACCAGACAGAATGCAATAACGGCCTGAACAAGTTGTATCTTGGCAAGAAGAACAAAATTGTTCAACGTCCGGTAGGTAGAGCCCATATACCCCCCATAAAAAATACTAAAACAGGTAATGGCCTGGGCCATCCAACCGGCAACCCCAAGCCAGTCTCCCCGCAAAGAACACCAAAGAGCTAAACAAACAAAAACAAACGCTACAAAAACAGAAACAAACCAATTCCAGGCACCGGAAGAAGAGGCCATTCTGTTAACCTGTTCCGGTTGATTCTTTCCAATGTAAAAAGGAATCTGACGGTAAAGGCCATCAAAAGTGCCCAAATGTAAGAAAGTCAGATACATTAACGGAATAGTATATAAACGAAACTGTCCATTGACCTCCGGACTGATAAAGCGGGCAACCAGCAAACCTGCCACGGCCCCTAACAAAGAACTAAGCAAATTCCCGGCGGCCAAAGCACCGACAGACTTTATGGTCCCTAAACGCTGAACTATCTGACTTTTAAATAGAGCTATCATTCAAACCTTTACAGTTCCAGGAAGATAGCTTTACTTCTGAAGAACAGATTCATAAACCTTCTCCGACGACAACACATCTCTAAGAATGAGATCAAGTAAGCTGTTTGTGACATAGAAAGGACGCATATGATCAGCATCTTTATAAAGCGGGAAACCATCATTAGTCGTCCCTTTACATATCGCGTCAGGACAGACGACCGCAGAAACATCTATAACATTGATACCCTCTAAAGCCGCCAGTTTCTTTTGTAACTGCGTATTCAGAGCCAAAACATCTTGAGGAATAACAAAAGTTTGATCAGAAAAAGAAGGGAACTTTCGGTCAAAAAAATAATCACTTGAGAAAAGAAGCCTGCTCCCCATAACTTTAGGATCAAAATTATACGAAGACGGGTTATCCAAAAGCACCGTAACCGAGAAAGAATGCCGCAGGCGATCTATTAATGCAATAAACTCAGACAAAGCTTCCGCTTGTCCATGCCCTTGCCTAAAATACAATCTTTCACCATCTTTTATAAAATAATAATTTGAACCATACAAGTCATCACTCTTTTGTGATTCTTTAATAAAATAACAATTAAAACATCCTGCAACCACCAATCGTTTTAAAGAACTATTATTGCGTATAACTTTACCAAAGCGATCAAATAAATCGAAACAATCACGACGCTTATCGGCCAACAAATAAGGAATCGGTGGACATCCGCCACCAGTTAGAAAAGCTATATTTAATGAGGATATATCTGTTAGCTTTGAGGCCAATGGAGCATACTGCTCTGCATGTGAATCACCAAAGAATAGAACATCTATTGGCTTACTCTTATCAACAACAAACAGGCCGGGGATGTCCCCTGGCTGTAATTCCCCTGGATGTCCCCAATCACTTATTGCAGCATTAATTTTCTCAACTTTCTGTAGACTTCGTGCCTTAAGAAAGCCATTTGAAAAATATCCTAGAAACCCTATAAGAACGAATATTACTATACCTAATACAGATAATAGAAAAATACTCTCCCTTGAGAATACCTGTTTGTTCCTGCATGGATTCTCTACAAAACGCCAAGTCAGATACGAGAGGAAGAAGATCAGTGCCAACAAGACAACCTTGAGTTGAGAACCCACCTGATTGAAGGTATAATGCCTTGCAAAAGCAAAGATAGGCTGATGCCAAAGATAAATGCTGTAACTAATTAAACCAATACCTACAAATAGTCTACAACCGAGCAGCCGCCCTACAAAAGTCTTCTCAGAAGCATAAAGTATAATTAAAGCAGTTCCAACCGTAGGAACAAGTGAATAAAGACTAGGGAACGGTATTTGCTTATTAAAAAGAAATACAGCATATAAGAGCGAAAAGAAACCTATTAAACCACCTAGCTCACAGATGGCCCTACTAGTTTTATCCCTATGTGGGTTCGACATATAAAAAGCAACGAAAACTCCGATCAGAAGCTCCCAACCTCGTGCCGGCAAAAGATAAAATGTTGCTTGTGGGTTAGCGACGGCACCAAAATGTGCTAAAGATAGACTGATGAGTGCAAGCACGAATAGGAAAACTAACACCCATCGTTTTGAGAAACACCATATTGCCTTTAAAAATAAAGGAAACACTACATAGTACTGTTCTTCAACAGACAAACTCCAAGTATGAAGAAGCGGCTTCAGTTCTGCGGCGGGATCAAAATACCCACTTTCACGCCAGAATAAAATATTTGACATAAACATATTAACAGCCACTAAAGTCTTTGAAAAGTCCTTCATATCATTGGGCAAAAACAATACCCAAACAAAAGGGAGAGAAATAAACATAACAACAAACAAAGCTGGGAGGATTCGCCTTACTCTTCGTTCGTAAAAATTAACAATTGAAAATTTTCCTTGTTCCAGCTCAGCTAAAATAATTGTAGTAATAAGATAACCGCTAATTACAAAAAAAACGTCTACACCAACAAAACCTCCGCTAAATGACTGAAATCCTGCATGAAATAAGACAACAGGAAGTACAGCAAAGGCCCTAAGCCCATCTATTTCCCGTCTATAGCCCATTGAGCAACCTTTAATCATTGGGACCACACAGAATTATTTTTTGACATATTTTACATACACTGGAACGAAGATGCTATTCGGGCCGACACAAGGTCGGCCCCTACGCACGGCGAACAAAAAACAGCTACGCCCATTCGGTCTTAAAAGCTGCGTATCTGCTTGCTATTGAAGGTTAACTATAACATTTATATAAAGAAAAACAAGGGCAGGAAAGGCCGGCGGGGCGGGAAGAAGATGCCATTCGGGCCGAGACGTGGTAGTTCTGCCAGGACCATCAAGAATGACGTTTTAGGAATCTTTTAACATCATCGCCCAGGGTAAATACTTTTATCATTTGAAAGCACATCAATAAGCTGGCAGGCGGAGGTCTTGACATCCGATTTTTCAGTCTCATGAAGCTGCTTGAGCGAACGCTCAAAAGAAGGCTTAAACTCAAATTTCATAAACCAGTCAAATAAGCCTTTGCACTGTCAATCGTAGAAAATGATTTTCCTTTTTCAGCTGATAACTTCTCTATTTTCTGCCATTCCTTTGCTGAATACGGGGACTTCAAAGTAACCTCGCACGGCATAATCGAAACGCCGTCTTTGTTTACACCAAAAGCCAGTGAAGCTCCATCTTTTAAATGAAGCAATTTACGAATCCTGGCAGGAATTGTAACCTGTCCTTTTGAAGTAATTTTTGCAGTTTCAATAATAGTCATTCTTTCCGCACCTTTTTAGTGTTTTCTTACATCCTTACATCCTTACAAATAGGATACTGCAAAAATGCACTTAAAACAAGGAGATAGATAATCCGGGACACACAGAATTGTTTTGTGACATATTTTACATGCGGCGGGAGGAAGATGCTATTCGGGCCGAGTTATGGCTATAATCGAGATCAACTCTTACACGCAGCACATGCGCGGGACCTAAACCCGTATTTTTCCATCAACTTCCGGGCATTCTCCCTGATAAGGCGAATTTCCTGTTCATCCGAAAGGCCTTTTCGCTCCTCGTACAACTTTTCCTGAATCTTGTGAATCTCTCTCATGGCTTTAGGTTCTTTAAACATCGTCCACCACCTCCATGGGTGTATAAATATCAATGCCTCTGTATCCTTCTAATAAGTTAATCGCCACAACTTCACGCTTCGTCTTCATCTTCACAATATGCTGAAAATTCCAGCTGAGAATAGCGTCCTGATTATTGACGGTCGCAATCGCGATGTGATAGGCGTCGTCCCTGTACTTCTGTGGAATAACTCCCGCTGATAGATAATGCCCGGACAAACTCCTTGCTGCTTGATCCAACTCAAGGATATTCCAATCATGACTGTTAATGAGCTCCATTAAACGCGCCCGCTTTAACGACGGACAACGTTCAATCTCATCAAGAACGACATCAGAAAGGCTAACCTCGAACCGCTCGATCTGCTTAAAGAACTTAAGCGTCGCGTCCATCTCCTTGGGAGCGTCATCGGCGAAGGCAAAGTTCAATACCGTCGTATCAAGATATAATTTCAACTTGTGCATTCTTTTGACCCTATTTCCTTTTCTATCAAACAACGTTAATTATATCATAATTTCCGGATAATTCTGCTCCTGGTCATTATTCCTTATAATTCGTGCATATCCAGCCAGATTGATAATCCGGGACACACAGAATTGTTTCTTGACATATTTTACATGCACTGGAACGAAGATGCTATTCGGGCCGACACAAGGTCGGTTCCTGAAACAAGAGCGGGAAAGGCCGGCGGGGCGGGAGGTTACACAGGTTGCAGTTCGTACTGCACGCCTTCCCTCTTTTGAAGAACATGAAGAATGCCGAATAAATTCTCCGCCGTCGGATTCCCGTGCGCGCTTAACATCCGCATAATGCTTTTCGAATCTTTATGTATTTGTTTGGCCAATGCGGCCTGACTTAATCTGAGCTTCCTGCGTAAACGAGCAATCGAACGCGGGGTGTATGGCTTGACTTCCGCAACACATCGTTTCAATAAAAAAATGTGCCTAATTGGTGCCAAGTCAAAAAGCCGTTACCGGGACAGCATAAATATTGGTCGCGATCGGATAGATCTTATCACCAGCGTACACAATAATGCCAGGGCCGGACTCCGGGTGACCTTTTAGAAACTCTCGCATAGAACGGGTATCGCCAAAGGAAAGTTGCTTTGATGACTTCACTTCCACCGCAATAACCTTATCGCCAGAACGAACAACAAAATCAACCTCTGCCCCCTCGCTTTTTGGCTTCCAATATCGTAGTTCAGGCGTGATCATCTGCAAAGAAGCCCACGACAATATCTGCTGAAAAACAAAATTCTCAAAGTATTTCCCTTTTACATTGTCTTTCTTGATGCCCTGAGGTGAATGAATACCCGAAAGAAAACTGGCAACTCCCGAATCAAACCAGAAATATTTTGCCTGTTTATAAGACCGCTCCCCCTTGATCGAGTAACCTTTTAACTCATAAAAAACATTCGTATCCTTCAAAAGACTCATATAGCGGCTGACATTCGTCCTCGTTTCACCGCAAGAACTAGCCAATTCCTCCTGAACGCTTTCCCAGCCGGTCGCCTTCGCCAAAAGCTCCATAAGACGACGAAAACGCTGCGGATGCCTGATCTTGACCAGATCCTGAATGTCCCTTTGAATAAATGTATCCACGTAGCTGCTCATTCTTTCGAGGGCGATCTTTGTATTACTTGCCAGAACAACACCCGGCAAACACCCGCGCCACACTGCCTGCATAATATCCGCATCAGATCCAACATCAGCCGCCTTGATCTCTTTTCCCTCCCAGACCTTCTCTAAAACCCCCTGTGCAGACAAGCTCTGAAATTCTCGGAAAGCAAAACCGGTTAAATGCAGGTAACGCGCCCTTCCAGCCAGAGTCTCCCTGGGGGATTTCCTTAATGACACATTCCCGGAACCCGACAGAACAAATTTCCTTTGGCGATGGGTTTTATCAACAAGATACTTAACGGTCAGCAATAATTCGGGGCAACGCTGCACCTCATCAATAATGGTCGGCCTATCCTCAGCAAGCAAGCCCTTCGGGTCTTCCTTGGCCTGCTCCAAAGCATCCGCATCATCCAACGTCAGATATCGCCATTCCTTAAAGAAATCAGCCTGCTCCAAAAGCGTACTTTTGCCTACCTGTCTCGGACCTGTCAAAACAACAACAGGATTCGATTCCAAAGCCTCAGCAAGTTTTGTTTCCATCCAGCGCGGAATATACTTCATAGACCGATCTCCTTTGGACATAAGCATATCACAGAATTATGCACAAATCGACATAATATTATGCACATATTGACAAATTAATATGCACAAGTTGATAAGATTATTTGCACATATTAGCTGGCTCACTAAAGATAATTCGTGACACACAGAATTGTTTTGTGACATATTTTACATGCGGCAAGGAGAAGATGCTATTCGGGCCGACACAACGCCAGCCCCTCGTTCACAATAAAAGGGGCGGTGTTTGCCGTAAGAAAGCCGATAAAAAGGTGACCCTCATCAGAGTATCGCAGTCAGTCCCTTTTCATCAATAATGTGCAGCAATTTCAAGGCAGGACCGGAGGGTTTCTTGGATCCTTGTTCCCATTTCTGTACTGAATAAACACTTGTATTAATAAAACTGGCCAATGCGGCCTGACTTAATCTGAGCTTCCTGCGTAAACGAGCAATCGAACGCGGGGTGTATGGCTTGACTTCCGCTAAAGCCAAAGCTCTTACTTCTTTGAGGGTTATTTCAGAAACAGAGCCTGTTTTATAAAGGCCTTCAATTGTTTCAAGAACCATGTTTCTTACGCTGTTTTCCATAGCTACTCCATTCCGGCAATTACAGTAAACTCATTATGCTTAACGTTCCTGACAATATCATCATCAGTCAAACTCTGATATACGTCAGACATCTTATGCAAAAGCCTGATCTCCATAGCATTCAGATTGTCTTGCTGGTTTTTATTAAAACCCAGACAAAGAATCAGCTTCTTGCCTTTTTGATAAAATAATATGGTTCTCCCCCCGCCGCTCTTACCTTTTCCAGCCAGCGCGATACGTTTCTTGAACAAATGATTCCCAAGATTTGCTTCGAACAACCCCCTCTCAAATTCACGAACGAGTGCACACAACACGGCATCTGTAATGCCCTGCTCCCGAGACCACCGAACAAAATATTTACTTTTTAAATATATCATATTCAGCTATAAGACCAAGTCTTATACACAAGAAAGTATAGTTCTTGGCCTCATATCTGTCAAGAGCAAAAAGCTAATCCGTGACACACAGAATTGTTTTGTGACATATTTTACATGCGGCGGGAAAGCTCTATCGAGATAGCTTGATTAAATATTGCATACAAGTATACATTATTGTATACTTGTGTTCGATATGAACACGCCAACACGATTAAAAATTCTTATGGGTTCCGGACGAACGGTATTTCGTCCACAAGATCTTCGTGTGCTTTGGAAAGACAAGCCTCTCACCGCGAAAATCAGCACTGCACGAATGGTAAAACAAAAACTAATTCTCCGCTTGGCTAAAGGTTACTACGCTATTGATGAAAATTACGACACCCGCAGTTTGGCCAATCTGGTGATCAGCCCTTCTTATGTATCTTTTAACAGCGCGCTGGCAGACGCAGGGATCAACTTCCAGCAACGCAACAGCATTGATTCGGTATCACTTCTTTCTTACCGGAGAGAAATCCAGGGAATCACCTACGCCTATCACTCCATGAAAAAAGAATTGTTCTTTCGACAAGAAGGAATCATTACAAAAAACAACATCTCGCTTGCCTGCCCTGAACGGGCCATTCTGGATTCATTATATTTCGGATTTATGCCCGATATTGATACGCCCGATCGTCTTGACCGAAAGTATTTAATACAATTGAGCAGTCTCTTTCCTCTAACAATCCGGAAAAAAGCGCTTGAAATCTATGGAACGTAAGTTTGATAAAGACCTTCATCGCAGATACCTGACTACATTGCTGGCAGGAGTTGCCAAGAATTTCCCTGACAAAATCGCCTTCAAAGGCGGAACCTGCGCTTTGTTCTTCTATAATCTCCCCCGCTTCTCTTTTGATCTTGATTTCGATATGCTCAAACCATTTTCCGTTGAAGATACGGCACGTTTACGTTCCATCCTTGGCCGGGAAGGACGCGTCCTCGACTGGCAAGATAAACATTTCACACTTTTAGGCGTTCTCGATTATGGAAGAGGTTACCCCAATATAAAGATTGAACTTAATAAAAGAATCTGGACGGCGAATAAATTCAAACCCGTCTGGTTTCTGGGCGTCTCTCTCATCATCCCGGATGAAACAACGATTCTGACAAATAAACTGGTCGCCTTGACTGACCGAAGAACACCTGTTGCACGCGATCTATATGATGTCTGGTATTTCCTCAAGATGGGATTCCGCGCCAACCCTGATCTGATCAACGAACGAACAGGTAAATCAACTGTTGAGTTTCTCCGGATGACGACTGAATTTATTAAAAAAACTTTCACTCCAAGAAACGTTTTGCAGGGCTTGGGTGAAGCCTTGGACGAAGATCAGAAACAATGGGCAAAAAAGCAGCTTATTGAAGAGACCCTTGTTATGTTGCAGGGAAGAGATAATCCGTGACACACAGAATTGTTTTGTGACATATTTTACATGCGGCAAGGAGAAGATGCTATTCGGGCCGACACGTGGTTGTTCTGCCAGGACCATCAAGAATGACGTTTTAGAAATCTTTTAACATCATCGTGGTTCCAATTACTGAACTACCCAGACAGATTTATATTGATTTCAGCTGCGTTTGGAAACTCGACGCGGAGCTTTATCATACACATCTTTCCGGTTTCCAATCAGAAGAACTTGGACATCATGCTTATTGATTTCATAAATAATGCGGTAATCCCCCACCCTGAGCTTACGATATCCGTGGAGCCCTCGACGCAGAGGTTCACCAAACTGAACTGGATCTGAACCTAAGCGTTCATCAATAGCCCGAGCAATGATTTGCCGGATATTCAGGGGAATCCGGGCAATATCCTTGGGAATATCCGGATGATATAAAATGTTAAAAATCGCCATTAACCCCAGACCTCTTTATGAGAGAGGGCTCGCTTGGTTGAGAATGTTTTCTTTCGTTGAACCGCCTTCTCATTCCAGAAAGCATCCTCATGCAATTCGAGGGCTTCTTTCAAAAGATCTCTGGCAGCAAGGGACCGAGAAATCCCTTGGCGGGAGGCCATCTGGCTAATCCCCTCGTAAATGCGGGGCTCAAGAACAACATTAAGTCGCGGATGTGCAGTAGGCATCGTTATCCCTCCATTTATATTATACGAAGTGTATCATAAGTGATGAACTAAAACAACAACCAAAACACATCGTTTCAATTTCCTGAAGATAATCCGTGACACACAGAATTGTTTTGTGACATATTTTACATACACTGGAACGAAGATGCTATTCGGGCCGACACAACGCCGACCCCTGCGCTCAAAAGCAGACAGATTACAGCTTCCAGTAATCTTTAGGGCCAATGATTCTTATCTTGTCGTATTTCTCCATCGATAAAAGATCTTTATCACCTGAAAGAATGATGTCGACTTCATTAAACAAGGCATCTGCCAGAACCTGATCGTCCTCGGGATCCCTGCAAACATGTTGAAGTTTTATGGCGTCTTTGCCCTTGACAAAATGATTGTCAATCACGGAAAGAAGCTCTTTGGCTGTTGCCGGGGAGAAAGAAAATTTCTGAAGCAGGCTTCTTTGGGTTTCCGCACGGATAAAAGAGGTGATTACAGGGGTATGCGAATAAACCAGATCCTCAAGTATCTCGAAACACGCGCCCTTGGCGATCAATCCTGACAAAATAACATTTGTATCGACCAGAATCTTCATGACACAGCCGTGAAGACATCTTCATCGGTCAGCACCACCCCCCTGCCGGCAAGTTCGCTAATAGCACGATTTCTGGCTCTGGCCAGGTCATGTGAAAAAAAATAGCGCGCCAGGGAGCGCTTGATGATCTCGCTGCGGGAAGAGCCTTCTTCCTTGACTTCTTTCTCAAGCTTTCTGAGAATTGGTCCCGGCAGACTGATAGAAACGACGTTACGCATAATAGTTCCTCCTGTATTAAATATTAATACAGTCGCACGCTGTTGTCAAGTTACGGATAAACAGCATCGGGAAAAAACCTAGAGCGAAAAATCTGAAAAACTCTCGAGAGGACTCACATTAACAATAACAGGCTCGACTCCCGCGGCCTGACGCAGCTGTTCGGCGGTTTCGGCAGAAAAAACCATACCTGTTGTTTCTGCATCAGATACCAAAGATGGCCTTATTTGCGCCGGATTAAAGTCCACACCGCCTTTGGCCTCATTTGCGGCGGAGAAACCTGCCTCCTGCTCCGCAGCCCTGAAGTCGGGGTTGACTGAAAAATACACAACCGCAATATTGCCCTGGCCAGCCCGTATCAAATCAATGTCCTGAGGCCACTCTGCGTCCTGGAGCGACCGCCAGCCCGCATGAACCGAAGATATAAATGGAACCTCCGCCAAAAGCTGCTCGAGCGCACTCAACATATTAACCACACCCACTCCCCGTCCAGTCGCGGAAGAACGCGCCTCTTGCGGAGCCCGGTCTGCCCAGGGCGGCTGATGAACATCGATCAGACGATCGGCCAGTTGCGCGGGCAGATCATATTTTCCCGAACCAAGCAATTCCAGCGCAATAACATCCTCCCGGAACGGAACGCTCCGCACCCGCCAGTAAATATCCCGCTGCCCTTCTATGTACTCATGCTGCATATAATTCTCGAGCATATACGCAAGCGGAACCCTTAATTTTTCCAGCATCAAATCAAGCTCCCGGGACGTAACACCCCCTCGCAGGCTATCGTGCAACATTCCGGACATTCGATACTCTATGGTCTCAAGAGCAACCCCTTCTTTCCAGGGAGTTTTCTCCCAAGCCGGCGCAACCGGCAACGGCAGAATATCCTTCTTCATAAAAGACAGCGCTCTTAAATGAACCGAAACCCGCTTGAAACTTTTACCGGCCAGAAGATCCGGAAAAGATTGCGCGTAATCCAGCACAACCTTTCCCGACCATCCGCCTGAAAAATATTTTCTCGCCCGTATTTCGCCATCCGGAACATCCTGATACTCTTCAATCGAGGAATGCCTGGCATCCGCAAAACTTTCAACGTACTTTCGCCATATCTGCCGGCAATCCTCCGGGGACGAGAAATCAATGCCTCCTGTCTTGGACTGATCGGCATACCCCCTGGAGAGTGCAGAATCGCGAACCTTGTCTTTGTACCATACAGCCAGAATAAGAGCATTGTAAATCTGCCTCAAGCGGGCAAAGTCTGCCCCTTCATTGACCGCCTTCTCAATAACAGGAAGCAGCTCGTCACGCAGAATTTCCGGGGCGATCTGATCAAAGGAAAAAGGCTGAGGAGAACTTCCGGAAGAAGAACCGGCATAATAATCTTTTTCCAGCAAAACCCGAAGATCCGACTGAACCACACAGGCCGCGCCTCCCCGGATATTTTCATAAACCATAGCCCTTCCCGGAACAATCCAGACCTTGTTAAACAGATCCAGAGGGATGTCAGAGGTCCCATAGGACTCATGCAAAAGAGCGTTCAGACGCTTCCAGAATTTACTGCCGTTAACGCCCTGCGGTGACATAAGCGCGGAGGTCAACTGCTTGAGCCGGTAATCTTCCTCCAGCAAGTCCCGCCCCATCTCTGTCGTAGAGAAATTCTCAGGAATGATGCGCTCTTTCTCATACGGACTCAGATTAACCCAGAGATCCTGCTCGGGCATCGTGAGCGCTGCCAGAAAATACCGGATCATGCGCTCCGTCTGTTCTTTGAAATCAGCCTTCTCCAGAGGAGCAGCGCCTTCATCAACAATAAACTCAAGATGAAGAGGATCGTTTCTGTCTATCCTGACCGCAAGCAGGACGGGAACCTGAGCGGACAAGGCATAATCTGCCTCCACGGACACCTGCGCAAAAGCCGGATAACATAATAAAAACGATAAGCAGAGTAAAAATAATTCGTGACACACAGAATTGTTTTTTGACATATTTTACATGCCTGGAGGAGTCGGTGCCATACGAGGGGCGCGCGCTATATGCCTGAACCGCCAGACCAGAAGCTCGCGTTCCCCTGAGACAGTATCATATAAATGCATTTCAGCCGTTCCACCCATCGGGACAATGAGATCAAAACCTGCTCCATGCGGCTTGAAGTCAATCACGCACGCCATCACAAATGACCATTCAGACCGGTCCAGGCGAAGTGTTGTCTCAAGATGGCGCTCAACATATTCTGTATCTGAAGGAGCTATCGCAATAACCTGATGCTCGCCAGGCTTCATAAAGAACTCTTGTGAGGCAAGAATTTTTCCACTGCCATCAAGCACCTCAACTCCGAAACTAAAACTCTCTTCCTCAACTGCCGCAGACTGCCCCGTCTTCAATTTCAAAACTGAGGCAAGATACAAACGCTCCAGAGTATTCGCAGACCGGCTTAACATGCCCGACATATCTTCAACAGACAAAACAGCAATAATTTTTGCGATCAGAATATCCGCCTGATTATCAAAGAAGCCGAACGTTTTTTCCTGTTGCGCCGCGGACAATGACGAATAAGGCTTCAGAGTTCCGCCATACCTGTATCTGTCATGCAACAAACCGGGCAATAACCCCGTCAAGTGACGAATGTACTCGGGGCGATCAAGCCTGAGGATCAGATCTTTGGCCCAGAATTTATCACCATGGTTGTTAGCCATTTCTGGAGCCAAAAGGGTCTGCGCCAGAAAATCGGCATTTTCACCGATCACCCCTTCAGGACAGTTATCCGGATTGCTTATACTGACCAGATCATGTAACGTGACACTCCCTTTTCGGACCATAGCAAAGAAACTTCGATACCAATCAGGATCACCCGTCAAGGCCATTTCGCCGAGTGTATGCATGACAGACCAGCTGTTTTTTGAAAGAACCAGCATTTTCTCAAGCTCAGGTTTAGCTTCAATTCCTAAAATCTTTACAAGCGCGGTTTGCGCCGATGCACTCACCCTTTCGTCGGCGGAATCCATGCCCTTTCGAACACTGGCAAGGTTGCTGCGCGAACGCAGGTGTCCCAGCAAACCGAGCATTTTTATTTGAGCCTCAGTATCCGCTTTATCAAAATCCCGTTCAATATACACAACCGCTAACTCGCCCAAGGCTACAACATAATTGACCATGGAAGGATACTGTTCAGGATCCTGCGCCTCTCCCCAATAAATCCGGGTGATCGACTCCGCCAACTGCTCGGGAGCTGTCTGATTGACCAAAGTCAACAGATTCTGTAAGGGTTTCAGCTGACTATCAATTTCTATTCGCCACTGCTCGGGAGTCATTTCATACTTTCCCCATTGTTGCAGCGGGGCTATTGAAGAAAGGAATTGGGGCGGGGGTTGATCTTTGGCTTTCTGAAGTTCTTCAATCTCGTATAACAAAAGCGTTTCTATCCCGGTCTTTGCCTGATCAGGATTAATAGCCGCACCCCAAACCATTGCCGGAACAACAAGCAAGAAAAAGAAAAATAATTGGTGACACACAGAATTGTTTTTTGACATATTTTACATTCCCCACCACTCGATGGGCCGCCTTAATTATGCAGCGGCTCAATTGAAACAATCTCCGGAACAAAGCCGGACGCAGACTGTAATTGCCCAAGCTGAACAGGGTTGATCTCAAATTTGATATCACCTCCGGAATTTTGAGTCGCCAGATCGATTCTTTCCGGATCAAGATCGATACCGCCAGTCCCGGAAACATTCGACCTTGCCTCCTTCGGCATAAGCCTGAATATTTCGGATGGCATCCGTTTTCCCGAAGGAAGAAACTGTTTCAAAGTCGTCTGCGAACTTGTTTCGACTCCGTCCAGCAACAACCCCGTAGGAAAATTATTTAAAACCGATTTATTATCCATCAACTCCAGCAATTGCCCGATATGCTCAATAAAACGCTGACCCGCTTTCTTGAAGTGTATCATGCCATAATGACTGTACATGAGATCTATGCGTTTGACCTTCTGATCCTCAAGTATTGGAACCAATTGCTCGGGCATGCCCCATATCATGGTAATATTTTCAGGTAAAAACCTCCACTGATCATAAAAAGAATCCGAGTACCCTATCAACCGCACATTGCTGATGCGCATTGCCTTGAGCCATTCTGATATCTCATGAAGAGCATTTCCCTGACCGGCACCCCAGTCAATAATTACAACCGGATCGCCACTTTGACGTCGTTGATTCAACACCCAAAGAATGATGGCACGCAATTTCATCACTCTATCTATCTGATCCAAAGATGAGGTTTGAATACCCCATTCCGTTTCTCTTATCTCCCCTGGAGTATCCATACGAAACGTACCATTTGATCCACTGTTCACATCAAAGGGCAGTATATACCGGGTAAGCAACCTGGCCCCGCCCGAAAACACATGCTCAACTGTCTGGTCAGCCAGCTCCAAATGAGTCGTGTGATTACCGCTTCCTGACAATAGCGCCTTCAGCCGGACAGAAATTTTCAACCCCACAACAGCAAGAAATCTCATTTCTGATCCTGTACTACGAACGACATCCATGATTTGAGAGCAGTCCATACCACCCGAGAATATTTTCTGAGGAATAACCTGTTCAGAAATTGAATCAAATTCTTCACGCACAAGGTTATACACTCCTTTACGAAATGTATCCACATACCGCATCCAGATCTTCTGCACTTCTGCGGGATCGTCGATGTTGACTCCTGCGGTCTTGTTTCGATCGACATAAACGGCCGATAACAGCGACCGTTTGATTTTTCTCTTATACCATGCGGCCAGAACAAGCGACTGATACACCTGACGCAATGGCGCGAAGTTCCGGCCTTCATTAACTTCTTGCTCCAGGAGAGGAATGACCACTTCGCGTAAAACGGCAAGGGCAATTGTTTGTGCGCCATTGGCATCCATTCTGTTTTTCTCAATCGCCTGATAATCGGATTCCAGCATCACCTTAAGTCGAGCAGCCGTTATATACACCTCACCGGCTTCGACATTTTCGTACACTTCCGCCTTCTCCGGCACAATCCAGACCTTGTTGAAAGTGTCTACCGGAATATCCGTTGTGCCATACTTTTCCTGCGCCAGGGCATACACCTTCTGCCAGAACTTCTTGCCGGTTTCCCCTTCCGGATACAATAACGACGCGGTCAGCTGTTTTAATACATAGTCCTGTGCCAGAAGGTCTCGGCCCATTTCCGTCTGGCCAAAAGCTTCAGGAATAATGCGGTCTTTTTCGTACGGGCTCAGGTTAACCCACAGATCTTTTTCGGGAACGGTCAGGCTGGCCAGAAAATATTTGACGAGTTTTTCGGATTCTTTCTTAAGATCAGCCTGCGACCGAGCGGGTACAAAACCAGGCTCTGCGTCTGTCGGCCAGGGCTGACCGGGATCCAGAATAAAATCAAAACGCAAAGGCTCCTTGGGATATACCTTAAGCCCTTTAAGCAAAGGCGGATGAAATGCCGGGCTCAAAGACAGCATAGCTCCGGGTGGCGGTAAAACAGCCCGGGCATGCGCTGGAGCCAAGCTCTGAACCAGAAAGGCCAGAAGGATGGCGAAACAAACTACTTCCCTTATAAGCATAAGGAAAGTATGGAATATAAACTACCGGAATGCCAGACAGAGGATAATTGGAGATAATTGGTGACACACAGAATTGTTTTTTGACATATTTTACATGCCGCGGGGAGAAGGGGCTCTATTCAGGCCGACACAAGGCCGGCCACTACACCGATACCGGTTTGAGATAATCGTTATACGCCGCAAGAATGCCGTCTTTTAGCGCTGTTGTAGCCGTCCAGCCCAGCGCGTTGATGCGTGAGACATCGGCCAGCTTTTTTGGCGTGCCATCGGGCTTGGCAGGGTTCCAGGCAATAGTGCCGTCAAAACCGATAACCGTTCTGACCAGCTCGGCGATCTGACGGATGCTTGAATCTGCACCGGTTCCGACATTGACAAACTCCCCCAGCTCATTGGCCTGGCGGGTTTGCATAAGAAATACACATGCCTGCGACAGATCGTCGGCATAAAGCAGTTCGCGGAATGGAGTGCCGGTGCCCCACAAGGTAAGGGTATGGGCAGTAATTCCGACCGAGGCCAAGGCCGCCACGATTCGCGTAGGGGAAAAATCTTCAAGTCCTTCAAAACCTTTTGGGAAACCATATGACCTGAAATCGGCCGCAATAGCCTCAAACTTGTTTTCTTGCAGCATCTTTGCCAGATGAAACTTGCGGATCATGGCCGGTAAAAGATGAGAACCCTCAAAATGATAATTGTCGCCGATACCGTACAGGTTGGTGGGCATTACCGAGAGAAAATTAGTGCCATACTGCTCGTTATAATAACGGCACAACTTGATGGCCGAAATTTTTGCAACCGCGTAAGCTTCGTTGGTAGGCTCGAGCGATCCGGTCAGCAAATGCTCTTCTTTCATGGGCTGGGGCGCGTGTTTGGGATAGATGCAGGTCGAACCCAGGTTAAGAAGTTTTTCAACCTTGAACTTGTACGCGGAATTAATAACATTGGCCGCGATCATAATGTTCTGATAAATAAAATCGGCGGTGTACGTGCTGTTGGCCAGAATGCCACCCACCCGCGCCGCGGCCAGAAACACATAGTCGGGACGTTCCAGTTCAAAAAAAGCTTCCACCTCCGCCTGGCGGGTAAGGTCCAGCTGGGCGTGTGTTCGCGTAAGCAGACGGGTGTAGCCCTGACGCTGTAATTCGCGGGTAATAGCCGAACCCACCATGCCTCTGTGCCCGGCTATAAAAATTTTACTGGTCTTGTCCATAAAAGGTTATTCGTGGAAATTCATGGTTTTAAAGCCTTCGCTCTTGAGAAAAATTTCCTTGCGGGCTTCGGCCAGGTCGGTATCGACCATTTCCTTGACCAGTTGCGCCAGAGTATACTTCGGAACCCAGCCGAGTTTGGTGCGAGCCTTGGTCGGGTCTCCCAGCAAAAGATCAACTTCTGTCGGCCTGAAATAGCGCGGATCAACTTCAACCACCACCTGGCCGTTGGCCGGGTTAATGCCTTTTTCGTTTACCCCGCTGCCCTGCCACTTGATGTCTATACCGAGCTCTTTGAACGCCAGCTCAACAAACGTGCGGACTTCGTGAGTCTCGCCGGTAGCCAGTACAAAGTCGTCGGGGGTGTCCTGCTGGAGCATGAGCCACATGCCTTCAATATAGTCCTTGGCATGACCCCAGTCGCGTTTGGAATTAAGATTGCCCAGATACATCTTTTTCTGCAGGCCGAGCTTGATACGGGCTGCCGCGCGGGTGATCTTGCGAGTCACAAAAGTTTCACCGCGTAACGGCGATTCATGATTGAACAAAATTCCGTTACAGGCAAAAAGGTTGTACCCTTCGCGGTAGTTGACCGTAATCCAGTAGGCATAAAGTTTGGCCGCCGCGTACGGACTGCGCGGATAAAAAGGCGTGGTTTCCTTCTGGGGAGTTTCCTGGACTTTACCGTACAACTCCGAGGTTGAAGCCTGGTAAAAACGGGTTTTCTTGTCGAGCTTTAAAATACGGATAGCTTCCAGCAGACGCAAGGTGCCAAGCGCGTCTGAATTGGCCGTGTATTCGGGCGTCTCAAAGGAAACCTGGACGTGTGACTGGGCTGCCAGATTATAAATTTCGTCGGGCTGAACTTCCTGGACAATACGAATAAGGTTGGTGGCATCCGTCAAATCGCCATAATGAAGCTTGAATTTGACACCGGTTTCATGCGGATCCTGGTAGAGATGGTCGACCCGGTGCGTATTGAACATCGAGCTGCGGCGTTTGATGCCGTGCACCTCGTATCCTTTGGCCAATAGAAACTCGCCGAGATAGGCTCCGTCCTGACCGGTAATCCCCGTAACCAGCGCTTTTTTCATACAACCCTTTCGTTTATTCGGCGTTTATTCGTGACACACAGAATTGTGTCGACCCCACTCGCGGCGCACTAAAAGCACATGCGTCAGTATATCTGATATTCAGCATATCTACCTGCTATTTAAGGGTTAAATATATCATTTCTACAAAGAAAAACAAGACGGAATGAAAGAAGCAAAGGCTCCCTACTCCAGCCCCTGGTAACAGACATCCCTGAGCCTGGTGGCGTTCACGGCGAACCATTCAAAAGATGTCGGCCAGTTTTTTTCATGTGCCAGGTCAACATTGGTTTTGACCCAAATCCAGGAGGACTTGCGCCCGGGCTTGCTGTCCCACACGAGCGCTTTGCCCATTTGGGCCTCAATCGAACCTCGCTTGTCTTTCAGGTAGGAAAACGCCTCTTTGGAATCCGGTATCCAGAACCCTGCTGCAATAGCCGTTTTTGTATTCTTGTTATACTGATCATTAAGCAACAAATGCATCCGATGCTCGGGAGAACCAATTCCGACCACCGCCTGGACTTCACCGTCAAGAGAAGTAAAGGTCCAGTCCAGTTTCTGTTCATCAACAAAAAATTTTAACTGTTTCCAGTAAGCCAGATTACTTTGTTTTGATTGTGCCATTACGATCCTGATCTGTATATGAATTAACAAGCATCCAATTCTAACCCCAGAACACCCTGCTTTTACAAGCCCAGCACCCGGTCCATTTCCCGGCGTTCTTTCTTGGTGGGCCGGCCTTCACCTGGAGCCCGACGAGGAATCCATCCGCCCTTGACAAGCGCAAGTTTATCTTTCTCCTCTTGAGGCGTTATATCTTCGCAGCATTCTTTTGCAACCGGTGGCCCGACCCGCTTATCGATACATTTCAGTACCCGGTATTGCCAGCCAATCCCATCTTTGCGGACGACGACAATCTGACCCGCCACAACATCCCGCGAGGGTTTCACCGGCTGGCCATTAACGCTGACCTTATGCCGTTTGCACAAATCGGTTGCAATCAAACGGGTCTTGCAAATACGCACCGCCCACAACCATTTGTCGATGCGAACAGAAGAAATTAATTGGTGACACACAGAATTGTTTTGTGACATATTTTACATTCCAGACGGAGTTCTGACTAGCATAATTGCCTGCCGATTGTAGCGCATGTCAGAATATGTTAAGAAACAATTCTGTGTGTCACTAATTCCTACTAATTTGATGGTCGTCCTACTGGTTTAGGCGACAGGGCGTCGACATCAATCCCCTGTGCTTTCAGCTTTTGCTTTAGTGCGTCATCCAGGCAAAGAACCGGGTTTCGAAAACTTTTACGAAAATGATCCATCTCCTTCTCGGGATCATGGCTTTGCAAAAACACGCCCCAGTTTTCAATTTCTTGCAGCAACGGACAGCTGTTAAGGTACAAATCAACGTCGCCTCTTACATGTGAGCGCGCACTCGACCAGGCATAATCTTGCGCCTGAGTAACCATATGCGCACGAACAGGGTTAAGTTCAATATAACGCAAACATCTTAACAAATAAATGTCTCCCATAACAAAACTACTATAACGCCCCTGCCATAAATAGCCGCGCCATTTCTTTCTGGCGTTAATTCGGTAAGTATAAAGAAAATGTGTTCGGGCTACAACTTTCGACATGGAGGTAAAATCCTCCGGCACAAGAATCAGATGCACATGATTGGGCATAAGACAATAACCCAAAACAAGGACTTTATGTTTGGCAGCATTTTCTTTGAGCAGTTCCAGATAATGCTGGTAGTCCTCTTTGTTAAAAAAGACCTGCTGACGGCGATTACCGCGTTGTACAACATGATGCGCCTGACCAGGAACGACAATACGGGCTTTGCGAGGCATAGTTTCTCCAGTTGCCTTTAGACAACGAGGGAATCGTCCAGGCCGTGTGGCGTTGAATTTAATCAGAAAAAGGGGATTTTCTGAACGGGCGGTTGTATGAACCAGTTTCGTAAGAGGAACTGGAACGTCAGTAAAATACGATAGATGTCAAAATATGTCAAAGAATAATTCTGTGTGTCACCGATTTAATTACGGGGATAAGGCCTTGGGCTTGGTTGAGCTGGCGCAAGAGTTTCGGGTCAATGATAAAGTCCACCGGGCTGCCCGTGTCCTGTGCCGACAGCAAAGACTCGACCGCATTAAGATCAATACCTCCCTGCTGGTCCTTTCGAACCAAAGCTTCATCCAGGGCGTGCGAGGCTTCCTGCTTCAACCGCCCGAACTCCTCATCAGACAAAACAAAACCGGTTTCCTTCAGATATTTGACGAGCACCTCTGTTTCCCATCCGGATATACGGCCAAACACCTCTGGATCAGACGGTTTCCAATAAGCCTCCGAATCACCTACCGAAAGGACTCCAACCCACTTGCCGATTTCATCCCCGGTAAGAACTATCTTGAAATTGGACAGATGCATATCGGTTGCCACCTTTACATAGTCGATCTTTCTTTGGTACATTTTCACAAGAAGGTCAACTGTTTTGTCAGCCTCAGTTTCGCCCATCATCTCCTGCAACATGCCCTTGAGCTGCCCCTTCTGCTCGGTACCCAGCGCCAGCGCGCGCACTTTAAAATATATCCTCTCTGAAATGGTATAGCATCTGACTGACAGCGGAGCCTCTGCCAGAAGCCCCATGCCTACAAGCTCTTGCGCGTTTGCTCCGGCAGCGGCAATGCTCTCCTGAGTGTAAACGCCGCCGAGTATCGACCTTATATCACCGGCACTGTCGGGATCGTGGGTTCCTACATAACCCAGCCGGTGAGCCGCCATCACCGCCTTGAATGTTTCTCTGACCACCGTTTTTTTGAAAGCGTCAACGCTCAGGCCCGCGTATGCCGCTGTTTGTGCAATCATACGTTTCGCATCGCGACTGAAATGTTCCGTTATCCTTAGCCCGTCGTCGTAGGTAAAACCGATAACCCTTAAGGGAAACTGACTGCTGAAACGCACCCTCTTGCCATAAATAAAATATTCGCCTTCTGTCTCGAGGATAAAAAGCGGTTTGACCACAACGTGACTGTCATCAAAGGCGTCAGAGAGTTCCTTTGTCAGGCTGTAATTCTTTTCGCTCAGAACGTACCGGTTCGGGTATTCTCCCGGAATCTTGACCTCGATACTGGCAACAACCTCCCCGGCTTTATTTGTTTCCTGCAAGATGTAACGTCGGAACGAATCGGAAACTGCACTGGCATAAATGCCGTCAGCTATCTCGTAAACAGCATTTCTTTGCTGCGCATCAACCAGCGGCAGACTGCCTTCCTCGGACAAATAATCATGCAACAAACGCATTTCAGACAGCATTCTGAGCAGAGTTGCTATGTTGCCCTGGCTGGTAAAAAAAACGCAAGCCTGGAATACTGAAATTCGTTCGCTCCCGGGTTAACCTCCAGGCTCACCGGAACGCCTTCAGTTGAAAGAAATCTGAAACCGCGAAAATAACGCCTGATAAGCGCATCTCCTCCGAGAGACTGAGCGGACCTGAAGATTTCTTTCATCCACCGGCTATGATTTCTGTATTTGCCTCCGGTGACATCCGTAGGATCAAATGCCTGGGCCTCTTCAGCTTGCCCGGTCTCCAACTGATAAAGCCTCTGCGTTGCATACCACAAACTGCGCGTGCCAAGTTCAGGGTTGTCACGTATTTCCTTCAACTGCTGACGAAAAGAAGCCAACAGAAGTTCCGGCTCCAGCACCCCGGAGAATAGATCTTTTAAATCATCACCTGATTCATTAGCTTTGTGACTGATTTCTGCCGCATCGAATGGCTGATTGGGATCTCCCGGTTTGACATTGTTATTCTCCGTTGCAAACATGCAAAAAACACCGATATACACGAATTTTTCTGGTTCCATGGAAACAATATTCTGCGCAAAATCCAGAACCATCTTCCCTGTCCACCCGCCGGAGATGTACTTTCTTGGCAGAGTTTCATGAGTCACCGCATCCTTCTCTTCGGTAACCAGATTATACGCCCCTTTGCGGAAAGCTTCGACATAACGCTCCCAGATCTGCCGGGCTTCCTGAGGATCGTCGATATTAATCCCCGCCGTTTTGTTGTGGTCAACATAGGCTGAGGACAGCAGCGACTGGCGAATCTTCGTTTTGTACCACGTGGCCAGAATGAGCGATTGATACACCTGACGTAACCGGGCGAAGTTCTTGCCTTCATTTACTTCCTGCTCCAGGACGGGGATGACGACCTCGCGCAGAACCGCGCGGGCGATGGTTTGTGCGCCATTGGCAGTAAGATCGTCGGGATCACCGATCGGCAGGGTGCTGTCCAAGCCTGTGCTATTGAGCGCCGTGGCCAGATA